>CBFICR010000015.1:0-62179 GCA_965661105.1 Pseudohongiellaceae bacterium | reverse complement strand
TAATATAACTTCATAAGAAACAAACTGGGTGAAGCTAAATTTGTGTAAGTGGAAAATTCAATTCCACTAATGATAAAAATTGCAAAAAATAAGAACCCTATTGGTTTGGATTCTTTTAGCAGAGAGCGTTGATTAGTTTTTAAAATTATCCAGAATTGGATAATCAATGCAGTTAAAGACGGAAGTGCAAACCAAATATTCTGTGTCATTTCTCAAATTCCCTTTGTTTTATTATTACCATTCAATACCACCTTGGAAGCTGGATAATCCACTACCACCTCCCATTAGCAAAATTCTATCACCATTTTTAGGCTTTGCAATATGTAAGCCTATGGGAATAGTGCAAGTGGCGGTATTACCATACTTTCTATATGTGATGGGTACCTTAGATTCTGAAACTTCCGCTATATTACACAAAGCTGATACGGATTTTTTCCCGACTTGATGGCAAACTAAAGTATCGACATCAGCAGGTGTCCAATCTAAATAATGATAGCAGTTTGAAATCATTCCTAGATGTATCTCGTTGATTGCATCGGTAATGCCTTTCATCAACATCTGTCCCTCAACATCACCATTATCTAAATATCGGTAGTAACAATATTCTGCATATTCACCTCGGGAATCAAAAAGGAGGTTTTTTATACCTGAATCATCTTTTTTTCTTGTAAGCACTACAGCGCTTCCCGCGTCACCCACAGTCATTACACCAAGTCTATCTCTTAAGTACTCTGCAGGTTTTTCTTTAATATTCTGGAGAAAGTGTTTTACCGACTTGCTTGCTAACTCTCCAGAACAGACAAGCGCGCTATCTATTGCTCCCGATGCAATCATAGCGTCAGCAACTGAAATACCAGAAATTATGCCTTGGCATGCATTGCTTACATCCATGCATACGCCCCTTGAGCCCAGGTTTCTTTGAACTATGTGTGCTGTACCAGGTTCCATAAAGTCTTTTTCTATACCACAGTAAATAACCATAGAAATATGTTCTGCATTAATCCCTGCATCTTCCAAAGCATTGATTGCAGCTTCTGTTGCTAAGTCTGATGGCATAGTGCCTTCAACGGCTACTCTTCTCTCTTCAATACCTATACGTTTCTCAACCCAGTTAGTCGGTATACCAAATCGCACATCAGACTGAATTTCCTCCATTAAACTTTGTGAAGTAACAATTTGCGGCGGTAATGAAATACCAATACCAGCAATTTTAGACTTTCCGTTTATAACCATTTCTTAAGACTCCTTCTTGGGTGGGCCGGCGTAACTTGTTGATTAAAAATATATTTTTGGGGATTTCATTATTGCAACGCTCGTTATATTAACGTTTTTGCTGTTTGCAAAAAAGAAATTCTCATTTTTGAGAACTTTCATTTGACGGGTCTTTAGTGCGCTGATATTTCTGTTTTATCACTGAAGAGAAATGAAGTTTGCTTTTGAGTGATTTCAGCCCAAACAGGGCTGAATTGGAACTAGTGAAATACCAGTGTTGCAGGAAATTTGGCAATCATCCGGGGTTAATGCCAGTGGCAATTTAAAACCCGATGTTTTAGGGACCCTGCAAAAGGATTTAAAGGAGTTAACAAGGCTATGAACAATCATACACCTGCAGTGAAGGTTACTTTGGAAATCAACCAGGAAACGAATCTGGAAGAGCTGATGGCGCATTTATGCCTGATGCAAAGAAATATCCCTTCACAGGCTGCCTCCTCGGGGGATGAACTCCTTGATTTTTCTATCCATGAGGGGGAATTGGAGCCAGCGGGGTCAGAATTTTAAGGTTTCTGGTCCTTTTTTAGCTTTTTATAGCTGTACTGCGGATCTTATCTGTACTTACTAAATCCCGGGATGTCTCCCGGGGCTTCTACATCACCTATCTCTTACCTTTCCAGTAGCTTTCCTGGGCATCCATTGTTTTAGCACTTACTCACCGAATTCCAGCCAATCTGAATAATTCCGTGGTTTGTACCAGGGGACTGGCTATATCAGGAAGTTCCCTGATAGCGGTCTTTAAGGGATTCATACAGCAAATGTTTGAAATCTTCATGGTCTGAATCAAGGTCTGACATTACCTCAACAAGATGTTCATTATCTTCGCGGCCATGCCAGGTCTTGTTGTAAGTGCCTTCCTTATAGCCGTGGTCCTGGCGGAAAAAGTTAAGTACATTTTTGCCCACGTACTGGCAAAACAGGTTGTTCCAGTCCATTTTGCAGTCTGCGAGCAGGGCTTCGAACAGGGCCACGCTTATCCTGCCGGCGGTAGCCAGTCCAATACAGAGTTCCAGTTTCTGCAAAGTATCCAACTCTTTGATATTGAAGGCTTTATTGTCAAAATGGAGCGTATTTCCTTCCGCCATTAAAGCGAGCAGGGCCGCCCGTGATGTTTGCTGGTCCCCGGCGTGCTCCAAAAGCAGGTGGGAGAGCATAAAATGCCAGATATCCACCAGTTCCATCTGAAGCTGCTCCAGATCACATTCCTGCTTTTTCCACCATTTCCAGCCATGATGTTCAATGGCTTCCGCGCCTTCCACGACCACGGCTCTAAGATAGGGATAGGCAGCATCAACCCATTGCGGGTTGACCCTGGCATTCATGTTTGCCTGGAGTTCAAGCATGATCTGGGCCTGGGATTCTTTCAACATCTTGGGGATTCCTGTTCCATATGGCTTGTTGGCTGATAAAAACTTTATCCGGTTGCAGTGTTTGAAAAGGCAGCTGGTTAAAAAATATTATTAATATTATCGTGATGCAGGGGTTCACCCCAGTGCTGTACCAGTAATTTACAGTCTGTTTTGGTCAGCAGCTCCAGGTTACGGTAGCCTAGCGTGTTCCAGATAATCTGGGGCTCTTCCAGTCTGTCAGCAAGTGATTCGATATCGGCAATGGTTTTGTCGCCTTTGTTGCTTACCCTGGCCAGATCGCCCAGCACTGCCGTCTGGTATAAATCCTTGAGAGACTCTTCAGATTGCGCAGGTTCCTGCTTAAGCCGTGCCCTCAGGGTAATGAGGCTCTGGCGAAAAGCCAGCATCTTGGGATATTGCCGTTTACTGAGCGCCAGCGCTTCATTGAAATAGCCGGAGTCCCTTAGCGATTTTATTTCATCAGCCCAGGAACGCTTTTGTTGGCTTGCCTGGCCAATTTCGGGCATTACGTTAACTGCCTGTCTATGCTGAGTGGCAGGAGCGCGGGTATCAACATCCAGAGGACTCAAGGGATTACTGGACTCAGCAATTTCGAGGGTTTTTCGTATTTGGTATTTATGCAGGCACCAGATGATAGCGGCAGTTAGGACAATAGAAGACAGTATTAGCAGCAATGTAGTCATACCGGAATTATCTGGATGGAAATTGTATCAATTCTAGCAAGGCGCAGTGTTAGGGTCGAGAAAGCAAAAATCTATTATTGTTCACATTAATTGAAAATCTGGACTACATTGTATAACGACACAGGGAGGTGTCAGCTTCCGGAAGCTTTTATTTCAGATAATTGCGCAGGCAATTGAGTAGCCAATTGAGCAGGCAAACGACTCAAATGCGTAAAACCCTTTTTTAGTGAAAGAAGGAGGGGCTTGCCATGTGTTTTTTTTGTATAATGCCGGTCCCACTTCACCAATTCTTCCGTAGTTTTAGAATGACACCTGCGATATCGATTAAAGACCTCTACAAGACCTATGATAATGGATTCGAAGCACTCAAGGGCATCAGCCTGGATGTTGCCGAGGGTGACTTTTTTGCATTGCTTGGCGCGAATGGGGCAGGGAAATCCACCACCATTGGCGTGCTTTCGACTCTGGTAAGGAAAACCTCAGGTTCTGTGCAGGTTTTTGGCAAAAACGTAGATACCAATAGTTATGAAACAAAGCTTGATCTGGGTGTCGTTCCCCAGGAAGTAAACTTCAATCATTTCGAAAAGGTATTCGATATTGTTGTTACTCAGGGGGGGTATTACGGACTTCCAGTCAAACTGGCCAAGGAAAGAGCGGAAAAATACCTGAAGCAGCTTGGTTTGTGGGACAAGCATGATCAGCAGGCACGGAACCTGTCAGGCGGGATGAAGCGTCGATTGCTTATTGCCCGGGCACTTGTCCATGAACCAAGATTATTACTACTGGATGAGCCTACCGCTGGCGTGGATATCGAACTCAGGCGGTCCACCTGGGAGTTTTTACAGGAAATAAACAGGGGCGGGACAACCATTATCCTAACCACCCATTATCTGGAAGAAGCAGAAACCCTGTGCCGGAATATCGCCATGATCGATGCCGGAGTGATTGTAGAAAATACCAGTATGAAGACGTTGCTCAGAAAATTGCACCAGGAATATTTTCTGCTGGATTTACGCGAAGAATTAACCCAGGCCCCGGTACTGGACGGCTATAACTGCCAGTTGGTAGATCCCGCTATTCTGGAGGTGGCACTGGAAAGTCATCAGGACCTTAATGATGTGTTCAACAAACTGCAGGGATTGAGCATACAGGTGAAAAGCATGCGTAATAAGTCCAATCGTCTGGAGCAACTTTTTGTTTCTTTACTTAAAAAGCCGGAGCAAACACTCTGATGCATTCATTGCCGCTGAACTATAAGCTCACCGCGTTCAAGACCATTGTCTGGAAAGAAGTTCGTCGCTTTTTGCGTATCTGGGTTCAGACCCTGGTGCCACCAGTCATTACCATCTCTTTGTATTTTGTTATTTTCGGTAACCTTATAGGTAGCAGAATAGGGCAGATGAATGGTTTCACCTATATGGAATTTATTGTGCCGGGCCTAATCATGATGGCGGTTATCAATAACTCCTATGCCAATGTCGTTTCCTCATTTTTTAGTCAGAAATACCAGCGCAGTATTGAAGAATTGCTGGTTTCTCCGGTGCCCAATTATGTCATCCTGTCAGGCTTTGTGATTGGCGGTGTTACACGTGGCCTGGCTATCGGTGTAATTGCAACGATCATGTCACTGTTTTTCACTGGCCTGCACATGCACAATATTGCTATCACCTTGCTGGTGGTATTGATGTCCTCCATCGTGTTTTCCCTGGGTGGTTTTATCAATGCCATTTATGCAAACAAATTTGATGACATTACTATTATTCCCACTTTCATATTAACGCCACTTATCTACCTGGGCGGGGTGTTTTATTCAGTGGATTTGCTGCCAGATTTCTGGCGTCTTGTTTCCCAGATCAATCCTATTTTCTACATGGTTAATGCGTTTAGGTACGGCATTCTCGGGGTGTCTGATGTTAACGTCGTGTTTGCTTTCCTGATGCTGGTTATATTTACCGTTTCTCTTTTCCTGTTTGCCCTGTTTTTGTTGCACAGGGGCAAGGGCTTAAGGCACTGACAGGTCGAAAACATCCGATGACAGACAATCCACTGGGCAGGCCAACTGTCTATCCACAACATTACCAGCCTGAACTCCTGGTCAGCATTCCAAGGCAGGAAAACCGAGACTCGCTTGGCCTGAAAGATGATGAGCTTCCATTCAGGGGGGCTGATGTCTGGAATGCCTACGAGATATCCTGTCTGAACCACAAAGGGAAGCCCCAGATTTTTATTGGGCGTTTTATTTTTGCGATTACATCGCCAAACCTGGTGGAATCAAAATCACTCAAGCTGTATTTAAATTCTCTCAATCAGACTAAATTTGATTCCCTGAACCAGTTGGCAGAAACCATTCATACCGATCTTTCCGCCGCTTCAGGCAGTAACGTTGAGGTTTCCCTGCAATTGCCTTCGGACATTATCATGCCGGATTTGCCTGCAGGAATTTGTCTGGATGAACTGGATATCTGTGTGGATGAATTTGAGGCAAACAAGGCACTTCTGCTGGTGGAAGATGACACTCTGTTTGAAGAAGTGACTGATGAGGTGCTTTTCAGCAATTTGTTCCGCTCAAATTGCCCAATCACCAATCAGCCGGACTGGGCAACGGTCACCATCTGTTACCAGGGCAGGAAATTTTCTCATGAAGCATTGCTGAAATATCTGGTTTCCTATCGCCAGCACAATGATTATCATGAAAACTGTGTTGAACGAATTTTTTGTGACTTGATGGCCGCGTACAAGCCGCAGTCACTTACCGTAGAAGCAAACTTTCTACGCCGCGGTGGTCTGGATATCAATCCGGTCAGAACGACAGAGTCGGGGTTGAATTATCAGGCTTTTCCCCGCTATACAAGACAGTAATTCTCAGGCATTACTTTTACTCAAAGACAGACAGGTACTATTTTGGACGCTCTAGACGCATTACAAAACAGAACAGCATCGCCACGATTGGTAGAGCCGGCTCCTTCGCAGGATGAACTGCAGGAAATCCTGAAAGCAGGATTACGCGCACCCGATCATGGCATGTTGAGACCCTGGCATTTTCTTTTGATCAGCGGGGAAGGGAGGGAAAAGCTTGGGCAGGTGTTTGCTGCCAACCTGGAACCGGAAAATGACCAGGAAGAGGAAAAGATGCTCAATTCACCCTTGCGTGCTCCTCTGATTATTGTGGCTGTCACCCGGTTCAAGGAACACCCCAAAGTCCCCAATATTGAACAGGTATGCGCTACCGCTGCAGCAGTCCAGAATATGTCTGTAGCTATTCATGCTTTGGGGTATTCATCGATCTGGCGCACAGGCAAAGCGGCCTTTAGCGGCGCGGTGAAAGAAGCGCTGGGCTTTGCTGCAAGCGATGAAATTGTGGGTTTTCTCTACGTTGGCACACCGACATTTGCGGACCGACCGGTGCCGGAAAATAAAATTGAAGATTATGTCAGCACCTGGGGCTAACAGGTTTTTCCGAATTCATTCTTGAGTTTGGAGAGCGCTTCCTATAGAGTGCGTTCCTTTCAAATTCCAGAGATATCTGGATTTTAAAAAAGTATCTGGTGAGGTGTCCGAGAGGCCGATGGAGCACGCTTGGAAAGCGTGTAACGGGTTAAACCGTTCGAGGGTTCGAATCCCTCCCTCACCGCCAAAATAAAAAACCCGGCTATTGCCGGGTTTTTTGATGGTTGGTGATAATCTTTACCACCGTTTATGTGATCAAACCTTTCTCTTTAAACCTGGGTCTTTAAAACCTGGGTCTTTAAAACATAGACCCACCAGCAACTACAGGCGTGCCATCTTCACGGGTCGGGTGATTGCCACCGCCTTCTATCAAAATTCCATACACGCCGGCTTTGCGGGCCGGATTGCCATGGACGATGATGGTCTCGCCAGGCTTGAATGTATCAGCGCTATAACCCTGGCGCTGCAAATGGACAACTGCGGCCCCGCCATAACTGACATCCCAGTTTCTGAGCACGCCATTTTCATCGGCCGCCTCAAGCGTCAGGTAGGGGTGGGGGTTCACAAAGGCCCACTCCTTGACTGTTCCTTTCAGTTCAAGCACCTGGTCATCATGGTAGATACCCCGGGTACTATGATGGGCAGAGACCTGGCCTGCCATGCAGGTCCAGGCCAGCAGTATTAAAAAAAATCTCTTGTTTAAATTCATGATTATTTTCTCCAGGAATATTTAGTACTTGATGCGTTCAATTTCAGGATCTTCGGGGTATTTTGATACTTCGAAGCGTAGACTGCGTCTGGCTCCGTCAAGCTCGCAAGTCCAGGCATCTCCCATATCCGTCACGGGCGCGGATCGCACCTGAAATGTCCAGGGCTGTTTCAGGAAGAAGGGGTCGGAGGTGCTGACTTCAAGAATAAGATCATCGCCGTCTCGGGAAAATCGTTCGGTGACCTGTTTTTGAGTGGAAGAGGGAATACGAAAATCAGCATTCAGACCCTGTGGATCAAAGGTGAACTTGCTGGTTGTAACAACCAGTGCCCCGTCTTCATATTTGCCTACAGCATGGCCAAAATAGAGAAACTCATTGATTGCTGGTTCAGGATGTCCATGACCTTCAAGCCAGATGGTTCGAACCACATCATCCTTGCCATAATAAATACGTACACGATCATCAAGTTGTTCCAATCGATAATTGTAGGGATCGGTATACATGTGAGGAATAGGCATAGGGGCGCAGTCATATTTGGGTTGCGCTATTTCATCTATGGCTGCCTGGTAGGCTTTGGCCCTGTCAGTGAGCTTGGGATCGTTTTCTTCAAGGGTCATGCAGCTCAAAAACCCACCCCCGGGGCACTGACCAAAGGACCATAGACCATCAAGGTCAGGAATATCGGGTGATGCTGCGTGGGATAAACCCGACAGTGTTATTGTTCCTGCTACGCAGGTTATTCTCAATAGCGTGAATAGTTGAATGGATGGTAATTTCACTTCCCCTCCTGAATTTCCCAAATGGATTCTTATATATTTATTAATAATGGTTCAGGCATTGCCAATGTCATTTTAAAATTATTGTTAATGACAATTTGTGTGAACTGCTGCCTGCGTTTACTAGCCATGTAGCTGCTTCAAGACACTTATAAGACGGGTCTTTTGTTGCGAAACAACTGCTGAGTATAAAAGCCCGTATGGCAATTTGCTACTCTTTACATGTTTTTTCCCATGGCAATCGCCGGGCTTCGGTAATGGGGCTGACCGGACTTCTATGGTGTGCCAGGGAAAATGAAATTACACTTGGCATATGTGTGGCCGATTCCAGATTTTAAAAAACAGGAAATCCAGCAAACTGCTGGAAAAACTTGATGTGGATGAAGCTGAAATTCTTTTTTCCAGAGATAAGGCCCCAGGTAGCCGAATCTCCATCATTCGGCGTGAAAAGGACAGAAATGTTGTTATCCAGGCAATATGGTGGTTGCTCATTGATCCGGAAACAGGCAAGCCCAACTACAAATATGCCTCTTTCAATTCCCGTTCAGATAAACTGGACAGTCCTCGTGCTATCGCCTATGAACCCTTTCGTGAGTCACGTTGCATAATTCCAGCAACAGCGTTTATAGAAGGCAAGGGGGACAAAAAGACCTATCACAAGATTGAACTGGAGAATCAGGCTATTGCCTTTGGCGGCCTGCATCGGGAAACCATTCATAAAACCACCGGTGAAATCATTCACAGCGCCTCTATTATCACCTTGCCCCCTTTGCCTGAGTGGGCAGAAATTCACCCCAAATCGATGCCGTTAATGCTGCCTTTAACGGATACAGCTCTCATTAATCAATGGCTTGCCCCATCGTTCCACCAGGTAGAAGCGTTTAATGAACTGCTTAAACCCGAGCTGCGCGTAAGTCAGGTTTTGACCCCTATAGAAAAGCCCAGTCTGTGGAATAGCAAAGGGGAGAGCTTTACCATAAAGGCTCATCAATAAAAAAAAGGCCGGGATTTTAAGTCCCGGCCCAAGCTCTCGCTACTCAAGGTTCTGTTGGTATTAACCGGTTTTATCCAGTGGAATGGCCTCAATCTCTTTCTGCGCCTGTTCAATCCACCATTGCAGATGCGGGTTGTCGAGCAGCATGTCTATGTATTCATTGGTTTTCCAACTTAATTCCGCACCATAGGCTCGCAGGGAAATTGCCGCGGGAGCCAGAAAACAGTCGGCGATGGAAAAATGGCCGAATAAGTAGTCGCCACCATCGCCATATTTGCGTCGACAGCAGTAGATAATGGCATCAAGTCTTGCTATTTCCCTTTCCAGGTTTTCATCAGGTTTCATTTTCACTCGCATATGACAATTCATCGGCCATTCACGTTTAAAATGTTGGAAATCGCTATGTAATTCCGCGCACACAGAGCGTGCCGCTGCCTTCTTTTTCAAATGACTTGGCCAGCCCCGGTTTTCAAGAAATGTTTCAGAGATATACTCGCAAATTGGCAGCGAATCCCAGACCTTGACGTCATTATGGATAAGTACCGGCACCTTGAGGGAAGGAGAGAAAATACCAAGTTTTTCAGCCGCATCATCCTTAAAAAGGTCAATAGCAATTTCAGTGTAGGGAATCTCAAATTCCTGCAGCAACAACCAGGGGCGAAGCGAGCTGGGAGAGAAATTTTTGTTTCCGGTGATTAATTGCAAATCAGTCATGATATATGTCCTTCGCATCAAAGCGTTTGAATTTAGCGGTTAGTTGCCTGTTCGCTATTTTGGGTCAGCAATTCCTTGCCTGATTTGGTGATTTTTATGACCACCCGGCGATCAAAAAAGTTATCTTCCAGGGAGTCCGATTTACTTAATGGACGATTTTCACCAAGTGCACTGGTTTGCATTGATCGGTCCATAAGGCCAAGTGATTTCAGGTGGCGCTCCACTGCCTGCACCCGACGCTGGGACAATGCCAGATTAGCCGCAGATTCTCCCCGGCGATCAGCATGGCCAGTGATACCAATAACTGCATCTGGTATCGAGTTCACCAAAGATACAAACTCAATCAGTTTTTCTTCATAAAGAGGTTCAATGCTTGTTGAATTGGTTTTGAAATGCAGGGCTATTTCAGTGTCATTACAACAGTCAGCAAAAGTCTTCTGTTCACTATTTGATAGACTCTGCGAATTAGTGCTGGCATTACGATAACGCATTGTCTGTGATTCCCGCTCGGCTATTTGATAGCGTGCTTCCAATGCTCGATAGTCGGCTTGGAGCGCAATCAATTCCTGTTGTTGCCGGGTAAGCTCGTCAACTAAAAGAGTGTTTTCTTTTTTAGCGATGGTTTTATCACTGACCCAGCCACCAAATGCGGCTGTTAAAATTGCCCCGGCAGGGCCTCCAACAATACCGCCGATAACAGCGCCACTGATAATGCCGGTGACTTCATGTTTTGTGCGTTCGTTATCGCTTATGCTGGTAGTCGTATCAACTGCTGCCAATAAAGGCGTTGACAATAATATGGATGAACTCATTACGACAATACTGCCGATAACCCCGATGCTTGACCTGTCTTGCTTCATACCTTGCTCCAGAAAATTTAGTCTAAAAAATTGTTACCGGTCTTTGTTAACCTTGAAGCCTATTTAACGGCCACTGTCTAGCTTTTCTGGGAGCAAAAAAAGGCCGTCTACTGATTAATTATGGCAAGATTATGGCAATTCGCGCTTTACAGACTATAGTCATGCATGCAGGCGGGGAATTCAGGTATAGTCAAAAACAATTTCTATTCCTGTTACCGGAAAGTGGCGGAATGATTTTAAAAATACGTTCCAGCAAAAACAGTCGAGGCATTGAATAATTCCAATGAGTAAACGCATTGCTATAGTCGAGGATGAAGCAGCCATCCGGGAAAATTATGCGGATGTCCTGCGCAAGCAGGGCTACGATGTATTAACTTATCCAAATAGAAAAAAAGCCCAGGAAGCTTTTTCCATGCGTCTGCCTGATCTTGCCATTATTGATATTGGTCTTGAAGAGGAGATAGATGGGGGATTTATCCTGTGTCAATCTCTGCGTTCCATGTCACTGACCTTGCCCATTATCTTTCTTACTGCTCGAGACAATGATATTGATACTGTGAGTGGATTGCGCATGGGTGCTGATGATTACCTGACCAAGGACATTAGCCTGCCTCATCTCACTGCCAGGATTGCAGCCTTGTTCCGACGCCAGGATGCTATGGATCAGCCAACCTCACCTGAAAGTTTGCTGGAAAGAGGGCATCTTGTCATGGACCTGAGTCGGTTGACAGTAACCTGGAAGCAACAAACAGTCCTGCTAACGGTGACCGAATTCTGGATGTTACACGCACTTGTCAAATTTCCCGGGCACGTAAAAAGTCGCGACGCTCTGATGCAGGAATCGAAAATTTTTGTTGATAACAGTACGATTACTTCCCATGTGAAACGAATGCGCAAGAAATTCATCCAGAGTGATGCTGATTTTGACTGCATTGATACCGTATACGGTATGGGTTATCGCTGGACAAACCCATAGGGCTATCGCATCCATATGGCAGGCGTTCTCAGGCATTTATTCAGTATCCGCTTAAAGCTGGTTTTACTTTCCAGTTTTTTGCTGGTGATTCCGTTTCTTGGCTATAGCTATATTCTGGAAATGGAGCAGTACCTGAGTCGCGGACAGGAGCAAACTGTTCTGGGAACCGCCAGAGCACTGGCCACAGCACTGAGTGAGCGTCCGGAGCTTTTTAATGAAAGTACCTACAGCAGGGCGCAGGATAATCAGGACCTTTATGTCTATCCGGTTTTTCAGCCTCTGAGTGTGGACGATGGCAGTTTGCAGGATTGGCGTGACTACCAGCAGTACGAACAGCATTACCGTGAATCCAGTCTTATCCCCAATCCCGAGAATCAACTGAGCAGTTTTCGCGGGATTGAAAATCAGGGCGACCCCTTGAGCTTCAGGCTTATGCTTGGTGAGCATAACCAGGCCCTTTATCTTTACCTGCGAGTACTCGATGAAAATATTGTTTTCAGGAGTCGCGAAGGCTTAAGGGTTGATCGCAGTGATTCTCTGCGTATTTCTCTGGTGACTCGGGATGGTGTTTTCCAACGTTATGTAATCGCGCCTTATGACGATGAGCTGATCTATCCTTTTCGCATTGGCAGCGATATTACCGACTTCTCCGCACTTGAATATGAGCCACGCATAAGCGGGCGCTGGCAGCGTATTCCTGAAGGCTATGAGATGGAGTTACGCTTTCCCCTGGACATGATAGGTAACAAAATGGGCTTGTCGGTCTACGATGTTGATAATTCGGAAACACATTCAGTAGCAGCTATTGTTTCTACTTCTGCCATTGGCAACCCCGCCGCACTGGGTTCATTGAGACGACCTACTCCCGAGATCGACCGAATTGTTGCGGGCATGGGATATACCAATTCCCGGGTTCAGGTCGTTGACCGCAGCCAGCGTGTTTTACTTAGCGTAGGAGATATCCAGACAGCCACAGGATTGCTGCTGTCTGAAGAAGGTGGCGAGAAACGTAGCGGCTTTGTTGGCTGGCTGGAACAAACTGTCCTGCATCCCTTGTACTACCGGGTGCTTACCCGACCAACAACAGACTTTGTGGATGATCTCTATCAGGGTGGCCTGGTCGACGGTGATCACCTTGTGCCAGCCTTAACAGGTCAGGCGACGACCCGTTATCGAGCCCTGGATAATAATACTACGCGAATTCTCGAAGCGGCCTATCCGATTGTTGCTGAAGGCGAGGTGCTTGGCGCTGTCATCGTAGATCAGAATATGAATGGCATCAGGACGTTCAGAAATCAGGCGCTTGAAACTCTTTTTGATACCATGTTGGCAATTCTGCTCTTGACCATGGCTGCTTTATTTCTTTTTGCCACCAGTCTTTCCAGTCGTATTCGTGGCTTAAGAAACCAGGCAGAAAAAATTATTGACGATTCCGGCCGGATTACCAACACCATCGCTGCGTCACGAAGCGCTGATGAAATAGGGGACCTGTCCCGCTCATTCGCGAGTATTGTCGATCGCCTGAGTCAGTACACCCATTATCTGGAAAATATGTCATCGCGTTTGTCTCATGAATTGAGGACGCCAGTGACAGTGGTACGTTCTTCTCTTGAAAATCTCAGTCTTGTCACAAAAGAAGAGGATGCCCAGATCTATATTCAGCGTGCAGAGGAAGGCATTACACGTTTAAACCTTATTCTTACCAACATGAGTGAAGCATCAAGACTGGAGCAAATACTGCAATCGTCAGACAAGGAAAAAACCGACATTGGCAAAGTAATAGATGCCTGTGTGCAGGAATATCAGCAGATTTATCCTGACGTGGAGTTTGAAAGCAAGATTTCATTGAGTCCGGTACGCATAATGGGTAATGCCGATTATATTGCCCAACTCATGGACAAGCTGATAGCCAACGCAGTCGAGTTTTCCGTCCCCGGAAAACCAGTTCGCGTAGCCTGTTACGCAGATAATGGTGAGGCCGTGGTCAGTGTCGCCAATTCCGGCCCCTACCTGGATCACACCATGAAGGACAGAATTTTTGACTCAATGGTTTCCCTGCGGCCGGAAGGAAAGAAAAAACAGCCGCATCTCGGGATGGGTTTGCATATTGCGCGGATGATTGCAGAATTTCATAAAGGCTATATTGAGGCAGACAACCTTATAGAAGATGAGGGCGTCATGGTTGTCCTGAGAATCCCGCTTTTGTAAGTAGAGTTGCTGATATGATTTATGGAAGCTGTTTGTTCAGGCTAAGCCTGCATTGTTAACTGCGATAAATTATCTATTCCGACATTACCGCTTTTAATATGTCAGGATGCCGCCATTTGTTGCTCCATAACCTTCCCAGAAAAACGATACAGATTGCCAGGACCATCAATACAAAGCCTATCCAGGATACTTTGGGTCCAAAATTATAGACTTTGATGATAAAAAACTGTGCTACCAGCATCGCCCAGTGGAGTGACGTTGAGGCAAGCATAATCCAGCGGGTATCACCGGCACCCCGCAATACTCCGGCAGCCACCTGCAATACGCCTTCGCACAGAACATAACAGCTCAGCCCGATCATCATGAAGCGGGCCAGGTTGCGAATTTCATCAGCACGATCTTCGTAAAAAATAAACATCTCAACAAATTGCTCGCGAAAAATAATAAATGTTGTCGCAAGAAAAAGGGAGTAGCCAATACCAAGAATATACCCTGCACTGGTAACTTCATTCGTCCTGCCCATATCTCCGGCACCCACAAAACGACCGATCAGGCTCATCACAGCAATATTCAATCCCAACAATGGCACGAAAGACAGGATATCCCAGTTAAAAACAATAGTGGCGGAGGCCGCTTCGGTTATCCCGTAAGATTGGAACATCAGCAGAAACAGATTGAATGCTGCGATATTCAGAAACATTTCCATGCCGGAGGGGAAGCCCAGGCGCAAATAACGGCGTGTGATACCACGATCAAAAATGAAGGATTTAAGCGTGGAAAATTTTTCCCGAAATTCACGCTTGAGGTAATAAGCCAGGTAAATAGCAATGGCAAACGCTGTGCTTATGATCGAACCCCATGCTGCTCCCGCTATACCCATTGCAGGCAAGCCAAGATGGCCAAATACCAGACCCCAGGTGAGAGGCACATTCAGCAAAATGCCAAAAACATCACAGATCATGACAACGCGGGTAAGGCCAATGCCCGAGAAAAAAGATGACAGACAAACCTTGATAAGGCTCAACACAGCGCCTGCCATCATAATAGTGAAGTATATTTCTTCCAGTTCAACCTGAGCCGGATCATGCCCCATACCTGCAAACATCGGGCGCAACAGTAAGGTGATAATGACGAAAACCGGAATCAGGGCAACTGACATAAGAATGCCCTGGCTTATGACAAGTGTGCATTTGTGAAATTCACCTGCACCCAGATATTGCGCCACCATTGCATTGGCATAGGCAAGAATACCGTTGAAAAGTGAAAGCGCAAACCAGAAGGCAACGCCGCCACCCAGCGCTGCGGCCATATGGGTAGGGCTTATTTGAGCAAGAAACCAGCGATCAGTAAAAATCATAATGGCAAAGGCACCCTGGGATACGACCATGGGTAGCGCCATTTTCAACAAGACGATCAGGGTGGTGGGATTGTATTGCCAGTCTTTAAGCATTACGGCAGATGTCAGCAGGAATAAGCTTCAGTAGTAACTTATGGGGGTGTAAAGTTGGCGAATTGTAGGGGAGTGCTACCGGGATTGCCAGAGTTCACATGATTTCATGCGCAGTAAATTAGCGGCTTAGTTTTTCCCGGTCATGGGGCGCCATAAAGTCCAGCTCTGGCCCAATGGGGACAATAAGAGTGGGGTTTACTGTGTCATGGCTGCCATAGTAATGCGCCTTGTTGTATTCAATATCGACAGTTTCTGAAACACCGGGCATCTGGTATATATCGCGAGTATAGGCCCAAAGGTTAGGATAATCCCTGATACGCCTGAGGGCGCATTTGAAATGGCTTACATAGACTGAATCAAAACGAACCAGCGTCGGGAATAATCTGACATCTGCTTCGCTGAGCATGGCTCCACAAAGAAAACGTTTGCCTGCGAGTTTTGCTTCAAGCTGGTCCAGGGTCTCGAATAACGGCACCACGGCTTCTTCGTAGGCTTCCTGTGTAGTCGCGAAGCCTGACCGATAGACGCCGTTATTTACATTCGGGTAAATCCAGTCATTCAGGGAATCGATATCTTTACGCAGACTCTGCGGGTACAAATCCAGGCTTCTGGCAACAGGATCCTCGATAAAATCATTAAATTCTGTATTTAACATACGCATGATTTCTGCAGACTCATTGCTGACAATAGTTTGACGCTGCTTGTCCCATAGTACCGGTACCGTGGCACGGTCTGCATATTCAGGATCAACCAGACGATAAAGCTCAAACAGGTGCTCGATATATTCGTCATTGTCCCTGTCTTCACCATCGGCAAGGAAAAGGCGCCCCTGTTCAGGTTCAAAGGTCCAGCTATCCGGGCCCATGTAGGAGCGGGAGTTGGAAACACTGATCATGTTCTCAAGTCTTTTCAGCTTGCGCGTGAGGAGCGTTCTGTGTGCCCAGGGGCAGGCCATGGAAATAAAAAGATGATAGCGGCCGGGCTCGGCATTAAAGCCACCGATACCGCTTGGGCCTGGCTGGCCGTCGCGGGTAATCCAGTTACGGAACAGGGAATCGTGACGCACAAAACGTCCGTGCGTGGCACTGGTGTCATACCATTGATTTTTCCAGGCTTTGTCGGTTTTCAGAGTCGCTTTTTTCATAGTGTTTCAACAAACAGTGTTTCAACAAACAACACAGAGAAGAGGGAGCAGGAAAAACAGCCTGGCTTTACCATGCAACGATTAGCCCTGGTACTCGAATACTTCGTTGGCATGAGTTAGCGACAGCCGGTTACCGGAAGAGCTGGCTTCAGTACGCCCGATGATCCGGGCATCAATATTAAAGCTGTTGGCAACCGCAATGACGGATTCAGCCTGCTGTGCTTCGCAATACACTTCCATTCGGTGTCCCATGTTAAACACCTTGTACATTTCCTTCCACTGGGTCTTGGACGCACTCTGGATTGCCTTGAAGATGGGGGGCGTCGGAAACAGGTTGTCCTTGATGAAATGAATGCCGTTGACTGTTTTTCCATCTGGAGTTTTGTCGGTATTGTCTGGTCCTGGACTACCACCAAACTTCATGCACTTGGTCTGTGCGCCGCCGGAACAATGAATCAGGCCACGAATAAGACCAGGATATTCATCCAGCAATTTGTAAATGACCGGGGCATAGGTTCGAGTCGGGCTTAGCAGCGCTTCTCCAACACTCAAACTGGAATCCGGTAATGGGTCCTCCAGTTTATAAGGACCGCAATACATCAGTTCTTTCGAGACATTGCCATCGAAGGATTCAGGGTAGTTCTCGGCGTAGTAATGGCTGAGCATGTCATGTCTCGCGCTGGTCAGACCATTGCTGCCAATACCACTGTTCTCTACATCCTCATAACTGGACTGGCCGGTAGACGACAGGCCGACGATTACCAGGCCGGGTTGAATCTGGTCGCCGCTAATCACGTCTTTTTTCTTCATTACAGAGACCGCCACACTGTCGACCACAATGGTCCCGGTCAGGTCCCCGACATCGGCTGTTTCTCCACCGCCGCTATAGATATTGACACCAAAATCTCTTAACTGGGCCAGAAATTTTTCGCTACCTTCAATGAGAGCGCCGACTACCTCACCAGGGCAGTTCAGGGCATTGCGATTGACGGTATTGGAAATCAGGATACGGCCATTAACACCGACGCACAGCAAATCATCCAGATTCATCACAATGGAGTCCTGGGATATGCCATGAAATACGCTGGTATCACCGGTTTCCTTATAGGCCAGGTAGCCTATGATTGATTTGGTACCACTGCCATCGGCATGAATGACATTACATTGATCGGGATTGCCGGTGAGGTAGTCTTCTGTGATCTTGCAAAAGGCATTACTGAAAATTCCATGATCAAGGTGATCGACGACATTATGTACTTCAGTTTTGTCGGAAGAGACTCCGCGAGCCTGGTAGCGGCTGGCATTGTCACTGCCAGCAACAGACTCAGCCACATGATAACCACTGCGATCCTGGGCAACGATGAGTCCGCGGAATTCAAGCTGACGCATGGCTTTAGCCACAGTATTGGTGGCAAGCTGGTACTCAGCCGCCATTGAGCGGATGCTGGGTAATTTCTCACCCGGCTTAAGTTCCGCGGTATTTATTTTAAAATGAATCTGGTCGATGATTTGCTGGAAAACCGGGGTAGGGGCCGTCGAATCGAGTTCAAGTTCCATAGATTTTTAGTTTTTCTCGGATTAAAGGTGGCATACAGCCTGTATCACATGGATGATACAGGCTGCGCTGGCCCAGGACAAGAAAAGAAAGCCATCATTCGATGGGCATACGCGCGGGTCTGTCAGCGGGGATATGCTGGTCAATTGCCGTAAGGATGATAGCTGCCATGGCGTAATCGGCCATAATGGCTGAAAGCTCCAGGGCTCCCTGTTGCTCGAACAGTGACACAGCTTCGGCCCAGGTTTCAGAACTGAGTCGATGTTCCCTGAGCAATTCCCGCCCATAACGAATGATCAGGCTGGGCTCATCCGGCAGGCCTGCTGTAGTGCGATGATACTTGATGACATCAATAGTGCTTTGGGGAACGCCTTCACCCAGTGCGAGGGGTTCATGGGCGGCCCATTCATACTGCTGGTCAAATTCCCGGGCCGCGACAAGAATTGCGGTTTCGATATTGGCGCGGCCAATGATGCTTTCATAGCGTAGATACTGATTGATCAGATCCATTCCATCTGCCACCAGGGGCATATGCACTGAAAAGGCAGCCGGACCATAGATTGGTCCGGGATTATCCAGTCCTACCACTTTGTCATAGACTTGCTTGCCATAATCATCCAGCTCATCAGGATTTACCGGAGGCAGGCGTGACAGAGTGTCAATCCGGACATCTGCTGGCAGAGAGTCCTGGGCGATCAGTTGACCTGATGCCATTAAAAATAACAGGGAAATCCCCCAAAAAGTGTTTCTCATGTTGCCCCCATGTTTTGATTATTATTAATTGGAAAATCGAGTTCAGGTTCATAATAACCAAATCAATACGGGAAAGTCTTTATAAACGAGGGTTTGGGAGGGAAAAGCAGCTGTAATAGTTTCACATTTTCTTCCAGCCGATGTTTACCAAGACTGACGGGGCAGACTCTTCTTGTTGAGTGTTTATCTATGGTATTGGTTCTATGCAAACAGCGCGTGCTCATAAAGTGGCTTATGGCAACAAGATTACTGGTGATTATTGTCTTCAAACTCTTGAGTGCAATCCTGATGAAATCGCAAATTGATAGCCAGGAAGAATCAGGCTTATTATTCTGGCTTTTTGTTGGTAATTATTGCGATCATGTTTAAGTGATCAATCCCGGAAATATACAGCACCTACTCGACTCCGCTCTGGAACTGGCCGTGCCGGTAGAAAGCATGCGCATGGCGATGGGCGGCAGTATAAATGAATCCTATTTGATCACTCTCACTGATCAGCGCGAAATATTTGTCAAAACCCATCGAAAAGACAGCATTCCCGGAATGTATGCCGCGGAGTTCAATGCACTGAAGCTGTTGTCACGTACAAGAACCTTAACTGTCCCGAAACCCCTCTATCATGACGAGGACTTCCTCGTGATGGAGGCTTTCACCCAAGGGGCTCCTGCAGTGGACTGGCAGGAGCAGATGGGGCGCGGCCTGGCGTCTTTGCATCATACCACCCGACAACCTCAATACGGTTTCGACATGGATAGTTACCTGGGCACCTTTAAACAATCCAACCAGTGGCAGGATGACTGGATCGGGTTCTGGCGCGATCGTCGCATCGATCCTCAGTTAACCTTATTGAAACAGCTGTTATCCATTCAGGATCCGCTTCTGAAAGCCACAGATAAACTCATGACCCGGCTTGATAACGTACTTGCCTGTGATCCGGAGCCCGCTGTGCTCCTCCATGGCGATTTGTGGTCAGGGAATGCGGCAGCGAATCAGAAGGGCGAGCCGGTGATCTTTGATCCAGCCAGCTATTACGGTCAGCGCGAAGCAGAATTTGGCATGATGCGTTTGTTTGGTGGCTTCGGGCCGAAATGTGATGCAGCCTACCAGGAAGTCTGGCCCTTGCAGCACGGTTATGAGCGTCGCATCGAGGTTTACCGTTTGTATCACCAGCTAAACCATCTGAACCTGTTTGGCCATGCTTACTACAATGACTGTCTGGGCACAATTCAGCGCTTGATTTAACCAGGCGCTTGTCGGTTTTATCCAGTCAGCGTTTGCAATACGCGTTCAGGGGTAAATGGATACATGGTCATACGTTTACCCGTCGCATCGAAAAAGGCATTGGCTATTGCAGCGGCAGCGGCAGCCATCACTTCTTCGCCGGCGCCCGACGGGGCCTCATTCAGGCGCTGGACGATGACCGGGGTAATTTCCGGGCACTGCTCAAAGCGCAGGATGGGGTAAGAACCCCAGTCCAGAGACGTCACATTGGTTTTGTTAAAGGTCACTTCCTCCAGCAACATCCTGCTGGCTGTCTGCACCAGCTGCCCGATGATCTGGTTCTCCACATTCGAGGTATTCACCACCAGACCGGCATCAATGGCGCCATAAAGGTGAAGGATTCTGACTTCTCCGGTGCGTTTGTTGACTTCAATTTCGGCAACAGCGCCGCCATAGGAGGCAAGGTGAGTGCCAAGGCCTATGCCTCGTCCCTTGACAGTCGTCGCGTTGGCAAGGTTTTCTGCCGCGGGGCGTGGCTGCCAGTTGGCGGCTTCGGCAGCGGCATTCAGGACCCCGCGCCAATGAAACTCGGAAATGTTCTGCTGGCGGAACTGCCAGGGGTCCATGCCAAGCTGATAGGCAAGATCATCAATCGCCTGTTCAGAAACAAAGGCAAAAGACAAATCCACCGGAGAGCGCAACCATGCCCCTTTCAGGTAGTCCAGACCGGGCACATGGTGATTGAGTAAATAACGGTTGGGAATATCATACATGCCGCCCAGAGTGCGTGGGTTGATCTGTTGCGCTGGAAAGGGCGGCCATTCTGCAGCCGGGGTTCCCTTTGCCGTTTGCTCACTTGTTTCTATCAGGCTCCAGTGATGTTGCCAGCCTTCGTATTCATAGCTGACCAGCTTTCCATCTCTGTCAGCCGAGATTCGGGTTTTTCCAATATGCGCCGGGCCATAGGTATCCCAGCCATGTTCATCCCAGCGCATATATTGAACTCTAACCGGTTGACCGACCATGCTCGACATAAGAGCGGCGGCCTGGGCAACGTCGTCCCAACAGCTGTGGCCGAAAGTGCCGGCGCCATCATGAAACTGCACGCGAACCTGTTCAGTCTCCATGCCGAGCAGGTTGGCAATACTGGTCCGGGTATTATAGATATCCTGGCTCGAGCACATCACCAACGCGGAGTTCTGTTTCACATCCGCCAGGGCGCAGTTGGGGGCAAAAGGAACATGGGCCTGATAGGGGCCGTTTGCCTTGAACTCTGACCTTACAAAGGCTTCGTTGAAGGCACCTACATCGCCTTGTTCAACGGCAACCCTTTGGTTAGTCAGGCCTTTTTCCATCTGCTCGAAGAGGTTTTCATTACCCGGCAGGCTGTCCGGCTGGTCCCAGGTAATTTCGAGTTGTTGGGCTGCCTTGACGGCATCCCACTCCCTTTCTGCCACGACAGCCACGAAATTATTCTGCCTGATAACGCGTGCGCCAGGTATTGAGACTATTGAGGCTTCATTGATATCAACAACCTGCACGCCATCCTTGTAGGCACCCTGACCCCGGGGGCGAACAACACGGCCATGGAGCATGTTCGGCAGGCGTAAATGCTGTATATAGCGATATGTCCCTTTTGCTTTCAGGGGAAAGTCTTTGCGTGGAAAAGGCGTTGCTACCAGCTTGTAGTCAGCTGGATTCTTGACCGGGGCATTGCCGCTAAAAGGCAGGTTGAACTGCCTGTCACCGATAAGCTCGCCGTAGCTGGTGTTCCGCGCATTGGCTTCATTGCTGTAAATAGTGCCGTTATCAACATGCAGACTGTCGATACCAACCTTTAGCTGCTCGGCAGCCATTTGCAGCAGGACCTGCCTGGCTTCAGCTGCGGCCCGTTGTATCTGGGGACCTCCTACACGCATGGCCGAACTGGAATAGGTACCGCCCTGGTTTGGTGTGATATGGGTATCCAGTCCAATCGTGCCTATTTGGGCCATGGATAAATCAAGCTCTTCAGCTGCCACCTGTAACAGGGCAGTGGAGCAGCCCTGACCGAGTTCCGCGAATCCAATAAATACTGTGGCGGTGTTATCTTGATGGATGGCTATCCAGCTATCGATTTGCTCGGGATCCGGCGGGCCTGCAACAGGCATTTGCTCCTGGCCAAGTGCCGCTGTGGGGAAATTGAAATTGATAATCAGCGCGCCACCAGCTTTGAGCAGGCTACGGCGCTTAATGGACGCCATGGTCAGAGTTTTGTTCATGCAAGCCCCTCAGTGATTGTGTGCTGTGCGCCTTGTTGGGCAAGCCTGATCATTTGGGAAGCCTTCTTGATAGCACTGATTATTTTGGGGTAGGTGCCACAGCGGCAAAGGTGACCGTTCATGGCAGAACGAATTTCCGCGTCGCTCGGGTCAGGGTTGTTCAGCAATAGCTCCGTCGCTTTTATGATCATGCCGTTGTAGCAATAACCGCACTGTAGTGCCTGTTCGGCTACCAGGGCATCTTGAACAGGGGTGCTTTGCGGTATCGAAGCAAGTCCGGATTGCGCTGCGTAATAGGTCGTTATTCCTTCCAGTGTGGTAATGGATTTATTATTTAAAGCGGCAATCGGGGTCACACATGCACGTGTTTCGACGCCATCAACAAGTACAGAACATGAGCCGCATTGCGCCAGGCCACAGCCAAATCTGGGGCCCTGTAGTAGCAGCTCATCAGTTAACACATACAGCAATGGAGTATCGCCGTCAGCCTCTACGTCAATGCTTACTCCGTTAATTGTCAGACTTGCCATAAATCCCTCTCCATAAACACAACAGTGCACATACTATTATGAATGCAGGGCGACTTCATAATTGTAAAGGCAAGAAATTATCAGGTTTAGCGAGATCAAAAAAAGTAATGACTAGAGTCGCCGACAGCTCTACACAGAGTAATATGAGTCCATTTACCTGCTGCTTAATTTCAGTCTGATTGTATCCGGGCAGAAAGCTGGCATGCTACATTGCAAGGGACTGTCGGTATTACGAAGTAAAGTGTTGATAAGAACGTCAGGATTTGAAGTTCAGGCTCTAAAGCTGGACGTTCAACATGGCTGGATAAAGTCCGTTAGCAACTGACAGTTGCCATTAACTCAATTCGGTTATCATTGGATACTTTAAAGCCATTATTGCTATACCAGTGACGCAGGGTGCGGTCATCACCTTTGATTTCACCGGTAAGTTTTTTGATGTTGCTATTTTTACAGTACTTGATAATTTCCTTGAGTAACGAAGTGCCTACCCCTTGCTGACGATAATTTTGGGCAATTTCAATCATTTTCAGTTCATAGGCATTGGAAACATCGTGTTCCGGCAGGTCGAGCGCTTTACTGCCTGGTTTGCCGGTAGAAGCAGTTTTTCTCAGCCTGGCGTAACCAATCGGAGAGGCGTGATCGTAGACCCTGAATATAAGTTTTTCACCGACAAAGGAGGGCGGCAAAATATTTATTGCAGTCTTCTGTTTGTTTCGGGTATTCACTTATTACGCTGTCCTGAAAATAATATTCATTAAAACATGAGGTTAAAGCATAATACTAAAGAAAAGTATTAAAAAAATAGTTTCATAAGATAATAATAATGCAGTTACTCATACAAAAGTGTGACCTGGTAGACATTTGCAGCCTGGATCATCTCTTAAATATCAAAGGTTTAGAGGTGTTCCTTGACAGTGACCTTTTGCCAGCTGATTTCAACGGCTTAATCCTTAGCGTGGATCAGAATGGTCTGTCCCTCAGTGCATCGGAAAATCCTGCAGCCTCTCCGACGCGTGTCGATTTCAGTGATGATGCATTGCAATATCGTTTGCAGACATCGAAACGCTCCGCGGGCTTGCTAAAGGCCATTGGCCTGGACAAGTATTCACTGCCGTTGAGGGTAATGGATGCTACCGCTGGATTGGGTACTGATGCGTATATCATGGCAGCTATGGGGTGCGAAGTAACAATGTTTGAGAAGTCCGCAGTTATCGCAACCTTACTTCAGGATGGGCTGGCGCGAGGCCACGCAAGTGCTGAAGCTGCCGTTAGAAATCATTTGCGCAGAATGTCATTAAATTTTGCTGATGCAGGTGATTATCTTGACCATATTATTAAAGGCCATGACTGCATGCCTGACAGTTCCAGCCTGGAGGAAAAGCCAGACGTTATATATCTGGACCCAATGTTTCCGCCCAGACAAAAATCTGCAAAGGTTAAAAAGGATATGGCTCTGCTGCAAAAAATACTGCCAATTAATGACGATGTTGAGACACTGCTTGATAAAGCCCTGGCCAGCGCCACGAAGAGAGTAGTGCTTAAGCGCCCTGGCAAGCAAAGTAAACAGGCATCTCCCAAACCTGATTTTCAGGTGCCTGGCAAGTCATGCCATTTCCAGGTGTTTCTCATCAAATAGCTCCAGTGAAGGATGAAAAGGGGGCAGGGTTAGAATTAGAGCAGTACAAGGGAAACTGGAGCAGGATCAGCACTAATCAGCACTAAAAAGTCACCAGTGCAGTTTGGAAATTACTGAAGTATTTTTTTCAGAATTACTTCATAAATTTGTGAAAGTCTTTCAAGGTCATCTACAAGGATTTCCTCATTTACTTTGTGTATGGTTTTATTGCAGGGACCAATTTCTACTACCTGTGCGCCAGCAGGGGCAATAAAACGACCATCACTGGTACCACCGCCTGTGGATAGTTGGGTTTCCATCCCGGTTACTTCAAAAATGGCCTGTTTCACCGCATCGGTCAGTATCCCTTCTTCTGTTATGAAAGGATTGCCGGATAATTGCCATTCAATACTGTAGTCAGTGTAATGCCGGTTAAAGATGTCTTCTGTCTGTTTCTGTAATACCTCAGCCGTTACTTCAGTGGAGAAGCGAAAATTAAACAGCGCTGTCATCTCACCTGGAACAACATTATTGGTTCCTTCACCGGCATGGATATTGGATATCTGAAAACTTGTTGGCGGGAAGTATTCATTGCCCTGATCCCATTCAACAGCACAAAGCTCAGCTAAGGCCGGCATGAAATGATGTATAGGATTGCTGGCAAGATCCGGATAGGCAACGTGTCCTTCAGTGCCGTGAACGTTTAGGCTGCCATTGAGAGAGCCCCGGCGACCATTACGGATCACATCTCCGAGCACTTCACTACTGGACGGTTCGCCAACGATGCAGTAATCAATTGACTCATTTCTGGCCTGCAGCGTCTCGATAACCCGGCGGGTACCGTCAACAGCTATACTTTCTTCATCGCTGGTAATAAGGAATGCAATACTCCCGGCATAGTCAGGGAAGTCATCTATAAAGCGTTCGCAGGCTGTCAGCATGGCTGCGATAGACCCTTTCATGTCGGCAGCCCCTCTGCCGAACAACCGGCCATCGCGCACTTCCGGCTGGAATGGGTCAGAATGCCATTGCTTGAGATCACCCGCGGGCACTACATCAGTATGGCCGGCAAAGCATAATAACGGCCCCTTGGTGCCGCGGCGGGCCCAAAAGTTGGATACCTTGCCAAATGGCATGTTTTCTATTGAGAACCCCATTTTTTCCAGGCGTTCTGCCAGCAGTGCCTGACAGCCCATATCTTCCGGGCTGACTGATTTTATGCTGATCAGATCGCAAGTTAAATCGAGGGTTACCGTCATGTTATGGATATCCAGATTGCCAGATTGAAAGATTGAAAGGTTAGTGCTTAGTTATGTGAATGAAGTTCACTATTAAGTTCTACCGAAGACTTGTTGGTTCGGCACTCAATTGCTCCAGTCACGGAGTTACGAATGAACAGAAGATCATCTTTGAGTGCCAGCGTTCTTGCCTTAACCACTTCAACCGGATTCAGCTCGCTGTCCATGACCGTTACCTTGGAATTGGCTGTTATATATAAACCTGATTCTATGGTACAGCGATCTCCAAGGGGGAAGCCGAGCCCGGCATTTGCACCAATCAGACAGTTCTTTCCGACGGAAATCACTTCTGTACCTCCCCCTGAGAGTGTCCCCATAATGCTGCATCCGCCACCAAGATCACTGTGTTCGCCGACAAAGACACCGGCAGAAATACGGCCTTCGATCATGGCTGTACCTTCTGTACCGGCGTTAAAGTTTACGAAGCCTTCATGCATGATAGTGGTGCCTTCGCCAATATAGGCACCCAGTCTTACTCTGGCAGTATCGGCAATGCGAACGCCTGTGGGAACGACATAATTTGCCATTTTGGGAAATTTGTCGACTGACAGCACATCAATGGTCTCTTTATTCAAACGCGCTTGCATTTGCTTGATGGCAAGTTCTTCTATTGCCATGGCACCCCGGTTTGTCCATGCCACATTAGGCAGTAGTCCAAACATACCGTCGAGGTTGACCTGGTGCGGTTTTACGAGGCGATGTGAGAGAAGGTGTAATTTCAGGTATACCTCTGGCACTGTTTGTGGCTTCTCATCAGTCTCAAGAATGACTGCTACAAGCGGTTCATGGTGCTCCTGAAGTATGCCCAGAAGTCTGGTAACTTCCTCATCTTTGATTTGCGTTGAGAGCAGAGATACCTGCACGGAAGGAATTTCCGTAGTCAGGTTGCCGCCCTTATAGTTCAGCGCTTTGAGGAGGGGAGCCATTAGCTCTTCTGAAGGATTGAACCAGGGGTCGGGGTAGTACACTTCCAGATAGTTTCCTGAAGAATCCTTGGTGCCTACACCCAATGCAAAACTAAACATGGCAAAATATTCCTGTAATTAATGAGTTGATTAGTGATCTTGTCTGAATATTAAAAATCGAAAAATGAGAAAATTATAGCAGGGTTTTGTAGTCTGCTTCGTTAAAGCCAACAAGCCTGGTTTTTTCTGAAATCAGCACAGGGCGTTTAATGACAGAGGTATTTTCCTGCATAATTTTAATAGCGTTGGCTTCGTTGATATTGTCTTTGAGCTTGTCGTCGAGTTTGCGCCAGGTGGTACCACGCTTGTTGAGCAGGGTCTCGTAGCCAAATTCCTTGCACCAGTTTTCCAGAGTTGCCTTGTCTATACCGGCTTTTTTGTAATCATGGAAGTCATAACTAATACTGTTATCTTCCAGCCATTTTCTGGCTTTCTTGATGGTGTCACAGTTCGGGATGCCATAAAGTGTTGTCATAGTGGCTACTCCTGCTGGTTTTTAAATTTTTTTTCTTTGAAAGGTTAAAATCTAGGGTGCTATCTCAGCGTCGAGTTGTTTTTTAATTTCATCCTGAAGCTTTTGTCCTGCCTTTATATCAGTGATTGGATTGTTATCCGAATCAGTGATGAAAAAGACGTCCTCAACATTCTCGCCCAGAGTAGTAATCTTTGCATTGTGCAGGGTGATATCCATTTCTACAAAAATACCTGCCACCTTTGCCAGTAGGCCGGGCCTGTCAGTACACAGTACTTCGAGAATAGAATATGGCGTATGTTGGTGATTGCTCAGAGTCGTGTCTGTCCTGTGGGTGAATTGACGGTGTTTTCTGGAAGGACGGTGTTTCTCCGTGGGTTTTAGTGCTTTGGTGGAGCTGACATAGTTATTCAGTGTTTTGTTAATTTCCTCCAAACGTTGAGGATTTTTTCCAATAGGCTTGCCGTTACTCTCCAGTACCATAAAGTTCGTTATGGAGTAGTCGCTGTCGGTGGTATAGATGCGGGCATCCTGAATATTCAGGTTCAGGCGATCAAGCGCTGTCGCAATATTGGCAAACAGGAAGTGGGAGTTTTGCGTGTAGATGAAAATCTGCGTAGCCCCTTCGTTTTTGTTTTCAGTGTTGTTCTTGATAAGGATAAGTGGCTCAACATTACTTTTATGATTGGCAATAGCGGTTGTTTGCCAGGTAATGTCCTGCGGAGATTCGCGCAAAAAATAATCTTCGCTGGGATTGTTCCAGATATCCCTGACCTGTTTGCCGCTAAGTCCGGTGCTTTCCAATAAGGCAATAGCGCTTTTCTGATTTTCCCTGATCAGTTCAGCCTTGCCTACTGTTTGTTCCAGTCCCTGGCTCAATGCACGCTTTGTCAGTTGGTAAAGATTGCGTAACAGTGATGCGCGCCAGGTATTCCAGAGCGTTGAGTTGGTGCCGTTGATATCTGCCACAGTCAGCACATATAAGTAATCCAGCCTGGTTTGATCGCCTACGTTAAGTGCAAATTTCTTGACGACTTCCGGGTCCTGAATGTCTTCACGTTGGGCAACACTGGACATTGTTAGGTGGTGCTCGACCAGCCAGGACACCAGTGCTGTATCCCATTTGCCCAGACGATGTCGCCGACAAAATAATTCGGCATCGCGTTTTCCAAGTTGGGAATGATCCCCGCCACGGCCTTTCGCAATATCATGGTAAAGACCTGCTATATAAAGTAATTCGACTTTTGGCAGGCGGTGAAACAACGCTGCAGCGACGGGAAATTTTTCAGCGGCTTCGGGATGTCGGAAACGACGCATATTCTCCATTACCTGAAGAGTGTGATCATCAACGGTATAAATATGGAAAAGGTCATATTGCATCTGGCCGATAATACGGCCGAATTCTGGTAAGTAAGCTGCCAGAATACCGTAACGCTTCATTTCCCTGAGTCGTCCAACCATCATGTGGGGCGAACGAAGAAGTTCCATGAACATGGAAATATTACGGATATCGCGTCGATATTCGTTGTCAATCAGATGCCGACTGTTTCTGATCAGCCGGATGGTGGAAGCTCTTATGCCTTCAATTTTTTCGTTTTGCGCCAGCAGGGCAAAAATTTCTATAAGAGCAAAAGGGGTCTTCTCAAAAACATTTTTATTTTTGACTTCTATGTAATTATTTCTTATTTGAAATCTGTTATTGATAGGAATTATTTTTGCCCGTTCCCTGGAGCGCAGTATTTCCTCGTCAAAAAGCTGTAATAGAACATCATTTAATTCTCGCAGAGTCAAAACGACGCGATAATATTCCTTCATCAGCTTTTCTATGGCGAGACTGCTTTTATCATCCTTGTAACCGAAGATCTGTGCCAGCGTACGCTGATGTTCAAATAGCAGTCTGTCTTCCCTGCGACCGCTAATCATGTGCAGGCCATAACGAATTTTCCACAGAAAATTTCTTCCCTTTATAAGGTCCTGGTATTCGTTTTCTTCGAGAAATTTACGTTTTACCAGGTCAAGAAAATCCGTTGCGCCAAAATGGCGTTTTGAAATCCAGCCAATAGTCTGAATGTCCCGGAGTCCACCTGGTGCTTCTTTAATATTCGGTTCCAGAGCATACTCAATGTCATTCTGCTTACGGTGTCGATTAATTTGCTCATCTTTTTTTGCCTGGAAAAACTGCTTTGGTTTCCATACTTTTTTCTTTTCAATTTGTGACATTACGGTATCAAGTAATGCTGGATTTCCGCAAAGCGTCCTTGACTCAATAAGTGCGGTGGCAACAGTGATATCTTTGGCCGCCTCCTGCTGATTTTCCTTGATTGAACGAACACTCTGGCCAATTTCCAGGTTTATGTCCCAAAGGAAAGTAAGAAAATGCTCGATGTCTTCCTTGTATTTTGACTTGTCGCTTTTAGTCAGAAGAATCTGTAGATCAATATCGGAGTAAGGGTGAAGTTCGGCGCGGCCATAACCTCCCACTGCAATCAGACTGATGTCGTCAGCATCTTTCCAGTCATATTGTTGCCAGGCATTTATCAATAGCTGGTCAACAAACCAGGCCTCATCCTTGATAATACTTTCTATATCACTTTTCTGAGTAAAGCGTTCGTCAAGAATCTGTCTGGCATTTTGAACCGCTTCACGGTAACAGCTGATTTTTGAGCTACTGCCAGCCAGTGTCTCGCTGAATGTTTCAGCGTTAAAAAGTTTTTTCCGGTTACGGGTAAGGGGGGTATTGAGCGTTAATATGTTCAAGTTAGAATTGCTCTTCCTTGCGACGAGTTAATACTTCACAGCCATCTGCTGTGACTGCAAGGGTATGTTCCCACTGTGCAGATAGCCGGCGGTCGCGTGTTGTCACAGTCCAGCCATCTTTGCGGGAGAGTTTGGTGTGCCGGGTACCAGCATTGATCATTGGTTCTATTGTAAATGTCATGCCTTCCTCAATGACCATGCCTGTTTTGGGGCTTCCATAATGAAGTACCTGGGGCTCTTCGTGGAAAATCCGGCCGATGCCATGACCGCAATATTCCCGTACCACAGAATAATGATTGGATTCGGCATACAGCTGAATAATATTACCGATGTCGCCAAGGGTGGTGCCGGGACGGACAATGTCTATTGCCTTGTAGAGGCATTCCTGGGTTATTTTTACCAGTTTCTCGGCATGGGGAGGGACGTCGCCAACAAGAAACATCTTGCTGGTATCGCCATGATAGCCATCTTTTATTACGGTGATGTCAATATTGATTATGTCGCCTTGTTTTAATAGCTGCGTATCGCTGGGAATGCCATGACAAATAACATAGTTTGGCGAAGTACAGATAGATTTCGGAAAACCGTTATAGTTTAGCGGGGCAGGGATAGCCTGCTGAACATTAACAATGTAGTCGTGACAGATCCTGTCGAGCTCGCCGGTACTGACACCTGCGATCACATGAGGTTCTATCATTTCCAGAACTTCAGCCGCCAGTCTGCCGGCAATGCGCATCAGCTCTATTTCTTTCGGGGTTTTAATTGTTACAGCCATGGTATTGGTATTTTGGGGGCAAAAACCGCTATTTTATTTCAACTGGGCGCACAAAGGAATTAACCTTTGGATTTATCTTTCTAAATACTGATTGCGCATGCACCAAAACTGTACTGTAATCGCGCTCCGCAAAGGATCTGATAGCAATGCTTAACCCACGGATAACTAAAGATAATCTTTAAGTTGCCAGAGCTTTATGGTATAAAGCCGCACGTTTTTCCCCAAGGGGCGAAAACGGAAACAATAAATTTAAATTAAATTAACTAAACTTAAACTGTCACACATATATCAGCACTTTGAACCGGGTGCCACAAATCTGTTAACTATCAATTAGTTATAACTAACTAAAAGAAGTTTTTAGGCAGGTTGCAGGTTGGTTTCAAAGGATATATGGAGGCTTAACCCAAGGACATAGTATGACTGTAAGCATGAAAGACATGTTGCAGGCTGGTGTGCATTTCGGACACCAATGCCGCTACTGGAACCCCAAAATGGATCAATATATTTTCGGGGCCCGCAATAAAATCCATATTATTAATCTCGAGCACACTCTTCCTGCACTTAACCAGGCTTTGGAGCAGGTAAGGCGTATGGCTGAGCGCAAGCAAAAAGTACTTTTCGTTGGTACCAAGCGAGCAGCAAGCAAAATTATCAAGACTGAAGCGATTCGTGCTTCCATGCCCTATGTAGACAACCGCTGGCCAGGCGGTATGTTGACCAACTACAAGACTATTCGTGCATCAGTCAAGAAACTCAAGGACCTGGAAATCCAGTCCACAGACGGTACGTTTGAAAAGCTGACCAAGAAAGAAGCATTAATGCGTCGTCGGGCTCAGGAAAAGTTGGAAAAAAGTATCGGTGGAATTAAAGACATGGGCGGATTGCCTGATGCGCTTTTTGTTATTGATGTCGATCATGAGCGTATTGCCATAACAGAAGCCAATAAACTGGGTATTCCGGTTATAGGTGTGGTTGATACAAACAGTGACCCCGATGGTATAGACGTAGTTATTCCGGGTAACGATGATGCCATTCGTGCGATCAATCTCTATGTTGCTGCGCTTGCCGATGCCTGTGTCGAAGGACATGGCAAGGCGCTCTCTGAAGCAGAAGCTAAAAAAGGCGAATTTGTTGAGCTTGATGATGACTCTGCAGAATCAAAAATCAAGGTCAAGTCCAAGGCTAAAGCAAAGGCTAATACAGAAGAGTCAGCTGAAACTGACGCAGCAACAGAAGTAGCAGAAACTGCTGCTCCTGAGGTAGAAGCGAAAGCAGAGAAAGCTGCTGAAGAGCCAAAAGCAGAAGCTGAAGAGGCTGTAGAGAAAGAAGCAAGCACTTCCGAAGCGGATGAGACTAAAGCGAAAGCCGCACCTAAAGCTAAAGCCAAGGCAAAAGCCAAAGCAAAGGCAGAGCCTAAAGCCAAGGCTAAAACAAAAGCCAAAGCCAAAGCCAAAGCGAAAGCCGAGTAATTTTCAAATATCTCAGCGAAAAATGATTTTCGGGGACTGCATCATGCAGCTCCCCCGAAAAACTCAAGTTTAGAATACGTGAGGGAGGCCAGACATGGCAGACATTACAACTTCATTAGTTAAAGAATTAAGAGAACGTACCGGCCTGGGTATGATGGATTGCAAAAAAGCCTTGCAGGCTGCTGAAGGCGATATTGAAAAAGCAATCGAAGACCTGCGCAAGGACAGTGGCCTGAAGGCTGCTAAAAAGGCAGGCAGAACAGCTGCTGAAGGTCTGGTAGCGACCCGAATTGCTGATGATGGCAGCTATGGTGTGATGGTTGAGGTTAACAGCGAAACTGATTTCGCTGCTCGCGAAGACAATTTTATTGATTTTACCAATACAGTTTTGGAAACGGTTTTCTCAAAAAAGGATACCGATATTGATTCACTGATGGCATCCGGACTGGAGCAGTCAAGGTTAGCACTGGTTCAGAAAATTGGTGAAAACATCAGCGTACGTCGCGCAGTAATGCAGGAATCTGAAGGCGCCATTGTTGGTTGCTATGTCCATTCCAATAACAAGATTGCTGTGCTTGTTACCTTGCGCGGTGGCGATGACGAGCTGGCCAGAGACGTGGCCATGCATATTGCTGCTGTTAGCCCTATGGTTGTTGCAGCAGAAGATGTGCCAGCCGAAGTTCTTAGCAAGGAAAGTGAAATCTATACCGCCCAGGCTGCGGAAAGCGGCAAACCTGCTGACATTGTAGAAAAAATGGTAAGCGGCAGGCTGAGAAAGTTTGTTGAGGAAGTAAGCCTTCTCGATCAGGCCTTTGTAAAAGACCCCGATATCAAAGTGGGTAGTCTGGTAAAAGATGCCGGCGCCGAAGTGGTTTCCTTTGTACGTTATGAAGTTGGTGAAGGAATCGAAAAGAAGGCAGAAGACTTTGCTGCTGAAGTAGCTGCCCAGCTAAAACCCAAAGATTAACAGAAATCTTGTACAGGTCAGGGCAGAAAGCAACACCCGTTACAGTGCAGTTTAACAATTTCAATTGGGGCTGAACAAATGGCAACTAAAATCCGCAAGTATGACAGGATACTGTTAAAGCTGAGTGGTGAAGCCCTGACCGGAAATGCTGATTTCGGTATTGATCCCAAAGTGCTTGACAGAATGGCCATGGAAATTGGCCAGTTGGTTGAAATTGGTGTTCAGGTTGGACTTGTTATTGGTGGAGGTAACCTTTTTCGTGGGGCTGCGTTGAGTGCAGCCGGAATGGAAAGGGTTACCGGCGATCATATGGGGATGCTTGCAACAGTAATGAACGCTCTTGCTATGCGTGATGCCCTGGAAAGAGCCAGCATCTCGACCAGAGTGATGTCCGCAATACCGATGAGTGGTGTTGTTGAGCATTATGATCGACGTACTGCCATCAGACATCTCAAAGATGGTGACGTGGTAATTTTCTCAGCTGGTACAGGCAATCCATTTTTTACGACTGATTCTTCTGCCTGTTTACGTGGTATTGAAATAAATGCCGATCTTGTGCTCAAGGCGACTAAAGTGGATGGCGTATATTCTGCGGACCCAGTTATAGACCCCACTGCAGAAAAATATGATCGCCTCACTTTCGACGAAGTACTGGATAAAAAACTTGGTGTTATGGACCTTACTGCCATATGCCTGAGCAGGGATCACAATCTGCCGGTTCGTGTCTTCAATATGAATAAAGCTGAAGCTCTTTTTAATATTATTGTCGGTAAGGACGAAGGAACCTTGATAGAGAGAGGAGAATAAGATGATTGATGAAATTATTGCTGATGCCAAAGATCGAATGGAAAAGAGTGTGCACAGTCTTGAGACTGCCTTTAACAAGATTCGTACGGGGCGTGCACATCCCGGAATTCTTGATAGTGTCATGGTGAACTATTACGGAACAGAAACGCCTATACAGCAAGTAGCCAATGTCACCATTGAAGATGCCAGGACGATTGCTGTCACGCCCTGGGAGAAAAATATTCTAGGCGACGTTGAAAAAGCCATTATGAAATCTGATCTTGGACTCAATCCTTCTAACAATGGTGATGTTATCAGGCTGCCTATGCCTGCACTGACGGAAGAGACAAGAAAGGAATATACCAAACAGGCCAAGAATGAAGCAGAGAATGCCCGTATCGCTGTGCGTAATATTCGTCGTGATGCCAATAGCCAGACTAAAGATTTGTTGAAAGATAAAGAAATCAGCGAAGACGAAGAAAGAAAAGCTGAGCAGGATATCCAAAAACTTACTGACAGTTTTATAGCGCAGATTGATAGTAAATACGATGAAAAGGAAGTTGATCTTTTAACGATCTGACTACTGGTCTGCACTCCATATGTCACCTTCCAAAAGCATTTCTACCAAGGCTGACAACAAGCGGAAAGATAATTTGCCCCGTCATATTGCAGTGATTATGGATGGCAATAATCGCTGGTCCAAACAGCACAATAAAAACGGGGTATCAGGCCATCGCTCAGGAGCGGTAGCAGCCAGAAACCTTGTTGAACATTGTCTGAACAGAAATATCGAAGTTCTTACCTTGTTCGTTTTCAGCAGCGAGAACTGGTTGCGGCCGAAAAAAGAAGTAAACAGCCTGATGGCGCTTTTTTTGAATGTGCTGCAAAAAAATGAAATCAGCAAACTTCATAAAAAAAATATAAAGGTACGGTTTATTGGCAGCAGAGAACGCTTTGCCAGTAAGTTGTTAGCCTTAATGGAAAATGCAGAAAAATTAACTGCAGACAATACTGGCATGACAGTTGTAGTGGCAGCAGATTATGGCGGTCACTGGGACATGGCAAATGCTGCCAAAGTTATTGCTGAAAAAGTAGAGCGCGGAGAAATACAGGCAAAGGATGTTGATGAAGAAGCCGTATCCGCTCATATAGCTCTGGCTGATTTGCCTGTGCCTGATTTGTGTATTCGAACAGGTGGCGAGCAACGTATAAGCAATTTTCTGCTTTGGCAGTTTGCCTATACGGAATTTTATTTTACAGATACCTACTGGCCAGATTTCGATGAGACGGAATTTGAAAAGGCTCTGGAAGACTTCGCTGGCAGGCAACGCCGTTTCGGTAAAATCAGTGATCAGGTGGAGTCTGCCTAACCATGTTAGCCCAGCGCGTTGCTACCTCCTTTGTCCTTCTTGGCCTGATTCTCTCAGCAGTTTTTTATTTTCCGGAAACCTATTTTGTTGTGTTTATAACCCTGGTGATGGGGCTGGCTATTTGGGAATGGTCTGCTCTTGCCGGGCTTTCTTCAATTATTGCCAGATCGTCTTATGTGCTGGTATTTTTATTGTTGATGGCATTAATTCGGCTTTCAGATAACCCCTTGCCAAGCGTGCTGTTTGTGGGCGTATGTTTCTGGATAATAGCCTTTCTATTTATATTTATTTTCCCTGCCGGTAAAAACCTGTGGGCAAATAACCCGGTGCTAATTCTTGCAGGGGTGCCACTCTTTATACCTGGCTGGATGGCTTTTGTTTTATTGCGAGACCAGGCCAATTTTGAGTTCCACATACTCCTGCTTTTTTTTCTCGTCGCTGCAGCTGATATTGGTGCCTACTTTGCTGGCCGCAGATTCGGCAAACACAAACTTGCAGTACTGGTAAGCCCCAACAAAACCTGGGAGGGTTTTTATGGCGGCATGATTGCCTGCATAGTGTTGGTAATTTCCACTGCCTTGATTTTTTCAGAAAACCTGACTGAATTGAATATGACTCATTGGTTGAAGTTGGTCATTGGCGCAATCTTGATTGCAATATTCAGTGTGGTAGGTGATTTGCTGGAAAGTATGATCAAACGTTTTCGGGATGTAAAAGACAGCGGCAAGATACTGCCTGGCCACGGCGGCATTCTTGATCGTATCGACGGATTGACCTCGGCTGCCCCTTTGTACGTTTTCCTGTTAATGCAATTGGGTAGCGACTTCATATGAAAGCGCTGCAATCAGTTTCAATTCTGGGCTCTACAGGCTCAATAGGGGTCAACACCCTTAATGTCATTGCGCAAAACAGTGATCGCTATCGTGTATTTGCGCTGTCGGCCAATTCCAATGTAGAGCTATTGCACAAGCAATGTCGTCAATACCTGCCTGACTACGCAGTAATGTATGACAAAAAAGCTGCAAAGAGTCTTGCTTCAGCATTATCAGATACGAATATTACTGTGCTCTCCGGCATAGAAGGTCTTGAGTATATCGCCAGCCATGAAGAAACTGACTGTGTGATGGCTGCAATAGTTGGAGGAATTGGGTTGGCTCCGACATTTGCGGCTGTAAAAGCTGGTAAAAAAATATTACTGGCAAATAAGGAAGCTCTGGTTATGGCCGGGCACCTGTTTATGGATGGGGTTCGGGAGCACAAGGCGATCTTGCTGCCCATAGACAGTGAGCATAATGCCATGTTCCAGTGCCTGCCGGTGAACCATAAGGCACAATTCGGTAATGCGGCTGGTGACGGGTTTAGTAAAATAGTGTTAACAGGTTCAGGAGGACCATTCCTGAATACTGATACACAATCGCTGGTTTCTGTCACCCCTGATCAGGCTTGTGCCCATCCCAATTGGGAGATGGGTAGAAAAATATCGGTGGATTCGGCGAGCATGGTAAATAAGGCGCTGGAATTGATTGAAGCCTGTTTTCTTTTCGGTCTTGATGAGTCGCAGATCGAAATATTGATTCACCCGCAAAGTATTATCCATTCAATGGTTTATTACCGGGATGGTTCCGTACTGGCACAAATGGGAAATCCGGATATGCGTACCCCCATTTCCTATGGCCTGGCCTGGCCTGAGAGAATCAGCGCCGGCGTTGAAGAGCTCGATTTGGCGAGTATATCAAGACTGGATTTCTTTCAGCCTGACCTGGAAAGGTTTCCCTGTCTCAAATTGGGGCGGAAAGTGGCCGCAGCAGGGGATTCAGCGCCAATTATTTTTAACGCTGCCAACGAAATAGCGGTGGCAGCTTTTTTGTCTGGCGGCCTTAGATTTGACCAAATTCCTGCTATTATAGACGGCACTTTGCAAAAGCAGGCTGTATCTGCAGCTTCGACATTGGAAGAAGTGCTGGCAGAAGACCAGAAAGCGCGAAAAGTAGCAGCGACTCTGCTGTAAGCACAACGGCTTTTTAAGAGCAATATCCGGTATTAGTAAAATGAGGCCGGGGTTTCGAGCGCCAAATAACCTCGAAATTACAGATAAAAACTGATAAATAATCTGCGGGTTCTGGATAATCAGGCCACTATTGGTTGTCAAAGGTAGTTGGTTAAAGTGCTTGTTTTGGCTAGATATCAATTTCGAGTAATCGGGTGAACGCCTGATAACCATATCCGGGATAGTAAAGCATGGCGTATAGCCTTCAAATGTCCTGTAAGCAGACCTACAGAGAAAATGGTGTAATCCTTTAATGGAAATGATTGGCAGTATTATTTTTGACGTGATTGCCATGTTGGTGACGCTGGGAATACTCGTTACTTTTCATGAGTACGGGCATTTTTGGGTTGCTCGAAAATGTGGCGTCAAGGTTGAGAAATTCTCCATTGGTTTTGGTAAGCCTTTGTTGCGCTGGCGTGGTAAAAACATACCCGCACAAGCTACCGGTAACGCTAATGAAGTGCTTGAAGAAGAACCAGGCACTGAGTTTGTGATAGCAGCGCTACCTTTAGGTGGCTATGTAAAAATGCTGGGAGAGCAGGGCCTTCAGGTTCCTGAAAATCAAAAAAAGTTTGCCTTTAATCATAAACCCCTTTCACAAAAAGCGGCGATTGTTGCAGCCGGCCCGGCAGCCAATTTTTTGTTGGCGATATTTCTTTACTGGGTCATGTTCATGTCAGGCATTAGAGATTTTGCGCCAATCGTCGGGCAAATAGATGAGGCGTCTTCTGCTGAAGTTGCAGGATTGCAGTATGGTGACGAAATTATTGAAGTCGATGGCAAGCAAACCCGTACCTGGCAGGATGTAAGAAAACAGTTGCTGGATCGTCTGGGTGAAAGCGGAAATTTACGACTGACAGTTATTAATGAAGAATCAACCCAAAGCAGAGATCTAACCATTGCACTTCAGGACTGGTTGCAGGGAGCAACCGAGCCAGATGTATTAGGCTCGCTTGGCATAACACCGATATTTATGGACATTCCGCCGCGTATTGGACAACTGGAGCCCGGCGGTAGAGCTTTAGAAGCAGGTTTTGAAAGTGGCGACCTGGTGTTGTCTGTTGATGATCAGGTTGTTGCTGGTTGGGATGAATGGGTTGCGTTTATTCGTGAAAGCCCGGAACAGGGTTTGAACGTCATGATTGAGCGTAACGGCAGTAAACTTGAACTTTTACTTACGCCAGCCACAAGACGGGATGAAAACAATGCAATCCTGCTTGATGAAAATGGCAGTTCCCAGGGATATATCGGGGCCGGGGTAGAGTTACCGGTATTGCCTCAGGAAATGATTCGTGAAATTAAATTCAACCCGTTCACGGCGCTTGTTGAAGCGGTGAAGGAGACCTGGGAAAATAGCGTTTTCGTATTGGTGGCCATAAAGAAAATGATAATTGGCCTGATGTCGGTCAACAATATCAGCGGCCCTATTACCATCGCTAAAATTGCCGGAGATTCGGCCAGCGATGGCTTTGAATATTTTATTGGTTTTCTCGCTATTCTCAGCATCAGTCTGGGGGTAATGAACCTGCTGCCGATTCCGGTTCTGGACGGCGGACATCTTTTTTACTACGCCATTGAAGCAATTAGTCGCAAGCCCTTGCCCGACTATGTCCAGGAAATGGGATTGCGTTTTGGTTTGATAATAATTGCAGGCATCATGTTCATTGCCTTCTACAATGATATAAATCGTCTGTTTTAAGGCTCATAATGATTCTGAAGTACAAAACTAAAATTTTGTCATGGCTTTTTTTGGTCTTACTGATACCACTTTCAGTATCAGCACAGCTTGCCCCTCCCCAAAATTCACAGAGTTTCACCGTTTCTGATATCCGTCTGGAAGGTCTGCAGCGGATCTCTGCAACCAATGTGTTCGCACTGCTTAATATTAGCGTTGGCGATCAGCTTACACCTCAGGACTTTGCCAACATAATTCGAGATATCGCTGCATCGGAAAATTTTGCTGATGTTGAGTTATTAAGAGAAGGGAACGTGCTGATAATTCGCCTCGAGGAAAGACCTACCATCAGTGATATCCAGTTGGATGGAAACAAGCTTATACCGTCTGAAGCTTTGCTGGAAAATATGGCTAATGGCGGGCTCTCCATAGGCCAGGTGTTTCAGCCTTCAACTCTTGATGGCATGCGACTGGCCTTGCAGGAACAGTATGTCGGCCAGGGCAGATATGGCGCCAGCGTTGAAACGGAAGTTGTCGAGCAGCCGCGAAACAGGGTTGCTCTGAATATCAACATCAGCGAAGGTGATGCTGCCAAAATCATTCATCTTAATATAGTAGGCAACACAGTCTTTAGTGATGAAGAATTACTTGATCTGTTTGAGCTCAGAACTTCGAACTGGCTTTCCTGGATTCGAAAAGATGATCAGTACGCCCGTGAAAAAATCAATGGGGATATAGAGCGACTGACATCCTATTACATGGATCAGGGATATATTAACTTTGATATAACCTCAACTCAGGTTTCAGTAACGCCTGCCAAGGATGAAGTCTATATCACCATTAATATTTCCGAAGGTGATATCTATACTATTGATGAAGTTGAGCTGGCCGGTGATCTGGTAGATTCTGAAGATATTCTCAGGTTAATGATTCAGTTACGTAAAGGGCAGGTTTTTTCACAGCAACTGGTAACCGGCACCTCTGAATTTATGACTCAATTGCTGGGAAACAGAGGGTATTTCTTCGCGGAAGTGGAAGGGGTACCTTCCATCGACGAGGAAAATAAAACGGTAGACGTTACCTTCTTTGTTATTCCTGGTAACCGGACCTATATAAATCGCATTAGTTTCTACGGTAACACGAATACGGCAGATGAAGTGCTACGCAGGGAAATGCGTCAGATGGAAGGCGCTCCTGCCTCCAATGTGGCACTTGAACAATCGAAGGTGCGTCTTGAACAGCTTGGTTATTTTGCAACAGTAGATTATGAGACATCCGAGGTGCCCGGAACGTCCGACCAGATTGATGTAGATTACACGGTTGAAGAGCAACTTTCAGGACAGATCGGTGGAAGCCTGGGTTTCGGGCAGGTTCAGGGTCTTGTTTTATCAGCCAACTTGCAGCAGGCGAACTTTCTCGGTACTGGCAAGAGTATTGGGGTAGGCGTTAACACCAGTGCGTTCAGTACCAGTTATCAGTTCAATTATTTTGATCCTTATTACACGATTGACGGTGTAAGCAGGGGCTTTGGTGTTTCCTACACCACATCTGACTTCGCAGAATTAAATCTGGCGTCCTATAGTACAAATCAGTTTAATTCGAGTGTGACCTATGGCTACCCGATGGGAGAAACCCAACGTTTATCCTTTAATTTTGGCTTCACAAATACGACTATTGATGAAGGCTTTGGCCCGGTTCAGGAAATCAAGTCAAGCCCGGACCTGATTCCAGGAATAGAGAACTATGTTGTTACACCGCCGCGTAATCAATCCTATTTTGATCCGGTTACGGGAGAAATTTTTCCTATCTCGGATGCTGTTTTAGCACCAATTTCAAATTTGCCTGCTACAGCATTCAATCAAAACAAGGGGTTCCTTGACAGGGATGGTAACCGCTTTAACAACCTCAATCTTTCTATTACCTGGAGTGAGTCAACGTTAAACCGTGGTTTATTCCCGACAGCCGGTCAGGCACAGAGCCTGTCAGCAGAACTTGTCATTCCTGGCAGTGACCTTTCTTTTTACCGCCTCAGGTATATTTTTGAAAAATATTTCCCCATCAGGGGAGAGTGGATCGGTCGTATAAATGCCAACCTCGGTTACGGTAATGGATACGGATCCACTGAACAATTACCGTTTTTCCAAAATTTTTATGCTGGTGGTTTGGGCACAGTGAGGGGCTTTGAAAGAAACACCCTGGGCCCCAGAGCCACTTTCCCGGAACGTTACAGAACAGCCAACACAGAGTTTGTGAAAGACGCGAATGGGAACATAGCCACAGATGTTTTCGGTCAACCGGTGCTGGATGTTAGATCAAACGTAGCCTATCTACTTCAGCAAGTGCTTGATGAGAATGGACAGCCTGTATTTGACGAGACTGGACAGCCGGTATTGTCGGAAATACTGGCTTCCGAACGTTTATTTCAGGGCAGACCACAACCTTTTGGCGGTAATATACAGACTACAGCGACCGTAGAGTTACTTTTCCCAATGCCCTTTATAGAAGACCGTAGCAGGATACGTTCATCAATCTTTATTGATGCCGGTAATGTATTTTCTTCCTATTGTACTGACGAGCAGGAAGCGCGTAATAACTGTGCCGGGTTTGACATAGGTGAACTGCGCTACTCGGCAGGTGTTGCCGTTAGCTGGTTCTCAGGGGCATTCGGAATTATGTCTTTCAGTCTGGCCAAGCCTTTCAATACCACTATTATTGATGAAACCGAGATTTTCCAGTTTACCCTGGGTAATACTTTCTAGGGTTTGACATGTGATGAACTATTCGAACCTGTAAAGAAAACCCTGTAGAATACGCGCCAGCAAGGCTGGTTTGTGACCCCAATGAAAATTATTATTACAGGGGAATAAAATCAGCCATTCAGGCGTCTAATTGATTATCGAACTCATTATTGTTGGAGATATACGTGAATAAAGTTATTGGTAGTTTGATATTAACCGTTGTCATGAGCTTCGGAGCAACAAGTTCTTTTGCCCAGGATAGTAGCGGGTTAAAGATAGCGGTACTTGACATGGCCACAGCCCTGATGAACTCAGATGTGGCAAAAGGCGTGAATGATGAACTGCAGCAGGAAACTTCAGATGATCAGGAAAAGGTCAGAAGCCTGGCAACCCAGGCCCAGACTTTGCAGGAACAGATACAGCGGGATGGCGAAGTTATGAGTGAAGCTGAGCAGCGCCGGATTGTTGGAGAGCTTCAGGAATTACAGAACCAGTATCAGTTCCTGGTACAGAAGATCCAGACTTTGATTAATGAAAGACAGCAGCAATTCCAGCAAAGCTATGCACCAAACCTTGTTCAGGCCATTACCGAGGTCGTTGAGGAGGATGGTTATGACATCGTGTTTAGAGCTGAAGCCGCACTTCATTATGGCAACGCAATCAACATTACAGCGAGAGTCACTGAAAAACTGAATCAGCAGTAACACTGTCCAGAGGCGCTGGCAGATGCTGCTGAAATTCAATTAAGCTACTGCAAGCTACAGATGGCTACCAACGGCTAGTAATAACGAGTGGAAGAGAATAGAAAAGAATACACACTTGGCGAACTGGCAGAGCTTCTGGATATTTCCCTGCAGGGGGATCCTGCTGTAACGGTTTCGGGTATTGCCACTCTGGCAGGGGCGAGGCCTTGTGAATTAAGTTTTTATCACAACAGCGCCTATATTTCTGATTTAAAAGCTACCAAAGCAGCCGTGGTGATTTTATCAACTGCAGCTGCACAGGACTGCTCCACCAATATACTTTTAACAGATAATCCATATCTGGCCTATGCCAGGGCGAGTCGATTGTTTGAAAAAGCCACTTCTTCCAATGGACAAATTCATTCCAGTGCCGTCATTGATAGTTCAGCAGAGATCGGTGAGCAAGTCTCCATAGGCCCTAATACAGTGATTGATGCCAAAGTGCGTATTGGCGATCGAAGTATTATTGGCGCCAATGTCGTTATTGGTAGAAACAGTTGTTTGGGAGAGGATGCCTTAGTCCATCCAAACGTTACTCTTTATCATGATGTCCTTGTGGGCAATAACGCTATTATTCATTCCGGGGTCGTCATCGGCGCTGATGGTTTCGGTTTTGCGCGCAACGATGAGGTGCAGGTAAAAATTGCCCAGCTTGGCGGCGTCATCATAGGCAGTGATGTTGAAATAGGGGCAGGAACGACTATTGACCGTGGTGCTCTTGAAGATACTGTTATTGGAAATGGCGTCAAAATTGATAATCAGGTGCAGGTTGCACACAATGTCAGAGTAGGTGAAAACACTGTTATTTGTGGCTGTAGCGCTATTGCTGGTAGCTCAAGCATTGGCAAAAATTGTATCATTGCTGGCGGCGTCGGAATTATCAATCACATTACAATCGCCGATGGCGTCACAGTGACAGCCATGACATTGGTAAACAAGTCTATTACAAGAAAAGGGTGTTATTCTTCGGGCACGGGCCTGTCTGAGTCCTCAGTGTGGAAGAAAAACATTGTGCATTTTAGGCACCTTGATAGGCTCAGTAACCGCTTGAAAGCTATTGAGAATTTAAAGAAAACAAAGAACGCAAAGAACAAAAGCAATTAATTAATGAGCCTTGACCAATACCTGCCGAAATCGGTATTGGCAATATTAACCCCCGAGTAAAGCAGGAATTCCTTATGATGGATATTGGTGATATTAAAGAGTATTTACCCCAAAGGTACCCATTCCTGATGGTCGACCGTGTAGTAGAGCTTGAATTGGGTAAACGTATCAAGGCTTATAAGAACGTAACTACAAATGAAGAATTTTTCGAAGGCCATTTTCCAAGCAAGCCGATAATGCCCGGTGTTCTCATCATCGAGGCATTAGCGCAGGCCGCAGGAGTACTTGGTTTCAAGTCGCAGGAAAAAAAACCCAAGGATGGCTATCTCTATTATTTTGTCGGCGCAGATAAGGTTCGCTTGAAACGCCCCGTGGTACCAGGGGATCAGCTTATACTTGAAGCAGAAATGGGACCTGTTCGTCGGGGGATTTACAGATTTGTATGCCGTGCTTCGGTAGATGGAGCTACTGTCTGTGAGGCCACCATATTGTGTGCTGAAAGGAAGGAATAATGATTGGCAATGAGCCTGTAATCGATCCTTCCGCAAAGATTGGCAAGGATGTCAAGATTGGGCCCTGGACAGTTATCGGCCCTGAAGTTGAAATAGGTGATGGTTGCAACATTGCATCCCACGTCGTCATTAAAAGTCATACCCGTCTTGGTAAGAATAACCGTATTTTCCAGTTTGCTTCTGTAGGAGAGGATCCTTCAGATAAAAAATACCATGGCGAAGTCAGCTGGCTTGAAATGGGTGACAATAATATTGTTCGTGAAGGGGCAACGCTACACCGGGGTACCGAGTCTGGAGGCGGCATTACCCGGATAGGTTCGGATAATCTGTTCATGCCTTATACCCATGTGGCCCATGACTGCATTATTGGTAATCACATAATCTTTTCCAACAATGCCGCCGTCAGTGGCCATGTAATCGTAGAAGACTGGGCTATATTGAGTGGCTATGCCGGTGTTTACCAGTTTCTCAGAATAGGTGCGCACAGTTTTGTCGGGGGGCTCACCCATATCAATATGGACGTCCCGGCGTATGTCATCGCCAAGGGGACTCCGGCGGAGCCTAAAGGCATCAATATTACCGGTCTTGAGCGTCGCGGATTCTCAAAAGACTCCATCAGAGCTATCAGGCAGGCCTATAAAATCATCTACCGACAGGGACTTAAAATTGAAGAAGCATTAAAGCAACTTGAACTTCTTGTTGAACAACATGCCGAGGTACAGATCCTGATTGATTCAATTAAAGCCTCGCAAAAGGGCATTATTCGCTAGCAATCCATAAATATTGATTACCAACAATGATGCTTATCGCTTTAATTGTTTTTCCGTTTACAAAAATGCTTCGATACTACCCTAATCTATAATTACTGGTTACTAAAATGAGCAAAGCCCTCCAAGTCGGGATTCTCGCTGGAGAAGCATCAGGGGATTTACTGGGTGCGGGGCTGATGCATTCACTTCGCAAGCTTCACCCGGATATATCCTTTACTGGTATTGGCGGCCCTGAAATGGAAAAGGCCGGTCTTGTCTCAAGGGTTCCCATGGAGCGCCTCGCGGTAATGGGGTTGGTTGAACCTCTTAAACGACTCCCCGAATTGCTGGGAATCAGAAAGTCGTTTTACCAGGACCTGAAAAACAATCCGCCCGATGTTTTTATTGGCATAGATTCGCCAGATTTTAATCTGGGCCTGGAAATAAAACTCAAAGCCTTGGCGATTCCCACAGTACATTATGTCAGTCCTTCAGTCTGGGCCTGGCGCCAGGGCAGAATAAAAAAAATACAGCGCGCGGTTAACCTGATGCTGACCTTGTTTCCATTTGAAGAAAAATACTATCAGCAACACAATGTCCCGGTATGCTGTATTGGCCATCCACTGGCTGATGAGTTACCTCTGAACGTTGATGTGGCAGGCGCACGTGCTGCACTTTCATTACCGATGGATAAAAAGATCCTGGCTATACTGCCAGGCTCGCGACAGGGAGAGGTTTCCAGGCTGGGTCCGGTTTTTCTGGAGACGGCACGGCGTTGTCTGGAAAAATGGCCAGATCTGGCTATTGTGATTCCCTGCGCCGGTGAAGTGCGTAAAGCACAGATAGCCACATTGCTTGAAGAGACGGGATTAGCGTCTATCAAATTGATTCTGGGGCAATCAAGAACTGTGATGGCCGCCGCGGATTGCCTTTTGATGGCATCAGGCACGGCAACGCTGGAAGGCATGTTGCTGAAAAAGCCCATGGTGGTGGCTTATCGAATGGCTCCCTTATCCTATGCGATAATTTCCCGAATGCTGAAATCGCGCTATATTTCCTTGCCAAATCTGCTGGCTGATGAGGCTATTGTTCCGGAACTGTTACAGGAAGATGCCAGTCCCGAGTCATTGTTTTCAGAAATAGAGAAGTTGCTAACGCAAACTGATAGTCGCGAGGCGGTAATATCTACCTGGCAGACTATTCATCAAAGCCTGCGTCGCAATGCCAGTGATTCGGCAGCAAAAGCAGTATTGGCATTATGCCAAAAATAGTTCTTCCCTGTTGTCTGGACCAACATGCCCGCATAAGATTAATTGCAGGCGTTGATGAGGCCGGCAGAGGCCCGCTTGCCGGTGATGTAGTCGCTGCTGCAGTTATACTGGACCCAGCCCAGCCTATAGTGGGCTTGGGTGATTCAAAAAAATTGTCAGAAAAACAAAGAGAAAAACTTTTCCCTGTCATCAAGCAGCAAGCACTGGCATTTTCTATAGCAAGTGCCAGTGTAGAAGAAATAGATCGCTTGAATATTTTACAGGCAAGCTTGCTGGCCATGAAAAGGGCGGTGGACGCTCTTCCCACTTACCCTGAACTTGTTTATGTCGATGGTAATCGTTGTCCCCAATGGCCTTATCGCAGTGAAGCAATAGTAAAAGGCGATGGGAGAATAGCGGCTATTGCGGCGGCATCTATCCTGGCGAAGGTGTTTCGTGATCAAGCTATTCAGGCGCTTGATTCAATATATCCTGGCTATGGCCTGGCGCAACATAAGGGCTATCCAACCAAGGCACATATGGATGCACTCAAACAGCTTGGTCCAACGCCGATCCACAGGAAGTCATTTGGCCCAGTGGCAAAGTTACTCAATTAACCCTGTCCGAAAGCTCCCCGGGGTATAAAACAGGCTCTATTCTGGGTAAACTTTCCAATAGAAAATTTTCGCAGCATCTACATAATTTACCTGATCAAATGGCTTGATCAAAACCGCTTCAACCCGGCGTTATAGATGTTTAATGAATATTCACTTGGCACACTTCTAACCCAATAGCACAAAAAAACACATGTATCACTATCAGGAAATAAACTCACATGAGCAGCCTACAATGAGTGCCTTACAATGAGTGAGAAGGGATTCGTTCATCTGCGCGTGCATTCGGAATATTCCGTTATTGATGGATTGGTGCGGGTTAAAGCGCTTGCTGCAAAAACGGCAGAGCTTGGAATGCCCGCCGTGGCAATTACAGATCATGTCAATCTGTATGCCCTGATCAAGTTTTATACTGCCGCCAATCAGGCCGGAATTAAACCCATTTGCGGTTGTGATGTGCTGGTAGCAGATGATGATAATCCGGAAAGTTTCTCTATTCTTGTCCTGCTGGCAAGAAATCTGCAGGGTTACAAAAACCTTATTGAGCTGATATCCAGAGCCCATCTTGAAGGACAGTTCAGAGGCAATCCTTATATAAAACGTAGTTGGCTCAAGGATAAGTCTGATGGACTTATTGCGTTGTCAGGGGGGCGTGCCGGAGAGATTGGCAAAGCCATACTGAATCAGGACATGGCTTTGGCGGAACAATCCCTTGAGTCCCTGACAAACATCTTTCAGGACAGCTTCTATCTGGAGCTTCAGAGAACCAGTCGTCCAGGTGAAGAAGAATATATTCAGCAGGCCGTGGCACTTGCCGAAAAATTCGATGTTCCGGTAGTGGCAACCAATGATGTCCGTTTTCTTGAAAGAGATGAATTTGAAGCCCACGAAGCCAGGGTGTGTATCAATGAACGTCGTACCCTCGATGACCCCAGACGGCCCAGAGTCTATTCTGAAGAGCAATACTTGCGCACTGTCGAAGAAATGCAGGAATTGTTCAGGGATATACCTGAAGCGCTGGAAAACAGCGTTGAAATAGCTCGTCGCTGCACCTTGTCCCTGGAGTTGGGAAAGCCTTATTTGCCTAACTATCCAATTCCGGATGGTTTGACTGTGGCCCAGTTTATGCGCCAGGAAAGTGAAAACGGGCTCAGGGAACGTCTCGAAAATACTTTTGACAGTAAGGCAGACGATTTTGCCGAGATAACAAAGCAATATCAGGCGCGTCTGGATTTTGAGCTGGATATCATTAACCAGATGGGGTTTCCGGGTTATTTCCTGATTGTTATGGAATTCATTCAATGGGCGAAAAATAATGGTATCCCGGTAGGGCCTGGCAGGGGCTCGGGTGCCGGTTCACTGGTAGCCTATGTATTGAAAATTACCGACCTTGATCCCCTGGCCTATGATTTGCTGTTTGAGCGTTTTCTGAATCCCGAGCGTGTATCAATGCCGGATTTTGATGTGGACTTCTGCATGGAAGGCCGGGATCGGGTGATAGAGCATGTGGCTGAACTCTATGGTCAGGACGCGGTTTCCCAGATTATTACTTTCGGTACCATGGCGGCCAAGGCTGTTATTCGCGATGTCGGTCGAGTACAGGGCAAGTCATATGGGCTGGCAGACAAGCTTTCCAAACTGGTTCCCTTTGAAGTTGGTATGACCTTGCAAAAAGCCCTGGAACAGGAAAAGCAGCTGGTTGAATTGATCGAAACGGATGAAGAAGCTGAAGAAATCATGGAAATGGCCTTCAAGCTGGAAGGCGTCATTCGTAACGTAGGAAAGCATGCCGGTGGTGTGGTTATTGCACCAACCAAGTTAACAGACTTTTCTCCACTTTACTGTGATGAAAGCGGCAACAACCTTGTCACCCAATATGACAAGAACGATGTTGAAAGTGCCGGCCTGGTGAAGTTCGACTTTCTTGGACTACGCACACTGACCATTATTGATTGGGCAGTAAAAATGATTAACGGGGCTAATATTGGGCCCCTGGGCAGTAGGCCGAGCCTGGAACAGAGCGAGGTAGAGCAGCAAAGCCAACCTGTTGTAGACATTAATTTCATCCCGCTGGATGATCCGGCCGTCTACCGGATGCTGGAGCAGGGGGACACCACAGCGATTTTTCAGCTTGAATCACGTGGCATGAAAGACCTGATCAAACGCCTCAAACCAAGTAACTTTGAAGACATCATTGCGCTGGTTGCCCTGTTTCGTCCTGGCCCCCTGGGGTCAGGCATGGTGGATGACTTCATTAATCGAAAACATGGGCGTATGTCGGTTAGCTATCCGCATCCTGATCTGGAGCCGGTTCTGAAAAACACCTATGGTGTTATTCTTTACCAGGAACAGGTCATGCAAATAGCCCAGGTACTTGCCGATTACACTCTGGGTGGAGCGGATATGCTTCGACGCGCCATGGGCAAGAAGAAACCCCAGGAAATGCAGGAACAACGGCAGATCTTCCTTGCGGGTGCTGCCAACAAGGGGATTGATTCGAAGCAGGCAGAAACCATTTTCAATCTGATGGAAAAGTTTGCTGATTACGGCTTTAATAAATCCCACTCTGCCGCCTATGCGCTGGTGTCATATCAAACGGCATGGCTCAAGTATTACTATCCCGCCCATTTCATGGCTGCAGTACTTTCTGCAGATATGCAGAATACTGACAAGATTGTAATCCTTATAGAAGAATGCCGGCGCATGGAAATCCCTATTATTTCACCGGATGTAAACAGTGGCCGCTTCTCTTTCACTGTGGACGATCAGGGCAGGGTAATTTATGGCCTGGGTGCTATCAAGGGGCTGGGCGAAGGGCCTATTGGAAACATAATCGCGGTCAGGGAAGAGAGCGGGCCTTTTACCAACCTGTTTGATTTCTGTAACCGTATTAATATGTCTGTGCTAAACAAACGTGCAATAGAAGCCTTGATTCGCTCGGGAGCCATGGATAGCTTTGGTGCTGATCGAGCCGTGCTCCTGGCAAGTATGAGTGAGGCCGTCAAGACTGCAGAGCAAAGTGATCGCACTCAGGCGAGCGGAGTTGCCGATATGTTTGGTGATCTTGTGCCGGATGAGAACGCTGAAGATATTTATTCCAATTATCGAAATGTCAGACCCTGGAGTGAACAGCGACGTCTGCAGGAGGAAAAGGACTCCCTTGGCCTTTATTTGTCAGGACATCCAATTGAGGAATATCTGCCAGAAATCCAGCTGATGACCAAGAATCGCATTATTAATCTTAAAGCGGACAAAAGTACGCAGATGGTAATTGGTCTGATTCATGATATGCGTATTATTAAAAGCAAGCGTGGAGACACAATTGCCATTCTGACGCTCGATGACCGCAGTGCGCGCATGGAAGTTTCTCTTTTCGGTGAGGTCTATGAAAATTGCCGGGAGCTGCTAAGCAAAGATATTGTTGTTTTTGTAGAAGGGGTGGTGAATGTCGATGAATACAGCGGCAATAGCCAATTACAGATTCGTGCGCGCAAGCTTATTTCCTTCAAGGATGCGCGCCAGCAATATGTCAGGAATATTACCCTGAACTTGCAAGAGGAAAATTTGCCTGTAGAATCCCTGCAAATTTTACAGGGTATCCTTGCCGAATACAGTGATTCTGCCAACGATAGCGGCAGCGCAAGCCCCTTCCAGAATGGCACCAATCACAATGCTGCTGATAACAGCCATGACAATACCTGTGACGTGGTAGTTAATTATTCCAGACGGGGAGTGAGCGGAAGCATTTTGCTTGGCAAGCAGTGGCGTGTCCATGTGGAGGATGAATTACTTCATAAACTCCGGGAACAGTATGGTGCAAACCATATCCGCGTAAATTATCGCTAGGAAATCTCATCATCTTTTATTTGGCGGACAAGAAACCGGTATAATAGACAAATAGCGAATCAGTGTTGACTTTGATACATGCAAATTTGAAACATGCAGATTTCTGGAAACACAGCATTTACACCCTAATTCATTAAATAGTGGTCTTAAACAACATGAATCCTGATTATCTCGATTTTGAACAACCTATTGCTGATCTTGAAGTAAAGATCAATGAACTGCGTTTAGTGGGAGCGGACAATAAACTTAATATTAACGATGAAATCGTCAAGCTTCAGGACAAAAGCCATAAGCTAACAGAAAAAATATTCTCATCGCTAACGCCCTGGCAGATTTCATTATTGGCCAGGCATCCATTGCGACCTTATACAGAAGATTTTATAGAACATATTTTTACTGATTTCGATGAACTGCATGGAGACAGATATTTTGCAGATGATCAGGCACTGATAGGGGGCGTCGCCAGGCTTGAAGATATGCCGGTAATGATTATTGGTCATCAGAAGGGGCGTAGTACCAAGGAAAAAGTAAAGCGCAATTTCGGCATGCCAAAACCGGAAGGGTATCGAAAAGCCCGGCGCTTAATGCTGATGGCTGAACGTTACTCGTTACCAGTGTTAACCTTTATCGATACCCCGGGGGCCTATCCAGGAATTGATTCTGAAGCCCGTGGCATCAATGAAGCGATCGCCGAAAACCTCGCCGTCATGTCCCGCTTAAGAACCCCTATTATTGCCACTGTTACCGGGGAAGGTAACTCTGGCGGCGCTATTGCCATAGGGGTGTGTGATCATCTGAACATGTTGCAATATTCCACTTATTTTGTCATCTCTCCAGAAGGCTGTGCCACCATCCTGTGGAAATCGTCGGATCACAAGGCTGATGCAGCCAAAGCCATGGGGGTAACCTCGGAAAGGCTCGAAGAGCTGGGTATTGTCGATTCAACCATAAAGGAACCTTTGGGTGGTGCCCACCGTGATATCAGGCAGATGGCGGACTCTATCAGGGAAAGTCTGATAGAACAGCTTCAGCAATTCAAAAATATGGACATGGATGCCTTGATTCAACGACGCTACAAACGTTTGATGAGCCATGGCAGCTCCCAGTAGCACAGGTAAGTGATGACACTCGCCAGCGCGCGATAATCCAATGCCAGTCGAGGCATGCAAAATGGCCTTTTCCCCGCAACAACTGCTTCCTTTTCTCCCCGGCGAGGATGTCAATTGTCATGTCGCCTACAGTGGCGGCATGGATTCCCATGTATTGCTGCATGCACTTTGTGCACTCAAACAGGCTGGTCAATTCAAGGCAAAGTTGACGGCGCTCCATGTGAATCACGGTTTGAGTTCGAATGCACAGAGCTGGGTAAAGCACTGTCAAAGTGTCTGTGATTCCTTTAACGTGCCATTGATTGTCCATGAAGTACGTGTGGAAAAAGACGGCAAGGGCCTTGAGGATGCCGCCAGGAACAAGCGCCTGGAAATATTTTCAAATGCTGTCGGGCAAGGGGGATATGTGTTCACCGCGCATCATCTTGATGACCAGGTAGAAACCTTGTTGTTCCGCTTGCTGCGTGGTACCGGCTTGCGGGGAATGTCAGGCATGGCTTTGGAGAGGCCATTGGCTAATGGCAAAATGAGTCGGCCTCTGCTTCATATTACCCGCGAAGCGCTTGCCAGTTATGCCAAAGAACACCGTTTGAAATGGATTGAGGATGAAAGTAATACCGTGGTCGACTTTGACCGCAACTATTTGCGTCAGAAAGTTATGCCATTGCTGGGTGCGCGCTGGCCTGGATATCACAAGAACTGGCAACGCTTTGCGCAGCTTGCTGAAGAAGGGGAGCTCTTGCAAAAGGAGCTGGGCAGTCACGATCTGGGTCTGGTGCTCAGGGGGGCACACAAACTGGATCTGATAGCATTACAGGAGTTTAGTGCTCTTCGACAGCGAAATATCGTCCGTTCCTGGTTCCTGCAGCTTGAACAATCGCAGCGGATTCCTGCGCCGGATTACAATGTTATTGAGCAGGTTTTTCAGGTTTTGATTCCGGCACAGCAGGATGCCATGCCAGTAGTGAGTTGGGGGAAAGCCGGCCAGCGTTATGAGCTTCGACGTTTTGCTTCCCATATTTATATTGTATTGCCGCAAACTACTGTCCCTGGACCCGGCAGAATGACCTGGAATACCGCCAATGAGTTTTTACTACCCGGCGAGTTGGGCACCCTTGCTTTGGTAGAAAGTGATGGAGAGGGGGTGGCTTTGGTTCCCGGTGACATCCTTGAGGTGGGATTTAAAGAAGGGGGAGAGCAGGCTAAACCGGCGGGCAGAAAAACCCGCCCGCTGAAAAAAATTCTTCCTGATTATCATGTTCCACCCTGGCTTCGTGCCACAACGCCTTTGATTTACCGTGATAACGTATTGATCGCAGTGGCTGATCTGTTTATCTGTGATAAATCTTTGCTGAAAAGTGCTCCGGATAACAATAAAAAATTATATAAATTTCAGTGGCAAAGGGAAGATTTGCATTGTGGCTACTAAGGCTATCTGATAACCTGCACTTCCATCAGAAACATAGACTAATAAGAACTGATGGACCCTAAATGACAAGGTTTATATTCATTACGGGTGGTGTTGTTTCCTCCCTTGGTAAAGGGATTACTTCCGCCTCTATTGCAGCAATCCTCGAAGCTCGTGGCCTTAATGTGACCATGCTCAAACTGGATCCCTATATCAATGTTGATCCGGGAACCATGAGCCCATTCCAGCATGGTGAAGTGTTTGTTACCGAAGACGGTGCAGAGACTGATCTCGACCTTGGCCATTACGAACGTTTTATTCGCAAAACCCTGACCCAGAAAAATAATTTCACCGCAGGGCGAATATACGAAGAAGTTATCAAGAAAGAGCGCCGGGGTGAGTATCTCGGTGCCACAATTCAGGTTATTCCCCATATTACCGATCAGATCAAAGCCCGGGTTCTGGATGGGGCTGGTGATGCCGATGTCGCTCTGGTTGAAATTGGCGGGACTGTAGGTGATATTGAGTCGCAACCGTTTCTTGAAGCCGTCAGGCAGATGAAGGTTGAACTGGGCTCGGACAGAGCCCTGTTCCTGCATCTCACTCTGGTTCCCTACATCAGCACAGCTGGTGAAACCAAGACCAAACCAACACAGCACAGCGTCAGGGACTTGCGTTCGATTGGTATTCAGCCAGATATTCTGGTGTGTCGCTCAGATCATGAGTTACCGGAATCTGCCCGCAAGAAAATTTCTCTTTTTACCAACGTTGAATTAGCTGCCGTTGTATCTTTGGAAGATACCGCAACCATCTATTCCGCCCCCATCCTGCTTCATAACACCGGTATTGATGAAATCATTCTGAAGCGCTTCCACCTGGAATGCCCGCCAGCCGATTTGTCTGAATGGGAGCATGTTGTTGAAGCGACATTAAATCCTGATCGTGAAGTGAAGGTGGCGATGGTGGGCAAGTATATAGAGCTGTTGGATGCCTATAAATCCCTTAACGAGGCGATACGGCATGCCGGCATACAAACCCGCACACGCGTCAAAATCAGGTATATAGATTCAGAGAGCATTAATGAAGAAACTGTCCAGAGTCTGGCAGATGTTGATGCCATCGTCGTTCCTGGTGGCTTTGGCGAACGGGGCATAGAAGGCATGATCCGCACAGCCCGTTTTGCCCGCGAGAATAAAATTCCCTACCTGGGGATATGTTTGGGATTGCATGTGGCGGTGATAGAGTTCGCCCGTCACGTACTGGGATTGTCGGGTGCACACAGTACAGAATTTGACCGGAATTGTTCGGACCCGGTTATTGCCCTGATTACGGAATGGGTGACAGCCAAAGGTGATGTGGAAGTCAGGAATGAAAATTCTGATCTTGGTGGTTCCATGCGCCTGGGCGGTCAGCAATGCCGTCTTGAAAATGATTCCATTGCAAGAGCCTGTTACCAGAAGGATGTCATAATTGAGCGTCATCGACACCGCTATGAAGTCAATAATAATTATGTGGAAAAACTGCAGGCCCAGGGTATGCGCTTTACGGGTAAATCTCTTGATGGCAATTTGATGGAAGTGTTGGAAATAAGTGAACATCCCTGGTTTCTGGCATGCCAGTTTCATCCTGAATTCACATCAACGCCACGAGACGGCCATCCGTTGTTTACCGGCTTCGTTAACGCAGCAATAAAACAACATGGCACAGAGCATGGCAGTATTGAGTCTCAACCCTCACCGGTTACCAGCTGACTCGAATCCAGAAAGGCACGCACTTCATGACAAGTACTATTACAGTCGGCAATATAAATATAGCCAATGATGCTCCCATGGTGCTTATTGGAGGACTTAATGTTCTCGAAAGTGAGGCATTGGCGCTGGAGGTTGCTCAAACATTCAGTGAGGTATGTACCTCACTTTCAATTCCCTATATTTTCAAGGCCTCTTTTGACAAGGCCAATCGCTCCTCAATTAATTCCTACAGAGGCCCGGGCCTCGAAAAAGGGCTTGATATTCTGGCCAGGGTAAAAGAAGAATTTAATGTACCGATAATCACTGATGTGCACGAACCCTATCAGGCAGAAGCGGTTGCTGTGGTCGCTGACATCTTGCAGTTACCAGCTTTTCTGTCACGCCAGACCGACCTTGTTAAGGCTATGGCAAAGACCGGTAAAGTGATTAACATCAAAAAAGCCCAGTTTCTATCGCCTCCGGAAATGGGCAATATTCTGCAAAAATTCACGGAAGCTGGAAATACGCGTTTAATGCTCTGTGAACGCGGTGCCAGTTTTGGTTATAACAATCTGGTAGTGGACATGCTTGGATTTCCGATATTGAAGAGTTTTGGCTATCCTGTGTTCTTTGATGTCACGCATTCACTGCAATTGCCCGGTGGGCAATCCAGCAGTGCTGGCGGGCGCCGTAAGGATGTCACCTCGTTGGCCAAGTCAGGAATAGCACAAAAGATCGCCGGTCTGTTTATTGAAGCGCATCCAGATCCCGCAAAGGCCTTGTGTGATGGTCCCTGCGCCTTGCCACTGCACACACTGAAAGCATTTCTTGGTCAGTTAAAAGCACTGGATGACCTGGTCAAAGGGCAGGAAGATATAGATACCGCCTAGTCTTAACTTGCCAGCCTTAACTTGGAAGGTCGCAAAACTATATAATTGAATCATTGAATCACGAAATAAGCGCAGCAATTTAAAGGGTAACAATGACAGAGATAAAAACAATTCGGGCAAGAGAAGTACTCGACTCCAGGGGTAATCCCACAATTCAGGCAGATGTGGAACTTTCCAGTGGTGAAATTGGTAGCGCCTGCGCGCCATCCGGTGCCTCAACCGGCTCCAGGGAAGCACTGGAGTTGCGCGACAAGGATCCGTCACGCTATAACGGGAAGGGAGTGTTAAAAGCCGTTGCCGCCGCCAACAATCAAATTCAGACCTGTCTTAAAGGGATGAATGCCCTGGATCAAACAGCGATTGATAAGGCCATGATAGAACTGGATGGTACCGACAACAAAGGTAATCTCGGCGCCAACGCTATTCTTGCCGTCTCTCTGGCAACAGCAAAAGCAGCCGCACAGAGCAAGGGTTTACCCCTTTATGCCTATATTGCCAGCTTACCGGAAGCCAACCCCGACGGTGTCTATTCGATGCCTGTGCCGATGATGAACATTATTAATGGCGGTGAGCATGCCGATAATAACGTTGATATCCAGGAGTTTATGATTCAGCCAGTCGGAGCCGATAGCTTCCATGAGGCGCTTCGCTATGGTGCAGAAGTCTTTCATGCACTTAAATCAGTGCTAAGTGAGAAAGGGCTCAGTACTGCGGTGGGTGATGAAGGCGGTTTTGCACCTGACCTGCCTTCGAATGTGCTGGCGCTGGATGCTATCCTGGAAGCGGTTGAAAAAACCGGATTGAAAATAGGGGAAGATATTACCCTTGCACTGGATTGTGCCGCGTCGGAATTTTTTCGTGATGGCAAGTATCACCTGAGTGGTGAAGGTCGGGCCTTCAACAGTGAAGAGTTTGCGGACTATCTGGCTGGACTAAGCGATCAATTTCCCATTTTGTCGATTGAGGATGGCATGGATGAAAGTGACTGGGAAGGATGGAGTTACCTGACGCAAAAACTGGGGAGCAGGGTACAACTGGTGGGGGATGATCTGTTTGTAACCAACACCCGGATACTGGAAAGAGGCATCAGGGAAAATATAGCTAATTCTATTCTTATCAAGTTCAATCAGATCGGTACTTTGAGCGAAACCCTGGCCGCCATCAATATGGCGAAAACTGCCGGCTATACTGCAGTTATTTCACATCGTTCCGGTGAAACTGAAGATACAACAATTGCTGATCTCGCTGTTGCCACAGCAGCGGGACAGATTAAAACCGGTTCCCTTTGTCGCTCTGACCGGGTAGCAAAATACAATCGTCTTCTGGTTATAGAAGAAGAGCTTGGGAGTTCTGCCGTCTACAAGGGGCGCGACGAGTTTTTACGTTAATCCCAGACTCCTGAAGTATTTTATAAACAGCCCTGACCAATGAAGCTTAACTGCCGGGCAACTAATTGGCTGGATGATAAATAATGCGCATTTTGCAAGTGCTGCTGGTTTTCATAATTCTGGGGCTGCAACTGCGGCTCTGGAGCGGCGCTGGCAGTCTGGCTGAGATCTCTCGCCTGAACGACTCGATTGCTGAGCAGGAAAGTGAAAATGCAACACTGCAGAGCCGTAATAATGAACTCTTGCATGAAGTCGAAGAATTAAAAACCGGCACCGATGCCATTGAAGAGATGGCGCGGGAGGAATTGGGGCTAATCAAGGATGGTGAAACTTTCTATATGATTCTGGATTCTGAAGATAGCAATCGAAATCAGGCAAACGTTCGAGAGCAGGATAGCCAGGCTCAGGATTCGAATCAAACCCGGGATCCGCAGCCTCAGGACTAATTAGAAGGCCTCTGAGCTGTACATAAGACCCTCCAGAATACAATGCAAGGCTGGTCAATTAAAACCAGTGTTTAAAGATAAGCTCCTCAGAAATTGATTACAGGGTAAAACGGTGGGGGAAAGAGAAAACTCAGGTAATACCAGTGAGCCGCGTTATTGGGCAATAATTCCCGCAGCTGGTGTAGGCCGGCGCATGCAAAAAGACTTGTCCCGCGCCGCTATCCCCAAACAGTATCTTGAGCTAAACGGGCGCACAATCACCGAACATACTCTGCACAGGGTCTCACAATTATCCTGTCTTAGCGGGATCGTTCTGGTGATTGGAAAGCAGGATAACTGGTGGCAAGCACCGAATATAGAGCTTAAAACAGAGTTTATGACTGCAGAAGGTGGTGCTGAACGTGCCAACTCGGTTCTTAATGGTTTGCTGTCCCTGCAGGGGCATGCCTCGGAGGAAGACTGGGTGCTGGTGCATGATGTTGTGCGGCCCTGTGTAGCACTTCAGGATATGGAAAAGCTGATCAGTCATTTTTCTGATGATGCTGTAGGCGGCATTCTTGCCGCACCAGTCAGGGAAACCTTAAAGCGGGTCAATGCTGACCTTTCAATCGCTGCTACGGTGCCCAGAGAGGACTATTGGCTTGCCGCGACACCACAAATGTTTCGTTACGGCCTGCTCAGGAATGCACTGGAAAGGGCTCTGGCAGAAAACCTGCTGATCACCGATGAATCTCATGCGATGGAATATGCAGGTCATGGGGTAAAGGTATTGCAGGGCAGTAGTGAAAACATCAAGATTACGCAAGCAGAAGATATTTTCCTTGCGGAACAAATCCTCAAAAAGCAGGCAAGGCATGACTAACATACGCATTGGCAGCGGTATTGATGTGCATCGTTTTTCAGATACGCAGACAAGTGAAAATGCCATAGTTCTGGGGGGTGTTTCAATTCCCCATGATTATTCGTTGCTGGCACACTCCGATGGCGATGTGCTGATTCATGCACTGATCGATGCCATTCTCGGTGCTCTCGCGCTCGGTGATATTGGCAAACACTTTCCGGATACTGACGAACGCTATAAAGACATCAGCAGTCTTTTGCTGTTATCTCAGGTGAAGACATTGATGACCGAACAAGGCTGGAGCCTTGTAAATGCGGATATCACCCTGGTCGCTCAAGCCCCCAGGTTATCTCCTTATATTGAACTTATCCGCAGCAGCCTTGCGCAGGCGCTCGCTATGAATATGACTGAAATCAGTGTCAAGGCGACGACCAGTGAAGGCTTGGGGTTTACCGGTCGCAGGGAAGGCATAGCGGCTTTCGCCACTGTTCTTGTGCAGAAAGCTTCTTGAGCAACTTTGCCGTTAATTATTGCCCATCCAGAGGTAAAGCCGGTCTTTACGTATTTATTGCATGACAAACTATTCGCTTGATTTTCCCTGTGCCCACCTGATCGACAAGCCCCAAGCCGGGTTCAGGCAGCTTACGCAAGATTTTCAGGTTGAAGAAGAGCTGGGATTTCAGCTGTCAGGCAGTGGCGAGCATGTCTGGCTGAAAATTGAAAAAACAGGACTGAATACGATCGATGTTGCCAGGCTTATTGCAGAAAAAACAGCAACACGAATACAGGATATTGGCTATGCGGGACTAAAGGACAGACAGGCCGTAACCCGGCAGTGGTTTAGTGTCAAAAGCGCTGCCGATCTGGTTGAAGCAGATCTGGCCCGGCCGGGTATAAATATTCTGGAAATACAAAGAAACGCGAGAAAATTGCGCAGGGGCAGTCACCGGGGAAATGCTTTCAGAATTACCCTGAGAAATATTGCTGTTGATAGCAGCTGGATAGAAAGCGTTTGCGGTACGCTGAAAACACTGGGTGTCCCCAATTATTTCGGCCCCCAGCGCTTTGGTCATGGCGGCAATAATATTGCCAGGGCTGAAGGATTATTTAATGGAAAACTTACCAAATTACCGCGCTTTCAACGCGGGATTGTTCTCTCAGCTGCCAGAAGCTTTCTCTTTAATCAGGTATTGGCGGCACGGGTTAGTGAGGGCAGCTGGGATCAGTATCTGCCGGGTGACTTAATGGCACTGGCGGGGTCATCCAGTGTATTCAAGGCCCAAGAGGGTGACCAGGCTATTGCGCAGCGACTGGTGACACTGGATATCCATCCAACAGGTCCACTGTGGGGTAAGGGGGATTTGGCCAGCGCTGGACAGGTAAAAAGTCTGGAGCTGGGGATTATTGAAAAATATGCTGTTTTATCCCGGGGACTGGACGCTGCCGGCTTGAAACAGGAAAGAAGGGCACTGCGCCTGGTTCCTGAAAATCTGCAGATCCAGCCTGCTGGAGAAGAGGAACTGGTGGTAGAATTCAGTTTGCCTACGGGCGCTTTTGCAACCAGTATTTTACGGGAGATGGTGTCAGCACCAGGATTATGAGTATATTGCTCTCTAATGATGATGGTGTGCGAGCACCCGGTTTAACTGCCCTTGCCAATGTCCTGTCGAAGCACTATGACTTACAGGTTATTGCGCCCACTTATGACCGCTCCGGTGTCAGTAACTGCCTCACCCTTGATCGTCCATTGCAAATAGAAAGGCTCAGCAATAACTATATCGGGGTAGATGGAACACCGACTGATTGCATCCATTTGGGGACTTCAGGAATTTATTGTCCCTTACCCGAGCGGGTAATTTCCGGAATCAATTACGGTGCCAATATGGGTGATGATGTGCTGTATTCCGGTACAGTGGCTGCGGCCATGGAAGGGCGCTTTTTGTCAAAATCGGCCATAGCGGTATCACTGGTTACCAGCAAGTCCGCCCAGGCAGATGTCAGTTTTGACGCTGCGGCGCAAATTGTGTATCAGTTATTAGGGTTTATCAAAAGCCTCGAAATACCCGCGTCTACTGTTCTTAATATTAATATCCCTGACTTGCCGGCGCATCAAATCAAAGGCGTAAAATTCACCACCCTGGGCCGTCGCCTTAAAAGTGAAAATCCGGTTCGGACCGAAAACCCCCGAGGCAAAACAGTTTACTGGATAGGTCAAGCTGGTGGTCCTGTTGAAAATAAGCCAGGCACTGATTTTCATGAAGTAGCCAGTGGCTATATTTCCATTACCCCGATTCATTCGGATATGACCCACGGCGCAGCCCTTACTGAACTAAACAAGACATCAACCGAGACCATTTCGGCAGCGATTGCTAATAATGCTGACCTTGAGACTGATAGCAGGGGAAAGGGATAAACCAGACCATGACTACCCTGAATCGTGAAGGTATTGGAATGACGTCCCTTAGAACCAGGGAGCGTCTGGTGAACCGGCTGATAGAGCAAGGCATTCAACGTATTGATGTGCTTGAGTCTATCAGAACGACCCCACGGCACTTGTTTATCGATGAAGCACTGTCTCACCGGGCCTATGAAGATGTGGCCTTGCCGATTGGCTTTAACCAAACCATTAGTCAGCCCTATATTGTTGCCCGTATGACGGAAACTATTCTCAATGCGGCCCCTGATGATGCCTCTATTCTGGAAATTGGTACCGGCTGTGGTTATCAGACAGCAATCCTCGCACAGCATGTTAAACATGTTTACAGCATTGAAAGGATTCGCCCGCTACTGGATAGAACCCGCCAACGTTTGCGAGATCTTAGAGTAAACAACGTCAGTGTGAAGTGCGCCGATGGTAATCGGGGTTGGCCCCAGCATGCCCCCTTTGATTGCATAATCACAACGGCTGCAGCTGCTGAAGTGCCCCAGGCTTTGCTGCAACAGTTGCATGAAGGCGGCGTGTTGGTCATTCCGGTGGGAGGAAGGGAACACCAGGAGCTTAAACTCTATCGCAAGACTGATGGTCAGATTAGTGATGAAACACTGGAAGCAGTGCGCTTTGTCCCTCTACTCGGTGGTGTTGAAAATTGATTTCAGGCGGAGCTGTTTAATCTCTCATGGATGCTGATCGCTCTTTTCGTTTTGACAGGAAAACACTGCTGCTGTTCTTTAAGGGCATGGCCATGGGGGCGGCAGATTCAGTACCCGGGGTCTCCGGTGGTACCGTCGCATTAATCACCAATATTTATGAAGAACTGGTCGATTCTATAAAATCTTTCGGCTGGCAGGCGCTGGTGGTTTGGAAAAAAGACGGCATCAGGGCCGCCTGGCAGCATATTAACGGCGCCTTTCTGCTGACGCTGTTCGCAGGAATCCTTACCTCGCTGTTATTGTTAGGTAGAGTGATAATTGGCCTGATGGAAAACTATTTACCCTATCTAATGGCATTCTTCGCAGGGTTGGTAATTGCATCAATACGTTTTGTTGCAGGCAACATAGCGGCATGGAAAGTGCCTTCGGTCATTATGGCGTTTTTACTGGGTTTTTTTATCGCCATTGTTCTCGCCATCTTGCCCCTGGCTGATGCCAGTAACGGTCCTGTGTACTATTTTTTCTGTGGTGCAATCGCGATCTGTGCAATGATCCTCCCTGGAATCTCCGGTGCCTTTATCCTGGTGTTGCTTGGTGCTTA
>CBFICR010000014.1:0-62365 GCA_965661105.1 Pseudohongiellaceae bacterium | reverse complement strand
TTCTTCAGGACCTACTGTAGGTGTTCCCTCAAGATTCTGAATAAAAGGTACGGAAAGACCGCCAATATCGACAGAGTTACTACGGGCAGTACCGGCATCAAACAACTCACTCAGGTTTGGTGCACGGATATCACGGGACTGGGTGACACGCAAAGTAATGTCATCAATCGGCATATAGGTCAGACCTGCTTTCCAGGTGTTAACCCCTCCGGAGTTACTGTAATCAGTACGACGGGCGGCACCATTGAATTCCAGACCAGTCATCAAAGGCACAACGGCTTCCACATAGATTTCTTTTACATTCTGCTTACCGGTAGTGACCTTGTAGTTACCGTATTTCCAGCCACTATTGTATTTGTCGTCAACAAAACCATCGATGGAGTCCTGACGCCATTCAACACCAGCCGCCAGACCGATAGGTCCTGCCCAGCCTTGGAAATCAGAGGTAGTGATGTTGAACTGGGCCACATCCTGCTTAAATTCCTGTTCACGACGGGGACGACCCAATACATAATCAAGCGATTCTGCGCTGGCTACACCAACACCGAATGAATTGAAAGGTACGCAGCCAGCCAGGCCGGAACGGCAAACAATATCGCCATCCGCATTGAACACGGCATCAGAGGCAGCAGCCAGATTCGCAAAAGACCAGGTAGGATTCTGGTGCTCGTCAGTTACAGTTGTTCCTCTCTGCACATAGGCATCCCAATCGTAGCCCTTGCTGCCAAAATCAAACATGCCTTCAGCGCCCAACACAAAGCGGCTGGTTTCACGCTTGTTATTGGCACCGGAAAGCGGAATATCCTGACGCGCACTGCTTAAGCGGAAGTTGGTAATACCTTCAGCAATCATCTGGTCACGTACAGACTGTGGCAGGAAGGCGTTATCAATCTGGATAAGCCGGTTACGGTCAGTAGGACGGATATAGTCACTGTCACCTTCATAACCAGCCCAGGAACCCTGGGCAAACACGGTAATCTCGGGAGATAATTCCCAGCTTACACGGCCAAAAGTACTCTTACGGGTAGAGTCCGCCTGCAGGGAGTTGGTGCCCAAGATGGAAGACTGCGCATAACGCCAGTCACCACCAATCATCCAGAGGCCCGCTTCAGTACCATAGTTCAGCTGATTTACTGATCCGCCTTCACCAAAATAAGTGCCTTTCAACGGTCCACTTGGAATCAGGCCGCCCGGAGTATAACCACTGATACCGATATCAGTACCAACGATGAAATAAGGCGCACCAGGGCTTGTATCCGGATTCACGATACCGTTATAACCAGACAGCTGCCAATCAGCATCGGTATCACGAATACCGTCCTGATCGAAATATTCTGTACTAAACAGGAAATGACCCTGACCATTGGCAAAATCATTACCCATGGTGAATTCGAGACGCTCATTGGCGGCGCCATATTCGTTCACTTCACCATATTCAACAGCGGTTTTAACACCGGTATAATCTTTGTCGAGAATAAAGTTCACAACACCCGCGATGGCATCTGAACCATAAGTGGAAGATGCACCACCGGAAACCACTTCAACTCTTTCTACCAGAGACTGCGGGAAAGTGTTGGTATCCACCTGGTTGGCGGAAGAAGACGCAACAGAACGCTGGCCGTCAAAAAGTACCAGTGTACGACCAGTACCCAGGGCACGCAGGTTCAGTGCGGCAATACCGGACTGACCATTACTCAGGGAACCGGAGTTAGTGGTTGCTGTGGAGCTACCCTGAATGGAAGGCAGAGTCATGGCAAACTCGGCAATACTGGCCGGCGTTTCTGCATTGATGTCGTCATCACCCAGTACTGATACCGGGGTAGGCATGTCGTAACCATCACGAGAAATACGTGATCCAGTTACTTCGATAGATTCTACGCCAGGGGCTTCCTGTGCGTTAACAGTGCTGATACACATAACCGCAGTGGCAATACCCACTGCAAGTGTAGAAGCTGTTCTTAACTTGAATGAAGGAACGTGCATGTTGTGCTCTCCTGATTTTTTTGCCCCGCAATAGGGCGATAAATAAAATGTAATCTGCTTACGGGAGAGTTAATTGCATTTAGCGTGCCAGATTTTTCATATTTCTGCGTCGCACAATTTCATCTGACCAACGGTGCAACAAATATGGAAGCCTGAAACCGACTTCTGTACCCTTCATTCAGAATGGCTCTAACGCCAGTTATTCATAGACTTAAGAGCTCCATCAAGCTTTACTGAAAAGCAAAAACACAGGCAATTATAAAAGCCTTTTTTTAATATAAAATTAATTAAAACTTTTTACTTTACCCTGAAATATATAGGGTTAATTCGTCTTTTTTGTGCGCCAAAGCATTGCAAAAACACCAAATAAACGCACTTCAACTGAACAAAAAGGTTTTTTTACAAACGACTTTTTTCACTCTTTTTTGGTGCAACATGCTCGTTTGCAGTGCGCAGATGATTCCCGGCATTGCCTCGGCTTACCTGATCCCGCTGTTCAAAAAGTAGCTTGCATGGTCACCCGCATTTGGGGAAACGGCTTGTGTGATATTCGCGAATTCTTCAAAAACCCCGGTAATACATGGCTAAATGTCCGGCAGCAGGAATTATACCCGGGTGAAAAAGCACGAATTAACAGACAGGATTTCAGCCCGCATCTCGAGCAGGGGGTACATACTTAACAACCATGCCGGCGAAACCTTTTAATGAAGAACAATAATGAAGAACCAGGCAGACAAATTTAAAAAGTTCCGGGTTAACAGCTTCGCTCCCAAAAAGTGCAACAACAATTATTTTTGCGCAACTTTGGTTCCATTTTTATGCCTTCCCAATTTTCAGAGAAGATGATCCCGGGGCCAATGCAAGCAGAACAAGCTCAGGCATGAAGCCAGGCCTTGGGGAATAAAACCTGTAAATACAGCTCGTTATTGTTTCTTAACAGCATGCACAGTGTTTTTAACTTTGCGCTGTCCAGATAAAACGCCTCACTTTTATACTTCTTGGTACATTTTCTGCATCAATCGACTGGCGGGATAAAACGGGGTGTCTACTTTCTTAAACAGGTAGCGTCCCTGTATTTCCATTTTAAGTTGTTTAAACAACTGAATTTACCTGCCGACTCTATTAGTGCTGAGCCGGCTATAGATCGGGGATAGCATCTACCATGAAAAAAATACCATCAACTGGCATCAAGCGTCTTTTATTACCAGCTTCACTTTTAAGCTTCTTATTTGTTTCAGCCTGCAGTGATAATTCTGCACCCGCCGACACCGGCAGCTCACCTGCAGCAGCAGCGCCTGCATCATCCATGGCTGCGGCCACTGAATCATTGGGAATCAGGGCCATAGCCGATGAGACTGTCGAAATAGACATGTCACAGATCCATAACCCGGAACTGGTACAGATTTTTGACTATATCGATGAAAATATTGATGAACACGTCATGAATCTGCGTCGCTGGATTCAGCAGCCCAGCATCTCCAACACCGGTGAAGGCATTCAGGAATCAGCCTTCATGGTGAAAGGCTTTTTTGACCAGCTGGGCTGTCAGGAAACCAATGTCTATGATGTTGGTATCACTGAATGGGGCCAGCAGGGTAACCCGGTTGTGTATGCCAACTGTGATGAAGGCAAGGAAAAAACCCTGGTATTGTACTGGATGTACGACACCATGCCCGTCACCCAGCCAGACCTGTGGAAGAACCCTCCTTTTGAAGGCCGCCTGGTGGAACAGCCTCCCTACAAAAAAGTCATGATTGGTCGTGGCGCGAACAATTCCAAAGGCCCGCAAATGACACAGCTTAACGCGCTGATGTCTATCAAGGCCGTAACCGGCACCCTGCCCGTCAACCTTATTATCGTTGCCGAAGGTGATGAAGAAAGAATGTCCATCGGCTATCGAAAATTTGTGCGTGATCATCCCGAATTGTTTGAAGGCGCCGATGCCATGTACCGTTTTGGTCGCCAGGGCGGTATCAGCGGTGGTTCCGAAGGCAGTGTGTTTGTCGAGTTAATTACCAGTGGTGAAGCCTGGGGTCGTGGTCCCACTTACAGCAACATTCACGGTGGCCGCAAACGTCAGGTGGATGCCCCGGCCTGGCGCCATATCAAAATGCTGAACACGCTGGTGGATGAAACCGGTAACACCGTAATGATTGATGGCTTCTACGACAATATCGAACCATTAACTGAAGTCGAGGAAGCAAAATTACGCCGCGCAGCAGAAACCATGAATCTGGAAGTGGCTGCCAGAAATCTCGGCGTCGCACGTTTTATTTCTGATGATCCCTATGAAGTCGTGAAGATGGCCAGCGCCGGTCAGTCCATGAACCTGGATGGCATCTGGGGCGGCAACATGTTTGAAGGCGGTTCCGGCGCCATCCTGCCAAACCGCATCGTTTCCAAACATAACTTCCGTTATGTCCCGAATCAGGACGGTATCGATATCGTTGACAAACTGCGTGCTCATCTCGACAAACATGGCTTCGAAGACGTCGAAATCAATATTGTCGGCGACGTGCCCTGGGCCAAGATGCGTTATGACACCGAAATTTCCGAAGCGGTAATGAAAACCTTTGATGCCTTTGATATTGCCTATAACGATCCTATTGCTGAACAGGAATCCATTCTGGGTGGATACTGGCCCGCTTATCTGTTTGCCGGTGACGTGCTGGACATTCCAATAGCCAGTGGCAACGCCGGTACTGGCGGTAATTCCCATGCGGCAAATGAATACTTTGTTATTGAAGGCGCTGGCGGCACCTATGGCCTGGCCGGTGGTGAAAAATCCATTGCTGCCGTGCTTTATAACTACGCGGGCCTGAATGACGCACCGGAAGAGTAATCTGTGAAATATGATTCCAAAAAAGCACACTGAAAACTGACATTAATTGAAATCAGATTGGAGAAACCAATGATTAACAAAAGTCATGTTCATACCCTGAAGCTGCTGGCAATTGCCTGTTGTGCGGGTATCACAGCAAGCTGCTCTGAGCCCACAGAAACAGCAATGACAGCCACTGACACTGCGCCAATGGAAAGCACTACCATGGCAGTCGCAGAAGCTGAACCAAAACTGGGTATTCGCCCCCGTGGTGATACCGAGCTCGAAATAGACATGAGCCAGATCCACAATCCGGAACTGGTGGAAATTTTTGATTACATTGACGAAAACATTGATGACCACGTCATCAATTTACAGAAATGGATACAGCAGCCAAGTATTTCCAATACCGGTGAAGGGATTCAGGAATCCGCCTTTATGGTGAAAGGCTTTTTTGATCAGCTCGGTTGCCAGAAATCACAGGTCTATGATGTCGGTATCACTGAATGGGGTCAGCAGGGTAATCCTGTAGTTTATGCCCATTGTGACGAAGGCGCCGACACTACCATGGTGGTTTACTGGATGTATGACACCATGCCCATTACCCAGCCAGACCTGTGGAACTATCCTCCTTTCGAAGGTCGACTGGTTGAACAGGCGCCTTACAGCAAGGTATTGATTGGCCGTGGCGCGAACAATTCCAAGGGCCGCCAGATGGCTTTCCTTAACACCATGATGTCCATGAAAGCAGTCACCGGCAAACTTCCCATGAATGTGATTTTTGTTGCCGAGGGTGACGAAGAACGCATGTCCATCGGTTACCGCAAGTTCGTACGTGATAATCCTGAACTGTTTGAAGGCGTCGACGTTATGTGGGGCGGCGGTAATTCAGAAGGTTGCGTTTTCGTCGAACTGATTACCAGTGGTGAATCCTGGGGACGTGGTCCCACCTACAGTAATATCCATGGTGGTCGTAAACGCCAGGTGGATGCTCCGGCCTGGCGCCATATCAAGATGTTGTCCACGCTGGTTGATGAGACCGGTAACAAGGTCATGATTGATGGCTTTTATGATGACATCGTGCCGCTTACGGAATCTGAAGAAAAATACCTGCGTGCCTCGGCAGAAAACATGAATGTGGAAGTCGCTGCCAAAAATCTGGGTGTCGCCCGTTTCATCTCTGAAGATCCTTACGAAATCCAGAGAATGTCGCGCGCCGGCACTTCCATGAACCTCGACGGTATCTGGGCTGGCAATATGTTTGAAGGTGGCTCGGGTGCCATTCTGCCTAACCGCATTGTTTCCAAGCATAACTTCCGCTACGTCCCCAATCAGGACGGTCTGGAAATTGTGAACCTGTTACGTGTTCACCTGGACAAGCATGGCTATGAAGATGTGGAAATCAATATCGTTGGTGACGTGCCCTGGGCGCGCATGGACGAAAACAATGAACTGGCGCAGGCTGCCAACAGAATGCGCGACATTTTTGGCATTGGCAGCAACGAGCCCATAGAGCATGAAACCATTCTTGGTGGCTACTGGCCTGCTTACCTGTTTGCCGGTGACGTATACGACATTCCTATTGCCAGCGGCTATGTTGGTGGTGGCGGCAACTCCCATGCTGCCAATGAGTACTTTGTCATTGAAGGCGCGGGCCGCACCTACGGTATGGCCGGCATGGAAAAATCCATCGCCACGGTTATTTATAACTTCCTTGGTTTGAATGAAGAGTAAAAAATGCGTTACAGATTACTTAAGGTAATCAGCAGGTAAAAAATGGCAGGCCGGTTTATCCGGCCTGTCGTTTTCATTCTTTCTCCAACGGGGGAAGAGTGAAAACGGCAGATTGCTGCTTTTATGCAGGAAGGGCTTTTATGTAGGAACTGCTTTTATGTAGGTACTGCTTTTATGCAGGGACTGCTTTTGTACAGAAGCTGTTTTGCGTAGCTGTGCAGTACTGCAGTAGTTATTTTTATTTTTTATATACAGAAACAACCTTGGATGCAGGAATTATTATGTCTGTAATTACACTGGAAAATATCAAGAAGACCTATTACCTGGGTGACAACACTGTAAATGCCTTGCGCGATGTCACCCTGAACGTGGAAGAAGGCGAGTTTGTTGCCATTACCGGTCCATCCGGATCAGGCAAGTCAACGCTTATGCACATCCTTGGTTGCCTGGACAGACCAACCTCCGGCAAATACATGCTCAACGGCAATGATGTGTCCGGGCTGCCTATGGAAGCACTGGCAGAAATTCGTAACCGTCAGATTGGTTTTGTTTTTCAGGGCTTCAACCTGTTGCCAAGAACCACTGCGACTGAAAATGTCGAAGTGCCCTTACTCTATTCAAGGCCGGTACTGACCAGCACCGAGCGCAAGGACATGGCATTGAGCGCACTTTCTTCCATGGGACTGGCTGATCGTGTTGATCATCATCCCAGTCAGCTTTCCGGTGGTCAGCAGCAACGTGTTGCCATCGCTCGCGCCCTGGTAAACAACCCGGCCATTATTCTGGCTGATGAGCCAACCGGTAACCTGGACACGAAAACCAGTATCGAAGTGATGAAACTTTTACAGGAATTGCGAAAGGAAAAAGGCATTACCATTATCCTTATTACCCATGAGCCCGAGATAGCAGCGTATGGCACCAGGATTATTTCCATGCGTGACGGACTGGTTATCAGTGATGAAGCCAATACACCGCGAGAAGATTTTGATGAAACCCGAACAGCCTACAAGCCAGAACCAGTCATGGCGGCAGCTGTTGCAGAATAAATTGTTTAAAAACCAGTAAGAAACAGGAAGGAAACCCGAACAGGACTTAACTATGCCCAATATAGGCCTCTTTCTCCCCCTGGCCCTGCAATCTCTGTTACGTAACAGAGTGCAGACTATTCTCGCCATGCTTGGCGTCACTGTAGGCGTCAGTGCACTGGTCACCAGTATTGCCCTGGGCCGTGGCGCCCAGGAAGCGATCAGTGACCAATTGCTGGCGGCCGGCGTGAATATGATTATTGTTACTGCCGGTAACTACGAAGTGGAACAAAGTGGTGGCGGTGGTGTTGAGGCTGATCATGGCAGTATTGATGATCCTCGCGTCAAACAATTACTGGAAGACTACCTGATCGCCCAACAAACTTACCGTGGCGGCTTTACCAATGCGGCCTACTATCCTGGTCAATTTGGCAATGGACAAACTTTCCAGAGCGCTGAATATTCAGCGGCCAGTAACCTGGGACGTTATTTACAGGCACATTTTGAAGACGATCCTTTTGCTGCCCACGATCATCCCACTGCGTCAGAACGCCTTGGCGACTCCATGGCCGGACTGGGTGCAGCTGCCACTCTCACCCTGGATGATGCCCGCGCCATCGCCACGCAAATTCCCGGCGTCCAATTTACCGCATCCGGTGTGCATGAAAATGCCCGCATCACCGTTGATGATGAAGAAGGCAAGCAATGGTTCACCCGCCTGCATGGCACCGAATCTGATCTGCCCCAGATTCGCAGTGGCTGGTACTTCCCCTTTGGTAAATTTCTTTCTGAAAAACAGGTAGAAAACAGTGAGCAGGTTATGGTCATAGGCCGTGTAGCCGCAGACAAGCTGTTCGGTGTCGGTAACAATCCGGTCGGCAAGACCGTCCTGCTGTGGAACCAGGTTTTCGAGATCGTTGGTATGGTTGATAGCCAGAGCTGGGCGACACAGCCAACTGCCGGTGATGATCAGTTTGATGCGATCTACATACCGGTCACTACAGTGCACCGTTTACTCAACCTCAGCAAACTCAATACCATCACTGTCACCAGCGAAAGCGCCGGAGATACCACCCGCATTGCCGGGCAAATCAAGGAACTGTTGCGCCAGCGTCACGGCATCACCGACATGATGGCCGATGACTTCACCGTTAAAACCCAGGCCGAACAGCTGTTGGGCAAAGGACTTTCACCTGAGCTGGCCAGAGTGGTTGCCGGCAATATGGAAAGTGTGGATGACCTGACCATAGCCAAACTTTCCCAGTCACTGGAACGCGCCAACGGCACCATGATGGTTCTGTTGGCTGGCATCGCCACCGTATCCTTACTGGTGGGTGGCATCGGCGTGATGAATCTGCTGCTGTTATCAGTTACCCAGCGTACCCGTGAAGTGGGGCTGCGCATTGCCCTGGGCGCGCGCCGTCGGGACATTGCTACCCAGTTCATTATTGAAGCAGTTTCCCTGAGCCTGATTGGCGGCATCCTTGGCGCCATACTTGGTGTATTTATCGCCTCCGGTGTGGAAGAGTTTTTTCAGTGGTCCACTGACGTTTCTGTGCTCTCCACGGCTATTGCCATTGGCGTCGCCATGGTACTGGGCATTCTTTCAGGCGTTTATCCCGCCCAGAGAGCTGCGCGCCTTGACCCTATTGGAGCACTTCGATCTGAATAATTTTTTGAACCCAACAACAGTTTTTTACCAGTAAACCTTTAAAACATGAGGCGTTGATTATGAAAATCACTGCGATTACCCGACTAGCCATTATTCTGCTTGCAGTCACCTTTTTAACTCCGGTCAGGGCGCTTGCCCATGGCGATGAAGTCCATGGTAGTCACGATGCCAGCTTCGGTGGTCTGGTGATGATGTATATCGACCTGCACTTTGAAGTCGTGCTCGGCGAAGAAGGTGGCGTTAACCTTTACTACAGCGATGCCTCCAGAGCCCCTCTGCCTGCCGCGGTGGTTTCCGATGTACAGGTAGACATCCTGCGCGATGGCGCTGCCATGGAAACCTTAAGCATGAGCGCCAGTGAGGCGGGTGATTACTGGAGCGGCGATTCCGCAGTGGTTACCGACAAGGAAACCATTGTCCGCGTTGCCTTTGTGTTCCAGGGAGAGCCAGTGGTATTTGAGCTTCCCGCCAGACTGTTTCCCAGCATGATGGAACCCATGCCAGCCATGTCTTCACACGAGGCCTGACACCTGATGCTGATCAATCTTCGGATGGCACTGAAAGCCCTGCTGCAAAATCGTTTGCAGGCGATGCTGACATTAAGCGGTATGAGTATTGGCGTTGCCATGGTGGTGCTGGTATCCGGTCTGGGTCTGGGTGCCCAGCAACAGATTGAGTCGCAGATAGAAAGTGCCGGCCCTACCCTGATTACCGTCAAGGCCGGTAATTTTCGTCCACCTTCGATTACCACCAATGGTCAACAGGACAACAGCGGCGGCGAACTGGCTGAAGGCTCCATGTCCGAAGATGATCTGAATAACGAGTGGGCAATCGAGGAAGATGCCGCCTTGCAGGCTGCCCGCGAACGCATCACGGCGGTCAGACAAACCAAGAACCGATCCCCTGCCTGGCTACTCAGAGCAGAAGAAAAAAGCTATATCAGCGGTAATGTCACCAATATCCGCGCCATTGCCAGCAGCATCGCCGGCAATGTCACCATGGGCAACAATCCCGGCATCGTAATGCGTACCGCCAATATTTACGGTTTTGAATCCGCCTGGCCGGAAATGCATAGCTGGGAATTGCAGGATGGTCGTCTTATCAGCGCTGCTGAACATGAAAGCGGCGCGCCGGTAATGCTGATTACGCAAGCCGTTGCCGAAAGACTCTGGCCACAGCAACCCGCCCTTGAACAAACATTGAATATTGCCGGTACCAGCTTGCAGGTGGTTGGACTTATAGAAGATGGCCAGGCTACCGGTAGCTCCATTATTGTTCCCAGGCTCTATATCCCGATGGGGCTGGCACAAACACTATTGGGTCGCACTGACTACGATGAAATCAAGGTCCGCAGTAACTCCGTTGCCAACACCACGGAAGTGGTCACCGCGATAAAAACCGGCTTGCGTGAATTACGCCAGATACCTGAAGACACGGTAGATGATTTTCGCGTGGAATCACAAAGCACGTCCGCCATGCCCAGCATGGGGATGGACCCACGCCTGGCACGCGCCGTGCAATCGAACATTGTTGAATTTGAACAGGAAGCCTGGGAAGAAATGGCACTGAGCCTGCGCCAGGCGGGACGGACTTTTACCCTGTTACTGTCCGCCGCTGCAGCCGTTTCACTGCTGGTAGGCGGTATTGGTGTGATGAATATCATGCTGGTATCGGTGGCAGCGCGCACCCGGGAAATCGGTTTGCGTATGGCACTTGGCGCACGCATGAAAGATGTGCTGATGCAGTTTATGGTGGAAGCGGTCACCCTGGCAGCCCTGGGCGGACTTGTCGGCCTGGTGCTGGGAGCCGGCGGCCTTTATATCGCGGCCAATGGACTGCAATGGGCGACAGCGATTAATCCCTCCATGTTCATGCTCTCTATCACCATGGCGGCGCTCACTGGCATCATTTTTGGTTTTGGCCCTGCGCGCAGGGCTGCCCAACTGGACCCGGTGGTTGCCCTGAAATCAGAATAACCCTGAATATCATTTTAATTGTTTGATTCGACCCGAGAATGTTGAGGAACCCCGATGTTTACCATGCTCCCCGTTAACCTGCGTCTTGCTACCCGATCACTGAGCCGTAATCCCATGCGCACCCTGCTAACCATGCTGGGTATTATTATCGGCGTGGCCGCCGTTCTTACCATGGTCGCCCTGGGTACCGGGGCACGCGGTACCGTGGAAGATGAAGTGGCCTCTGCCGGCACCAATATCGTTTTTGTTAAATCCGGTAACTACACCCGTGGCGGTGACAGTGTCGGCATCGCTGCCGGCCGCGGCGCAGCTACTACGCTGATCGAAGCGGATGCCAATGCCATTGTGGAGAATATCGCCGGCATTCGCGCCGTCAGCCCGGGCCTTTCCCTGCGTACTTTTATCAGCAGCAATGGCGAAAATGTATTCACCCGGGTACTGGGTATCGCGGTGGAATTTTCCGACATCTATTCATGGAATATGACCAGTGGTCGTATGTTTGCACCGGGTGCTGCCAATGAAGCCGTGATTGGTTCGACACTTGCCCAAACCATGTATGCTGGCAATGCAGTTGGCCAGGAAGTTGAACTGCGCGGCAATACTTACACCATCGTTGGAATTACCGACTCCAATATTGATGACCAGCCGGAAATCCTTTTTGTACCCTGGCAGACGCTGCAGCAAAGTATGGATATCTCACACCTGGACAGCATTACCATCGCTGCAGAAAAAGCCGGTGAGACCTCAAGAATTTCAGGCGAAGTGTCAGTGCTGTTACGGGCACGCCACGGGATTGAATCCAGAGATGATGTCAATTTCCTCGCCGCGCAAAGTGGCGGTGGCGTCGAGGCCGATGATTTCACCGTAGAGACCCAGGCTGCCCAGGCTCTGACCAAAGGTCTGTATACACCTGCTGCTGCTTTTGCCCTGGCTAACCTGCCCAAGCTTGATGAAGTTACTCTTGATGAAATGGCCAATACCCTGGATCGCGCCAGTAATACCATGACCGCTCTTTTGGCCAGTATCGCCGGCGTCTCCCTGATTGTGGGTGGTATCGGCATTATGAATATCATGCTGGTATCCATTACCGAGCGTACCCGGGAGATCGGTTTGCGCATGGCCACCGGTGCCCGTTCAGCGGATGTTGCCATGCAGTTTCTGATTGAAGCCGTCACCCTGAGTGTTATCGGGGGCTGCATTGGTCTGATCCTGGGGCTGCTGTCCGCCAAAGTAATCGGCTGGTCACTGGGCTGGCCTGCCAGCGTATCGCTTACTGCCATGGCCATGGCCATTGGTATCGCCGCCACTATCGGACTGATCTTTGGCAGCTACCCGGCACGGCGCGCATCCCTGCTGGATCCCATTGATGCACTGCGCACGGAATAATTTCTGTATTTTCTGAGCAACGGTATCGGTAGTTTCTGGATGAGAAAACCTGTGTCAGCGCTCAGGCATAACTGAAAGCCTACAACGCCAGCTTTTTAAATTGATATTAAATTGATAGTTCAATAACTTTGTCATGGGTTAAAAAAACAATGCTTTCATCGCCAAAAAATATCGCTTTGCTTGCCGTCATCGCTGTTGCCCTTATCGGTGCAGGCACCTGGACAAGCGGGATTTTCTCAAGCCCGCAAGCAATCATGGAAAAACAGGCGCAAACCTATGTTGAGCTTGCACTGGGTCTTGACCAGCAAAAGGAAGGCGAAGTAGACAGTTATTTTGGCCCACCTGAATTGCTGGAAAAAGCACAGGGTAGTACCAGATCGCTGGAAGAATTGCTGGCCGACTCGCGCAGTCTTGCCAACAGCATTAATGAAAGCAAAGTGCCAGAAACCGAAGCTCGTGCCCAGCACTTGCTGGAGAAAGTAGAGCAGCTGATTACTGTCATTGAATTAATTCAGGCGCCCGGCAAACTTCCTTTCAGAGAGGAAACCGAAACACTGTATGGTTTATCGCTGCCCCGGGAAATGGTTTCCTATCAGGACAAACTCGATGAACTGGAAAGCCTGTTGCCCGGCCGTGGCACTCTCGCGTTCAAGCTGGCCTCTTACAATAACAAGCTGGTCATTCCTGCCGATAAACGTGAAACCGTTTTCGAAGCAGCCCTGGCCGAATGCAGACAGCGGACCCTGGATCATTGGCAACTGCCAGCTGATGAATCACTGGGTATTAAATGGACCCGCGATGTACAGGCCGCCTGGCATCAGTATGAAGGTGCTAATAAAAGTACATTAAGAATCAATGGCCTGACCATTGGACTGGTGAGTGGCGCCGTGGATCTTGCCTGCCATGAAGGGTATCCCGGCCATCACGCCCAGTTTGTGCTGATGGATAACGCCGATAATGTACAAGGGCTGCCCATTGAGGATTCGCTGGTACTGTTGCGCTCTCCTGGTTCTGTCCTGCGTGAAGGCGCAGCCAATGCCGGCATTGATCTGGTATTTCCTTTCGCTGAAAGGCTGGCGTTTGAAAGGGATGTGCTTTTCCCGATCGCCGGCCTGTCGGCTACCGAGGCAGAAACCAACCTGAAAATTCATACCCTGGTTAACGAGCTGTCCAGTGCGGTGGTTCCGATTATCGAAGAATACTATAACGGCGATACTATTTTTAACGCCTCCTCGTTCAGACTGGAAAGAGAAGCCATGATTTCCAGCCCCATAGCACTGCTGGAATTTGTCGATGAGTACGGCACTTACTCCATGGGCTATACCGTCGCCAGAGATATGATTAATACCCACCTGGACGCTTTGCCAGAATCTCGACGCTGGGAAGCACTGGCAAGTCTGATCATCCAGCCCGCCAGCAAGAGCATGCAGGAAGTGCAGAATGAACAGTAAACCTGCTCTGATCAGAGTCCTGCTGTTTCTTCTCATGCCTTTTTTGGGCAAGCCATTATTGGCAGCCGGGGTAGCCGAAATAAATCCTGATCTGGAACAGGCCATTGCCTGGTATATCGGCTCAACCGGCCAGGTAGACGACAGCCGGGCCAAACAGCATCTCGAAAAAGCCATTGCCACTGGCGATACGCTTTCCATCATGTGGCTGGCGCGGGTGCATTCAACCGGTCGCATGGAATTTGAAAAGGACTATAGCCTGGCCCAGGAGATAGCGGCGGATGTCATCGGCGAGGTAGAAAATCTTGCGCGCCAGAACCATGCCGAAGCCATGTTCCTGATGGGCACCGCTTACGCTGAAGGACTGGGTAAAGATAAAGACAGTGCAATGGCTGCCAGCTGGTATCAGCGCGCGGCGCTGCTGGGCAATACCCTGGCACAGCACAACATGGGTAATATCCATGAATCAGGTACCGGTGTCAGACAGGACGATGCCCAGGCCGTTTATTGGTGGTTACAGGCGGCAGCTGCAGGTGATGCTATCCCACAATGGCAGCTGGGCCGAATGTATGAAAACGGTCGTGGTGTTGAGGAAGATTTGAATGAAGCGCTACGCTGGTACCGGGATTCCGCCTCCAGAGGTAATGAGCGTGCCCGCAGCGCCCTGGCGCGACTGGAATAACTTTCTATAGCCAACTGGCTATACCCTGTAGCCGGATTCAGATTGCCGGCCAGTCAAATTGACGATCGCCAATGGCGAAGAAATAGGGATTAAGAATATCTTCCTTTTGATTGTATCGATAAATGGTAAAGTCGGTATCAGTCAGAATCCCTCCCGCCGCTTCCAGAATGGCCTGGGCAGCCGCAGTGTCCCATTCCGAGGTCAGTGCCAGACGCGGATAAATATCAGCACGTCCTTCCGCCACCAGGCAAATTTTCAGCGAACTGCCCATGCTGACAAGTTCCAGCCGGGGAAAGCGCACTGCTGCCCGTTCCAGCCAGGCTTCCAGCTCTTCGCCCTTGTGACTGCGGCTGGCGACTACTGCCACAGTATGCTGGTTCTGGTCGACTTTGGCGGTCTCAATAGCTTCAGTTTTGCCATTTTCTTCCTTGAACGCGCCCTCACCACTGCCGTAATACATAATATCCAGTACCGGCACATAAACTACACCCATTACCGGGCGCCCGTTATCAATGAGGGCTATATTCACTGTGAACTCACCGTTGCGATTGATAAATTCCTTGGTGCCATCAAGGGGGTCTACCAGCCAATAGATTTCCCAGGATTGTCTTTCTTCCCAGGAAACCGCTTTTGATTCTTCGGAAAGAATGGGTAATGCCGGAGTGAGTTCACGCAGCGCATCAACAATAATCCGATGGGCAGCAAGATCAGCTTCGGTAAGCGGGGAATCGTTATCCTTGGTGGTAATGGCAATTTCTTCATCACGACCATAAACCTCGAGAATGGCCTTGCCAGCATCGCGGGCAATAATTTTGAGATCATCCAGTATCATTTGATTTTTCCCTGCATTATTTCTGAAAGAAAACTGTCGCTATAAAGAGCATTAAAATGGCAGTCGATTATAATAGAACTTTCCACGACTTGTTGAATTTCCATTATGGTGAACTGGACAGAAATTGATACCGTGCTGCTTGATATGGATGGCACCCTGCTGGATTTAAGTTTTGATAATTATTTCTGGCTGGAATTTCTTCCTCTCAGATTTGCCCGGCACAGGGATATTCCCCTGGCAGAAGCCCGGCAAACCCTGCAGAAAATGTCAGCAGCCACCCATGGCACACTGCTCTGGTATTGCCTGGACCACTGGTCTGAACAACTGGGCCTGGATGTCGAGGCCTTAAAAAAGGAAGTGCGTCATTTAGTGCGAATGCGGCCCCATTGCCCTGAATTTCTGGCCTTTCTCAAAACCATGAATAAAGACGTTGTGCTGCTGACCAATGCCCACCCCAAAGCCCTGGCCATAAAGGTGGCCTCCTCCGGACTGGACCAGCATCTGGACCGACTGATCAGCTCCCACGAATTTAATCTTGCCAAGGAGAATGATGGCTTCTGGGAAAAACTTCAACAGCGTGAACAATTTCAGCTTTCACGCGCGCTATTCATTGATGACAGCCTGCCGGTACTGGAATGCGCAAAGCGCGGGGGTATTGGACAGCTGGTTCAGGTGTTGCATCCGGACTCAGGAACAGATCCCGGGGAACCTTCCCATTTCAATGGCATAGTACATCTTGATGAGTTAATGACAGCGGAGATTTAATCCAGAACCCAACACCAAAATCATGAGCCAACACGATAAATCAAATTCCACCACCAAAGTCCGCCTCGATAAATGGCTCTGGGCTGCCCGCTTTTATAAAACCCGATCCATGGCAAAGCAGGCTATTGAAGGGGGCAAGGTACACTGCAACGGCGCACGCACTAAAAGCAGCCGGGACGTAGAGATAGGTAGTGTCCTTGAAATACGCCAGGGCTGGGATGAAAAAACCGTCACCGTTACAGCGCTGTCGGACAAGCGCGGTGGTGCAGCCCAGGCTGAACTGCTCTATGAAGAAAGCGCGGAAAGCATAGAAAAACGCAGATTGCATGCGCAACAGCGAAAACTTCAACGGGACATGAATCCGCTGGCCAGTGGACGCCCCACCAAACAGGACCGTCGCAAGATTCATCGCTTTAAAAGAGAAAGCAACGAAACCTGAGCCTCATCACATTTATACTGAGTCTCTCCTTCTTTATATAAAGAATATAAGGCTGTCTGGAACCTGGCATCAAAAAAATAGGGATAAATTGAATTATCCAGACGCGGGTATCTATGGCATAATCCCCAGCCACAGTCTTTCAGGCACTAATTCCTGCAGTAAATCCCCAATAATATTAACAAGTTACTGCAATAAAATAGCCAATATCATGATAATTATTGTTACTATTTCTCTGTTGACTGTAGTGTATAAAAGCAAGCGAATGCTCATTAATTACTATTCAGGAATTGTGCTTTGCCGGATCAATTGAAGCAGCGCCTGAGCCAGCTCTCCGAGTCCTCCAGAATAGGTTGCCTCGCTGATATTGGCATCGGCCTGGAAAAGGAAAGCCTGCGCGTAAATCCGCAAGGTCATATTGCCCAGAGCCCGCACCCAGCCGGCCTCGGTTCTCCACTCACCCATCCCAGCATAACGACGGATTTTTCCGAGGCGTTGCTGGAGTTTATTACGCCGGTTTTCCATTCTCCTGATAAATGCCTGGACTATATGGAAGACCTGCATAGCTTCCTGTTTACCCAGATGGACCGGGAAGAACTGCTGTGGACCTCGAGCATGCCCTGTGTGCTGGATGACGACAACAAAATTCCCCTGGCACAATACGGCTCATCCAATATCGCGAAATTGAAAACACTGTACCGAATGGGACTGAGTTATCGCTACGGTCGGGCTATGCAAACTATTGCCGGCATTCATTTTAATTATTCATTACCCGATAGCTTTTGGGAGTTATACAAAGAGCTGAATCACTCGGAACTGCCACTCCAGGATTTCAAGACAGAACAGTATTTCAAACTGATCCGAAATTTCCGTCGCTATTCCTGGTTGCTGCTTTATTTGTTTGGCGCATCCCCGGCAGTGTGCAAAAGTTTTATTCGGGATAACAAAGACCACGGTCTTGAAGAGTATGACCATGGCACTCTTTATATGCCTTATGGCACCTGCCTTAGAATGGGCGAACTTGGCTACACCAGTGATGCCCAGGCTGGTCTTTATGTCAGTTATAACAATCTGGAAAACTATGCCAATGACCTGACCAGTGCGATTAAAACACCCTATGGGCCCTATAAAAAATTTGCACCGGAAAACGGTCAGTTCAAACAACTTAATGACAACATTCTGCAAATCGAGAATGAATTTTACAGCACCATACGACCCAAGCGCGTAAGCTCTTCAGGATCACGACCGGTAAAAGTTTTAAGAGAACAGGGCGTTGAGTATATTGAGGTTCGCTGCCTGGACCTGAACCCCTTCCTGCCGGTTGGTATTGATAACGAGGAAATGCATTTCCTCAACAGTTTCCTTTTATTCTGTTTATTGCGCAAAAGCCGACCTTCGGATTCCGATGAATATACAGAAATTGAACAGAATCTGAGAACCGTAGTAAATCGTGGCAGGGAACCCGGACTGCAACTCAGCAGCACAGGGAAATTGATTCCCCTTCAGGACTGGGCAGAAGAAATTCTTGAGGAAACTCTTGAGATCTCCGGGTTATTGGACGACGTTCACAGCAATGATGTGCACAGCAGCGCAACCCGGGCACAACTTGCAAAAGTTCACGATAGCGCACTGACTCCCTCGGCTAAAATTCTGCAACGCATGGATGAATTGAAAACACCCTATTTCACCTTTGCCATGAATCAGTCGCTGGCTAATAGTGACTACTTTCGCGCCCGGACGCTGGATGAAGATGTGTTCGCCTCGCTGAAAGAAAAGTCTGAAAAATCCAATCTTGACAGGGAAGCCGTAGAATCTTCCGATACCATTGATTTTGAAACTTACCTGAAGCAAATGAATGCTTCATAATAATGCTGAATAAATCTAATTATGAATAATCCAATGTTACAAAAACTGTTACAAACGCGCCTGCTCTATCTCTATATTTTCCTGTTTTGTGTCACACTGCTGGCCATTGCCATGTATATGGAAAAGGTTATGATGCTGGAGCCTTGCCCACTTTGCATGACCCAGCGCTTTTTCTTTGTGCTGGCAGGCTTCACCTCATTAATTGCCTTTATTCATAACCCTGCAGGCACCGGTAAACTGGTTTATGGTTTACTGGCCGCCCTGTTTTCTGTGGCCGGTGGCGGCTTTGCTATTCGCCAGATCTGGCTTCAACACTTACCCAAGGATCAGGTTCCCGCCTGTGGCCCAAGTGTCGCCTACATGTTCCAGGAGTTTCCTCTGACTGAAGCGCTGGCCACCATGTTTACCGGCGATGGCAATTGCGCCGAAATCGCCTGGCAGGATCCCGTCATTGGCATGAGCATTCCCCAATGGAGCCTGGTGGGCTTTACTGCCCTGGCTGGTGTCTGCATCTGGCAAGCCTTCCGAAAGTAAACAATTCCCTGTTTCACCCTGGTCCCTTAACTCTGGCTATTATGTATAAGCTGGCCTAGGATACTGGTATGGGTTTTCATTATGGCTTGATCTGAAATTTGAAAGCTGTAAGCTGAAAACGACAGAAAAGTGCAAGGTCCCAGGTACAAAGAGCAACGAACAAGGAATGCGTAATGAATAAAAATATACCTGCCGCCAGACGTAGGGAAATCGAGGCGATTATTACGCGCTGGAAAAGTCAGCGCTCGGCAATCCACGATAACCTTGATGAATCCCTGTATTCAGATCATGCGCTACAGCTGGAAGAACAGGATTTTCCCATAGAAGACTTTTGTGAATCACTGATGGACTATATCTCCGCCGGTCATTTCGAAGTCTATGAAAAACTGGTACATGACAGCACAGAGCAACTGGAAGCGCACAAGGAATTATTGAAAGATATTTACGAGAGTATCGAAAACACCACCGACCTCGCCCTGAGCTTTAATGAAAAATACAAGGATGAGTTGCTACATTCTTCTGAGGATGCATCACTGCCTGTTGATCTGGCGAGACTCGATAACGCATTAACAATTCGCTTTGCTCTTGAAGATCAGCTGCTGGAACTAACGCGCTAGATTATGTGGTTCACGCCTCAATCATGGCCGCGTCTGCTGGTGACTTTCAGTTTCCTGATGGCAGCCTTTTCATGCTACGCGATCGGTCATAGCCCGGGCTTTAAACTGTTTTTTCTGCTTGGCGCAGCCTTTGAGCTTTTATTCTGGGTCAGAATTTACAAAAGTAAAGGCAAGCGGCGTGAACAGCCACTTGCCTCAGGCGCTCGATAATACTCCGGCTTAAAACTTTGAAAGGCCTAGCAACAGGAATTCTTTTTCCTGCCGCCGGTAAGGTGACTAAGGCCTTTATTCTGCACAACCGGTCGTAATCTGGAATCAGCAAAATACTTCAAGTCATTACTTCCAGAGTCCGCTAGCGGCTCAATAAAAATAAAACTGTCCTTTGCCATGCCACCCTGCAAATGTTGAAAAGTATTGCCGTCTACGGCAATTCGACTTCCCCTGGGATAGACAACTCCCCTGTCATCCTTTACTTCAGCAAAAGGCCCACGATAAATCACCGTATGGCCATGATCGATACTATCTGCAGCCGTTTTGCTCGCCATCACCGTCACAGAGCGAAATTCGATTCCTTCCACTACCTGCCAGGGGTCCTCATCCCACTTGTCATAAGCCACATCAGTAAAACCGGCATCGAGAAAGACCTGAATAAATTGCTGTTCCTGGAAGGCGCCTGAAATACAGCCGCTCCATAAATGCGCATCCTCTTTAAGATGTTGTGGCACATGTTCATCAGACACAATATCTGAAATGGCAACCCTGCCGCCCGGTTTCAGCACACGAAAGATTTCACTGATCATTTGTGCGCGGTGGGCTTCATCCACCAGGTTCAGCACACAGTTGCTGACAACAATATCGATACTGGCGTCTTTGACCAAAGGGCGATTAGCCTTCTGCTCAATTTCCCATGCTGACAATGCCGCCGGATCACGTTCTGCCAGCCCGGGGTTTTCTGCCAGAAATGCTTCCCTGGCTCCCACATCCAGTGCCAGATCCTGAATATAGCCTTTCAGAAAACTAACCTTGTCACCACCGAGTTTTTCGGCCATTTCTTTCTGATAATTCCTGGCCAGCGCGAGCATTTCATCGGTCATGTCGATACCGATAACATGCCCTTTATCACCTACCAACTGCGCTGCCATGTAACAGATTTTGCCACCACCACTGCCCAGATCGAGCACCGTGTCGCCTTTTTTTACATACCGCGAGGGATCGCCACAACCATAATCCTTGTCGATAATTTCCCGCGGCAATAGCTCAAGCAGACCCACATCATATTCCACCGGACAGCACAAACTGGCCTGTACTTCCTTTGCGCCCTGCGCATAACGTTCTGAAACGTTGGATTCTGTATTCACCGTTTAAACTCCTGACTAATTTTTTAGAGTGTCCTTTACCATGTCGGATGGCGGCCAAAGGCCTTATCCGACCTGTTTATCCTATAAAGTTTCTATCTTCTTATTTGACCTGCAGGTAGCTATTTACCTGCAGGTATTTAAGGAATACTGTTTCGTCGTATGGCGGCCTGCGGCCTTATCCAACCAACATGCTCCGATCAGGTTTGTTCCAGATCCGCTGTCGGAACAAAGCTACCGGCCTCATCCAACCCACCATTCCATCCACCCTGGTCACCTTTATCCTTTATCCTTTATCTTTTATCCCGCTTCTCTCTTGCGACATGTGACTTTGTTCAACCCCTCCTCCAACGATGAAACCTCTCAAGATAAGGCATGATCCACTGCGGCGCATTGTTCCTGCGCCACTCACTGGCTGCAAACTTTCCACTTTCGGAGAGTGTTGGATAAATATGGATGCTTGCCATAATTTTTTTCAATCCAAGACCATGGGTCATGGCCAGGATAAATTCATTAATTAATTCCGAGGCATGGTATCCAACAATAGTGGCTCCCAGTATTTTGTCTTTACCCGGTACCGTCAGCACTTTGACATACCCCATGGCTTCACTGTCGGCAATGGCACGATCCAGGTCATCAATATCGTAGCGAGTGACTTCATATTCGATGCCTTTTTCTTCTGCTTCAAGTTCATTGAGCCCAACCCTGGCAACTTCCGGATCAATAAAGGTGGCCCAGGGCACAACCTTGTAATTGATTCGAAATTTTTTGAAGGTACCAAACAGACTGTTTACGGCGGCAAACCAGGCCTGGAAAGACGCCATGTGGGTAAACTGGTAAGGGCCGGCCACGTCACCGCAGGCAAAAATATTCGGGTAACTGGTTTGCAGGTATTCATTAACCTTGACGGTTCCATCGGGGTTTAGCGCGACGCCGAGAGTGTCCAGACCAAATTTTTCAGTATTGGCCTTTCTCCCTACTGCCACCAGTACCCGGTCAAAGGGGATGTGCAACTCACCCTGGGCTCCGCTGGCAATGGCAACCCTGCCGCCATTGGAATCCATAAAGCCATCCACTTCCCTGGACGTGATAACTTCTATGCCTTCTGCCTCAAAACGCTCGCTTATAAAGCCGGAAACATCCACATCCTCACGGGGTAAAATACGCTCTGAACGATTCACAATGGTGACTTTGGAGCCAAGCCGCGCGAACGCCTGCGCCAGCTCGCAGCCAATGGGACCACCGCCCATCACCAGCAGCCTGGCGGGTAACTCATCCAGTGTCCAGATTGAATCCGAGGTCAGGTAATCCATTTTTTCCAACCCGGGAATCGGCGGTACCCAGGGTCTTGCTCCGCTGGCAATCACTATATGGCGAGTAGAAATCTGCTGCTCACCGACCTGCACGGTCCAGGGCGAGGTGATAGTGGCTTCGCCCTGCACACAATCCACCCCAAGCTGGCTATAGCGTGCCACGGAGTCGTGGGGTTCAATAGTCTTGATGACGTCCCTGATACGCTGCATCACGGCGCTGAAATTCACTCTGGCAGAAGCATCTTCCAGACCAAACTCCGAGGCTCGTTTGATGAGATGATTAACCGATGCACTTCGAATCAAGGCCTTGCTGGGCACGCAACCGGTATTCAGACAGTCCCCACCCATTTGATTTTTTTCTATCAGGGTGACACGGGCTTTCACCAGCGCGGCTATATAGGCGGTAACCAGACCTGCCGAGCCTGCTCCGATGACCACCATATTGGTATCAAAGTGACGCGGTTTATTCTTCTTCCACGGCGCCATTACTTTGCGGTTCCTGAGTATTCTGATACCGATTTTTGCCAGCCAGGGAAAAATAGCCAGCACCACCACAGCCCTGATAACCCCGATATTAAAGATATCCGGCAAACTGGTGGCCAGCCCCAACTCTGCCCCTACATTCACATACAGCGCCGTGCCAAACAGCATGCCTAACTGGCTCACCACATAAAAAGACAGGGTACTGATGGGAGTCAGCGCCATCAGCACATTGACCAGAAAAAACGGGAATGCCGGAATCAGGCGTAAGGTGAACAGGTAAAACGCACCGTCGCGTTCAATACCGTCATTAATTGGCTTGAGATACCTGCCAAACCTTGCCTGTACCCAGTCCCTGAGCAGGGTTCTGGACAGAAGAAATGCCAGCGTAGCGCCGATAGTGCTGGCAAAAGAAACCATCAGCAGCCCCCAGGCAAGACCAAACACGGCGCCGCCGGCAATAGTCAAAATGGCGGCGGCGGGCAGGGAAAGTGCCGCTACGATAATATATAGAACAAAATATATAAGGCTGCCAAGCCAGAAGTTTTCAGCCTTGTAGGCGAGAATGACATCACGCTGTGCCTGGAAATATTCCAGGTTAAACACCTGTTGCAAATCCAGGGCAAAAAACAGGGCGATCAGTGACAGGACAATGACCAGCAGTACTACTTTTTTAATACTCATAGCTTTTCTTATTATCTTGATTAGCCGGTAATGGTATTCGAGCTACTGGGCTTAAACGGACACTCTTCAAAATAATCTTCCGTGACCTTTTCCACAACTTCCTTGATGTACCAGAGCAGACCGGAAAATGCCTCAAAGCTTACTCCGTGAGGCGGAATGTTATATAGTGTCGCCCTCATTTACAGACATATTGACCAGCAGTTTTGCTGGTAAACAGTGGGGACAGGAGAAATAGCTGGACCCCAGTTTAGCTTAATTCAGGAGTAAAGGCGTGTCTTCAAACCGGTTTACACGACAATTTCCGGCTACCCGACTACGGCGCATGCGCCGGGATGATTTTAGCCGGCGCCTGATGCGCGAAACGCTATTGTCTCCTGCGGATCTGATCTACCCGGTGTTTGTCATCGAGGGCAGTAACGCTCGCGAGCCCGTCGCTTCCATGCCCGGTGTTGAGAGACTTAGCCTGGATGAGCTGGCGAAAGAAGCCCGGCATATTTCCAGCCTGGGTATTCCCGCCATGGCTATTTTTCCGGTGCCCGATCCAGCCACCAAAACAGAGTCCGGCAAGGAAGCCTTTAATGACGATGGCCTGGCCCAGCGTGCAATAAAAACAATCAAGGAATGTTGTCCTGAGCTGGGCGTGATTACCGATGTCGCCCTGGATCCCTTCACCACTCACGGGCAGGACGGCATTATTGATGCTGATGGCTATGTGCTCAATGATGTCACCGTAGACACGCTGGTCAAACAGGCACTTTCCCATGCCCAGGCCGGTGCCGATGTAGTGGCACCTTCCGACATGATGGATGGCAGAATCGGCGCCATCCGAACAATCCTCGAAGAATCCGGCCACGTGAATACCCGGATTCTTGCCTATTCCGCGAAATATGCCTCGGCTTTTTATGGCCCTTTCCGTGACGCGGTGGGTTCGGCCGGAAACCTTGGTGCTTCCAGCAAGGAAAATTATCAGATGGATCCAGCCAATTCAGATGAAGCGCTGCACGAAGTGGCCCTTGATCTGGCGGAAGGCGCAGATATGATCATGGTAAAACCGGCCATGCCATATCTGGATATTATTCAGCGCGTGAAAAGCGAATTCGGTGTCCCCACCTTTGCCTACCAGGTCAGTGGTGAGTATGCGATGTTATGTGCTGCTTTTGAAAAAGGCTGGCTGGATGAGGACAAGATTATACTCGAGGCACTGACGGGCATTAAAAGAGCGGGCGCAGACGGCATTCTGACCTATTTCGCCAAAACGGCGGCACAAAGAATTCAGTAACAGGCTGGTCCTTTTTTAAATCCTGTTTTTTCTTAATAAACAGTTTATCCTTGTCCCGATAGCCAATTAGAATAACCCGGTACTCTTGGTCTGAACCGTCTGAACCCTCTGAATAGTCAAAAGTATGGAATCAATAGTCCGTAGTCAGCTATTCGCCCAATCAATATGGTAACAGTTTCAGTAATTTTCCCGGCTTGGACTTGAATAGTATCTATTTACCCTTATTATTAACCGACGAAAAGCTTCCATATCAATAATCTCCATTTCAAGGAAACCACAATGAGCGAAAACCTCTCCCATGTAACAGATGACAGTTTTGAAGAAGATGTCCTCAATGCAACCGGCCCTGTGCTTGTTGATTTCTGGGCTGAATGGTGCGGACCATGCAAAATGATCGCGCCGGTACTTGAAGAGATTGCTGAAGAATATGCCGGAAAAGTTAAAATCTGCAAACTTGATGTGGAAGCAAATCCTGACACAGCGCCCAAGTACAATGTGAAAGGTATTCCCACATTGATCCTGTTTAAAAACGGCAATGCAGACGCAAAAAAAGTGGGCGCATTATCAAAATCCCAGCTAGCGGCATTTCTTGATAGCAGTATTTGATCAATTTTCTTTTCTGTTGAGTTCGGCATGACTGAACGAAATTATGGCTCTTGAGTATGACTTTGCTTTTACACAAAGTCATGACTTGAGAGCCATTTTTAATTCACACTTAACTCTATCTGCTTTCTATCTGCTGTATAGCACAATAATAGATCCATAAAAAAATCAGCATTTTTTTTCTGGACACCTGCATATTGTGGTGATAGATTACCCACCTGCTCGTCTTTCCGACATCTTTTCCTAGAGCAATTAACCCAAATAACCCGCAAGAAAATAAAAAATCAAAATAAATTCGTCACTGATTTAGAAAACCTTTAAATCTTAACTTCCAATTAGCCGAACTATGCCGTTCGCCTCCTAAAATAAATTAACTGCATTTACACCATGAATCTTTCCGAATTAAAGACCAAACCTATCTCTGAATTAATCGAAGCCGCTCATGAAATGGGCCTGGACAATGTTTCCCGAACCAGGAAACAGGATGTCATATTCCACATGCTCAAGCGTCATGCAAAAAATGGCGAAGACATTTATGGTGATGGTGTTCTTGAAATTCTTCAGGATGGTTTTGGATTCCTGCGCTCGTCAGATGCTTCCTACCTGGCCGGCCCTGATGATATCTATGTATCCCCAAGCCAGATCAGGCGCTTTAATTTAAGAACGGGCGATACTATTGCCGGCAAGATCCGGCCACCCAAGGATGGTGAGCGTTACTTTGCTCTGTTAAAAGTAGACGAAATTAATTTTGATAAACCCGAAAACTCCAAACACAAAATCCTTTTTGAAAATCTTACCCCTCTTTTCCCCGATGAACGCATCGTTCTTGAAGCCGGTAATGGCAGCTCGGAAGACTTAAGCTCCCGCGTTATTGATCTGGTTGCACCCATTGGTAAAGGCCAGCGCGGTCTTATCGTGTCTCCGCCGAAAGCAGGTAAAACCCTGATACTTCAGAATATCGCGCAATCAATTACGCGTAATTCACCGGATTGCAGACTAATTGTTCTTTTAATCGACGAGCGTCCTGAAGAAGTAACAGAGATGAAGCGTTCAGTGCGCGGCGAAGTGGTTGCCAGTACTTTCGATGAACCGCCATCACGCCATGTTCAGGTTGCTGAAATGGTAATTGAAAAAGCCAAACGTCTGGTAGAGCACAAGGAAGATGTCGTTATCCTGCTTGACTCCATGACGCGACTGGCCCGCGCCTACAACACCATTATTCCTTCTTCAGGCAAAGTACTTACCGGTGGTGTCGATGCCCACGCTCTGGAAAGACCAAAACGATTCTTCGGTGCCGCTCGTAATGTAGAGGAAGGTGGTAGTCTGACCATTATTTCTACCTGCCTGATAGAAACCGGTTCAAAAATGGACGAAGTCATTTATGAAGAATTCAAGGGCACCGGTAATATGGAATTGCATCTTGATCGCAAGATGGCAGAAAAACGTGTTTATCCTGCTATCAATGTGCGTCGGTCAGGAACGCGCCGCGAAGACCTGCTGACCACCGAAGAAGAACTGCAACGCATCTGGATTCTGCGCAAATTGCTCACTTCAATGGAAGATGTCCCCGCAACAGAGTTTATTCTCGACAAGCTGAAGGACACCAAGACCAACGAAGAATTTTTCCAGTCAATGAAACGCAAATAATTCGACTTCAGCTTACTGATTTTTTATCAGGCTTTTCGAGACTGCTACGTTTCAGGAAATTGCTACTTCCTTTCCATAACACCCTATCCGAGGCTCAGTAATGTTCAGGGATCTGCGTGACTTTATCCAGGCGCTGGAAGCTGCCGGCGAATTAAAGCGCATCACCAGCGAAGTTGATCCAAACCTGGAAATTACGGAAATCTGTGACCGCACCCTCAAGCAGCAGGGTCCCGCGCTGTTATTTGAAAATCCCAAAGGTTCTTCCATTCCCGTACTCGGCAATCTGTTTGGCACGCCGAAACGCGTTGCCATGGGTATGGGCCAGGAGGATGTCAGCGCTTTGCGTGATGTTGGAAAACTGCTGGCCTTTCTCAAGGAACCCGAGCCACCCACTGGCTGGAAGGACTTGCTGGACAAGGCCCCCAAATTCAAAAATGCCTTATATCTCTCTCCCAAGCTGGTGAAAAATCCTGCTTGCCAGGAAGTCGTCATCGAAGGCGATGATGTGGATCTTGGCTTATTGCCTATTCAGACATGCTGGCCCGGTGATGCAGCCCCATTGGTCACCTGGCCTCTGGTGATTACCCGCGGCCCCCACAAGGATAGACAAAATCTCGGCATCTACCGCATGCAGTTACTGTCCAAAAACAAGTTGATCATGCGCTGGCTCGCCCATCGTGGTGGCGCCATTGATTTTCGTGAGTGGAAAGCAGCACATCCCGGCGAACCCTTTCCAATCTCAATCGCCATTGGCGCAGATCCAGCCACTATCCTTGGCACCGTAACACCTGTTCCCGACACGCTGTCGGAATATGGTTTTGCCGGACTGCTGCGGGGTAGCAAGACTGAAGTCGCCAACTCCATTGGTAATTCTCTTCAAGTCCCGGCCTCTGCAGAATTTGTACTGGAAGGTTATCTTGACCCGGATGAAGTTGCCGATGAAGGGCCCTTTGGTGATCACACCGGCTATTACAACGAAGTCGAAAAATTTCCGGTGTTTACCGTGAACAGAATTACCCATCGCAAGGATCCGATTTATCACAGCACCTATACCGGTCGGCCGCCCGATGAGCCGGCGATTCTGGGTGTAGCATTGAACGAGGTATTCGTGCCGATACTGCAAAAGCAGTTTCCTGAAATCGTTGATTTCTACCTGCCGCCCGAAGGCTGTTCCTATCGTATGGCCGTGGTCAGTATGAAAAAGCAATATCCCGGGCACGCCAAACGCGTGATGATGGGAATATGGTCATTCCTGCGACAGTTTATGTATACCAAGTTTATTATCGTCACAGACGATGATGTGGATGTAAGAAACTGGCAGGATGTAATCTGGGCCATGACCACCCGAATGGACCCGGCCAGGGATTCAGTCATCATTGAAAACACGCCAATAGATTACCTGGACTTTGCCTCACCGGTTTCCGGCCTCGGCTCCAAGATAGGCTTCGATGCCACCTCAAAATTCCCCGGCGAAACCACAAGAGAATGGGGCAGCCCCATCAGCATGTCGGAAGACGTAAAAAATAAAATTGATTCAATCTGGGACGAACTGGGAATTTTCGAGAAACAAGACTAGAGGCGCCAGAGACAAGAGACAAGAGACAAGAGACAAGAGACAAGAGACAAGCAAGATTGTCACTTACCAGGCACCTAATACAATAGAGTTGAAGTAATAATTTAAACTTGTAACTTGTAACTTGCAACTTGCAACTTGCAAAGTGAGACCTGCCCCGCCCACCTTTATCCTTTTTCCTTTATCTTTTTTCCGTTGTAAATCATTCCGGCATAGGCAATTCAGGCAATCGATGTTCCAACTGTGCCAGCGCTTTTCTGTAAAGTGACGCACTATGCTCATGTTCACCCAGGTGATCCATCAGCCTGGCCAACTCGGCATTTGCCTGGGCAGAAAGGGCCTTGCTCTTGGAAAAACGCAGACTGCTTTCAAAATACTCCCTGGCCTTGCCCCATAATTTATTGCGCAGGCTGACGCGCCCCAGACTAAGCATCAAGGCCGGGTTACCTGGTCGTTCCTTAATCCAGTGCTCCATGTTCACCAGCAAGTTACCCGGCTCCGAAGTTTCCAGATAGCCTGCCTGCAAAACAACTTTGTCGCTCCACTGTTTATTAAGAAAAGCCAATGCCACCGCCAGGGCTTCTTCAGGCAGCGAAAATTCCAGTAGCTTATCCATATAGACCAAGGTCATTTCTTCATTGCGCTTTAATTCCTTGTCCATGCTTTGCCACTGGCTTTGTAAGGCACTGGCGGCGCCGTTTTGGCTGTTGATTCGACTCAGGCTATGGGCGGAAATTTTTCCCCGCAGGCGAAGTATTTCTGAATCATCAACTACCTTGTGTTTTTCCAGTACCGGCATCAGCGCGCCCAGCTTGTCCCAATCCTGCAAAGTGAGGTAACAGTTCATTATCAAATTCAACACATAGGGACTACCCGGTGCTTCCCTGTCCAACGCGATAAGAATCGCCAGGCTTTGTTCTATTTTTCCGGATCTAAATTCAAGCAGGGCTTTCAAAGACTTGATTCCGGGGCTCGATGAGCGTGCTTTACGGGTAGCCTGCTCCAGGCAATAATTCCATGAGACATCATCTTTGCGCTGCCAGGCAGCCAGACTTGCGGCAAGGTAATTGAAGACAGGGTTGTCGACTCTGCCCGCATTCTCAACCAGTAATTTATAGGCATCCTGCCAGTGGCCCAGCAGCAAAAGTCGCAAGCCTTCTTCGCTGGCAGCGGCGGCTGCTTTTCTGCGACGGGAAGCGCCAAACCAGGAGTCCCCTTTCAACAGACCAAATGGATTAAGCAGCGTGGCAAGTTTATAAAGTCCAAAAACAAAAACCAGCAGGACCAGCAGAAACAAAACCAGGGCAACCAAGGTACTTTCCACTGACCAGGTACCAAAGGAGATCAGCACATATCCCGGATCGTCACCCAGCATGATGTAAAGCCAGGCACCTAATCCCAGAGCAACAAGACTGTAGATAAAAGCTCGAGTCATGGTGTGGGCTGCGTCCTTTCACTGGCCAGTTCACCAGCCAGAATGATCTGATCAAGTGCGCTGCGGGTTCGAATCAGGGGAGGGACTTCCGTCACAATGCGCCGCTCAATAAGTGTATCCAGACTGGACAGAATACTGCTTTTCAGAGCAGCCTCGCCGGACAGATAGTCAGCAATATTTGTACGGGCCTGCAAAAGGCTGGCGCTGTATATTTCCTGCTCCCCCTTTAACAGTGCGGTTCTGCCCTGTTCCAGTTGCAGGCGCACTGTTTGCAGCAAGGCCGCCTCCTGACCCGGAGTCATCAGCGCATCAAGAGGCGTATCGCGTCGCCTGACCACGAGAAAACGGCTTACTACATTGCCAAGCTTTGAAAAAAATTGTGAGAGCAAGCCAGGCTCTTCAATGCTCCTGTCGTTAAACAGTGCAACTCGCTCACCGGCCGCTACCTGCTGCTGCAGGTCATTATTCACCTGCAGTGATTCCAGCTGCTCCGAGATTGCCCCAAGCTGCAGGTAAATATCCTGTATCGGTGCTTCAGAAACGCCACGAATAGCTGCCAGCTCTGCGGCCAGAATTTCCCGTACAGAAAAAATGGCAGGGTCATCAATCTGTTTCAGGACATCGTCCGCCGCGATAAAAAGCGCCTGGGCGGTTCTGATATTTCGCGCTACCACCATCTGCTGCTGGGCCAGCCTTAACAATGAAGCGGCTTCTGCCAGTAACCACTGCTGACTTGCCCCGGGATTATTGGCGTTTATTCTCAAGCGCGTGCTGATCAGTTCATTTTGCAGGCGCTCAATGTTTACATCCAGTTCCTGCCTTGATTCCTGGATCAGGTTACGGGTGAGGGAAGCGGAGTTTTGTTGTGTTTCTGCCAGCTGATCCTGTAAACGACTTCCCAGTGACTGCAGGGAAGACTGTAACTGGCTGACCTGTTCACTGGTACTATTGCGCTGGCTGCCCAGACTATTTTGCTGTTCAAACAAGACCTTCACCGCCTTGTCCTGTTCATACATCAGATAGCCAAGAATACCGACTGCAGCCAACAGGATGATATTGAGAAACAGGCTGAAGATGCCGCCAGCCTTGCTGGTGGAGCGCTGCGCTGGAGAGGCAGTCAGGGTGCTGGCAGATTTGGCGGGACCTGTTTTTTCTCCCCTGGCGCTATCGCCGCTGTTCGCCGCACTCTGCTGCTCACTTTTATCCTGTGCGGGCGTGTTTTCTTTATCGGCCATTGGGTTCTCAGTGAAGATGTTTCTCAAGACTTTCGATTATAGCGCTATCGTCTGCTCCTGACATGGTAATAGTCTTTCCAAAGCCCAATTCCGCGGCACTGTGCGCAATACGCGCTGAAGACACAAACACCGGTACAGATTCTGCGTGGGCATTATCCCGGCGCAGCAACGCCGAAAAATTGGCAAGTGCTTCCGCACTGGTAACGATGACAGCCGCAGGAGGGTCATTTATCAGGCTGGTGGCCAGTTGCCCAGCCTCGTATTCAGGTATGGTGCGCTCATACAACTCAAGGTAATCCACCAATGCGCCCTGTTCGCGCAAGGCAGTAGCCAGTAATTCACGCCCGCCAACTCCACGCACAATAAGGGCTTTTTTACCCTCCAGCCGGGCCAGAGACTCAAGGGCCAGCAGCCCTTCACTACTCATGCGCTCAAACGGATACTCAGCTTGCAAGCCATAACTTTCTATAACCCGGGCAGTGGTCGGACCAACACTGTATATAGCCAGTTGATCGGGAAACTGTGGCCAGTAATTATGAATCAGCTCCATGCCCAGGGAGGCGGCATTGGTGCTGATAAAAAACAACAGGTCATACTGATCCAGTGACAATAGTGTGGCTTTAATCTTTTCATCCAGGGCAAGGGGGGAAATAGCGAGCATGGGCAGTAACCTTGGGCGGGCACCGCTTTTTTCCAGGCTCGCCACAAGGCCTTCAGCCTGCCCTGCGGGTCGAGTAATCCAGATAGCCTTGCCTTCCAGCATTAGTTGCAGCATTCCTTCCGGCTTAAGGGGTTTGAGTTTTTTCTTCGAGTAAAATACATGGAAATGGCGCGTCAGGTCATCTCAAGTTGTGCCAGGATCCTGTCGGCCCCCTGGCCCAGTAATTCATCAGCCACAGCCTTGCCCAATGCATTGGCCTCAGACGACGGCCCGGTTCTTTCGCTGAATAATAGTTGCGATCCGTCAGTTTCACCCACCAGTCCCCTGATATGAACAATTTCTTCACTGCCTGTGCCGGACAGCTCTGCCAGGCAGGCTATTGGCACCTGACATCCGCCATTCAGACAGGTGTTCATGGCCCGTTCCGCATTCACACACACAGAGGTTTCGCGATGGGAAAGCGTTTCCAGCAGTTTTAAGGTTTCAGTGTCGCCAATCCGGCATTCGATCCCCACAGCGCCCTGTCCGCCTGCCGGCAGGCAGGTTCCGGTTTCCAGAAAAGCAGCAATTCTGTCTGACATGCCCAGACGAATCAGGCCTGCAGCAGCGAGAATAATGGCGTCATACTCACCTTCATCAAGTTTGCGTAGTCGTGTATTCACATTTCCACGCAGATCCCTGATCTCGATATCCGGTCGTATGGCCTTCAGCTGACACTGACGTCGCAAACTTGAACTGCCCACCACAGCCCCGGCTGGCAAAGCTTCAAAACTGGGGTATCGGTTGGAGACAAAGGCATCGCGAAAATCCTCACGCTCGCAAATCACTGCCAGCATCAGGCCTTCAGGAAAAAACATCGGTACATCTTTCATGGAATGTACGGCGATATCTGCCCTGCCTTCCAGAATAGCCACCTCCAGTTCCTTCATGAACAGCCCCTTGCCGCCGACTTTGGACAGCGGCGCATCCAGGATCTGGTCACCTTTGGTGGTCATGGGTAACAGCTCCACCTGTAAATCCGGATAGCGATCAAGCAGGGCCTGCTGGACATATTCAGCCTGCCACATGGCCAGGGGACTTTCACGGGTTGCGATTCGAAGAATTTCCTTGCTCATAGATACTGCTCTTGCGCCCTGTTCTTGCTAGTTATTAAACCTTATCAACATTTACCGCTGTATATTACTACGGCCTGTTACTGATACTGATACTGCCCGTGCCGAGAGACAACTGGCCGTGGGCTCTGAAAAGCCGGGATTTCTATTTTACGCTTTATCAATACTGAAGCTACCCCAACCATCCCCTCGGTTGCTATAATCGCCCGCTTGTTATTTCCCTAGTCAACTGAAAGTACTTACACATGAGCCAGGATACAAAAACAGACAAGCCCTGGGGCGGTCGTTTTTCCGAACCCACTGATGCATTCGTGGAACGGTTCACTGCATCTGTCACCTTTGACAAACGCCTCTACCGTGCCGATATCGCCGGCTCCATCGCCCATGCCACCATGCTGGCAAAACAGGATATTCTGAGCACAGAAGAAAGTCAGAAAATTATCCAGGGTCTGGAGCAAATAAAGAATGAAATCGAAGCGGGAAGCTTTGAGTGGTCTGTAAGCCTTGAAGATGTCCACATGAACATTGAGGCAGCACTGACTAAAAAGATCGGTGATGTTGGCAAAAAACTCCACACCGGCAGATCCAGAAATGATCAGGTCGCTACTGACATCCGTTTGTTTATGCGTGAAGGCATTGATGCGGTTTCTGATGCCATCAGACTGGTCCAGCAAGGCATCATAAGCCTCGCTGAAAAAGAAACCGAAACCATCATGCCCGGCTTTACCCATTTGCAAACAGCACAACCGGTCAGTTTTGCCCATCATTTGATGGCCTGGTTTGAAATGCTGCAGAGAGATTATGAACGCATGCGCGATTGCAGAAAGCGCGTCAATGTTTCACCCCTTGGGGCCGCCGCTCTGGCTGGCACTTCATTTCCCATCGACAGAAATATGACTGCTGAACTATTGGGCTTCGACAAACCTGCCGCCAATTCACTGGATGCGGTCAGTGACCGTGATTTTGCCATCGAGTTCTGCGCCGCTGCCAGCCTGATGATGACCCACCTTTCAAGAATTTCCGAAGAGCTGGTTATCTGGACGTCTGCGCAATTTGATTTTATTGAATTACCGGACAGATTCTGTACCGGTTCATCCATAATGCCGCAAAAGAAAAACCCCGACGTACCGGAACTGGTACGCGGAAAATCCGGACGCGTCTATGGTCACCTGGTCTCCCTGCTGACATTGATGAAATCACAGCCTCTTGCCTATAACAAGGATAATCAGGAAGACAAGGAACCCTTATTCGACACGCTGGATACCATCATTGATTGTCTGAAGGCATTCGCCGATATGATTCCGGCCATCAAGGCAAAAAAAGAAAGCATGCGCACAGCTGCCCTGAAGGGCTTTTCCACCGCCACCGATCTGGCTGATTACCTGGTCAGAAAAGGCATGGCATTTCGTGATGCCCATGAAGTCGTCGGTAAAGCGGTTGCCTATGGTGTGGAGAAAGAGAAAGATCTGGCGGAGATGAGCCTTGCAGAATTACAATCCTTTTCTGCAGACATTGAGGAAGATGTGTTTTCAGTATTGAGTCTGGAAGGATCTCTGAATGCACGAAATCATATTGGTGGCACTGCACCGCAACAGGTAAAACTGGCAATAGAGACTGCAAAGAAAATCATTACGCAAAAATAAGATTTACAACAATGCTAGAAACAACACCTACAACAATACAATAAAAAATACAGCAGGAGAACACCATGGAATTTAATGCAGAGATGGTAGATATGTATATCATCCCCTGGAGCATAAAAATAATCACTGCTCTGGCAATATTTATTATCGGAAAATGGATTGCCAAATCCATCACCGATGTTGCAAAAAAATTATTAAGAAAAGCCAATCAGGATGAAATGCTGGTTAAATTTCTGGGCGGCATTCTTTATTCGATTTTATTTGTTGCCGTAGTTCTGGCGGCAGTGGATCAACTTGGTGTTAATGTCACGTCACTGTTAGCCATTCTTGGTGCCGCCGGTCTGGCTGTTGGTTTGGCACTTAAGGACTCGCTGTCAAATTTTGCCTCCGGCGTTATGATCATTATTTTCAGGCCTTTTAAAATTGGCGATTTTATTACCGCCAGCGGTGTCAGTGGCGTGGTAGATGAAATCGGCATGTTCTGCACACTGCTGCATACCGGTGACAATCAGCGCATCATCGTGCCAAATTCAGGGGTATTCGGCAGTACCATTATTAATGCCAGCGCCCTGCCTACACGCAGAATAGATCTGACCATTGGTATCAGCTATGACGACAATATGGGTAAGGCCAAGGAAATTATTCTGGATGTTTTAAGCAAGGACGAACGTGTTCTGGCTGATCCCGCACCGGTTGTTGCCGTTGCCGAGCTGGCTGACAGCAGCGTTAACCTGGTGGTCAGACCCTGGGTGAATACTGCAGATTACTGGGCAGCGCGCTGGGACCTGATTGAGGCCATTAAAAACAATCTCGATGCTGCCGGCATTACAATTCCTTATCCGCAGCAGGATGTTTATATGCACAATGTCGCCTGATCTTGATAACTGATCGGTTTATTTATAAACCGGTTTATATTGATCAAACAGACAACGTGTCACAATTGTCGCATTAACTGTCCAGGCAACTACAGGAGCATCCCAATCACTCTTGTAGTTGCCTGCAGCGATTGGCAAGTTCCGCCTTTTTGTCCTGCAGCGCAGGAATCTTCAACATTTCAACGTCCAGTTTCTGATTGGCGCGATCATACAAAGCCAGATCAAATGCATTGGCTTGTTTCAGTTTTTCAGCAACCTCTTCATCAAGTTCCTGCAGCAGGGCATTTACTGATTCCATGTAATCTCCCGGCTTGCTTTCGGGGCTGACATTTTTCCTTTGATAGGAAAGATCCAGGGTCGGGAAATATTTCTTTAAACAGTGCTCCAGCATCAGCATGGATTCGTCATAGCGTTCCACGACGCCAATAAATATCTGCGGATCATCAAGCGTTTGCGTGGCAAGAGAAAATTTTGCCTCCATGGCATCAGGCGCAGGGCCATCGCCGGAGAGAAAAATGCTGTGAATATTTCGAATAGTGGCGGGTGAGCCCTGCTCCAGATACCAGGACACATAACTGTTCAGATCAAGTTGCTTGGCTCTGCGAGCGCCCTCGGTATCAGCCCCGGTTTGTCTTTTCTCAAAATGGTAGACCGACCACACCCTGGCCAGAGGATGGCGCAAAAAATATACCGGGAAAATTTTTATTTCTTCATCACCCTTAATGGGAAAATGCAGCGAGTGGGACGACAGTGCTTTAAGTGCAGGATTTTGCTGCAGGGTTTCCAGCAGATACGCATTTTTCCCTTTCAGGAAAAGCTCATCCTGGCGATGATCCATGAAGTCATCGGCAAAGCTTCTGTTCAGACTGAAATCGAAAGTAGACCCCGCATTTTTAAAAATATGGGCATGTACCAGAACATTTCTCATGGGAACTCAATACTGACGCCACCCTGCTCAAGACAGATTGCCGAGAGCTTGTCCGATAATGTTTGTCCATCGGAGTCGCATACCCAGCCGGTGTCATTCATATCAAAATGAAAGCCCCCACTTTTCGCCGCAAGCCACAACTGCTGCGTAGCAGACTGGCGGGTTATGATGATGGAAGAACCATCATTGCAGGTAAGAGTAAGAATATCGTTAACAGATTCAAAATCCAGATCTTCCCCACTTTCCTCGACGGCTTCCTCTATGGCAAACAGTGTTTGCTCATAGCGGACGTTAAAATTCTGATCTGTCATGCTTATCGATACTCCGAAAAAGATAGTGGCCTGTTTTCTTCAGGTAGAACAAGAAGTACAAGTATATCGGCCTTTGGCTGGCAAACAATGGCTATAGTGTAATCAGCGATTGGTTGCTGACTCAATTAGCCAGTATAATCGCCGCTTCTTTGAATTAAATAAATTATGCGCATTGTTTAGCTGAATGTTTTATTGCCGGGTTTCGGATTCCCTGATTCAGGTCTAAAGATATAACAGGTGCAATCGCTGTAATAGGTGCAAAATAGGTGCACGGGATAGAAAAGCTAATGAGAAAACTGCTGTCAGTATTGTTTATCAGTCTGTGCCTGGTTTCAGGATTCGGACTGACAGGATGCGGACAGAAAGGCCCTCTGGTTCCCCCACCCTCTGCTAATAACAACCCATAAAACCTGCCAGACCATGGAACATTTTACTTTAGAAAACAATCAGCTCTATGCTGAAGCGGTACCACTTACCCAAATCGCAGAGCAGTTTGGTACGCCCTGTTTTGTCTATTCCCGTGCGGCACTGGAACAGCAATATCGTGCCTATGAAGAAGCTCTGGCGGGATCAAGCCACCTGGTCTGCTATGCAGTTAAAGCCAATTCCAATCTGGCAGTGCTGAGTGTACTGGCCAAACTGGGCAGTGGCTTTGATATTGTTTCCGGCGGCGAACTGGCTCGCGTGATAGCAGCTGGCGGCGATCCAGGCCGCGTTATTTTTTCCGGTGTTGGCAAAACCATTGAGGAAATGCATGCCGCACTGGATGCCGGCATTCATTGTTTCAATGTTGAATCACCACTGGAGCTTGAGCAACTCAACGCTGTCGCCATTGAAAGAAATCTGCGCGCGCCGGTTTCCATTCGCGTCAATCCGGATGTGGATGCCAGGACCCACCCCTATATTTCTACCGGCCTGAAAGAAAACAAATTCGGCGTTTCCATGGAAGATGCACGCCTGCTATATCGGCAGGCCAGCACCATGGCAGGCATAGAGTTGGTCGGCCTGGATTGTCATATCGGCTCCCAGCTTACCAGTATCGACCCCTTTCTGGCCGCACTGGAACGAACCTTGCTCCTCATAGATGACCTGGCAGCTGAAGGCATCAGTATCAGGCACCTGGATATCGGTGGCGGTCTCGGCGTCCAGTACCGGGATGAAACACCACCGGCACCCCAGCAATTGATTGAGGCGGTAAGGCAGGTGCTTGGCGATCGACCTTTAACTCTGGTGCTGGAACCGGGCAGATCAATTTGTGCCAATGCCGGTGTTTTGCTGACCCGGGTAAACAATATCAAAACCAATGGTGAACACCGCTTCGCCATTGTCGACGCTGCCATGAATGACATCATTCGTCCCGCCCTGTACCAGGCCTGGATGGATGTGGTTCCGGTGCGGATAAATGAGCATGCTGAAGTTCACAGCTACGACCTGGTGGGCCCGATCTGTGAAACCGGTGACTTCATCGGACGCCAGCGCGAATTGGCTATCAATAATGGGGACCTGCTCGCAGTGCGCTCCGCCGGTGCCTACTGTTTCGCCATGAGCTCCAACTACAACACCCGCAATCGCGCTGCCGAAGTACTGGTAGACGGTGATCAGTTGCATCTGGCCAGGCGCAGGGAGACCTATGAAGATCAGTTGGCCCTGGAAACCCCGCTGGATTGAGCCCAATCATGACTCTTAATTTCACTAAAATGCATGGCCTGGGTAACGATTTCATCGTTCTTGACGGCGTCAGCGAATCCATAAACCTGAGTCCGAATCAGATTCGCGAGCTTGGCAACCGCCATACCGGCATTGGCTTTGACCAGTTACTAATCGTTGCTCCCGCCACTGCTGCAGGACATGATTTTGCCTATCTGGTCTACAACCCCGATGGCAGCCAGGCAGAAAACTGTGGCAATGGCGCACGCTGCATGGTGTCTTTTATCCAGGCCAGAGGACTTAGCAATAAAAGCGAACTCAGTCTGCAACTGGTCAACAACAGCACACTGCATTGCCAGACCGTGGCTAATGGCCTGGTTACAGTAAACATGGGAGCGCCGGTTTTTACTCCTGCAGAAATTCCCTTTATTGCCGATGCCGAAGCGATGACTTATCCACTCCAGCTTGATAACGGTGAACAGCTGGAGCTGTCTGTGCTGTCCATGGGCAATCCCCATGCCGTTCTGATTGTGCCTGATATTGAGGTGGCGCCGGTACACGAGTTGGGACCGCTGCTGGAAAACCATGGCAATTTTCCCAACCGCGTTAATGTCGGCTTCATGCAGGTGGTTAATACAGGTACAATCAGGCTCAGGGTTTTTGAACGTGGTGCGGGAGAAACCCTGGCCTGTGGTACAGGCGCCTGCGCTGCAGTGGTTGCCGGTATTCGTCAGGGTCTGCTGGATAATACGGTTCAAGTGCAGTTGCCTTGTGGATCACTGCACATCAACTGGCAGGGGGAAGGCTCCCCGGTGTTTAAAACCGGACCTGCCACGACAGTCTTCGAAGGAAGTATTGAAATATGAAGTCAGATTCCAGCAATGAAATGGTGTCAGCTGAAACACTTGATGACGAATCGGTAAGCAAGTATCTGATCGATAATCCCGATTTCTTCAACCGCAAAGCTGACCTTTTACTGGAACTGACTATTCCCCATATCAGTGGTGGTGCCATTTCCCTACTCGAAAGACAGGTGACCCTGTTCCGCGAGCGTAACCGGGACTTGCAGAACAATATCAATAATTTCATTTTTAATGCTGAAGAAAATGATGCCCTGTTTGAGAAAACCCGCATTGTTATTCTGGAATTACTGAAAAGTGATAGCCTGAAGAGTTTATCAAGCGTTATCGCTGAAACACTGAAAAGCGAATTTTCAGCCGATGCCAGCAGCCTGCTGTTTATTGCTGACAAGCCTGACAGCGCTGCCCGGGAAAAAGGTATTCATATTCTGGAAGCAGCACCTACCCGCGAAACCCTTGGCAAACTTTTTGAGAAAAAACGCACCTTTTGCTGCGAGCTTTCTCCTGAACAGGCCCGGCTGTTATTCCCTGCCAGCAAGAAAGAGATTTTGTCGGCTGCCATCATTCCGGTTCACCCCGGCGACAGCATCAGTAATGCTGATCAATACAGCTCTCCGATTCTGGTGATCGGCAGTGATAAACATAACCATTTCAATTCCAGTCTCGATACGTTATTCCTCGACTTCATCGGCGAAATACTTTCGGTGCACATCACGCGTCTGGCGGTCTAGTTCCATCACCCGACTTTGGTTCCTGCCATGAATGCCACTCCTCTTGTTTCTGTCTTGATCCGCACCAAAGACAGAAAAGCCCTGTTAAAGGAGGCCGTTGCATCGGTCCTGGCGCAGTCTCATGTCCGGGTTGAAATAGTTATCGTTAACGATGGCGGTGAGGACTTTTCCTCTGAGTTTCATGACCCAGACAATTCAGTAATTCGCTGGATCAATAACAACGCAGAGCATGGCAGATCACATGCCGCCAATCTGGCTCTGGAACAGGCAGCGGGCGACTACTGCCTGTTTCTCGATGATGATGATTCTATTGACCCACCTCATATAGCCAATCTTGTAGCTGCGCTGAGCAAAGAGAAAAGTTACAGACTTGCCTACAGTGCGGTCAGGGTAATGACAGATGGCGTGGTTGAAGATACCCCGTCTTTTGCCCATGAATTTGATCCAGTGCGGCTGATGATTGAAAACACTATTCCCATCCACGCAGTGCTGTTCGAACGTAGTTTACTGCTTGAAGGCTATCGTTTTGATCCTGACTTTGATCGTTTTGAGGATTGGGACTTCTGGCTTCAGATTGCGCTTAACCACGAATTTCTGTTTAACAATCAATGCACGGCTACCTATCGGGTTACCCGCAGTAGCGGTTTTGGCGCCAGGGAAAATAGTGAAGAGGATATGGACGGCTTCCGTCTGGCCATTTATAAAAAATGGCTTGAGCGCTGGCCAGATGAGAAGTTGCTGGCACTGATAAACCGCAGCCGGGAATTTCCCCGCATCAGTGTTTTTGAAAAAACCGTAGAAAATCTGGAAGAAAATATAGAAGAAAAATTTGCATATATTCAACTACTAAGAGAAAGTCTGGATACGCTTCAAAAAGACTCCCAGGCCAAGCAGAAAAGGCTTGAAGAGGATCTACACGAAGCTGATCACGAAGTTTATGCGCTGAAGAATTATAACCATGCCTTGCAAACTGAATTGCAGGTTATTTATCACAGCAAAAGTTGGCGCCTGACTCGACCTTTAAGAGCGCTCACCAAATTTCGCTATTTTTTACGCACCGACGGCATTGGCGGGATCGCTGCCCGACTGCAGGATAAAATTGCTGCCCGACTCAGCCGGGCAAAAGAAATAAAAGCCCAGGCGACTATTTCCAAAAATTTCTCCGCACTGACCTTTCCAACTTTTGCTGAGCCAAAAGTCAGCATTGTTATTCCTGTTTACAATCAGTATCACTACACCTTTCATTGTCTGAAGAGCATTCTGGAACATGCCGATGACATTGCTTTTGAAGTGATTGTGGTTGACGACTGCTCCTGTGATAAAACCACGCAGATGCTTTCCGGTATTACCGGCATCACCGTCATCAGGAATGAAGTAAACCAGGGTTTTATTCATTCCTGCAATAACGGCGCTGACGCTGCCAGGGGTGAATTTCTGGTGTTATTAAATAACGATACTGAAGTCAGGGAGCACTGGCTTGCAGCGCTGCTGCAGACCTTTTCCGATTTTCCCGATGCCGGTCTGGTTGGCGCGAGACTGGTTTTTGCTGACGGTACTCTGCAGGAAGCCGGCGGTATCGTCTGGCGTGATGGCTCTGCCTGGAACTATGGTCGTGGCGAAGATCCCAATCATCCCCATTACAGTTACTGCCGACAGGTTGACTACTGTTCCGGTGCCTGCCTGATGATTGGCCTGGATGACTTCAGGGCGCTGGGTAAATTTGATACCCGCTATGTACCCGCCTATTACGAGGATACAGATCTGGCATTCAGGGTGCGCGAATCCGGTAAAAAAGTGTATTACCAGCCCAATGCCAGCATCATTCATTTTGAAGGCATTACCTCCGGCACTGATATAGGAACTGGTATCAAACAGTACCAGCAACTTAACCATGACAAGTTTTTCAAACGCTGGCAAGAAACCCTCAAACATCATCGCCCCAATGGCAGGCTGCCGCTGCGGGAAAAAGAACGTCATATCGAAAAATACATCCTGGTTATAGATGCCCGGGTACTCATGCCTGATCATGACTCCGGCTCGCTGCGAATGTTTAATATTCTGAAAATTCTTCAAAGCATGGATTACAAGGTGACTTTTCTGCCGGCCAACATGCATTACCACGAGAAATACACCCCACAAATGCAGGCCCTGGGAATTGAATGTCAGTATGTGCCGTATATTCATTCGGTGGAGCAATACCTGCAGGAATATGGCCAGCAATTTGAAGCAGTAATACTGAGCAGGGCCGATTATGCCGAAAAGTATATCGATGAGGTAAAGCGAAGCTGTCCGCAAGCCCGGGTAATTTTTGATACGGTGGATCTCCACTTTTTGCGCGAACAACGTGAAGCTCAATTGACCGGGGACAAACACCTGGCAGAGTCTGCAGCCATGCGAAAAGTACAGGAGCTCACCATTGCACGCAAGGCCGATACCACGCTGGTGGTTAGCCCGGTAGAGCTGGAACTCTTCAAACAGGAGGCCCCTGAAGTCAACGTCGGTCTGCTTTCCAATGTTCACCAGACCTATACCACTGGCAAACCATTTTCAGACCGGCAGCATATGCTGTTTATAGGTAATTTTGAACATCCCCCCAACAGCGATGCCATGGAGTTTTTTCTGGACCGGATCTTTCCCCTGGTGCAGGCCAAAAATCCCGATATCAAGCTGCTTATCGTCGGTGGTCATGTGCCTGCCAGTATAAAAGCCAGGGCCAGTGATCAGGTCATTATTACCGGTTTTGTGGCCGACATTGAGCCGCTGTTTAATGACATCAGAATTTCCATTGCCCCGCTGCGCTATGGCGCCGGAGTAAAGGGGAAAATCAATTCCAGCATGTCTTTCGGTGTGCCAATGGTAGTTTCCCCCGTTGCTGCCGAGGGCATGAACCTGAAACATGAAAAAGACATTCTTATCGCCGAGCAGCCGGAGGAATTTGCCAGGGAAATTCTGCGCCTTTATAGCGACCATGCCTTGTGGCAAACGCTGTCAGAAGCGGGCAAGCACAATATTGATGAGCATTTTTCCTTTGCTGCGGCTGAAGCGCAGCTAAGAGCGGTGTTGACGCAGTAAAGCCTATTGCGCTTGTGCTGCGCTTTCCTTCTTGTCCGAGCCTGGCAGATCCAGCGGGACAGGATGACTCCATGAGCCGCTCTCTACCTGAAACCAGAAATACACAATTGAGAGAATGCCCAGGCTAAGCCCGGTTACCACGCCGGCATCAATAATGCCGCGCCAGGGTTGCGGTGTTATTCGCAATAACATAACCAGTCCTACAATGACTGAGGTTATAGTGATTGATACGATTTTTCGTTTACGTGTCGCATGGATATAACCCATACAAAATAACGGTGCCAACAGCGACAGAACGGGATGGGAGACGTCAGTCTGGGTGCGCAAATATCTGGCCCTGGCAATAACCCGCGGCGCGAACGCACGATGAAAACCCTTGTAGCCTTCAGCCCACGCCATCCACAATACAAACACCCCCAACACCAGCCATTGCAGCGGCGTAAGAGAATATTCTGTCATTTCAGCGATACGCGGACTGAGCCTTACCACCGCAAATGAAATGAACGCGATAACGCCGGCGATACCCCAGTAAAAACCCAGAAGACGCAATTTAATATCCCAAGATAAATACAACATGATGAATCAGGCCGGCATTGTAACAAAGTTAAGAGCAAAGACAGGAGCAAAAAAAGCACCAAAAAAGCGCACTAACAGCATCGGTAAAAATGATAATTTCCACCTATTTCAGTGCCGGGAATCACAAGGTTCATGTAAACTGCTTTTTGCTATAATCGAAGATCTTTCCAGTCAGCCAATGGAAGCATTGCGCCGGAGTTGTTAATGACAATTAAACTTGCCGTAGTCATGGACCCCATCAAGTCCATAAATTTCAAGAAAGATACAACACTGGCCATGTTGAATGCCGCGCAAAAAAAAGGCTGGCAACTGTTCTACATTGAACAGGATGGTTTATATCTGGAAGATGGCAAGGCCATGGCGATCATGCAGGATCTCAGTGTGAAAATGGATCCGCAGAATTTCTATACCCTTGGCCCTCAAAGCCGGCAATCACTGGCAACGGTTGATGTCATCCTGATGCGCAAAGATCCGCCCTTTAACCGCGAATTTATATACAGCACCTATATTCTGGAACAGGCAGAACGCGAAGGCGTGCTGGTGGTAAATAAACCGCAGGCCCTCAGGGACTTTAATGAAAAAGTCAGCGCCACCCTGTTTCCCCAATGTTGTACACCAGTGCTGGTCTCCCGAAAAAAGGAATTACTGCAGGATTTTTATAAAGCCCAGAAGGATGTCATTTTCAAACCGCTCGACGGTATGGGTGGGACAGGGATTTTCCGTATCAAACCAGGTGATCCCAATGTCAGTGTGATAATTGAAACCCTGACCGAATACGGGAAACGGCAGATCATGGCACAAACCTTTATTCCGGAAATTACCAGTGGCGATAAACGCATTCTGATGATCGATGGCGAGTCTGTGGGTTATGCCCTGGCACGTCTGCCTGCCCTCAATGAAACCCGCGGCAATCTGGCCGCTGGCGGCACTGCAAAAGGTGTGGAGCTGAGCGACAGGGATCGCTGGATTTGTGACCAGGTAGGCCCCACGCTAAAAGAACACGGGTTATTATTTGTTGGCCTTGATGTTATTGGTGATTACCTGACTGAGGTGAATGTCACCAGTCCGACCTGTATCAGGGAACTGGATGAAATTTTCAATCTGGATATTGCCGGGGACCTGATGAACTGTATCGAGCAAAAACTGCAGCAGTGATGTGACTGACAGCAATAGCAAAAACGACTCAGGAACGTCTCTGCACAACCATTGATGAATACTGCCGTCTCCACAGAAACTACAGCACTTTCCGGTGAAAGATTCGGTTTCACCATGTTTGTGTCCATATGCCTGCATGTTGTGCTGATTCTTGGCGTGGGCTTCAGTATTCTGGAAAATGTAAACACCACCACGTCAATGGAAGTCACCCTCGCCCAATACCGTAGCGAGGAAGCCCCGGACAATGCGGATTTTCTTGCCCAGGAAAACCAGCAGGGTAGCGGCAGTCTTGAAGACAAGGCAGCGCCCAGTACACCGGTAGAATCCCGTTTCAATGAAGATCTGATTCAGGATGTCAGCCCTTTTGTAGAATCACTGACCGAAAGAACAGAACTCACTGATCAGGTGCTGGCGACCGAAGCCGAATCACTTCAGCAGATTAATGATGACCCCAGCGAGCAACCGCAGCAGGAACGTGAAGAGCAACCGCTGGAAAATCTCACCGAAAGTCAGCGCGAAGACCGCCTGGCCAGTTTGCAGGCGCAGCTCGATATCCGCCGGCAGGCTTATGCGAAACGGCCGCGTCGCTACACTATTTCATCCGCCTCAACACAGAAATCGCGAGATGCCCTGTACCTGGATAACTGGCGTAAAAAAGTCGAGGCTGTAGGCAACCTGAACTATCCTGCCCAGGCCAGTGCCGAGGGAATTTATGGTAATCTCAGGCTGCTGGTATCACTGCGTTCAGACGGCACTGTTGCTGATGTCCGAATTCTCAGCTCATCCGGCCACAGAATACTGGATGAATCGGCAATCCGGATTGTCTACCTGGCTTCTCCCTTCGCCGCTTTCCCCGACGAGTTGAAACAGGAAGCCGACATTCTCGATATCATCAGAACCTGGCAGTTTCACCAGACAAATTCCTTCCGCAGTTTCTGATTATTCCGGACTGGTGCAATCCTGGTTGAATGCGAGTAAACGGGAGCGGGATGTAAATTGGATGCCAGTTGAAACTGCCAATACCACCCCAATATTAGTGTCAGGATAACAACGTATACACATTACTCTCATGAATGACGAAAAACTGAATCTGACAAACCATTTCCTGATCGCCATGCCACAGCTTAGCGGCTCATATTTTGGCCATACCCTGATTTATATGTGGCAACACAGTGAAGAAGAAGGCGCCCTGGGCATTGTGGTCAACCTGCCTCTGAACGTGCAATTAAAGGAAATATTCAGCCAGCTGGATATCGATTTTCAGTATTCTCAAAGCTTTGACCAGCCCGTGCTATCCGGAGGCCCCGTAGAAACCGAAAAAGGTTTCATCCTGCATGATGCCGGTCGAAAGTGGACATCAACACACCAGATCACTGATGACATCAGTATTACCACGTCAAAGGATATACTCGATGATATTGGCCGTGGCGAAGGTCCGGAGAATTATCTGGTTAGCCTGGGCTGTGCCGGCTGGAGCCCCGGCCAACTGGAGCAGGAAATTGCCGCCAACTCCTGGATAACCTGCCCCGCCAGCAAGGATATTGTTTTTTCCAGGGAATTTAGCCGCAAGCCGGATATGGCGGCCTCGACACTGGGTTTTTCCATGGATCAGTTAAGCACCGATATTGGACATGATTAATTTTGCGGAGAATCATTTCCGTTCCAGGACAGGAAAAAACTTCTGAGCTCAGCCATTAGAACACTACTGTGTATTGATTTCGGCACCCAGAAAATGGGACTGGCTGTAGGTCAGACTGTTACCCTGACCGCATCGCCTTTGCCACTTATCAAGGCAAAGCAAGGCATTCCCGACTGGGATGAACTGGCACAGGTAATCAGCCAGTGGAAACCCGATGCCCTGGTCATCGGTATGCCATTCAATATGGATGGCACCAGCAACGAAATGACAAAAAAAGCAGGTCGCTTTATCAACCAACTGGAAGCAAGGTTCAAGTTGCCCTGTTTTAAAATGGATGAACGCCTGAGCACACGCGAAGCAAGGGAAATTGGCAGGGCAAATGCTGAGGCCGCGGGAAAAAGATTTGATGAACGCTCGGAAGTCGACAGCCTGGCTGCACAATTGATTCTTGAATCCTTCTTGAATGAAAGATCAAAATAAGCAGGGTGAGCAGAATAAAACAGTTAAAAGTTTCAGCGCCGTCTGAAAACAAACGGCGCCGATAAGATAGTCTAGATCTGATTACCGTCTTTGGCTTTGGAAATCGCTTCCTGACGATCAACCAGACCCTTGGCTACCAGTTGTTTCAAACACTGATCCAGTGTCTGCATGCCTACCGACTGTCCGGTCTGGATTGCAGAATACATCTGGGCGATCTTGTCTTCCCTGATCAGGTTTCGAATAGCCGAAGTCCCGATCATTATTTCATGGGCGGCAACTCGACCACCACCAACTTTTTTCAGCAAGGTCTGGCTGACAACCGCCTGCAGTGATTCCGAAAGCATTGAACGCACCATACTTTTTTCAGCGGCCGGGAAAACATCCACGACCCTGTCGATGGTTTTGGCGGCAGAGGTGGTATGCAGAGTGCCGAACACAAGGTGACCGGTTTCTGCCGCAGTCAATGCCAGGCGAATCGTTTCCAGGTCACGCAACTCACCTACCAGAATAATGTCAGGGTCTTCACGCAAGGCTGAGCGCAGCGCTTCATTAAAGCCATGGGTATCACGATGAACCTCACGCTGGTTGATCAGCGACTTCTTGCTTTCATGGACAAATTCTATAGGGTCTTCAATGGTGAGGATATGCTCATACTTGGTCGCATTGATGTAATCAATCATTGCCGCCATGGTGGTACTTTTACCGGAGCCTGTGGGGCCGGTTACTGCAATCAGGCCACGGGGTTTATTGGAAATATCCTGAAATACCTTGCCCATGCCCAGCTGTTCCATGGTCAGCACCTTGGAAGGAATGGTTCGGAAAACAGCGGCCGCACCACGATTCTGTACAAAGGCATTTACCCTGAAACGGGCCAGGCCGGGAACTTCAAACGAGAAATCTGACTCAAGATGTTCCTCATAATCCTTGCGCTGGCGATCGTTCATGATTTCATAGATAAGGCCATGGACTTCCTTGTGATCCATTGGATCCACATTGATACGGCGAATATCCCCGTCAACACGTATAAGGGGTGGCATACCAGCAGTAATATGAAGGTCAGATGATCCTTGCTGTACGCTGAAGTTAAGTAATTCCTGAATATTCATCTGGTTTTATACCCCCTATAATCGGAATCTTGTGAAGGAAAAAAATATGTCATTGAGCATACCAGAAAATCTGGAAAAAGTTCGTCAACTGATTTCACTCTATGAGGGAAAGTATGGGCGAAGTGATAAGGCTGTGCAATTAATCGCCGTCAGCAAAACCCATGGTGCCGATAAAGTAAAAACCGCTTTTGAGGCCGGCCAGCTCCATTTCGGGGAAAACTATCTGCAGGAAGCACTGGATAAAATCGATGCACTTCAGGAGCTGCCGCTGCACTGGCATTTCATTGGCCCGATCCAGTCCAATAAAACCCGTGCTATTGCCGAATCATTTCAGTGGGTTCACAGTGTGGATCGACTAAAAATAGCACAACGCCTGAATGATCAGCGCCCCTCGACACTGCCCCCGCTCAACATCATGCTGCAGGTAAATATCAGCAATGAAGACAGCAAGGCCGGTGTCAGTATTGATGGACTTGAAACGCTGGCCAGTGCTGTTGAGGCTTTGCCCAGGCTGGTGCTGTCAGGATTGATGGCGATTCCTGAAGCAAGTAATGATGTAAACACCCAACGGGATAATTTCAGACGCCTTCGTGAAGCCAGGGACCGTTTACTTGCCAGCGGTCTGGACCAGTGTCAGCACCTTTCCATGGGCATGAGTAATGATTTTGAAGCAGCTATCGCAGAAGGCGCCACCATGATCCGTATTGGCACGGATATTTTTGGCCCGCGTGAAGCACGCTGATATTCTTCCCGGGTAAAACGTGCATACGACTAAGGCTTTAAGCGGCCTTTAAGGTACAATCCCCATATGTCTGAAGAAAAACTAACAACAGGTTTTATTGGTGCCGGCAACATGGCAAGCGCGCTTATTGATGGCCTGCTTGCCAATGGCTGGAATGCCGAACAAATCCATGCCTCGGATACCAATGCCGGCATACTGGCAGCCCTTGCCGACAAGGGAGTCAATACCAGTACCGACAACAAGACAATAATCAGTCACTGCGACACCGTAATTCTTGCCGTAAAACCCCAGGTACTCGCTGATGTGCTGATACCCCTTCGCGATACTCTGTGCACCAATGACTGCCTGCTGGTTTCCATTGCCGCCGGTGTTTCCATGGATTCATTGCAGGACTGGACTCACCCGACACAGGCCATTGTGCGTTGTATGCCCAATACACCCGCCCTGGTGCAGACCGGTGCCAGTGCACTTTTTTCCAATAGCCATTGCTCTGAGCTGCAAAAATCCACAGCGCAAAATCTGCTCAGCGCGGTAGGCATTGTCTGCTGGCTGGAAAAAGAAACTGATATGGATGCGGTAACGGCCTTGTCCGGTTCCGGACCGGCTTATTTTTTCCTGCTCATGGAAGCCATGCAGGAAGCCGCCGTTAGTCTTGGTCTTGATGCAAGAACCGCGCAACTTCTATGCCAGCAAACCGCACTGGGGGCGGCCCGGCTCGCCCAGTCCAGTGATGTCGATGTGAGCGAATTGCGCCGCCGCGTGACCTCACCTGGCGGCACCACGGAAGCGGCGCTTCAGCAGTTTGCATCAGAAGATTTCAATGCTATGGTTGGCCGCGCGCTGGCGAAAGCCGCCAGCCGCTCACGCGAACTGGCTGCATCGGAACCGGTAACAGACAAGCCAGGCACGTAAAAGAATTACACAGTAGTCAGGAAAGAGAAATGTCATCATCTGTAGGTCAGGTCATCATATTGCTGGTAAACACCCTGGGTGGAATAGTAGTACTGGCTTTATTGCTTCGGTTTTTATTACAGGCCAATCGGGCAGATTTTTATAATCCCGTTACCCAGTCCCTGGTGAGAATGACAAGCCCCATTCTGAATCCTGCCCGCCGCATCATTCCTTCCTGGCGTAATTTTGATATTGCCTCGTTACTACTGACTCTGGTTATCAGTACGCTGGCAACAACGCTGATGATTTTTTCCGCCGGCTTCGTCGTTCCCGGTATCGGTACCTTGTTGAGCTGGTCATTCCTGGGAATGCTTGCACTGATTCTTAAAATTTATTTCTGGGGCCTGTTAATCTCTATAATTGCCAGTTGGGTAGCGCCTCACAGCGGCAACCCGGCACTTATGCTGGTACAACAGATGCTGGAACCGCTGCAGTCCATGTTCAGAAAAGTCATACCGCCCATGGGAGGTCTGGATTTTTCACCCATATTTATTTTCCTTTCCATTCAGGTCGTGGAAATATTGGTAGTGGGAACGTTAAGACAGGGCTTGCGACTAAGCGCACAGGCGGCAATGTATGTCATCGGTATATAAACAGATAATAAAACCGTACTGACTATTTCCGTTTTTTTGTATTTACTCTTTTATTAACTTTATATTTTAACTTTGTATTGTTAAAGAATGGCAAAACTGATTCCAGCAGATTCTGTCGGCATCGTGTCTCCCGAGCTCTTTCATTTTGATGAGCCGCTGGAACTGCGAAGCGGGCGCGTGGTTGAACAATATGACCTGATGGTGGAAACCTATGGTGAGCTGAATGCTGATAAATCCAATGCCATATTGGTTTGCCATGCACTCAGTGGCGATCATCATGCTGCCGGTTATTACAAAGCTGATGATGAAAAAGAAAAACCGGGTTGGTGGGACTGTTGTATTGGTCCCGGTAAAGCCTTTGATACCAATCACTTCTTTATTGTAAGCCTGAATAACCTTGGCGGTTGTGCCGGTAGCACCGGACCTTCCTCCATTGATCCTGCCACTGGCAAACCCTTCGGACCGGACTTCCCCATTATCACGGTACGCGACTGGGTAAAAAGTCAGGCGCGTCTGGCAGATCGACTCGGTATCCAGAAATGGGCCGCTGTTATTGGTGGCAGTCTTGGCGGCATGCAGGTTATGCGCTGGGCTATTTCTTATCCGGACCGCCTTGGCCACGCCATCATTATTGCCTCGGCACCAAAGCTGTCAGCACAAAACATAGCCTTTAATGAAATCGCGCGTCAGTCCATCACCAGCGATCCGGATTTTCATTCTGGTCGCTATTATGATTTCAATACCTATCCAAAACGCGGATTGATGCTGGCACGCATGATTGGTCATGTGACCTATCTTTCCGACAGCGCCATGCGCGACAAATTTGGCAAGGATGCCATCGAAGGCAACTTCGGTCGCGACTTGCGGTCGGGAAAACTTAATTTCAGCTATGACGTGGATTTCCAGGTTGAAAGCTACCTGAAATACAAAGGCGAGACCTTCTCACACAGTTTTGATGCCAACTCCTATCTTTTGATTACCAAGACACTGGATTATTTCGACCCTGGCGTAGACTACAACTTTGATCTGAGTAAGGCTTTTGCTGATAGCCAGTGTAAATTCCTGGTGATTTCCTTTACCAGCGACTGGCGCTTTCCGCCGGAAAGATCGAAAGAAATCGTCAACATCCTGCTGAAAGCAGAAAAACCGGTGAGCTACCTGGAAGTCGACGCTGACCAGGGCCATGATGCCTTTCTTATGCCAATTCCGCGCTATATCCAGGCGCTGAAATCCTATCTGGGATGCGTGCTTAAAGAGATATCCGGTAAGGAGGGTAAAGCCGATGCGAGCTGACCTTAAAATCATTCAGCAATGGATAGAACCGGATATGCGGGTGCTTGACCTGGGCTGTGGTGATGGTTCATTCCTGGCACACCTTAAAAGCGAGAAAAACATCTTCGACTGTGGGCTGGAAATTGATCCTGACAATATCAACCTTTGTCTGCAGGCCGGGGTTAATGTCATTGAACAGGATATGAACAAAAGTCTGAGCAATTTCAGATCCGACAGTTTTGATACCGTATTACTGGCGCAAACTCTGCAGACCGTTGAGCGGCCGGATATTCTGGTGGAAGAAATGCTGCGCATTGGCAAAAAATGCATCATCACTTTCCCGAATTTTGCCTACTGGCGTCATCGTCTCAAGTTACTCGGCATGGGCAATATGCCGCAATCAAGCTCTCTGCCCTATGAGTGGTATGACACCCCGAATATCCATCACTGCACTATCAAGGATTTTGATACTCTGTGTGAAAAGCGCAATATCACCATTTTGCATCGAACCGTGGTTGATTTTAATCACCGTAGCAGCTTTTTGATGAACCTGAATCCGAACCTGTTCGGGATCAATGCTATCTATCACTTCACACGCTGAACATGTTTAGTTCAATGAGAAAAACTGTCACTGTCATGCTTTTTATTTGCCTGGGTTTTCTGACCGGTAATGTGATGGCCCAATCGGAAAGTTTCGGTGACTACACGGTGTATTATCAGGCAGTCAACAGCACCTTTCTCAAAGCAGACATCGCCCGTCAGTATGGCATCGTGCGCAGTGACCGACGTGCGTTTCTGAATGTCAGCGTGATGAAAAAACAAGCCGATGGCTCCACCGTGGCGGTTAGCGCCAATGTCAGTGGCGGCAAACGCAACCTGCTGGGACAGGTTGGCGAGCTCGCATTCAGGGAGATTCGTGAAGAAAGCGCTATTTATTACATTGGTGAGTTTGAATATTCCAATGCAGAAATTATCCGCTTTCGCCTTGAAGTCGAACCGGAAGACACCGGTACTGCCCATGAAATCTCCTGGGAAACCCGGGTCTATAATAATTAGCCAGGCAACAGGCAAGCACATGACCCCTCTGGATAAAATCGTACTGGCCAGCAGCAACAGCGCCAAACTGAAAGAGTTGCAGGATATTCTTGCGCCCAAAAATATCACCCTCATCCCCCAGTCAGAATTTGCTGTAGAGGATGCTGTGGAAGACGGACTGAGCTTCGTTGAAAACGCCATTATCAAGGCACGTCATGCCAGCCAACAAACAGGCATGGCAGCACTGGCAGATGACTCCGGACTTGAAGTGGATGCCCTGAATGGTGAACCCGGCATCTTCTCCGCGCGTTATGCCGGACTCAACGAAGGTCGTGAAAAAAATGATGCCGCCAACAATGCCCTGCTGCTGAAAAATCTGGAGCAGGTTGCCGAAGCTGACAGAAGCGCCCGCTTCCAATGCTGCATTGTGCTGGTGCGTTTTGCACAGGATCCCATGCCACTGGTTTGCCAGGGTAGCTGGGAAGGCCGCATTCTGTTCGGTGAAGAAGGCAAACATGGCTTTGGTTATGACCCTCTGTTTTACGTGCCCTCCCACCATTGTGCCTCGGCGGAGCTTGACCCTTCTGTAAAAAATACCATCAGCCATCGCGCCCAGGCGTTGCAAAAACTGCTGACCAGTTTGCCGGTATGAACCAGCCCCGGCTTTCACTGCCACCATTATCCCTTTATGTTCATATTCCCTGGTGTCTGAAAAAATGTCCTTACTGCGACTTCAACTCACACGCCTTTGAGGGCGAATTGCCAGAGCAGGCCTATATCGATTGCCTGCTTGCTGATTTGCAGCGCGACTTGCCCTGGGTGCAGAATCGGGAACTGATTTCCATTTTTATTGGGGGCGGCACACCCAGTCTGTTTTCCCCGGCCAGCATTGAACGACTGTTGCGTGGTATAGAAAAAAGCGTGGTTTTTTCGACGCATATCGAGATTACCATGGAAGCCAACCCCGGTACTTTTGAAAAGGAAAAGTTTCGCGATTTTCGTCATGCAGGAATCAACCGGCTTTCTATAGGCATACAAAGCTTTAATCAAAAATACCTCAGCGCGTTGGGCCGGGTGCACGATGATACTGAAGCATTGACCGCAGCAGCCAACGTACGTGCTGCCGGCTTCGATAATTTCAATCTGGACCTGATGTTTGGCCTGCCGCAGCAAGGTATTGATGAAGCTCTGGCCGATCTGCGCGCGGCACTTGCTGTTGAACCGGAGCACCTGAGCTGGTATCAACTCACTGTAGAACCCAATACCGTGTTCTACAGTAAACCACCGCCATTGCCCGATGATGATTTACTGGGGGATATGCAGGAAGCTGGCGTGGAATTATTATCCCGGCAGGGCTTTTCCCGTTACGAAGTGTCTGCTTTCAGCAAGCCGGATAAACAATCCTCCCATAATCTGAATTACTGGCGTTTTGGTGACTACCTGGGGATTGGAGCCGGCGCCCATGGCAAGATTACCCTGCCCGCGGAACAACGCATTATTCGTACCCGAAAAATCAGGCAACCTGCCAGTTATCTGGAGCATACGGACAATACCCTTGCTGGCTGCGAGACTATTACTACTGCCGAGCTTCCCATTGAATTTATGATGAATGCCTTACGCCTGAGTGCAGGCACTGAAGAATGCCTGTTTCAGGAGCGTACCGGTCTGCCTGTCACTGACATTGCCGGCTCCCTGCAACGATTGCGAGATGCCGGCCTGCTCAGAAAAGAAAATCTGGCCACCACGGACAAAGGTTATAATTTTCTTAACAATGTGCTGGCGGAATTTATGTCAGATGAACAGACCCACGAAAATAGAATTCCCCTTAGTCCGGTTTCATAAAGTCCTGATGCAGGCTGCACAAATAAAGATATAATACATACAGATCAATAAGTTAGATCACTATTTAAAATCCCTGACTTTCACGTACAATAGCCTGAATAATTTTTCGGAAGACCTATGACAACTGATCCTTACAATATTGCCTGTACCCATGGTTTTATCCAGTCGTCCTGTTCGGACTGCAATCTCAAGGGGCTGTGCCTGCCCATCGCTATGGATATCAAGGATATCGACAAGGTTGATAACATTATCAAACGCAGTCGCCCGATTCAGGCTGGTGAACATATATACAGGACCGGGGATGGTTTTACTTCCATTTTTGCTGTGCGTTCCGGCTCGATAAAGACCTATCTGCTTGATGACGACGGTGTTGAGCAGGTGACCGGCTTTTACCTGCCAGGTGAAATCCTCGGCTTTGACGGCATTGGCACGGAAAAACATGGCTGCAATGTCATGGCCATGGAAACATCCACCGTTTGTGAAATTCCCTTTGAACGAATTGAGGAACTGTCACTGCAGATCCCGGTTTTACAACGCCACTTCTTCCAGTTGATGAGCCAGCAAATAGAAGCTGATCACCAGATGATGTTAACCCTGAGCAAGAAAAACGCCGAAGGCCGTGTTGCCACCTTGTTGCTGAGCTTGTCCAGACGTTTTGGTCGCCGTAATCTGTCGCCCAATTCACTAAGGCTGCCTATGTCCAGGATGGATATTGGCAATTTCCTCGGACTGACTATCGAAACCGTCAGTCGTACTTTCAGCCGTCTGCAAAAGGAAGGGCTGATAAAAGTCGACGGGCGCGAAATTCATATCAACGACCATAATAAGCTTCAGGCTATCTGCCACGCGGCCAAATAGTGGTTTCGGCTAACTGATCACCCCTTTATCTTGACATACATCAAGCATCCAAAATAATTGATTTGTGGACAACTATTGTTTCGATCAACAATAGTTGCCATGAACAATGTCATCGCTTTTTCACTCGCTCGAAAACTTTCCGAAGACCAATCTAATGAGTTGGAGTCTTCATTCAATCGCCTTGTACAGGGGAGAGCTATGCTGAATCAACTTTGCAGTTCACTGGTCAAAAAAGAAAACCAGCGACGCTTTCGCGCTTTCCCTGAAGGCTACTGTCGTGAGTACGGTCTGGTACTGGATCAGATTCATGCCATTACCGATCTGGACATACTGCGTCTGCTGGAACTGGGTGCCACGATTGCCAATTTGAAAACGCTAACCGCCACTTATGGCATGGATTTTCTCGATCTGTGTGCCGAGCAAACCGGCAAATCCATGGACGAAGTCAAAGCACTGATCGCCAGGCATTAAACCCCTCAAACGTATCGGTTTGAGATAATCCCTTCCTTAGCTGATAATCCCTGCTAGCTGCTCCGGTATGTTTACCGGGTTCATTTTTCACTTATCTCATTTCTGGTAAATACCAGACCCGGGTACCATCAACTAATGGCAAATAGCCTGTTTTTTTTCCTCTCCAAAATCCTCTGGGCATTGTTATCCCCGGGCACACTGATATTGCTGATGGCAATAGCTGGAACCGCCCTGCTGTTTTTACACCAGACAAAAGTGGCAAAGCTGTTGCTGGGAGCAGCCGCGCTGTTGCTGATACTGATCACACTCTTGCCTGTTGATGGCTGGCTGGCAAGCCCACTGGAAAAACGCTTTCCCGCCAATCCCGAATTACCCCGGACTGTAGATGGCATCATTCTGCTTGGCGGTGCCATTGATCCACTGACTTCCTATATCTGGAACCAGCCTGAGTTTGGCGCTGCGGCGGATCGTTATTTTGGCTTTATTGAAATGGCCAATCGTTATCCCCGGGCTAAACTTATTTTTACCGGCGGCGCAGGCACCCTGCTGGATCAGGAATATAAAGAAGCCGATGTCGCCCTGTATTTTCTGGAAAGCATGGGGATTTCAAAAGCCCGTCTGGAAATAGAAAGGGATTCACGTAACACCTATGAGAACGCCATTAACAGCAAGGCACTGATGAATCCTCAGCCGGGTGAAAACTGGCTGCTGGTGACATCGGCCACCCATATGCCGAGATCAGTTGGTGTTTTCTGCAAACAGAACTGGCCGGTTATTCCCTATCCCGTGGATCACGAAACCACCCCCGGGCGACAATGGCAGCCTTCATTTGATCCGGCAGGAAATCTCGAGGATATCAATACCTATGCAAGAGAATGGGCAGGACTGCTGGTCTATTATATAACGGGCAAGACATCGGCTTTGTTTCCCAAGGCCTGTTAACAGTGATAACACTTCTTTAATAACAGAAAAGCGAGAACACTTTGGCAATCTGGAAAAAACAAATATCCCTGGAAATCATCTCCGACCTGATGAAAGGCACCCTGTGTGAACATATCGGCATGCAAATCACCGAAATAGGCGACGATTTTCTGAAGGGCACACTGCCGGTGGATGCACGCACGCAGCAGCATATGGGGATCATTCACGGCGGAGCCTCGGTCGTGCTTGCAGAAACCCTGGGCAGCGCCGCCTCGAATTTTTGTTGTGATGATGAACATTTTATTGTCGGTCTTGATATCAACGCCAACCATGTACGTCCGGGAAAGCCGCCTCTGGTTACCGGTATAGCGCGCCCTCTGCATATTGGCCGCAAGACCCATGTGTGGGAGATAAAGATCATCGATAATGAAGAAAAACTGGTGTGTATTGCACGACTGACCACTGCGGTCCTGAACAAAGAATCCGCTGATTAAAACTGTTTTTAAAGGAATGAATTAGATATGGCACTTCTGGCTGATGAAGAAGTAATTGCAGGAAGAAAAGATCTGGTGGCTGCAAGCAGGGAAGAAGCTGACACGCTGTTGTCCGCCCTGCCCGACTGGTCTGTGGTGGAAGAAGACGGCACACAGAAACTGATGCGGGAATATCGTTTTAAGGATTACCTGACCTTGCTTGCGCTGGGCAAAAAGTTCGGCGAGATGGCAGAGCAGGTTAATCACCATCCTGTTATCGTCATCGAATGGGGCAAAGTAACTATATACTGGTGGACACATACGCTGCATGGGCTGCACAGAAATGATTTTGTGATGGCGGCACGCTGTGATCGGGCAGCGATGCTGGTATCGGCGCCTTAGGTCCAGTTACAAGTTACAAGTTACAAGTTACAAGTTACAAGTTACAAAAGTTTATCGAACACAGGGACGCCAGCTATATGAATTTAAAATTTTTGGAACTGTTTAATGCCTTGCTGAGTGAGCATTCCGTTAGCTCTACCAATCCTGCTATTGATCAGAGCAATATGGGCGTTATTCATTTGCTGGCGCAAACGTTTGAGGGGCTGGGATTCACCTGTGAAGTATTGCCCGTGCCAGGGAGCCATAACAAAGCCAATCTTATCGCGACTCTTGGGAGTGGTCCCGGTGGTCTGGTGCTGTCCGGTCATACTGACACCGTGCCTTTTGATGAAGCACTGTGGAATACCAATCCGCTGGCCATGACAGAAAAAGACAACAAGCTGTTTGGTCTCGGCGCCACCGACATGAAAGGTTTTTTTGCCGTGGTGCATGAAGCGGTACAGGATTTTCTTGCCGCAGATCTGAAGCAACCTCTTATTATTCTTGCCACTGCCGATGAAGAAAGTTCCATGGCCGGCGCACGTACCCTGGCCGCACAGGGAAAACCCAAAGCACGGGCGGCGGTGATTGGTGAGCCCACCAGCCTCAGACCCATCAATATGCACAAGGGCATTATGATGGAAGGCATTCATGTGCAGGGACAAAGTGGCCATTCGTCGAACCCCGCGCTGGGACGCAACGCTCTGGAAGCCATGCATGAAGTGATTAGTGCCCTGCTGGAGTTTCGTCTGCAGTTGCAGGCTAAATACCATAACCCGCATTTTATGATTGATGTGCCCACCATTAACCTCGGGGTGATTCATGGTGGTGATAATCCAAATCGTATTTGCGGTCACTGTGATCTGGAATTTGACGTACGCATGCTACCGGGCATGCAAAGCGATGCGATCCGCAACAGCATTGAAGAAATGATTGTGCCCATTGCCCTGAAGCATCAAACCCAAATCAGCCTGACGCGTTTGATCCCCGGCGTTGATCCGTTTGCCAATGAAGACAGCGAACTGGGTCGGCAAATACAAGCACTCACCGGGCATGCACCCGAAAGCGTTGCCTTTGGTACAGAAGGCCCGTTTCTGCAACAATTGGGCATGGACACCATCATCATGGGACCAGGCAGTATTGACCAGGCCCACCAGCCCAACGAATACATGAGCCTTGATCAGGTAAAACCGTGCATTGCCATTCTGCAAAGCCTGATCAGGCAATATTGCTTGTAGTTAAAAGTCTCAAGTTACAAGTCACAAGAGGCGACCGCTGGTCGCCAAGTCGCATGGCGGCCTTGCAGGCCTTATCCGACCTGCATTCGATTACCTGAAGCCCTTGTAACTTGTGACTTGTGGCTTGTGACTGTAGTAAATTTTATAGATTTTTCAGCAGTTTGCGTTACAATACCTGCCCTTTTTCGCCCACTGGGCCAGAAAATCATGGATTATGACAACACACAATATGTGAAGTGGTTTAGACAGGCTTCACCCTATATCAATGCCTACCGCGGGAAGGTGTTCGTTGTGCTGTTGCCCGGTGAGGCGCTCGCCCACCCCAATCTCACCAATATCGCCAATGACCTCACCCTGCTGAACAGCCTCGGCGTAAAGCTGGTGCTGGTGCACGGGGCACGTCCACAAATTGACGCTGCCCTGAAAGCCGCCGGCCTGAAGGATCAAAAGCATGGTGATGTACAGGGTCAACTGCACCAGAATCTGCGCGTAACTGACACGGCCAGCCTGGAAGAAATCAAGAACGTGGTTGGCAAACTCAGGATCGATATCGAAGCGCTTTTTTCTACCGGTCTGCCAAACTCGCCCATGCATGGGGCGGGGATTAATGTGGTGTCCGGTAATTTTGTCACTGCCAAACCCTATGGCGTACATAAAGGCATTGATTACTGTCATACCGGTGAAGTGCGCAAGATCAACAGCAAAGCCATCAGCAAATTGCTCAAGAAAGGCAATATTGTGCTGCAGTCCAACCTCGGCTGCTCGCCCACCGGCGAAGTGTTCAACCTCACCGTGGAAGAAGTGGCCGCGGCTACTGCTATCGCCCTGGAAGCGGACAAACTGCTGATCTATTCCAGCGATACCGGCATTCTTGATGAAGAAGGCGAAGCCATCAGCCAATTAAATGCCGATGAAGCCCAGGCGCTGATCAAAACCAAAATTAAAAACAAGGGCCTGGATGAGCAACTGCTGAATCTTGAGCTGGCCACCAAGGCCTGCAAGGCTGGCGTCAAACGCGCCCAGGTGATTTCCTATGCCACCGATGGTGCTCTGCTGATGGAACTGTTTACTCGAGATGGCAGTGGCACCCTGATTACCCAGGAACATTATGAACAACTCAGGGGCGCGTCCATCGATGACGTGGGCGGCATTCTTGAACTGATTCAGCCACTGGAAGCCGAAGGTGTGCTGGTGCAACGTTCACGGGAATTACTGGAAAGCGAAGTAGAACAATTCACCGTGGTGGAACGTGAAGGCATGATCATCGCCTGTGGTGCACTTTATCCCCAGGAAGATGGCAGTGGTGAGCTGGCCTGTGTGGCAACCCATCCTGATTACAGGAATCAACACCGCGGTCAGTTGATCCTGGAAACTATTGAAAAGAATGCGAAGAAAGCCGGGCTTGCCTCCCTGTTTGTACTAACGACAAAAACCCCGCACTGGTTTCTCGAAAAGGGTTTCCAGGAAAGCGATCTCAAGGGTCTGCCGGAAAAGAAACAGTCGTTGTATAACTTTCAGCGCAATTCGAAAATTTTCGTCAAAAATCTCAAGTAAGTAATAAATAAATTTAACAAAAGCCCGAGAATTACCCATGAAAGAATTGAACAAATACAGCCGTCGAATTACCCAGGACCCGAGTCTGCCAGCTGCGCAGGCTATGCTGCATGCTATTGGTCTGACCCGCGAAGACCTGAACAAAGCCCAGATCGGCATTGCCAGCACTGGCTGGGAAGGCAATCCCTGTAATATGCATTTGAATGACCTGGCCAAAGTCGTTAAGAAAGGCGTACAGGAAGAGGATCTGGTGGGTTTGATTTTTCATACCATCGGGGTCAGTGACGGCATCAGCATGGGCACCGAAGGCATGCGTAATTCCCTGCCCAGCCGCGACATCATTGCTGACAGTATCGAAAATGTCGTCAGCGCCCAGTGGTACGACGGCGTTGCTGCCATCGTTGGCTGCGACAAGAACATGCCCGGTGCCATGATGGCCCTGGCCAGACTCGACCGCCCCGCCATTCTGGTTTACGGCGGTACCATCAAGCCGGGCTGTTACAAGGATAAAAAACTCGACATCGTGTCTGCCTTTGAAGCCTACGGTGAATTAAGTACCGGACGTATTGATGCGGTGGAATTTCAGGGCGTAATTGAAAATGCCTGCCCCGGCGCTGGCGCCTGTGGTGGTATGTATACTGCCAACACCATGGCCTCAGCCATAGAAGCGCTGGGCATGTCTCTACCGTTTAACTCCAGCTACCCGGCGGTGTCCGGTGACAAGGAAGCCGACTGCCTGCGTGTCGGCCCGGCCCTGCGCCACTTGCTGGAACAGGACATCAAGCCATCGGATATTCTGAGCAAGAAAGCCTTTGAAAATGCCATCACCGTTATTACCGTACTGGGTGGTTCCACCAATGCTGTTATTCATCTTATCGCCATGGCAAAAGCCGCCAATGTGGATCTGACCATTGATGACTTCCAGCGTATTGCTGACAAGACCCCTTACCTGGCCGACCTGAAACCCAGCGGCCAGTTTGTAATGGAAGATCTGTGTAATGTGGGTGGCGTTCCAGCGGTCATGAAAATGTTGCTGGCAGCCGGTATGCTGCATGGTGATTGCATGACCGTGACCGGTAAAACCGTTGCTGAAAACCTGGCCGAAGTGCCTGACCTGAGCGAAGGTCAGCAGGTGATTCATCCGCTGGATAAACCGCTGAAAGAAAGCGGACATATTCGCATTCTCTACGGCAACCTCGCTGAAGGAGGCGCCGTTGCCAAGATCACCGGCAAGGAAGGCCTAAAGTTCAGTGGTCCCGCCAAGGTTTACGACAGTGAAGCCGAAGCCAATCAGGCCATTCATGAGAAAAAAATTGTCGCCGGCGACGTCGTTGTTATTCGTTACAGCGGCCCGAAAGGCGGCCCCGGCATGCCGGAAATGCTCAAACCCACCAGCGCCATCATGGGCCAGGGTCTGGGTAAATCCGTTGCCCTGATCACCGATGGGCGTTTTTCCGGCGGCACGCATGGTTTCGTAGTGGGTCATATCACGCCTGAAGCCCAGGTGGGTGGACTTATCGGACTACTGCAGGACGGCGACATCATCACCATTGATGCGGAAACCAATTCCCTGGTAGCCGATATCACTGAGGCAGAGATTGAAGCCCGCCGTGCCAACTGGCAGCAACCACCACTGCCTGCCAAACGCGGTGTGCTTTACAAATATGCCACACTGGTAAAAAGTGCCAGTGAAGGTTGCGTGACAGACGAAGAATAATACTTCTGCTCGCAAAACATCAGAGTATTTCCAGCACCACATCCGCCAGACCCTGCTCATGATCGGCAATACGGGCAAAGGCGGAATAGGATAAATCGATGATGCGGCCCTCAATAAAGGGGCCGCGATCATTAATTCTC
>CBFICR010000013.1:0-63580 GCA_965661105.1 Pseudohongiellaceae bacterium | reverse complement strand
CGTAGCAGTTCAGATAACCGCTTAAGATATACTAGACTTAATCAGAGGTTCCCTAATAAAGTAAACTCTTTCCATGAAAAAAGCAGACTCCCTGACGGGAAAAATCACAAGAAATGTTGCACTGGCAGGCGCTCCGGATCGTAACGCAGTGAATAAAATTGCTGAGCCTGAAAGAAAAACCAGCGCTGCTTCAGGTCATCGCGATCATGTAGATGCGATCAACCAGGTCTTTGCCGAACTGGAGCTTGCTTATCATAACCAGTATCACAAGGCTTATGCGCAGGAAGGCAGTATTGGACTGGCCAAAAAATACTGGCTGGAATGCCTGGCGCATTTTTCTCCCGAGATTATTCTTCAGGCTACGCGCACGGTTGTCACTTCTCAGGAGTACCTGCCTTCGATAGCCAGTATTGTTCATGCCTGCGAGGAGGCCATGAGTGGTCTTGGCCTGCCGGCTGTCGGCGCCGCCTATATTGAAGCCTGCTGTGCACCCAATCCCAAGGCGGAGCAGGTATGGTCGCACCCTGCAGTCTATCTTGCCGGAAAGGAGACAGGGTGGTTTGAACTGGCCAATAAAACCGAGACGCAAATTTTCCCGCGCTTCGAAAAAAATTATCGTGGCTTGTGCCAGCGCGTGTTGCATGGGGAAACGCTTGTCATTGACAGGCCTGAAGCGTTGCCGGAACAGATTTCAAGGACGCTGACACTGGAAGAGAATAAAGCCAGAATGGCGCAGTTGAGGGCTCAGCTTAAAACGTCCTCTTAATACTTTCTCTTCAAATTTCCTCTTCAGGTTCAGGAATGCCGGGGGTGATGGTAGATTTCCATCTACAGGCTGAAATCATCTGGGTCAGTTTCCTTGCAAGATCACGCTAATTTTTTGTATTTCAGCCTGGTGGGCTCTTCATCTCCTTTACGCTTCTTGAAGTCTTCCTCGTAGTCGGAATAGTTTCCTTCGTGAAAAACCACTTCACTGTTCCCCTCAAAGGCAAGAATATGCGTCGCGATGCGATCCAGAAACCAGCGGTCATGGGAAACAACAATGACGGTTCCCGGAAAAGCCAACAGGCCTTCTTCCAGCGCCCTTAAGGTTTCCACATCCAGGTCATTGGTTGGCTCATCAAGTAACAGGACATTGGCGCCACGCTTTAACAACTTGGCCAGATGAACGCGATTGCGTTCTCCGCCTGACAGATTTTTGACAAATTGCTGCTGGTCGGTACCTTTGAAGTTAAAACGACTGACATAGGCACGGGACGCTATTTCGTAGTTGCCAATGGTCATATTATCCAGACCATCGGAAATTTCCTGCCACACGGTGTTTTCACCATTCAGTGAATCCCGGCTTTGATCCACATAAGCCATGTCTACGGTTTCTCCCAGAGAGATATCGCCACTGTCAGGTTGTTCCTGGCCAACGAGCATACGCAGGAAGGTGGTTTTTCCCGCACCATTACCGCCGATAATGCCGACAATAGCACCGCGTGGAATAGAGAAGTTCAGATCATTAATCAGCGTTGTGCCATCAAAGCCCTTGCTGACATGGTTTACTTCCACCACCTTTTCTCCCAGACGTGGTCCGGGCGGAATATACAGTTCAAGGGTTTCGTTGCGATTCTGGAAATCTTTTGAGCTAAGCTCTTCAAATCGTGCCAGTCTGGCCTTGCTCTTGGCCTGTCTGCCCTTTGGATTTTGCCGTACCCATTCCAGTTCCGCCTTGACGGTTTTTGCCAGAGACGCCTGCTGTTTGGATTCTACTTCCAGGCGTGCTTCCTTGGCCTCCAGCCAGTCACTGTAATTGCCCTCGTAAGGAATACCGTGGCCGCGGTCAAGCTCCAGAATCCAGCCGGCAGCATGATCAAGAAAATAGCGATCATGGGTAATGGCAACAACCGTTCCCGGGTATTCCTGCAAGAATCTTTCCAGCCAGGCAACGCTCATGGCGTCGAGATGGTTGGTAGGTTCGTCCAGTAACAGCATGTCGGGCTTTGACAATAATAGCCGGCACAGCGCGACACGACGTTTTTCTCCACCGGAGAGGGTTTTTACTTCAGCATCCCAGGGGGGGAGGCGCAATGCATCCGCTGCAATTTCCAGTGTTCTGTCAGCATCCCAGCCATTACAGGCATCGATGGCGCCCTGCAACTCACCCTGTCTTTCCAGCAGGGTATTCATTTCATCATCGCTCATGGGTTCAGCAAACTTGTCACTGATAGCATTAAATTCGTCTATCAAGTCCTTGATTTCCCGGATGCCATCTTCCACGTTTCCTTTAACATCCTTGTCTTCGTCGAGGTTGGGTTCCTGGGGAAGGTAGCCAATTTTAAGACCTGGCTGGGGTCTGGCTTCACCATGAATATCCGTATCTATGCCTGCCATGATGCGTAGCAGGGTAGATTTTCCAGCACCATTAAGTCCCAATACGCCAATTTTGGCGCCGGGAAAGAATGACAGGGATATATCCTTGAGGATTTCGCGTTTTGGCGGGACAACTTTTCCTACACGGTTCATTGTGTATACAAACTGGGCCATAAATCAGGTTTCCTGGTACATCAAGACATTGAAACGAATGAAGAAACTGGTGCCGGGGAGCCTCTGATCAAGTATGAACAGCTTCAGGCTTGCAGAGGCTCCTTGGTATTTTTATTTAACAGCTTCTTTTTTAAGGTAGAATACTCAGCCGCAATAATACTATAGCCCCCCGAGTGGAGAAAGATGTTAGATAAGCAAATGAAGTTGGCCGGATTTGATGATGAATTGTTATCGATAATCCAGAAGGAAGAAAGGCGTCAGGAAGAGCATATTGAACTAATCGCTTCAGAAAACTATACCAGCCCGCGTGTGCTTGAAGCCCAGGGTAGTATTCTGACCAACAAGTATGCCGAAGGTTATCCCTCAAAGCGTTACTACGGTGGTTGTGAGTATGTGGATATGGTGGAAACCCTGGCTATCGAAAGAGCAAAGGAATTATTCGGTGCGGGTTATGCCAATGTTCAGCCTCACTCAGGATCACAGGCCAATGCAGCTGTTTACATGGCGCTGATGGAACCCGGCGACACCTTCATGGGCATGAGTCTGGCCGATGGCGGCCATTTAACCCATGGTGCCTCGGTCAACTTTTCAGGGCGAATCTATAATGCGATTCAGTATGGACTAAAAGCCGAAACCGGCCAGATTGACTATGATCAGGTTAATGACCTGGCCCTGCAGCACAAACCGAAAGTCATCTGGGCCGGATTTTCAGCCTATTCCCGTGTTGTTGACTGGCAGCGTATGCGGGAAATTGCCGATAAAGTCGGTGCCTATTTCGTTGTGGATATGGCTCATGTGTCCGGTCTAATAGCTGCCGGTGTTTATCCCAGTCCGGTCAATATAGCCCATGTGACCACATCTACTACGCATAAAACCCTGCGCGGCCCCCGTGGCGGGATTATCCTGGCCCAGCAAGATGAAGAACTGAACAAGCGTCTGAATTTTGCCGTATTCCCCGAGAGCCAGGGTGGTCCGCTGATGCATGTCATTGCCGCCAAGGCAGTGTGCTTCAAGGAAGCCATGTCAGAGGAATTTGTGGAATACCAGAAGCAAACGCTTAAAAACTCCAGGACTATGGCGTCCGTATTTATGGAACGTGGTTTCAAAATTGTTTCTGACGGCACTGACGATCATCTGTTTTTGTTGAGTCTGGTTGATAAAGATGTGACCGGAAAAGAAGCTGATGCTGCTCTTGGGCGTGCCAATATCACCGTAAACAAGAACGCCGTTCCCAATGACCCGAGACCGCCGTTTGTGACAAGTGGTATCAGGATTGGCAGTCCGGCTGTAACAACAAGAGGCTTTGCAGAAGCAGAGGTAACCCAGTTGGTGCACTGGATATGTGATATTCTCGAAGATATCGATAATGAAGCACTGATTGACTCTGTGAAGCAGCAGGTCGTTGAACTTTGTCGTCGCTTCCCGGTCTATGCCGAACTTTCCTAAGAACCGCTTATGCACTGTCCATTCTGCAATGCCATAGATACCAAAGTAATTGACTCGCGTCTGGTGGGAGAAGGAAATCAGGTAAGACGTCGGCGTGAGTGCATTACCTGTGAAGAAAGATTTACCACTTTTGAGTCGGCAGAATTGTTAATGCCGCGCCTGATAAAACAAAATGGTAGTCGTGAACCATTCAATGAAGACAAACTTCGCTTTGGTTTTCTAAAAGCACTTGAAAAAAGACCGGTCAGTACTGAACTGGTTGAAAACTCCATCAATCATATCAAACATGAATTACGTGCAACCGGTGAGCGTGAAGTGCCTAGCAAACTGGTTGGTGAAAAAGTCATGAATGAATTGAAAAAGCTCGATGAAGTGGCCTATGTTCGCTTTGCTTCTGTCTATCGAAGCTTCAAGGACCTGAACGAATTCAGGCAGGAAATTGACCGGATTTCACAGGAAGGAGAAGCTTCCGGATCCGATACTGGCGCAGACTGAGTCTCTGGCCGAGCGGAATAGTCTGCAGGCAATCCGCGCTATTAAATATATTCCCTGATTATGATCGACGCAGATATTACCTACATGCAACGCTGTCTGGAACTTGCTCGAATGGGCAAGTACAGTGCGCGTCCCAATCCTGTTGTGGGCTCGCTTATTGTCCGCAATGATAGCGTGCTTGCCGAGGGTTGGCATGAAAAAGCCGGGCAGGATCATGCTGAAGTCATGGCACTGAAAAATGCCGGTGCAGATGCGCAAGGCAGTACCGTGTATGTCACCCTTGAGCCTTGTTCCTTTACCGGTAAAACCGGCCCTTGTTGTGATGCATTAATTGAAGCAGGCATAGAGCGGCTTGTTTATGGCATGGTCGATCCCAATCCCAAAGTTTCAGGCAGCGGTCTGGAAAAAATCCGTGCCGCCGGCATCAGTGTGGAAGGCCCTGTGCTGGAAAAAGAGTGTGCGGCCCTGAATCCCGGTTTTATAAAAAGAATGACACAGGGCTTGCCCTATATCAGGTGCAAGCTGGCAATGAGTCTTGATGGGCGTACAGCAATGGCCAGCGGTGAAAGTAAGTGGATAACAGGAGCCGCAGCAAGAGAAGATGTACAGCGATTCAGGGCGGTCAGTTCAGCAGTAATAACAGGCATTGAAACAATAATCGCAGACGATCCGGGGCTGGAGGTAAGGAATGAAACTTTAAACTGCGAACAGCCCTTGCGTGTTATTGTCGATTCTCAGTTGCGAATTTCGCCCCAGGCAAAAACCTTACACAGGCCAGGTAAAGTACTCCTGGTTACTGCAATAGGCAGTGATGAAGTAATTTCAGCGAAATATCAGGCTATTGGTAATGACAATGTCAGTATTTTTTCCTGCGCCAATGTGCAGGGACGTGTCGATCTGGAAAAGCTGCTGCGCATACTCGCCAGCGAATACCAGTGTAATGATGTGCTGGTTGAGTCCGGAGCAGAGCTCGCCGGGGCCATGCTTTCATGCGGGCTTGTTGATGAAGTGCTTACGTATATAGCGCCCAAGCTTCTTGGCAGTGATGCCAGAGCCCTTTTTAACTTGCCGGGTATGACCATGATGTCTGAGCAGATAGAGCTGGAATTCCTTGATGTGGTAATGCTGGGAAAAGATTGTAGAATGCGCTCCCGCGTTACCAATGCCAAAACAAACAAATAAGTGTAGATAGAAAAAGTACAAGCCATGTTTACCGGAATAATTGAAGCTAAAGGAATTATAAAGAGCCTGGAGGAAACAGGTGGCGACCTGCGTGCCATTATTTCCTCTGATGAAATGAATTTCGATGATGTAAAAATTGGCGACAGTATCTGTGTGAGCGGTGTTTGTCTGACGGCGATCAGCATTGAAGGCAGCAGTTTCGTGGTAGATATTTCCAATGAAACCGTCGCGCTGACTTCTTTCTCCAGTATCGTTACCGGGGATGCGGTAAACCTTGAAAAAGCCATGCAGCCATCCAGTCGCTTTGGTGGTCACATTGTCAGTGGCCATGTGGATGGCCTGGCAACACTGGTACAGCGTTATCCCGATGGCCGCAGTGAGCGCCTGGTTTTTTCAGTTCCCATGGCGCTTAAAAAGTATATCGCGGCAAAGGGCTCTGTGTGCCTGGAAGGTATTAGTCTGACGGTGAATGAAGTCCAGGGAAATGAATTTGGTGTGAATATCATTCCGCACACCGCAGAAAAAACAACACTGGGAATTCTGAAGGCAGGTAATAAAGTAAATCTGGAAGTGGATATTTTCAGTCGTTACCTGGAAAGTCTTATTAAAGGGATGGCAGAAGAAAATGCCGCAGGTCTTACTCTGGACAAACTGGTCAGTAGCGGCTTTGCCAATCAATCAAGTAATGAAAATTAAGCCCGGTCTGTTTAATGAAGCTTAACTCCATAGAAGAACTTATCGAGGATTTTCGCCAGGGCAAAATGGTCGTGCTCATGGATGACGAGGATCGGGAGAATGAGGGTGACCTGATCATTGCCGCGGATAAAGTGCGCCCTGAAGATATCAATTTTATGGCCCGTTATGCCCGCGGTCTTATCTGCCTGACATTGACCCGTGAACGCTGCCAGCAGTTGAAATTACCGCTTATGGTGGAAACCAACTCAACACCATTCGGCTGTAATTTCACTATTTCCATTGAAGCTGCTTCAGGTGTAACCACAGGCATATCAGCTGCTGACAGGGCGCGAACCATTCAGGTTGCTGTGGCAGAAGATGCTCGCCCGGAAGACATTATTCAGCCCGGACATATCTTTCCGGTGATGGCGAATGATGGTGGCGTTCTGCGCCGTGCTGGCCATACCGAAGCCGGTTGCGATCTGGCGAAACTGGCGGGTCTTTCGCCGGCATCAGCAATCTGCGAGATCATGAACGAAGATGGTTCAATGGCGCGCAAGCCAGATCTGGAAAAATTCGCCCGGGAACATGATTTAAAAATAGGCACCATCATGGACCTGATTCATTACCGTATCGCCCACGAGCAAACCATCGAAAGAACGCATCAATACTCACTGAAAACCGAGCATGGGGATTTTGATGTGTATTGCTACAAGGATTTAATAAAGGAAGGTAGTCCGGTTCACCTGGCGCTGGTAAAAGGCGATATTGATGCCAAAGAGCCGGTTCTGGCCCGTGTCCTGGTTACCGATACGGTGCGGGATTTGCTGGGTATTGCCAACCCTGTCAAACCGAGTTGGTCATTGCATCAGGCCATGCAACGCATTAATGAGGAAGGTAAAGGCGTTGTGGTAGTATTGGCCGGCGAGAACGGCGGCTCTGACGTGTTGGATCAGCTTGCCATGATCAATGAGGTTTCGGAGCAGTCCGTGCCGGTTCCAGTGTCTTCAGGTATTTATCTGGACGTGGGCACAGGTTCGCAAATTTTAAGGGATGTCGGGGTTGGAAAAATGCGCTTGCTGAGTTTTCCTACCAGGTATGCGATCTCCGGATTTGATCTTGAAGTGGTTGAATATATTCCCTGTGAAAATGATAACGAATTGACTGAAAACCAGGGAGCCTCTGATTAAGTATGAATAGGTTCCCCAGGGTTCGTGGCAAATAACATGACAAAATTGAAAACACTGGAAGGCGAATTTGCCGGCACTGTCGCAAACTATGCGATCGTAGCATCGCGCTTTAACAGTTACATCGTCGACAGCCTGCAGCAAGGTGCCATTGATGCCCTGCAGCGTAATGGCGTCAAGGATGTCAATATCACCGTTATCAAGGTGCCCGGTGCTCTGGAAATTCCATTAGCTGTCCAGAAAGCTGCCCAGGCTGGTGATTTCGATGCGGTAATCGCCCTGGGCACGGTTATTCGTGGCAGTACCTATCATTTTGAAATCGTTGCCAATGAAAGTGCGCGCAGCCTTTCTGAATTATCGCTAAGTCTCGGAATTCCTGTCATCAATGGCATTCTGACGGTCGAAACCATTGAGCAGGCTATTGAGCGGGCTGGCACCAAGGCAGGAAATAAAGGGGCAGATGCTGCAATGGCCGCCATGGAAATGGTTAGTCTGGTTCGAAAACTGGATAGCTGAGTATCAATAAACACTAGTTAAAATAAAAAAACATGATGCTTGGCTTCGCGAAGCAGACCTTAAAATAATTTTTCTCCAGGCGGTAAATACAATGTCACTGTCTTCTGACAATCCTGAAAAACCCAAAATTTCCCATAGGAAAAAAGCACGTAGCATTCTGGTGCAGGCACTTTACCAGTGGCAGGTTTCAGATTATCCGGTGAATGCTATCGAGGCACAGTACCGTGCAGATAATGTTGGCAAGATAGACTGGGATTATTTTCATGAGATTTTTACCGGCATTGCTTCATGCACCCAGGAGCTGGATAACTCATTTACCCCGTTTCTTGATCGTGAAATAAAACAACTGAATCCTATTGAACTGGCGATTCTGAGGCTGGGCGCTTTTGAGCTGTCAAAGCGCATTGATATCCCTTACCGGGTTGTAATCAATGAAGCGATTGAGCTGGCAAAGAAATATGGCGCTACCGAAAGTCATAAATATATTAATGGCGTACTTGATAAACTGGCGCGTGAAAGCCGCCAGATTGAAATAAAAGCTGGCGCCTGATTTAACCTGCAAACCTGAAGCCCGGCTATCCTTTCTATGCTATCCGAATTCGACATCATTCGTACCTGCTTTGAACAGCAGGGGCTCGCTGCCACTCCCGGGGACTCGGTCATCCGTGGCATTGGTGACGATTGTGCGCTGATTAAAGTGCCGGCCAACAAGATGCTGGCTTTTTCAATGGATACTCTGGTCGCAGATATCCATTTTCCGGCCGCTGCAGCACCTGAGCTGATTGCCAGCCGTGCGCTTGCCGTCAATCTCAGTGATCTTGCCGCTACTGCGGCCAAACCCCTGGTATTCACCCTTGGTTTAACCATTCCCGACGCTAATCAGCCCTGGCTCGAAGCATTTGCAGCCGGCCTGAAGGCAATGGCTACAGAATTTAACTGTTACCTGATTGGTGGCGATATGAGTCGTGGCCCCCTGACGGTAACCATTCAGGTTCAGGGTCTGGTGGATGATGGTCAGGCCATATTGCGTGATGGCGCTCGTCCCGGTGACAGGATCTATATGACAGAATCCCTGGGTTGTGCAGCACTGGCCTTGTTAATGTTTGATGACAAACTGGGCGATGTCTTGCCGCAAGAGCGGGAAACTATGAATAGTGCTTTCTACAAACCTGAACCAAGAATCGATGCAGCTTTGGCGCTGGCCGGATTTGTCAGTGCCGGCATAGATATCAGTGACGGCTTGTTGGCGGATCTGGGCCATATTTGTGAGCAAAGCAAGTGCTCGGCCAGACTCAATTTATCCCGGATCCCGCTGCATCCATTAATGGAAAAATTTCTCGGTCGTGAAGTTGGGCTGACTAAAGCCTTAAGCGCCGGAGATGATTACGAACTCATACTGACCGTGTCAGCGGCAAAAGAGCAACTGTTTCTTGAGGCGGCCGGTATGCTGTCGGAAAAAGTCATCTGTATTGGTGAAATAACAGAACCCGACGCAGCGTATACGGTAAGTTGTGTCGATGAAAATGGTAATGTGGTGAGTTCCTCCCTGACTGGCAGTGGCGGGTATATGCATTTCCAGGGAGATGACTGATATGGCTGATGCCAATCAAGATAGCGGAGAAGTCAGGGGTAAAGTTAGATTAAGTAACCCGGTGCATTTACTGGCTTTCGGCTTTGGCGCAGGGCTGTCATCGCGAGCGCCCGGTACCATGGGAACGATTGTTGCAGTTTTGCTGTACCTCCTGATGGCTGAATTTCTCTCCTTATATGCTTATCTGGCCCTGATTATTGTTGGCTTTGCCATCGGCATTTACTTGTGTGGTCGCACGGCCAAAGATCTGGGGGTCCATGATCACGGCGGTATAGTCTGGGATGAATTTGTCGGTTACTGGATTACCATGTTCATGGCCCCGGTAACCTGGTACTGGGTGTTGTCGGGATTCATACTTTTCCGTTTGTTCGATATCCTCAAGCCGTTCCCTATTGGCTGGCTGGACAAGAAAGTAGAAGGGGGTATGGGCATTATGCTGGATGATGTTCTGGCTGGTGTCTATGCAGCCATCTGTTTGCAGATCATGATTTATCTGATTTCCCGGTAGAGCTGCTGCCGAAACAGTCCTGTTCTGACGAATCCTGGTCTGCGTGTCCTGCAGGTTAGCCGTTTCAGCTTTCTGCCCCACTCTCATGCCGCGTTGCCTGGATTTAAGTAAAAAATTTTTGATGCTCGATAACCAATTGTTATTAAAGGATAAAAAAGGTCGGGCTCAAGGGGTTTTTCACCCCGGAGCTAATCCGGCTCAATTGGCTGGAACTATCCTCCCTGGTTTCAGACTGAAATCATGGCCTTGTTCGGTCGAGATGTTTATACTTGCACCCCCATTTTCAGGGCTCCTTGTGGTCAGTGCGGGTGGACTGTTTCGAACAGGCGTGGTTACCGGCACTTTATGCGACGAGAAGAGAGCAGAATTAAACTCATACTGAATATCCAGGAGTGATAATTTCATGCGTGAATACATGCAGTTTTATATTAATGGCGAGTGGGTCGATCCAGCGACCCCCAGATCTCTCGACGTAATTGACCCGGCGACCGAGGAAGTAGCAGGTCATATCAGCCTGGGTAGTGATGCTGATATAGATAATGCTGTTAGTGCTGCCGCGAATGCCTTCAAGACCTGGTCAGTGACAAGCAAGGAAGAGCGTCTGACGATATTAAATCGCATTGTTGAGGAATTCGAAAAGCGCGTCCCGGAACTGGGTGAAGCTATTACTGAAGAAATGGGCGCGCCAAAGTGGCTGGCAGATGGTACCCAGGCAGCAATCGGGGTAAACCATTTTAAAACGGCAATCTCGGTACTGGAAAAGTTTGAATTTGAAGAAGACCGTGGCACCAGTCATATCAGTAGAGAGCCAATCGGTGTATGTGGCTTTATAACGCCCTGGAACTGGCCTATTCACCAGATTTGCGCAAAAGTAGCGCCAGCGCTTGCCGTGGGCTGCACCGTGGTACTGAAACCTTCTGAAATTGCGCCATTCTCTGCCAAGATATTTGCCGACATCCTGGACGCTGCCGGTGTCCCTGCCGGTGTCTTTAATATGGTTAACGGCCTTGGCCCTGAAGTGGGTCATGCCATAGCAGCGCATCCCCAGGTCGATATGGTTTCCATAACCGGTTCTACCCGTGCCGGTATTCAGGTTGCCGAGGCGGCCGCGAAGACGGTTAAGCGAGTGCACCAGGAGCTGGGCGGCAAGAGTCCGAATATTGTGCTGGAAGATGCTGACCTGGAAAACGCCATCAAGGGTGGCATTGCCGGCATCATGATGAACTCCGGGCAGTCCTGTCGTGCGCCCACCCGTATGCTGGTGCCTAACAAGTTGATGGACCAGGCTTGTGAAATTGCAAAGGAAATGGCTGAAACCTGGACCCCGGGCGATCCCAAGCAGGATAGTCGTATGGGGCCGGTTATCTCTGAACCCCAGTGGATTAAAATCCAGGGCTTGATTCACAGTGGCATCGAGCAGGGTGCGAAAGTCGTGACTGGCGGAGAAGGCCGTCCGGAAGGTCTCGAGAAGGGCTACTATGTCAAACCTACTGTATTCAGGGATGTTAAAAATGACATGGAAATTGCACGGGAAGAAATTTTTGGTCCGGTATTAAGCATTATCGGATATGACAGTGAAGAAGAGGCTATCGAGATAGCCAACGATACCGAATATGGTCTGGGTGGTTATGTGCACAGCAAGGACATTGATCATGCCCGCGCTATCGCATCAAAAATCAGAGCAGGTTACATCAGTATCAATAATGCAGGACTGGACCTGAATGCTCCATTTGGCGGATATAAACATTCCGGCAATGGGCGCGAATTCAGTGACCAGGCCTTTGGAGAGTTTCTGGAGTATAAATCCTTATTGGGTTATACCCCGGCAGCCTAACTTTAACGGGATTATGTGCCACTGTGTCAGGACAGGAAACGGACTGATTGGCATTGCAAAAACAGGCAGTTACATGTATCGTAGCGCCTTTTTTTACCCCCCCAAAACTAGAGGAAATCATCAACAATGAGCAAGAGCTTAGAAGACTTATTGCAGAGTGTTGACAGCCCGGTTGACATGATGCGCAATTCCAAAATTGGCGCATATGTTTATCCTGTTGTAGCACCGGAATTTCATAACTGGCGTAGCGAGCAAGCTGCCTGGCGCGAATCAGCGGTTCTGTTCGACCAGAGCCATCACATGGTCGACATCTACATCAAAGGCCCGGACGCCATCAAGCTGCTGTCAGATACAGCAATCAACAGCTTCGAGAACTTCCCGGTTAACCGTGCCAAACAGTACGTCCCTGTTAGTCACAGTGGTCACGTAATCGGCGACGGCATCCTGTTCCATCTTGCTCAAAATGAGCTGGTATTTGTAGGTCGTGCACCTTCAGCCAACTGGATTATGTTCCATGCTGAAACTGGTGGTTATGACGTAGAAATCATCCATGATGATCGTTCTCCTTCTCGTCCAATGGGTAACCCGGTAGAGCGTATTTCCTATCGTTACCAGATCCAGGGTCCTAATGCCTGGCCAATCATTGAAAAACTGCACGGCGGTGAGCTTGAGCAGTTGAAATTCTTCCACATGGCTGACATGAACATCGACGGTACTAAAGTCCGTACTCTGCGTCATGGTATGGCCGGTGCACCAGGTCTTGAAATCTGGGGCCCCTATGCTGAAGGTCAGCGCATCAAGGATGCCATCCTGGAAGCGGGTGAAGAATTCGGTATTGTTCCTGTTGGTTCACGTGCCTATGCTTCAAACACGCTGGAATCCGGCTGGATTCCATCGCCTCTGCCAGCTGTTTACTCCGATGACCGCATGAAGTCATATCGTGAGTGGCTGCCAGCTGCCAGCTACGAAGGTACTGCTGCTATTGCTGGTTCCTTCGTATCTGAAAAGATTGAAGACTACTATGTGACTCCTTACGAAATTGGCTACGGCCCATTCATCAAATTCGACCATGACTTTATCGGCCGCGAAGCCCTGGAAGCCATGCAGAATGATGACCATCGTAAGAAAGTAACATTTGCCTGGAACAAAGAAGACGTGGTTGCTGCTTACGCTACCATGTTTGAGAAAGGTCCAAATGTTAAATACATGGACATCCCCATTGCCAACTACGGCAACTCATCTTTCGATGCCATCATGGGTGGTGACGACATAGTTGGTCTGTCTATGTTCTCTGGTTACAGCTACAACGAACGCAGCTGTCTGTCTCTGGGTACTGTTAACTCTGACATCGAGATCGGTACAGAAGTTGTTCTGGTCTGGGGTGAAGAGCCTGCTACCGAGAAGACTACCGTTGAGAACTCTACTTCAATGAACATTCGCGCTATCGTCAGCGAAGTTCCTTATGCTGAAGTGGTTCGCGGTTCTTATGTTGAAGGTTCATGGCGTAAGAAATAAGAGTTAATCTCTTATAAAAAAGCCCGCTTTATGCGGGCTTTTTTTTGGTTAAATTTCTTGCGGACTGACTCGTGATACTTGCGCTGCGCTGTTTGATCAGGCCCCGGCGATTTGCGACTGGCAGCAGGCTTATCATGGTAAACGCTATTGGAAGGGAAAGAGGGAATAGGTGGAAAAGAAGCTAAAGAAAATAAACGAGAGTCTTAAGCTTCTGTGATTACAAAAACCTCATTTCTTATCAGGTTTTCAGGAATCTGATGTTTTATTTGTTCATGTAGTGCGGGGAGTTTTGACCAGTGCAGGCCCTGGTGAAAATGGTGGGCAGTATGATAGCCAAGGTTGCCTGTCAGAATATTAAACAGGCGATTTACATTATTATATGAAGCCTGGTACTGGTCATTGGTATCCAGCCCGGAGTGATGATCGAAAGTGACCCATGCTGTAAAGCAAAGGCTGATAATCATGGGTAACACAAATAAAAACATGGCCGGTACAAATTTAAACCAACACAATATAATCAGGAGTAAAAAGGTAAGCGTGGAATAAATTACAAAATCGCGCTGAACCCGAACAAACTTGTTGCCGACTCGAAACCCTCTTAAATAAGCCGTGCCTGCGATCGTCAAGGTATACTCCAAAGCATTCATTGCTTTACCATCTTTTCGCTGCCAGGCACTTTCATCCTTGCTCTGATCGAGGAAATTTCTGTGGTGTCCCAATACATGATGCAATACCCACAGGTTTGTTGTGGCACCGGTATGCAAGGCATAAAAAAACTCAAGCAGGCGATTCAGAGGTTTCCAATAAAATGTCGGGGTATGTTGGTGATGATGGTTCCAGGCGCAAATAACTCCTTTCGGGATAATCATCACCAGGAAATAGGTCAGCAGCCACCAGATATTTTCCACCATGAAATAGGTGGTGAAGTCGAGAAGGCTGAATAGAAGGACAATAAAAACCGGCAGGCGGTCAGCAGCAAATCTAAACATAATAACGTCGGCTTAGAAAGCCACAGGTTTGGAGATGAATAATATTCTGGTGTTCTTTTAAAAGGCCAGAAATTCACGCTTCGAATGGTGCAATTATACTTAAGTTACCCTCATAATTATACGCCTGGTCGCTGGAAAAAATGATTTCCAGACATCCGAAAATGATCATTTCAAGATTGCTCCAAGTAGAGTAGTGTACAGATTATCAAGATTATTATCGTCTCCAGCTGGCTTTTAATTATCAAGATTGTAATGCGCTCATACCCTGCACAACTTTCAAGGTTTCCTGATTATGAAAATTTATGGCTTCTCACAGAAAAGTGATTCAGAGTTAAAGCTTCTTTCTGAAGTTAACCTGGTGGCGGAGCCCGCTGCACTTCGGGATTTAGCCTCGTTTCTTTATCGCTGTGCCGATGAAATGGAAGACCAAAATGAAGACTGGGAACAGGATCGTTTCGATAGTAATGAAGTTGTTTGTCCGGAATTCATTGTTTTTAATCCGGATATTGTTGATGAGTAAAACCCCTGGCTTTCTAAATAAATATAACTAATCAGAGGTTCCCTAAAATTAGTTGCGGATTTTTTAAGGTTCTTTCTGCCAGTCTGCAGGAGGATTGCTCAGGATTACTTCGCGATGCGGGTAAGGAATCCTGATGTCATTGGCTTTGAAGCTGTCCCACAATGCCAGTAGTACCTGACCACGAATATTGGTCAGCCCGTTTTGTGGATCCTTGATCCAGAAGCGTAATACGAAATCCAGCGATGAATCTCCAAATCCAGTCAGCCAACACACGCTGGGTCTGTAACTGACGACCCGCTCTACTTCCTTTGTTGCTTCAACCGCAAGCTCGGCTATCTGATGGGGGTCGGAGTCATAAGCAACACCGAATTTTACATCAATACGGACCAGCTCATTGGAAAAGGACCAGTTAATAACCTGCTGGGTAATAAAGTCTTCATTAGGAATCAGATATTCAACTCCATCACGGGTAATGACAGAGACGAACCTGGCTCGTAATGCATTAATCCAGCCAAAGGTTTCTCCCAGCGAAATAGTATCACCGGGTTTGATGGAGCGATCTGCCAGAATAATAAAGCCGGAGATGAAATTGGAGACAACTTTTTGCAGGCCAAAACCAATACCGATACCAATGGCGCCTGAAAACAAAGACAGTACCGATAAATCAATACCGATACTGGAAATTGCAATGATCAGGGCAAAGACGATCAGGGTAATACGCAGTATTTTTCCAAGCAGAACACTTAGCCCGGGTGATAGATCCTCGTTGCGTAATATTCGTCTTTCAAGAAAGTTACCCACGGAAATGGCCAGCCATAGGGTCACAATAAGCATCAAGGAAATTTTTAGAAGCAGTAATAGTGAAACCCTGAAGCCGCTGACAGAAAAGTCAGCGGCATCCAGAATGCCGGACACATTGTCATTAATCCCGAGAATGGAAATGGCCACATAGGCCCATCCAGTGATAGCGATGAACCGACGTAGCGCACGATTACGAATTGACTGGGTGACGACTGTAATTAGCAGCCATACCATGGAGAACAGGAGCGCCAGATAAATCAGGTAAGTGCGGGGCCAATTCGCTGCACTGAGAATCAGCCAGATAATACTGATTTGAATAACAAAGAAAAACCATTCCAAACGACGCAGGGTTGAACTGATAATGCGCAGTAGTTCCGGGCTGTCTTTTATTTTTCGGGCTTTGCTTTCCAGCCAGGGTTTTGCCTGTCGCGCAAACATCAATGAAATGATGTAGATAACAACGATAACCAGAATCTGTACTAGATTCCCGGTTTGCGTTATCTGGTCTTTTAAAAACTGAAACACCGTTGCCAGTGAATCAATAATTATCTGCAAATCAAAGGGCATATTCAGTTTGTAGCAATTGATTCAATTTCAGGGTTTGGAAAGAATAGTCCCAGAATACTCCGGCTGAATAATTATTCCCATGACTATTTGCCGGAATTGATGGCCTGGTCCGGCTGTTTTCTGGTTTTATTTTGGTTATTGGCGCAGTCTTAATGATGAGAATTGTTCGGCATCAGCTGGCAGGATTCTAAGGGGCAACTTTAACGATGATCAGTCACTGTAATCAGGTTTGAATTTCAAACAGCCCAAAAAGAAAAAGGGCATCTGTGTCTGCGACCCGGATGCCCTTTAATTAAAACAAGACAGATTATTGTTCCATCAAGTCAGCTCTTAATGACAGCAGCCAGTTCTTGACCGCATCCACATCGTCTTCGGACAACAAGTGTCCGAGATTGGGCATGCCGCGACCGGCAAAAGCACCTTCGCGAACAACGTTCTGGATTATGTCGTAAGTAGCCGGGGCAGCATAACGCAGATCAGCCAGCGCGCCGCCACTGGCACCGCCGGCGCCATGACAGAGCATGCAATGTGTGGTGTACATATCTTCACCATGGGCAAGTACAGCCGGGTCATCATTAAACTCGATAGCGGTCAGCTGGGGTAAAGGCATGCCTTCAACCGGAATAATCTCGCTGCCGCCGAGTCGGAAAGTCCAGAGTCGGCCTTCAGGTTTGTAGGCGCCACTGGAGTTGGGTCCGATCAGACCGCTGGAACCACCCCAGCCAACCAGAACAGAGACATACTGAGTGCCATCCAGTTCATAGGTCATCGGAGCCGCCATGATGCCTACCCCGAGATCAGCTTCCCAGACCAGTTCACCATAATCGGCAGTAAAAGCCCTGAAATAGCCATCAGCGCCGCCCTGAAATACCAGGTTGCCGGCTGTGGCCAGAGTGCCACCATTAATAGTGAAGTCATATTCCTTGACCCAGCGTGGAGCCCGGGCAACCGGATCCCAGGCCAGCAATACTCCCGGGGAATCATAAACCGGGCCAGTACCAGCGGCATATTCATCATCAGGGCGCACTGCCCTGTCTGCCTGGGTGCCCATACCGATACCCAGATTCCAGCCTGCACTTTCAACTTCCCAGTTTTCATCATAGGAATAGGGGAATGCGCCGCCCTGCATGGTAGGAACGTACAGCAGACCGGTATCCGGGCTGAAAGACATGGGATGCCAGTTATGGGCACCGGAAGGTCCCGGTGTCAGGAAAGAAATGGCATCGTCATAACGTGCCTGCGGTGTTTCGATGGGGCGACCACTTTCCAGGTCGACACCTGAAGCCCAGGTCACCTGGGCATAGGGATCAGCGTAAATCAGGTCGCCGGTCTCGGCATCCAGTACATAAAAGAAACCATTTTTCGGCGCCTGCATGACGACCTTGCGCGGCAAGCCATTGATGGTGATTTCAGTCATCATCAGAGGCTGTACAGCGGTGTAATCAAAATTATCCGCTGGCGTGGTCTGGTAATACCAGGCAACGCTGCCGTCATCTACATTGAGGGCAACAATGGAAGACAGGTAGAGGTTATCGCCAAATCCTTCGCTGCGGTGTTCGTGACTCCATGGCGATCCATTACCGGTGCCGACGTAGACCATACGTAGTTCCGGGTCATAGATAATGGAGTCCCAGGGATTGCCACCACCGCCTGCTTCCCACCAGTTTCCGGCCCAGGTAGCGGCCGCGAATTCCACATCTTCATTTTCAAAACCGTCGGCGGGATTACCTGGCACAACCCAGAAGCGCCAGTCGATATCGCCATTGTCAGGGTTATAAGCCGTGAGATAGCCCCGAGTACCCAGTTCCGCGCCACCATTGCCGATCAGGACTTTTCCGTCAGCAATTCGGGGAGCACCGGTAATGGTATAGGGTTTGCTTTGATCAACAGTCACTTCGCTCCACACTACGTCTCCAGTAGCCGCGTCCAGAGCCACCAGGCGACCATCAATAATGCCGGCAAATACCTTGTCGTCATAAATAGCCACACCACGATTAACCACATCACAGCAGGCTTTCCAGCCCAAAGACCGATCTACCTGGGGATCGTAACGCCAGAGCTCTTCCCCGGTGCGCGCATCCACTGCGAAAACCACAGACCAGGACGCAGTAGCATACATAATCCCGTTATGAACCAGCGGAGTGGCTTCCAGACCGCGGAATGAGCCAGTGTCGTAGGTCCATGCCACGCCGAGATTTTGTACATTGGAATAATTAACCTGATCAAGCGGGCTGAAACGGGTTTCACCAGGATCACGGCCATAGGACAGCCATTCCTCTCCGCTGTTAGCGGCGTTGGCCAGATCGGCATCGGTAACACCGGTTTGCATTGCCGCAGTTGTAGTCGAGGATGCCGGTGCCGTAGTGGCGGGTTCCGCGACCTCTGCGGATTCCTGTGAGCAGGCACTCAAACCAAGGAATAGCAGCGACAAAACAGGCAACATAGCACTGTGTCGAACCCCTTTGAATTTACTAAACATCATGAATACTTCCCCTTTAACCTTAAAAACCTAGCCGACCAAGTCTACAACAATATCCAGTCTCAAGTCACAAGTTACAAGTCTCAAGTTACAAGTTACAAAGAGGCTGCTGCAGTAATTATCTGGGTGAAAGGGCTTTGCCGAAATAATGACCAGAAATTATCAGCTTACTCGATACCCACTTGTGACTTGTAACTTGTGACTGGTGGTCAGACGCGACTAGCGCCTGAGGAGCTTCAGCCAGCGCCAGAAATTGAGCAGGCCGGACAGGGAGCTGGCCAGGTAGGTGAGGGCGCAGGCTGTCAGGATTCGCCGCGCCGCCCGATAATCATTTTTATTTATATATTGTCCTTCGCGCAGAATGGGCAAAGCGCGACCAAAACTGGCATCGAATTCCACCGGCAGGGTGACAAAATGTACAAGGGTATTCACCAGCATGCTCAACACCACCACCAGAAACAGGGCTGGGGCCAGGCGGGCGCCGGCTGGCGTGAAGGCCACCAGAGGCAGAATCAGTAGCGCGAATCCACCTACTCTTTCCAGTTTTTGTGCGGTTCTGACCATGGTAGTTCGTGTGGTGAGTGGTTTGTAATTTTTAGCATGCTGCAGGGCATGGCCGAATTCATGGGCTGCTACAGCAATTGCGGTTAATGAGCGTTTATCCATATTGTCTTTTGAGAGGCGGACGGCTTTGTCGGTCGGGTCGTAATGGTCACCCATATCAGTTGCCTCGATCTTGAGATAACCCATCTCAAACTTCTTGCGCAGGTGCTTGACCAGTTCCGCTCCTGTACCGGGAATATCATCGCGATGGCCGCTGTATTTCTGCAGAATATGTTTGGCCCAATACTGGGGGCCCAGAATGAGAACAAACAGGATAATGCCAAGGATCAGGTAAATCATGAATAAAATAGATTGCTCAGGGAAAAAGTCATTGCTGGCTTATGATCAGTGTTTCAGGGTATACAGTTAAAGCGCCATAATACAGTCCGAAGTATTCGTTGGTAATAAATCAGGTGCTGTTATAATTTTATTTTAGTTTCCAGAAGCTGCAAACACACCCGGCTTTTCGACAAGCTTGCCATATTATGCAAATCAAACCAGTACTTAATGCTGACCCACAAGCTCTGGCTTCCGCGTATCAGGGGGCCCAGCCTTTTCCGCATATTGTGATAGACAATCTGTTTGAAAATGAAACGCTGGAAAAAGTGCTTGCTGTTTTTCCCCGGCCCGATGGTATGGAATGGCGGCGCTTTGATAACGCGGAAGAAAAAAAGCTTGGCTTCTGGCATACCTGCGACATTGACCCTTTTTTATATGACTTTCTGCAAGCGATGAATGCTCCTCCCATGCTGGGATTTCTTGAGCAACTAACGGGCATTGAAGGGCTTATTCCGGATCCTTATTTTGGTGGCGCCGGTTTACATCAGATTCTGCCCGGAGGCTTTTTGAAAGTGCATGTTGATTTTAATATCCATCCCAAGCTGAATCTCGACCGACGTCTGAATATGCTGGTTTACCTGAACAGGGACTGGCAGGAAGAGTGGGGTGGTCAGCTGGAATTATGGGATCAGAATGTCAGCCGTTGTTATGAAAAAATTGCACCGATTTTCAATCGTACAGTGATTTTTAACACCTCGGATTCTTCGTACCATGGTCATCCCCATCCCCTGCAATGTCCCCAGGGCGAAAGCCGAAAATCGCTGTCCTTTTACTATTATACCAATGGACGTCCCGACGCTGAGCGTTCTGAATCACACAGTACCTTGTTCACCAAGACGCCAAACGAATGAATCGGCAAAGTAATGACAAACCAGCTGATTTCTTTATTTTGGGTGGCATGAAGTGTGGTACCACTTCATTATTTAATTATCTCGCACAACATCCGGATATCCTTCTACCTGTAGAAAAAGAGCTGCATTATTACGATATACACCGTTACCAGGGGCAGACCCTGGCTGAATATCTTGAACGCTTTCCCCGCAAGCAAGGCCGTCAAATAACGGGAGAGGCGACACCGTTTTACCTGACTCATCCCCATTGTCCCGAGTGGATACATGAGGATTTTCCCCAGGCAAAATTTATCGTAATGATGAGAAATCCGGTTGATCGCTTCTGGTCCCAATTTAACCAGATGAAACGTTATCGGCATTATTCCGGTTCTGCAGAGGAGGCTATTGCCACTGAGAAAAGCCGCGGTCAGGATCTATGGCAGGCCTTGCTGGCTGACCCTGGACTCCCCGTAGATGAGCTGAAAATGTGCTCTTTGCTCCGGCGTGGTTGTTATGCGGATCAGTTGGAAAACTGGCTTAAATGGTTTGATAGGGATCGGTTTTTATTACTTTTTACTGAGGATTTACTCAGAGACAGGGGTAATGTTGTCAATCAGGCGATGGCGTTTCTTGGTTTCGATAAAGGTGCAGATCTGAGATTGGATAAACTACATCATACGCAGGAGTATTCACACATGACTGATAGCCTCAGACGTGAACTGGAAGATTTCTATGCCCCACATAATCGGCGCCTTGCTGAATTAATGCAGATCTCCCTGCCATGGTATGTCTATTAAGCTATTCAACTGACAAGCTGATCTTAATAGCTTCTCTCGCTTTTCAAAAAAGATTTCAAGCCTTCAAAAACTGCAATGGTCGCTCTCCAAAACTATGCATAATAGTTGCTAATTTTTAAATTAATGCCCGTCTTGGGGGGCGCAAAACCCTGATTCAAACGCGCTCTGGAAAGGCATTCGTTTAGACTTGGGACGATTTAATTACTCTTTGTTTGTCAAAAAACAGCTGATTAGAGGTAAAACTGGACTGTTTTTGCCAATATTTGCGTAATAAGCATGGCTTTTCTGTGGAATAACACAGTAAAACGTATTTATTTGACATAGAATGGGGGCATTAGATTAATTCAGACTTGTTCTGGATTAGATCTAAAGCTGCTTTAGCAATGGTGATAGCGACAGCAGCATTTTTTATTCACCACAACAAGATGATTATATTATGAGTAAAGGTACAGTTAAGTGGTTTAATGCAGATAAAGGTTTTGGCTTTATCACTCCTGAAGATGGCGGCAAGGATTTATTTGTTCATCATTCTGAAATCGAAGCAGGTGGCGGTTACGCAACCTTGAATGATGGCCAGGAAGTAGAATTTGAAGTTGGCCAGGGTCAGAAAGGCCCATGCGCAAACAAAGTAAAACCAGTATAAGAAGCACGCTGGTATAAGAAGAATAAAATTACGCTAAAGAACTACTATTTTTAATATCGTAATATTGTAATATTTGCAATATATACAACTTTAGAAGTATTACTGAAGGGTGCATAAGGATTTCTTTATGCACCCTTTTTTTATCCCGTCTTTTATACAGATTTTATCCGGCTTTCCTGAAGGCCTCTCTACGATGTATCCTTTCCTGAATGAACGATAAGCATAATCACACTGCCCGTATTGTCTACCTTCCTCATGGCGGTGGTCCCATGCCATTATTAAAAGATCCTGGGCATGCAGCATTAATCCGGTTTCTGCAGTCTTTCCCGGAAACAATTGAGCGGCCCGAAGCTATCCTGATCATCAGTGCGCACTGGGAGGAGTCCTGTCCAAGCCTGACCAGCGCACCCGCGCCAGGCTTGATTTATGACTATGGTGGTTTTCCACCTGAGACTTATACCATTCAATACCCGGCGCCGGGCAGCCCTCATCTGTGTAATGAAATTGCTGAATTGCTGCAGTCTCAATCCATCCCGACAAGACTCGATGATCTGCGTGGGTTTGATCATGGCATGTTTGTTCCTTTGAAACTGATGTACCCGCAAGCCGACATCCCCTGCATACAGCTTTCCCTGCTCAATAACCTTAATGCACAAGACCATATTGCCATTGGTAAAGCCCTTGCACCTTTGAAAGACAAAAATATTCTGATTATGGGTTCGGGGATGTCTTTCCATAATCTTCGCTCTTTCTTTATGCCTGGTCTGGTCAGTGAGCAAGAGAATCATGCCTTTGATATTTGGTTGAGAGAAACCTGCTCCAGTGGATCTCTCACGCTGCAAGAAAGAGAGAATCGTCTGATTAATTGGCAGCAGGCTCCGGCGGCACTGAAATGTCACCCAAGACCTGAGCATCTGCTACCACTGCATGTATGCTTCGGGATCGCATCCGACAGCGCTCATGGCATGAAGGATGCTGCTGAGATCGTGTTCAGTGATGAAGTAATGGGGCGGCGTGTTAGCGGCTTTTTGTGGTAAGGAAAATCTGGCCGGGCTGCTAGGGAACCTCTGATTAAGGTCAGAGACACACTAGACTTAATCGGAGGTTCCCCAGCATTCTTCTGCCATCATTTTTTGCAACTGGCGTCGTGCGCGAACTGAATTATGGTCGCTGAATTTGATTACCTCACGCTCCGGTTCACCATTGATCGTTAGTAATTTTTCAATGGTTTCTGAAGCCTCAATATCTTCCTGAACTACCTTTTGCAGATAACCACGCATATTTTCCAGTTGCTGTTGATCTGTTGATGCCAGAGCAAAGTGATAGTAGCAACTATGTTTTGTCGCCGGCGTAATGGCATGAAATATATACATGGCGCGCATTGCTTCATGGGCGCGCTCATGCCCTTGAGGGTAGGTCATTTCAACGGACCCGGCATGTAGTCCGGGATAATAAAAATTCATGGCACTGACCTGGTCAATCAAGCCGTCGTAGTTATGAAACTCTTTAACCACAGCGGGTGCCGGGCAGTTCTTGATAGTGCGCGAGCTGTAAAGAACACCGGGGGCTTCCGAGAGGTCTTCAGGAACAGTTGCATTCCCTGTAGATCCAATACTGTCGCCATGCAGAAAAGCCAGATGGGAAAGGTCGGTGAGATTATCGTTGAGCAGTTGGTATCGCGCATTGATTTCATAAAAGTACATGGGTTCTGACTTGATACCTTCTCCATCATGACCGATGGCTTTAAGGTCGGGCAGCAAGGCGGGGTCTGCTTTTTCAGGATCGCCAGGCCATACCCATATCCACATGCCATGTTCTGCCACCGGGTATTTCTTTAATTGACAGCTGGAAGGGATATTGTCCTGTCCCGGAATATTGGTGCAGGCACCTTCAGCGTTAAAGGAAATGCCATGGTAGTTGCAGGTAATAATATCCTTTTGCAGGCGACTTTCAGCCAGCGGATAAAAACGATGGGGGCACAGGCCGCTCAGGCAGGTTACTTCACCGTCCTGTTTGCGAAACAATACAATGGACTGGTTAAGCAGCCAGCGTGATACCAGTTCCTGTTTTATATCCTTGCCAAAGGCAATGACATACCAGCCGTTCTGGACTGCAAACTGACCTTCTTTAAACGGATACATGGGCTACCTTTACGGACTTGTTTTATACAGGCCAAGCATAACAGAAGAATTTGTTTATAAAAAAGCAGACAACCAAAGGCAATAAAACAGGGATAAAAAAAGGGCGCCCGTAGGCGCCCTTGAAAATGTACTCTCTTTTTTCTTATTAGTATTTATAGTTTTCTGGTTTGAATGGGCCTTCAATCGGAATGCCAAGATATTCTGATTGCTGCTTGGTCATTCTGGTAATGACGCCGCCAAAACCTTTAACCATGCATGCTGCCACTTCTTCATCAAGAGCTTTCGGTAGAACCTCAACTTTCAGGTTCGCCTTTTTAAAAGACTCGTCCAGATCGGCAAACTTGCGTTCCCACAGATACATTTGTGCCAGTACCTGGTTGGAGAAAGAACCATCCATAATACGGGAAGGGTGACCAGTAGCATTACCCAGATTGATGAGTCGACCTTCAGAAAGCAGGATCAGATAGTCTTCATTACCCTCTGCATCCTTGCCTCGAATAACTTTATGAACCTGCGGTTTGATTTCTTCCAGCTCCCAATGCTCACGCATATAGGCAGTATTGATCTCACTATCAAAGTGTCCAATGTTACAAACCACAGCAGTTGATTTAAGTGCCATCAGCATATTCTTGTCACAGACATCCACATTACCAGTTGTGGTAACGATCAGGTCTGTATTCTGCAGTAGTGCTTTATTGATGCAGTCTGGCTTGCCGGTGTTAATGCCGTCTATATAAGGTGAAACCACTTCATAGCCGTCCATGCAGGCCTGCATGGCACAGATCGGATCGATTTCACTAATCTTAACAATCATGCCTTCCTGATTGAGACTCTGTGCTGAACCCTTGCCCACATCACCATAACCTACTACCAGGGCTTTCTTGCCTGATAGCAGCATGTCAGTACCACGCTTGATACCATCATTCAGGCTGTGACGACAGCCATACTTGTTGTCGTTCTTTGATTTGGTGATAGAGTCATTGACATTGATTGCAGGCACCTTGAGAGTGCCTTTCGCCAGCATTTCTATCAGGCGATGAACACCGGTAGTGGTTTCTTCAGTGATGCCATGAACATTATCAAGAATTTCAGGATACTTGTTGTGAGCCATGGAAGTCAGATCGCCACCATCGTCCAGAAGCATGTTGCAGTCCCAGGGTTTGCCATCCTTGAGGATAGTCTGCTCAATACACCACTCGGCTTCTTCTTCGGTTTGGCCTTTCCATGCATAGACAGCAACACCGGCAGCAGCCATAGCGGCAGCGGCATGATCCTGTGTTGAGAAAATATTACAGGATGACCAGCGCACTTCTGCGCCCAGGGCCATCAGTGTTTCAATCAGAACGGCTGTCTGGATAGTCATGTGGATACAGCCAATGATTTTTGCCCCTGCCAATGGTTTGCTGTCACCATATTTGGCTCGCAGCGTCATTAGTGAAGGCATCTCTGCTTCCGCCAGAGTGATTTCCTTGCGGCCAAATTCGGCAAGGCCAATGTCGGCAACTTTATAATCTTCTTTGCTCATAATCTCGTGTTTCCTTTAATAAAAAGGTCAGGGTAATGACTTACCCTGACCTGTATTTCATTTATTAGTTAATTGAATTTTGATAATCACTGTCTGTAATCGGGGACCTGCAGTGTGCAGAAATCCGAATCTTACAGGCCGGCACCAGATTTCAGTGCGTCAGCTTTGTCAGTCTTTTCCCATGAGAACTGCTCGCGGCCAAAGTGACCATAAGCTGCAGTTTCACGGTATATGGGACGTAACAGGTCCAGCGTGGCAATGAGGCCTGCAGGTTTGCAATCAAAATGTTCGCGCACCAGTTTGGTAATCTTGCCATCATCAATTTTGCCGGTGCCGAAGGTGTCTACCAGAATGGAAGTAGGCTCGGCAACGCCAATGGCATAAGAAAGCTGAACTTCACATTTCGAGGCAATACCCGCTGCCACTATGTTTTTGGCAATGTAACGCGCCAGATAAGCGGCAGAACGGTCAACTTTTGAGGGGTCTTTTCCGGAGAAGGCACCACCACCATGACGCGCCATTCCGCCATAGGTATCAACAATAATTTTTCGTCCTGTCAGACCGCAGTCGCCATGAGGGCCGCCAACGATAAACTGACCTGTAGGGTTGATATGGTACTTGGTGTCACTATCCAGCATTTCGGCCGGTAACACAGGCTTGATGATTTCTTCCATCACAGCTTCATGAATCTGCGCCTGGGTCACATCAGCAGTATGCTGGGTGGAAAGGACAACAGCATCAATAGAATGGGGTTTACCGTCTACATAGCGATAAGTAAGCTGGCTTTTTGCATCAGGCAGAAGGAATGGCAGTTTGCCGTTTTTCCTTACTTCAGCCTGCTTGGCTACCAACAAGTGAGCAAAGGTAATTGGTGCAGGCATCAACACCTCTGTTTCATCACAGGCATAGCCAAACATCAGACCCTGGTCACCAGCGCCCTGTTCCTTGTGCAAGCCTTCGCCGGCGGTAACGCCCATTGAAATATCAGGAGACTGCTTGCCTATAGCATTCAGGACGGCACAGTTGTGCCCATCAAAACCTTCTGAAGAACCGTCATAACCAATACCAAGAATAACCCCTCTGATGATGTCCTCAACATCGATGACAGCTGTTGTGGTGACTTCGCCAGCCACAAGAGCCAGGCCGGTATTAACCAGTGTTTCTACTGCGACTCGTGAATTAGGATCCTGCGCTAACAGCGCATCCAGAATGGCATCAGATATTTGATCAGAAACTTTATCCGGGTGTCCTTCTGACACAGACTCAGATGTAAACAATACTGCTTCAGTCATGCTTTGTTTTCCTTCTATGTTTTGCAGATCTCGCTGTGTTCGTTATTTAGGTCGTGTACCAATACCATGCAGGTAATGGTGCAAGAGTAAAAATTATCTCTGTGACAACAGGTGTCACAACTTTTATCACGACAACAAGGGCCCTGCTTACTGGTTATAGATTAGATTTATCGGCGGTTTGTTTTAATTACCTGACTTCTTTCCCCCCGGGATTTAGTGGGTCAAGTACCAACTCGCGTAACTTCTCCGACAATTCTCCTGAATCTTTCGTTCATCACTGCATTCCTTCAGCCCCCATCGGGTATGACGAATATCACCAAAAGCATTGCCAGCCTGATAAAGCTGTATGCAAAATTATGGTAATGGGAGGTACTGGTTATCTGAAATATTTTACATTTTTATAATCAGACCGGAATTACAGTGGCAAGAATGTATCACCCTATCAGTCTTTAGGCAAATATGACCAAAGCAGTAAAAGCGGCATTAAAAGGCTCTAAATGTGCCTATTGTGTGTAGCAAATTAGGATTGGCTGGGAGACAATAGCCGGCCTTTGCGAAAGCAAAAATAAAAAACTGTCACGATTCAAAGAACAGCACTTGAATTCAAATCAGTCATAAAGCAAAAACTTTTAAATAAAAAAATTGGGTAGGAGAAGATGTATGCCGGCTGATACGACCAGCATTTCCGGTAATAACGCAGGCAGAAAAGCCAGCAGGAAAGCCTGTGCTGACGCAATCCGTGTACTTAGTATGGATGCTGTTCAGAAGGCTAACTCAGGCCATCCGGGCGCTCCCATGGGTATGGCAGACATTGCCGAGGTGCTCTGGAATGATTTTCTCAGGCACAACCCCACCAACCCAAACTGGATCAACCGTGACCGCTTTGTCATGTCCAATGGTCATGGCTCAATGCTCATTTATTCCCTGCTGCATCTGACGGGCTATGACCTGCCCATTGAAGAATTACAAAATTTTCGCCAGTTGCATTCTAAAACCCCCGGGCATCCCGAATACGGTTATACCCCTGGAGTGGAGACTACTACAGGCCCGCTCGGACAGGGATTGGCGAATGGCGTAGGTATGGCTATAGCCGAGCGTACCCTGGGCGCACAGTTTAATCGTGTCGGTTTTCCTCCCGTAATTGATCACAACACTTATGTCTTCGCTGGTGATGGTTGCCTGATGGAGGGGATCTCCCATGAGGTTTGCTCCCTTGCGGGAACGATGGGACTGGGCAAGTTAATAGTATTTTATGATGATAATGGTATTTCCATTGATGGTGACGTGCAGGAATGGTTTGCCGACGACACTGAGCAGCGCTTTCAGGCCTATCACTGGCAAACGCTGACCATTGATGGTCACAATCCTGATGAGATCAGTGCTGCCATTACGGCAGCTATTGAGAACAAGGATCAGCCCACTCTGATTATCTGTAAAACCCAGATTGGCTTTGGTTCTCCAAATAAAGCAGGGACTGCAGCAACTCATGGTGCTCCTCTGGGGGAAGATGAAGTCCAGGCTACAAGAGAAGCCCTGGGCTGGGACTCACCCCCATTTGTTATTCCTGACGAGATCTACCAGACCTGGGAAGCCCGTGAAAAGGGATATGCCATGGAAACCGCCTGGAAAGAACTGTTTACGCGCTTCGAGGAAGAGTATCCGGTACATGCCATGGAGTTGATCCGACGAATTCGTGGTGAGCTGTGCGGTGATTTCGAAGAAATGGCCGATCAGTATATTGCCCAATGTAATGAAAAAGCAGAATCAGTGGCTACCCGTAAATCCTCACAGACAGCGATTGGGGCATTCGGCACTCTCCTGCCTGAGCTGATCGGTGGCTCGGCAGACCTGACTGGCTCCAATCTCACTAACTGGGATGGCAGTCTTGCCATCACACAAAATCCCAAAGGTAATTACATTTATTACGGAGTACGGGAGTTTGGCATGGTTGCGATCAATAATGGCATTGCCTTGCATGGTGGCTTCATTCCCTATGGCGGCACCTTCCTGATTTTCATGGAATATGCACGCAATGCAGTGCGTATGGCGGCGTTGATGAAGCAACGCAGTATTTTCGTGTTTACCCATGATTCCATTGGACAGGGTGAAGATGGTCCTACGCATCAGGCCGTTGAACAAATTTGCGCACTTCGGGTAACACCTAATATGTCAGTGTGGCGTCCGGCTGATACAGTAGAAACAGCAGTAGCCTGGAAAACTGCACTGATGCATGAGGATGGACCCACTTCACTGGTATTGACGCGTCAGGGGGTTCCTCACCTTGAACGTACTGATGAGCAGATTGGCGAAATCGCCAGGGGTGGATATATCCTGGCGGATTGCGAAGGGGAGCCTGAGGTAATCGTTATCGCGACCGGTTCTGAAGTCTCCATCAGCCTGGAAGCGGTGAAACAGCTTCAGCATGAAGGCAAGGCGGTTAGACTGGTATCGATGCCTTCTACAGATATCTTTGATGCCCAGGAAGAAGCTTATCGCGAGGCAGTGCTGCCTGCGGCGGTTCGCAAAAGGGTAGCCGTTGAAGCAGCTCAGGTAGATTACTGGTACAAATACGTTGGCCTTGATGGCAAGGTGGTTGGTATGAGCAGTTTTGGTGAATCAGCCCCCGGCAAGGAAGTGCTGTCATATTTTGGCTTTACGCCTGACAACATTGTTAGCCAGATCAAAAGCCTGCTTTAAGTTCCGGAAGATTGCGTGGTATTAAGCCGCAGGGATGAAGTGTCTCCCTCGGTTTTATAGCCAATTTTTTCCATAAATGTTGTCACCATATCGACCGGGTCATAGGGCATGATGATGACTTCGTCAAATACCTGTGCCAGCATCTGTATCTTGCGGTCATAATCAAAGAGCCAGGAATCGTCCTCCAGATAACGGTAGGAATCCGGATTGTCGCTCAAGGAGAGGCCCAGTCCTGTCAGCTGTGTTTTAAAAGATTCCCGATAACTGTCGCGATCTCGCAGGCAGCATACACAGATGATTTCATCCGAAAACTCTTCAAATAGTTGTCTTAATCTTTGGTATTCCTCCAGTGAGTTAAGCAGGTAGAGGCCTTCATTGGTCCACAGGATTTCACTGCAGGCAGATTCATCTGCCAGCTGATAATGTCGCCTGATATCCGTGCGCAACAGATCTGGCAAGGTTGCAAAAAAATCTTCTTCTACGGTTTCCTTTAGCATTATCTTGGCAGTAGAGTCCCTTTGTTCATCCAGTGCATAAACGTTGAGCAGGAAATGGGAAGGATTTCCGTAGCCGAGTAAAACATTTGGCACGTAAAGCCCTGAATCAGTCAGAGCCGAGCGGTGACTTTGCAGATAATGCTGGATAGAAGTGGTACCGGTCTTGTGCTGGCCGATATGGATGATTGTTTTCAAGCTCAGCTTTCCCCAAAAAGTGTTATTTTTCTTTTGTAACTCGCTTATATACTAATGCCGAAATGAAGAAAATTGCTTAGCAATCGGTTATCATTCCTGTGCTTATGAGTCCGGAATTTTTCGCTCCGACAAGGCATCTGTAACTGGCTTATTAAAACTTATTAGAGCTTAGATGGCACATACATGGCAATTATCCGGCACTTCTTACATTCTCTTAAATTCTCGTAGATCCTGAAAAAGAGTGAGTTAGTTGCTGATAATAAGGCAACAAATAATAAGGCAACAAATAGTATGGCAATTAGAAGTATTAATGATTATCCCCTGAAAGACCAGCGGGTATTAATTCGGGAAGACCTCAATGTCCCCATTAAAAACGGCAAGGTAGTCAGTGATGCAAGGATCAATGCGGCGTTGCCTACTATCCGTTACGCCCTTCAGCAGGGGGCGGTTACTTTATTAATGTCTCATCTGGGGCGCCCGGAAGAAGGGGTTCCCATTAGTGAGCAGGCCGAATTCTCAATGGCACCTGTTGCCCAAAGGTTAGGGGAATTGCTGGGGCAGAGCGTAGCTATCATGCCTCCCGATTTTTCACAGGAAGATTCCCTGGCACTTGCTCCCGGGACCTGTGTTTTGCTCGAAAACGTTCGCACCAATGTCGGCGAAAAAGCAAATGAGGACAGTCTTGCGCGCTATTATGCAGGCTTGTGTGATATTTTTGTGATGGATGCTTTTGGTACGGCACACCGTGCTCAGGCCAGTACCCATGGTGTTGCCAGGTTTGCAGCAAAAGCCTGTGCCGGTCCCTTGTTAAAGGGCGAGCTTGATGCGCTGGACAAGGCGCTGACCAAGCCTCAGCGCCCCATGCTGGCCATTGTTGGCGGTGCAAAGGTTTCCAGCAAGCTTAAAGTCTTGCAGGCACTGGCGACAAAGGTAGACCAGTTGATTGTCGGAGGAGGTATAGCGAATACTTTTTTGGCAGCAGCAGGCTTTCCGGTTGGAAAATCCCTCGTTGAAGAGGAGATGATAGCCACAGCCAAAATGTTAATGGCTGAGACTGACATTCCGTTACCAGTGGATGTCATGGTGGCCAAAGAATTTTCCGAACAGGCACCTGCAACCCTGAAGGCAGTGGCAGATGTTGCAGATGATGACATGATCCTTGATATAGGCCCTGAAACCAGTCGCCACTTTAGTGAAATTATTGCCAATATGAAAACCATACTCTGGAACGGACCCATTGGTGTATTTGAGTTTGACGCTTTTTCCCATGGCACTGAGACCGTTTCCAGAGCTATTGCCGCTAACGAAGGCTTTTCTATTGCTGGAGGTGGAGAAACAATCACCGCAATCGACAAGTTTGGTATCAGCGGCGACATTTCCTATATCTCAACCGGAGGCGGTGCTTTTCTGGAATTTGTGCAGGGAGAAGTATTGCCCGCTGTTGCGGTATTGGAACAGCGCGGTAACAATGAGTAGAAAACAGAATAATCAAGATTAAAAAATACAAAGTGAAAAGGACATAAGCATGGCTTTAATGAGTTTACGACAACTGCTGGATCATGCGGCAGAAAACAGTTACGGCGTTCCTGCGTTTAACGTTAATAACCTGGAGCAGGTCAGAGCAATTATGGAGGGGGCCAGTGAAGTCAACAGCCCGGTAATCCTTCAGGCTTCAGCAGGTGCGCGTAAATATGCCGGGTCCAATTTTCTTAAACATTTGATTCAGGGAGCTATCGAGGAATTTCCTCATATACCCATTGTTATGCATCAGGACCACGGTGTTTCTCCGGCAGTATGCCAGCGCTCCATTCAACTTGGATTTTCATCCGTAATGATGGATGGCTCTCTTGGTGAAGACGGGAAAACCCCGATGTCATTCGAATACAATGTTGAGGTAACGCAGAAGGCTGTTGAAATGGCCCATTCCTGCGGGGTATCAGTTGAAGGTGAACTGGGCTGTCTGGGCTCCCTGGAATCAGGTATGGCTGGTGAAGAGGACGGACATGGTGCAGAGGGCAAGCTGACCATGGAACAATTGCTGACAGATCCGGAAGAAGCTGCCCAGTTCGTTGAAGCTACCCAGGTAGATGCTCTTGCGATTGCGGTAGGCACAAGCCACGGAGCCTATAAATTCAGCCGGCCTCCCACAGGGGATATTCTGGCGATAGAAAGAATCAGGGAAATTCACAAGCGCATTCCCGGGACTCATCTGGTCATGCATGGCTCCTCATCAGTGCCCCAGGAATGGCTGGCTATCATCAATGAGTTTGGCGGAGAAATTCCGGAAACCTATGGTGTTCCGGTTGAAGAAATACAGGAAGGCATAAAGAATGGCGTCAGGAAAGTGAATATTGATACCGATCTGCGCCTTGCGTCCACCGGCGCAGTGAGACGTTTTCTTGCGGAGAACAAATCAGAATTTGATCCGCGCAAATTCCTTATTCCCACCATCACTGCTATGAGAGAAATTGTGGTAGCGCGATTGGAAGCCTTCGGCACTGCTGGCCAGGTTTCCAGCATCAAGAAAATATATAACCTTGAAGAGATGGCGGGCAAGTATGCTGCAGGCGATTACAAGGCCCATGTGGTCTAAAGAGCGGTCTAAAGAGCGGTCTAAAGAACAGCCTGGAGCTTGGTCTAAAGAGTAATCTCAAAGCATTAAAGGAAACGGGCAGAGTATTTGCTGCCCGTAATTCCCAAAATGTAACTGTAGCTGTTGCGTAATTCACAACAAATACTTATCTGATCTGTGAACAGGTAACTACAAAAAACACTAAAAGTCCCTGACCATATGCCAAAGCCTGGGTTTGATCAGGCATTAACAGGCATTTGCCACAATAATAAAAACCGAGGTAAGTATTGAAATCCAAACATGAAGACTCTGACCAGATAAACCAGTTCTACCAATGGATCAGGGGATACCTGGCAGACCTTTCCCGTTCTGCCGATGGCGAGTTGAGTCATGCCATTAATTTCGGTTATTGGGACGTTGGCTGTAAAAACCTGTTTGACGCTGAAATGGCGTTTTTCGAACTGGTTCTGGATATGTTGTCGCCGCTGAAACAGGGTGATCATGGTGTTGAAATTGGCTGTGGTATAGGTGGTTATGCCGTGCGCCTGCTGGAAAAATCTCCGGTGCAATTAAGCTGCTATGACCTGCTTGAGGAGCACCTGAACCTGACGCGTCAGTTTGCAGAAACAAAGTCGGTAGCGGACAGATTGCGAACTATTCAGGGTAATTCAATGGAAATGAATAATTTTTCGGATAACAGTCTGGATTTTATCTATTGTGTTGAATCATCATTCCACTACGATGAAAAGCAGAGATTTTTTAATGAAGTACAAAGAGTATTAAAGCCTGGAGCTACTTTTGTTTATGCGGATATCAGTTGCGAAGATGTCTCGAAAATCACCTTCAAATCCGGGAATCATTTTTCTGCTAAATCAGAACTTGATGCCTACATAAAAAATGCCAACCTGGATATCGTTGAACACAGAGATATCGGTGGTCAGGTATATAGGCCGTTGCAGGAATATACAGAATACTTCAATGATGAATTACTCGATGAGCCTCCAGGCTCAAGTAAGGCCAAGGTAGGAAAATACTGGGACCTGGTGCTCAATAACTATACCAAACTCTTTAACAAGGGGCTGATGGGTTACCAGGTATATAAGGTCCGGAAGCCGGCCTAAAACGGCTTTGCTTTTATCGTCGTTCTATGTGGGCGGCTTATAAAGTTTATTAATATAATTGCGTTGAACTGTCGCTTGTAATTTGACAGATGATACCGGCTCGGAACCCTGGAAAAAGCCATATGAGCGTCCTTGCTACATTGCGTTTCAAACTGATGTTTGCCTGGGTATATCTGTTGCGCATCACCTTATCCTATTCCGCGGGCAATAATCTCGCGGCCAAAACCATTGCTCTGATTCATCCAAGAATTCCCCGGCAAAAAAAAGCTTTCATTGCCGGCCTGCAAAAAGTATTTCCTGAAAGAGAAATTGTAGAACAAGCCTGGAATCGTCATAAACTCCTTGTTGGTTTGACGCGTTTCCAGGGCAGTTTTTATGCGCAAAAAAATACCAGCTGGATTAACCAGTGTGAAGTGGATATTCAAGGTGCAGAGTATGTGCGTGAATATTTTGCCCAGCATAAAGGGGTTCTGGTCATGACCTATCACCACCACCTGAATATGCTTTTTTGTAATCTGTTGGGAAGGCTAACCTTGCCTGTTACAACCATTGCCATGGATGCACAGAACAATCAGCAGTATCAAAAGTTTGGCGGCAGGGTAAACCGAATATACGAGCATGCACAGAAGCATCTCAATGGCGGCGATATTATACTGGTTAAGCCCCGGCGTATGATGCGTTCCATTTTGCGTGCTTTTGAGAAGAACCATCTTGTTATCAGCGCCAATGATTTTCCGGAAGTATTTGATGATAAAAACCGGAAAGAATTTTCCTTCCTGAATACTGTTTTGTCCTGCCCCACAGGCACGGTAAAGCTGGCGGTCAGAAAAAAGATTCCTGTTGTCGCAGCTTATTTGAATTGGTTAGGAGGCAGTAAATTTGAACTGGTTATCAAACCGGTGAGTAATGGCAACGACGAACTCAAGGTAAAAGATGCCATGCAGCGCTACCTGGCAGTGCTGGAACAGGCCGTTCAAAAACAGCCCGGCATTTGGGAAGGCTGGAAGTGGATTAAGTAAGTCCGTTAATTTTTTGTGGTTAGGGTTTCCACGCCGGATTCTTTGCCAAGCAAGAGAACGTCTGCAGGTCTGTGGGCAAAAAGTCCGTTGGTAACCACACCCACTATCTGGTTGAGATCAGTTTCTATTTTTCTCGGGTCTACTATGGACATGTTATACACGTCGATAATTATATTGCCATTGTCAGTAACGCAGCCTTCACGATAGACGGGGTCGCCACCCAGATTAACAATTTGTCGTGCAACGTAGCTCCGCGCCATGGGAATGACTTCTACTGGCAGAGGGAAGGTACCGAGTACCCCGACAAATTTGCTGGCGTCCGCAATACAAATGAACTCCCTGGCCACTGCCGCAATTATTTTTTCGCGAGTCAGTGCGGCGCCGCCACCCTTGATCAGCTGCAGATACTCATTTGCTTCATCTGCACCATCAATATAAACCGTCACCTCATCTACTGAGTTCAACTCGTATACGGGAATGCCATGGGACTTCAGACGCCGGGCCGTTTCTTCAGAGCTGGCCACAGTCGCCTTGATCTCGTGCTTTATTCTGGCGAGTTCTTCGATAAACAGGTTTGCGGTGGAGCCTGTGCCGACGCCAATAACACTATCCTCCAGGCGGTATTTCTGGATGTAATCAAATGCTGCTGCAGCGACTGCCTGTTTTAGTTCATCCTGGGTCATAGTATTACTCAGAGGTTAGCGGGTTGATGCTGATTTTCATAGTCAGTCTATCCAGGCAGATGCCTGGTTGCGAGGTGATATTGATGCATAAGCAAAAATAAAGTAAAGGTTGCATAAAGAAAATAAAAACCTTATAGTTCAGCTGTTTGCGACATTTACCTAATAAAGGTATTTAAATATTGACTCTAACCCATTGTCCCGGAGATATTATGAAGAAGAGTCCTGATCTCATGGTTGTCCTGTTTATCGTGTTCGGTGCTGGCATCCTGATTAGTAGCGTTGCGCAAAGTAGTTTGCTGTAGCTGGCCTTAGCGGCGAGTTTCAGTAAAGCTGCATTATCAAAGGCACTGGTAGATTTTCCGGCCGGTGATAACTCCCTTAAGGGGCACATCCCAACTGGCTGCCTCAAGACTTTCTACCCTCTGACATTCGTGAGCCAGACCAATAAGTACGGGGCTGGTTGCGGCTCCATCGGTTTGATCCATCTTGAAGGCAAAAGTGCGATCATAATAACCTTTGCCCATGCCCAGTCGGTTTCCCTTTTCATCAAAAGCCACCAGCGGCATAAAAACTGTTGAGAGTGATTCTGGCGCTATGGTGGTTGCGTTTGTATCAGGTTCCAGTAATCCAAAACTGTTTCGAATCAGGGGGTGGCCGGGAAGGTACTGTCTGAATTCAAGGGTGGTTGTTGCTTTAAGCAGCACGGGCAGGTAACAGCGTTTACCCAGGTCGGTAAGGGTTTCCAGCAAAATACCGGTATCCACTTCGCCATCGGCTGACATATAAATGGCAATGTCGTTGCCCAGCGTGAAGCAGGATTGTAACAGGGCGGTTTCGGTGACCGTTTTTGCTGTGCTGTCCTGCTCTTCAAGGCTTAGTTGCCTGCGTAAGTCCCGCATACTGGCGCGCAGAACTTTCCTGACGATCGAATTGGTAGGATCAGTTGTCACTAGTAATTATGATGCTTATAAAGTTAGTAAGTACCAACTATTCTATCCTGAGCTGGATACAGCCCTGAGCTGGATACAGCAAGAGCAGTGTCAGAAATAAAACAATCGACACATTGTTGAAAACATAAAAAACAATATACCCCAAAATACCGCTGCCGAACGAGTCCTGAACCCTATGGTTCAGGTGGTGGCCAGTCCGACGTATCAGGCTTTCCGTCTAGCGGACATGCACACAACGTCATTGGGCAAAGCCTCCGGGTAACACTTATCGGCTCAAGAACATATTCAGCTGGCCAATACCCCAGGGAGTAGGAAGGATTATATGACAATTTTATTCGAGAAGGGATGAATTTAGTCATCTACTGCAAAACAAGTTTAAAAACTTCACAGGAAAGCAGGGGCTGGAAAAAATATTGCTTAATTGCTTAAGTGAAGCGTTCGTTTAGGGGGGGGAAATCAGGTCAGGTAAAAAATGGCAGAAAAGAAGGTCTGCCGGGACAGGTTGGACAATTAAATTTATATCTCAATTTGTCTGCTGGCCTGCAGGGCAATATCAATTTTTCCCTGTAACCTTTTTATCTTGTCGAGAGAAGTATGCTCGGAATCAGCAGCCTGCTGGGATTTTTGCAGGAGTTCATGGCAAATATTAAGGGCTGCCATGATGGCGACCTTTTCAAATGCCAGGGTAGAGCCTCGGGATTTAACCCCTTCCATTTGTTTGTCGAGGTATTTGGCGGATTTGCGCAGGCCTTCTTCTTCGGAAGGGGGGCAACTGATCTGGTAATCACGACCCAGAATAGAAATGGTTACGGTGTCGACTTCTTCTGCCATTGTTACTAATCTCTTTACCTTTTAGCCTATCTGTAGCCGGGCTTTATAAGCTTGTCAGTCTTGCTGAAGAGCCTGCTTAAACCTGTTCAAGTGTCTTGAGTCGTTGCAATACTTTTTCCAGACGAGTTCTGGCCAACTGGTTTTTTTCAACGAGAGAATTGCGCTCATTTTCCCAGTTATGCTTGTCATCCCTGAGTATTTGATTCTCTTTTTTCATGTCATTACAAAGTTGAATCAGTTCATCAACTTTGTCTTCTAAGGTATTGAAACTAGTATCAGTCATTGGTCTTAATAATCCAAAAAAAAGACGGCAGGTAACTATAAAGCGAGCACTGGACAGGGTCAACTCATGATTTGAGGGCAAAACTGGAGAACTGCTGGAGATTTCTCAATTTGAGGGAATGTAATGCTATTATGGTCGCCATTATTCCTATGTCCCAGAGTCGCTTCGGAGAAAAAATGGCAGCTGATTATGCAATGGCAGCAGAATTACTCGCCGCACATGGTATTTCCGCTTCAGTCGCTGAAATACATGGCGTTTTAAGCGGTCAAATGAGTGCAGATAGTAGTACTTTTGACCTTTCTCTGAGCTTGAAAGTGCTGGAAATCGAAGCAGAAGCAGACGCAGTCGTTACTGGTCTGCTGAAAATGCTGGCAGAAGATATTCTGGCTCAGCTACAGGCTGAAAATTACGCTTTTCGGCCTCTGCTTCCCGATGAAGAGGAGGAATTCAGGCAGCGTCTGATGGCACTTTCCCTGTGGTGTGATGGCTTTAATGCCGGATTTGCAGGGGCCTGGGTGCGCGATGATGCGGCGATGAGTGAAGAAACCCGGGAAGTTTTGAATGATTTCTCGCGTATTGCGCTGGTAGACCAGGAGGATGAAGGGGTAAGTGAAAGTGAAAATGAAGTGAATTTCATGGAAATAGAAGAGTATGTGAGGATGGCGGCGATTACGGTCTTTGTCCAGAATACAGATCAGCATGCTGCTTCAGGGCCGCTGTCTGTAGAGATTGCAGACGACAATATTCACTGAGCAAGAGCAACTCACAGGGTAGAGATAATATTTTTTCGAACCAACGGACATAAGCTGACACATGGCACAACTTCAAATCAAAAACTCAGAGTATAAAAAAAGGCGCAATGAATTGATGTCGCACATGGAGCCAAACTCCATAGCGATTCTTTCATCTGCAGAAGAATTCCTGCGCAATGGTGACTCAACCTTTGCCTTTCGTCAGAACAGTGATTTGTACTATCTGACCGGCTTTCGTGAAGCCGAATGCTGTCTGGTCCTGATACCGGGACGCCCCCAGGGTGAGTGTCTGTTGTTCTGTCAGGAGAAAGATGCCCATAAGGAAATGTGGACCGGACGCTTGATGGGGCCTGAAAATGCGGCGCAAACCCTTGGTGTGGATGATGCTTTCCCGATCTCTGACATAGACGATATTCTGCCAGGTCTGATCGAGGGCAGGGAGCGCGTCTATTACGCCATGGGGCGCGATGAGCAGTTCGATCATCAGGTCATGGAATGGGTCAAGGTCATTCGCAGCAAGGTCCGTAGCGGTGTGCACTCTCCCGGAGAATTTCTGGTTCTGGATCATTTGCTGCATGAGATGCGTCTGATCAAGTCACGGGCAGAATTAAAACTTATGCGTGAGTCAGGCCAGATTGCCGTCAGAGCGCATAAACGTGCCATGCAAAACTGCAAGCCAGGGATGTACGAATATGAACTGGAAGCGGAATACCTGCATGAATTTGCCCGCTCCGGGTGCAGGAATCCTGCCTATAACTCTATTGTTGCCAGTGGTGAAAATGCCTGCATTCTGCATTACACGGAAAATAATATGCAAATGAAAAAGGGCGATCTGGTGTTGATTGATGCCGGTTGTGAATACGAATATTACGCCTCCGATATTACCCGCACTTTCCCGGTCAATGGCAGCTTCAGCAAGGAACAAAAAGCGATTTATGAATTGGTGCTGAAGGCTCAGCTGGAAGCTATCAAGGCGGTCAAGCCCGGAAATCACTGGGATGATCCCCACAAGGTGACAGTGAAAGTCATTACCCAGGGGCTTGTGAAGCTGGGGCTTTTGAAAGGCAAGGTTGAAACCCTGATTAAAAAAGGCGCCTATACGGATTTCTATATGCACCGGGCCGGCCACTGGCTGGGTATGGATGTGCATGATGTCGGTGACTACAAAATAGATGGCAAATGGCGTCTGCTTGAGCCAGGCATGGTACTTACTGTTGAGCCGGGAATTTACATTGCCCCGGGTAACAAGAAAGTTGATAAGCGATGGTGGGGCATCGGTGTTCGCATTGAAGATGATGTGGCAGTGACTCAGGACGGATATGAGGTGCTTACAGATGGCCTGCCTAAAACTGTCGAGGAAATTGAATCATTCATGGCGGTAGCCTGATGGGACTTTGTCGTCGCCAATCCTATGATCTGGTTATTGTCGGGGCCGGGATGGTGGGTGCAAGTCTTGCCTGTATTCTGGAGAAGTCGCGTAAGCACGCTGCGCTGTCCATTTTGCTGGTGGAGTCTACTGTCATCGATTTGGACGCTCCCCCTGCACAGCCTTCTTTTGATGCGCGTAGCACCGTGCTTTCCCACGGCACCGTCGATTATCTGCGGGAACTGGGCTTGTGGGAAGAACTCAAACCGAATGCCGAGGCGATTGAAAAGATTCATGTGTCGGATCAGGGAAAGTTTGGCGCAGTGCGCATGAACAACGCTGAGCTGGGTGTTGAAGCCCTCGGCTATGTCATTGAAAACCGTTTGTTGGGCAAGATGTTCAATAAGACTCTGGCCACTATTGCCAGCCTTGAAATATGCAGTGGTGTCAGTGTTTCGAATCTGAAGCCTGAACCTGCAGGCATGACAGTAACCCTGCAACACGGTGAGCAACAATGCAGCCTGACTACCGCACTGGTCGTGATGGCGGAAGGTGGCCGTTCAGGGCTGTGCGAAAAATTGGGTATTCATCGAAGCCGGGAGTCATATCAGCAGGAAGCTATTATTGCCAATGTGGCTTTTAGCCTGCCACATGAAAATGTTGCCTACGAAAGATTCACCCCCCATGGCCCCCTGGCATTGCTACCTTTGCCTGACCATGACAGGCAGCATCGTGCCGCGCTGGTATGGACCAGAAATACCGGGGAAGTCAGCAGCACGCTGGCTTTATCTGATGATGAATTTTTAAAGCAGTTGAATGAAGAGTTCGGTAGTCGCCTGGGACGTTTTACCCGGGTCGGGCAGCGCAACAGTTATCCTTTAAGTCTGGTTCAGGCCCGGGAGCAGGTGCGTCCCGGCCTGGTATTGCTGGGCAATGTCGCGCACTCCCTGCATCCGGTCGCAGGGCAGGGATTTAATCTGGCGTTCAGGGATACCGTGCATCTGGCCGCTATTCTGCTTGAAGCGGTGGCGAAGGGTACAGCATTGGGCGACGTCAGTCTGCTTCATCGCTACCTGGATGAAACGCAGTCAGACCAGCATATGACAGCAATGTTCAGTCATTATATGACAAGGTTATTTTCCTCGAAGAATATTGCCGCAGTATGGATTCGAAAATTTGGATTATTCAGTATCGATCTTGTGATGCCTGTGCGTAAAGCCTTTGCCCGACGGGCAATGGGGATGGGTGAAGCTAAAGTGATGCTGGGAGCTGATACCTGAGAGTCAGGTGATTTCCTATGGATATACTGAATATTTCCGAACATATAAGAATTCTTGAAGAGCTTTTGCTGCACCAGGATTTTTCCTTGAGTCCTGAATCTCTGGAGGCCATGCTGTCTGAAGATTTTCGCGAAGTTACTCCGGATGGAACAGTGGTAAAAAGAGACTCGGTGATTCAGTGGCTACTGACCAAAAACACCGCGGCACGATGGCAATTTTCAAATTTCGAAGTGCGTATTTTGAGCCCCGGGCTGGTACAGGCCAGCTATCATGCACAGCAGGTCATTCCGGAAAAACAGTCCTCAAAGGGAGCGATTCACTGCTCTCTATGGCAGCAGAACGAATCAGACAAACGCTGGCAGTTGCTGTTCCACCAGTCCACTCGAGTGAGTTGACGGCATATTGGCCTTTCCTTAAGAGCTCATAAAAAAAGAGCTCATATAAAAATCATTCATGGGGGCATGAAGCACGTTACAATGCCCGCTTTCACTAAACCCCGTTGGCAGTTTTTGGTTTTATTCAGGAATACATATGTTTGAGCAGTTAGGATTAAGTGAACCATTGCTGAAGAGCCTGGAAAAACTCCATTTAAAAACCCCCACCCCTGTTCAGGAAGTCATGATCCCGGCCCTGCTTGGCGGAAAGGATGTGCAGGCCAGTGCCATGACTGGCAGCGGTAAAAGTGCTGCTTTTCTGTTGCCCTTGCTTAATAAAATGATTGAAAGTCCGGCGCCGGTGACGGCAACCCGATGTCTGGTACTTAGTCCAACCAGAGAGCTTGCCCTGCAATTGGATCGTCATTGCCGGGACCTGGCCAGCTTTACTTCAATCAGCTCCCTGACAATCCTGGGAGGAGAAAGCTTCAAGGAACAAAAAGCCAGGATAAGAAAGAATCCGGAAATAATCATTGGAACCCCCGGCAGAATTCTGGAGCATGTTCAGAAAAACTCTCTTGAACTGGGTGATCTGGAATTTCTGGTTCTGGACGAAGCCGACCGAACCCTGGATATGGGGCTAAGGGATACGGTAATGGAAATTGTCGGGCAATGTAAAAAAGAAAGACAAACGATACTTTTATCAGCCACTCTGAAACATCAGGGGCTTGGGCGAATTTCCAGTGAAATACAAAATAACCCTGAGCGTATAGCCATCGGCAGTCATCGCACAGCCCATGCCTATATCAATCAGGAGATTATCCTTGCCGATGATCCAGCCCACAAACGCCAGTTATGCAGCTGGTTATTGGCAAATGAGACTTTCAAGAAAAGTGTGATTTTTACCAACACCCGCTTGAGTGCTGAAGAATTGGCAACATTCCTTATGAAGCAGGGACATAGAGCCACTTGCCTGCATGGTGAAATGCAGCAGGATGAGAGAAAGCGGGTAATGAGTCTGTTCAGGGATGGGAAAGTGGGAATACTGGTAGCGACGGATCTTGCTGCACGTGGTCTGGATATTCCCGCCATAGATCTTGTCATCAATTATGCGATGCCGCGTTCCGGCGATGAATATGTGCATCGTATCGGTAGAACTGGCAGGGCTGGCGCCACGGGACTGGCGGTTTCCCTGGTTGCGCCCCAGGAATGGAATCTGATGGAGAGTATCGAGCGTTATTTGAACCTGGACTTCAAGCGCCGAAAAGTTGAAGCATTACCAGCAAAGTTTTCCGGGCCAGGCAAGAAAAAGAAACCTGCTAAAAACTCGAAATCCAAAGCCGGGGACAAGGACAGTGGCAAGTTAAAAACCAAGCAGCGCCACCGTGATCGCAAAAATATCGGCAAGAGGCGTCAGCCTTCTGTAGCAAAGCTTAAAGAGCCTTCAGCAACGCAGCATAAAAAGTCTTCAGCGGAGAAACATAAAGAGCCTTCAGCGACAGAACAGAAGGAGCCTTCAGCGGAGCAACAAAAAAAGCCTTCAGCGGAGCAACAAAAAAAGCCATCAGCGAGAGAGCATAAAGAGCCTACAGCGGCGGTTCATAAAAAGCCTGCAGTAGCAGGAAAAGCAAAGCCTGATGGCTTTGCGCCCCTCAAGAGAAAAAAATAGAACAGGAATAGAAAAGAAGGGAGCCTAAAAAGCGCAGATCCAGGGAATTACGCTTCTGCTCAAAGACGCCGGGTGGAGCCGGTTACCAGTTAATATTGGCTGCCAGCATGGAGGAATACTGTTGTATTGACTCATCCTTTTCCCCAATAACGACCAGATTGCCTCCAGGTGTTGGGGTAATAATGCCTTCGAAGCGCTCGTCAGATATAGCAATTTCTCTAGCCAATGGTTGGTTTTTAATAACCATGACTGTGATTTGCCCGACATTGCCCTTCATCACCATGTGCACGCCTTTCACGCCATTTTGAAAATCCACCCAGCAGTCCTGACTAACATCAATTTCAATATTCTCCATTTCAGGGGACTGAAGAAAGCCGGTACCAAGACTGCTGGTCATCAGGTTATTGACAAAACTCATGGAAACCGGGGTGTCATCTTCCAGAAAGGCCATCTCACTGTAGAGATGGCGCATGACAACTTCTTCCAGCGGGCTATCCTTGCCCGGCAGCATCAGGGCAATGACACCCACTGCAACCACAAGCCCGGCTGCATATTGAAAATTACGTCGCCAGAAAGAGTCATTGGCAGACACAGCCTGGGTATCCGGATGAAGGCTACCTTCGGGAATATCCAGTAATGCCTGTTTCAGGTGATCAGGCGCAGAGACAGACCCAAGGCCGGATTCCAGTCTCTCATCGAGGGCCTTCAGATTTTCCAGCAAGGTCTGCCGAGCAGGGTTTTCAGAAGCGGCCAGAATAAATTCAGCAGAGTCATCATGGGGGTTAGCATGTGCTCTCTCCAGAAAAAGTTGATCATCCATCTTTTCCACGCCCTTACAAAAATAAATGTTGTGTAATTAATTTTTTATTATCAATGAATTAAATCATGCTTTGCATTAAACAACTGTTTTGCGTGCCTGTCGTGCAAAGCCATAGCATTAAAACGATGCTATATAGACCTGCGCTTCGCACAATTCATTTCGGTGCTGGTAAATATTGTTCATAATGCGATTTCATTCATCTGTATTTATTGTTGATCGTTAAATAACTGCTAAAACTACTGATTAAAAGCAGTTATTAAAATGGTAGCAGTTAGTAGCAGTTAATAGAGGAGCCAGACCTTAATCCGTTTCGTTGCTCTCCAGTTTCTCTTTAAGCTTGTTTCTGGCACGAAATAATCGCGTCATCACGGTGTTATTGTTCAAATCCAGCATTTTGGCAATTTCATCGCCGCTAAAACCACCGATCACCTGCAATAACAAAGGGTCCCGGTACTCCGGTTCGAGTTCTCCCATGGCCTGGTGAATCATTTCCCGTTCCAGAATCTGGTCAGGTTCCAGCTTGCCGCTGTCAGGGAGAGAATAATCATCTATGTCATCAGCTTCAGGACGATATTTTTCAAACCGCCGCGCATTCTCTCTTCGCAGAATGGTGAAAAGCCATGCTTTTGCGGCTCCCGGCTTTTCCAGGCTGTCGAGTGCACGCCAGGCGCGCAAAAAAGTTTCCTGGGCAAGGTCTTCGGCAACCTGCCGACTTTTGCTGAGCCAATAGGCGTAGCGGAAGATGTCGTTGTAATATTCACCCACAAGGGTTTCGTATCGCAGCTTCTTGCTTCCAGTTCCGTCTATGACCGGTTCGGTGCTTTTTCCTTTCGATGACATCTTTATAAGAATTCAGTAAAACTGAGGATTAACCCTGGCTTGGAAGCCGAACATTATGGCTGAAGCCTGAATGAAGAAGCAAGGAAAGTAGGATATAGGCAGAATTTACCGGTATTAAATATTTGTTAATTTAAATGGTATCCTTGAAATCTCTTAACGAGATCTTAATCCATTAATGCTAATCTTCTGCCTCGTTAAAAAGTCAAATTCAGTCAAGATTTCAAATATTTATGAGCAAGAAGAAGATAGTTATTATAGAAGATGAGCCCGATATTCTCGAAGTGCTGAGCTATAACCTGAAGCGAGAGGGCTTTGATGTATTTACCGCCGTCAATGGTACTCTCGGACTGTCACTGGTTAACAAGGAGCACCCGGATCTTCTTCTGCTTGACCTGATGCTGCCGGGTATGGACGGTATTGAAATTTGCAGCAGTATAAAAAGTAACCCGGCCAATCAAAATACCTTGATAATCATGGTCACAGCCAAGGGCGAAGAAAGTGATATAGTTCTTGGTCTTGGTGTTGGTGCAGATGATTATATTACCAAGCCCTTCAGTCCCAAGGAGTTGGTGGCAAGGGTGAAGGCCGTATTGCGTCGAGGGGCGCTGGTTGAAAGCGTTCCCAAACAAGATCAGGTTCAGGTCGGCAAGTTGGCTATAGACCCCGCTAAATATGAAGTAACCGTCGCGGGCAATGAAATCAGGCTGACGGCAACAGAATTTCGTCTTCTACATTATCTTGCCAGTAATCCGGGCAGAGTCTTTTCTCGTGAGCAGTTATTAAGTCGTGCTATGGGTGATGATGTAGTTGTTGTAGACCGGAATATTGATGTTCATATCAGGGGTATTCGCAAGAAAATGGATATTGACCCCCCGTTAATAGAGACTATAAGAGGAGTTGGCTATCGACTTCGGGATAGTGTCTGAACAATTCAGTAAACCGGATGGAGTAGTAATAACTGGAAACTGTCTTCAAGTATTGCATTATAATCAGCCCTGTTAACCAGTCAGTGCTCCGGTATTCCGGGTATCTTCCTATTAAACTCAATCAGGCTGATCAATAAAATGCTTATCAAGTCACTTTATTTCTGGCGCACCTACATCGGGTACGTGCTAGTGGCATTGATAGGTACGTTTCTTTTTGCCGCCTCTCTGGTTGGCAGGTTTGAACAGCAGATCCAGGAAAAAACAGACAGCTCCCTTCTCTATAATGCCCGGCTGCTCAGCCAGGTATTTGTGTCACCTTTGCAAAATCTGAATTATCCCCAGATCAGAGAAATGGCAGCCTCGGTTGCGCAAAACGCTGGTCTGCGAATTACCGTGGTAGACAGCAATGGTGTCGTGTTGGCGGATACTAGAGAAAACCCTTTTACTATGAATAATCATCTGAGAAGGCCGGAAATTCTACTGGCTTCGTCTGCAGGCATTGGCCGCGCAACACGTTACAGTTTTACCCTGGAAGAACAATTTCACTACCTCGCAGTACCCATGTTTTTGCAGGATCAGATTGTAGGCTTTGTTCGCACCGCCCGCGCGTCCTCTGCCATGGACGCAGAGATTAGTGAGGCTAATTCAGTACTGCTCAGGAACGCCGCAATAGTTACCTTTTTTGTTTTATTGCTGGCATTTTACCTGTCAGCACGACAGGCAATGAAAGTGTTGGAGCTGACCACTATGGCCGATGAAATATCCCGCGGTAATTTTGCGCGTCGGATACCGGTAGGCAATGCTCTGGGCCTGAAAAAATTAGCGCAGGCGATTAATCAGATGGCGCGCAGTTCAGCGCGCAGCGTTACTGAAATTACTGCCGACCGCAATCGATTGGCGACAATTTTTACCTGTATGGTGGAAGGCGTGGTGGATGTCGATATGGATCAGAACATCCTGCACATCAATGAAGCCGCTGTGCGTATGCTGTCAGTCAATGAAAAGCGTAGCACCGGTAAGCCTTTGTGGCAGGAAATCCGGAACCAGGAAATAATTGACGCACTCGATGAAGCGATCAAGACCTTCTCTGTTATCAAGGCGCAGACACGTCTGGATCATGAGTCGGGGCAGCGTGTGGTGGATATCTATGCCGCATCACTCAGTGATGATCAGGGAGAGCCCATTGGTGCCGTGTTGGTCTTGCATGATATTACCGAGCTGAAAAACCTTGAAAGAGTGAGGACGGATTTCGTTGCCAATGCATCCCACGAGCTGAAAACTCCCATCACCGCTATTCGCGGCCTTACCGAGACCATTATCGGTGATGATGGTGTAGATAAAGAGACCATGGTGCATTTCATAGAAAGGGTGCATGCCCAGAGCCTGCGTTTATCCCAACTGGTAGGGGATTTGATGACTATTTCCCGACTGGAGAGTAGTTACAGCAGCGAAGACTTCACTAAAATAAATTTTGCTGACCTGGTGCGTCAGGCAGTGAAAGCAGCTCAGTCCACTGCAGAGCATAAAGGCCACACCCTGGTTTCAGATTTGCCCGCTAAAGAAATGGAACTCTACGGGGATCGCCAGAATCTGAGCCAATTGGTGGATAATCTGATTGATAATGCGATGAAGTACACTATTGACCCGGGAACTATCGCTATCAGCTTGAAGGCCGTGAACCAAATGGCGGTGCTTGAAGTTAAGGATTCCGGAATTGGCATAAGTCCACAGTATCAGAAGCGGGTTTTTGAGCGTTTCTACCGGGTCGATAAAGCGCGCTCGCAGAGTCTGGGTGGGACCGGACTGGGCTTGTCGATTGTGAAAAATATAGTGGAAAAGCACGGCGGCTTAGTGAGCGTAAAAAGCCAGCTTGGTAGCGGCTCAACATTCAAAGTTGAATTGCCTATGGAAAAATTGGCTGTTACAGAGCAGGCGTAGGGAAGAATATAAATTACAGGCCACTTTTGATGAGCCTTTTAGCAAGTAGCTAATAAGTGAGATTCAAGTGACTGTTGAAGTGACCCGGGCCGAAGAAAGGAGACATCCGTGTCCCGTTTTATCCTGTTCTCTCATGGAAAAGCTGGTTGCTATATTAAAGCTATTTAGAAAGAAACATCCCACTGTAAGCGCAAGCGATTATCAGATTCATCCTGAGCATAAAAAGTGTCATCAAGGGTCAGGCGGGAAACATCCATAGTCACCTTGTTGTTGTGGCCATTGAAGAACCAGTTCGCACCAAGAGTAAATTCCCTGCGCTCATTTTCCAGAACCCGATTGACGGCATTGGGTTCATCAACGTAGGAATATCGCGCTGCCAATTCAAGCGGAGCCGGGAAGTTGGGGAATATATTGCTGAAGAAATAACCTGCCTGAACATACCCCCCTGTCAGTTCGTGGGAACTGCCATCAGAGTTGTCTTTTATGGTTTTACGATGAAATTCCTGCTGAGCTGAGAAGCCTCGATACTTGTAGGCAAACTCCTGCACAACCTGGTCTATTTCGAATTGACCCTGAGCGGCATTGGTCGGACTATCAAAACCGTCCAGATTGCCACAGCCTGAAGACGACCAGCGGGTACAGCTACCTGTCGTGGTGAAACCTGCTATTGCCAGGCTTCCGGTGGGCCGTTCAGTATATTCAACATCGGTTTGGCGCCATGCAAGGTCTCGACCCAGGAAATTCCACTGTAATCGACCCATATACATCATGTCGTTATCAGTATTATTGACGGAACGACCTTCACCATTGAATACGCCGGCGTAATAACGCATGTCTGCGGGTGTTTCTTTAAACAGGCGCCCTCTAAGCTGCACACCAACCTGCCTGTCCATGGTGAAAACACGGTTGGCGATGGAGCGCTCTACAAATTGCTGCCTGCCGGAGGAGTCCACCCGTTCTCGGTTAAGGTCAATCTTCCACTGGCCCAGTCGAATGCCGCCCCAGTCCCATTTCGCGATATCTATACGCCAGTCAATGACTCTGGCGCTGGAGTCAGAGGCCCTATCATCAACGTCCCGTGATGGTTGCAGATCCACCTCAAAATAATAGCTAAGCCAGGGTTGAAATCCATGGCCGCCAATTTTCATACGCAGGCGACGGGCTTCGAAGTTGGACTGCTCGTCAGCATTGAAGCTGCCTAATTGTCGTGGGTCTGATCGGTACGGCGTGGTAAATCGCGTTTGTGCCCGCCACTGTAGTTCAGTACGCCAGTTCCCATCACGTGTAGCAAGACGAAAGCCGCTGCTTGTCTCGCTTGCCAGAACTGGAAACTCTTCACCAATTTGCCTGGTAAGGGCTTCTGCAACGCGTTGCTCGATAATCTCTTCCTCAATAGCAGGTTGTGATTCAGCAGGTTGTGGCAGGATGTCTTCACTAGTAAGCGAGTCTCTTGCAATTAAAGCGTCATATTGCTCTGAGGTTATTGCGCCATTTTGAAGCAGTATGTCCAGTAACTCCTGGTCTGCCGCATACACGGCGCCTGAAGCTTTTAGCAAAGCGACTAATAGTAGTGCCTGCTTCAACTTGGAAGGTGTATTTTTTATATTCACTTGGAAGACTCCTGCCGTGATTTTGCCCGGTTATTTGATGCGCGCATTCTTCCAAAGGATTATTAAGAATATATAAAGGCCATGTTAAGTTTTAAATTTGCGGTTAAATTGATATTAAGACTACGTAAAAATGCTTTCAGTCATGTAGTCAAAAACACCATGTTTAAAGGCTTTGAGGCAGGGAGAGCTGACCCCGGTATGAAATATACGAAAGATGTACGAATCTTTATGAAACCTTAACAGTGTGGTGTGACAATGCCGCCCCATTGTGATCGCAATTACTATTTTTTGGAGAATCTTCAAGATGAAATGCCCTGCAGTCTTACTGAAAAAATCTGTAAACCTTCCTCTTTTATTGCTCGTCACTCTGCTGATAGGCAGCTGTTCCGGGCAGGACGAGTCGCAGGAAGCCGGAGCAACTGGTAGCGGCGCACTCAGTGGTGTTGTGAGCCTGGATGGCTCAAGCACTGTTTATCCCATCAGTGAGGCGGTGGCTGAGGAATTCCTGACTGTAGCCCCCAGGGTTCGGGTTACTGTGGGTGTCTCAGGTACCGGTGGTGGTTTCAAGAAATTCCTGGCCCAGGAAACGGATATAAATGATGCTTCACGTCCAATCAAACCCTCGGAAATGCTGGAAGCAGAAGCCAGTGGTATTGAATATCTGGAAATTCCGGTTGCCTATGATGGGCTCTCATTGGTTATTAGCAGCAACAACGACTTCGTTGATTATCTGACGGTAGAAGAATTGCAACTTATCTGGCAGCCAGGCAGTACTGTCGACAGCTGGGATGATATTCGCCCGCAATGGCCCAGTGAGCCTCTGAGGCTTTATGGTCCCGGCACTGATTCCGGTACTTTTGATTATTTTACAGAAACCATTAATGGTGAATCCGGTGCTTCCAGGCCTGACTATACCGCCAGTGAGGATGATAATGTGCTGGTCCAGGGCATAAGTGGTGACGAATATGCCCTCGGCTTTTTCGGTTTTGCCTACTATGTGGAAAACATGGATAAGTTGAAAGTGGTTCCTATTGATGGCGGCAACGGACCAGTAATCCCTACAGAAACCACAATTAATAATGGCACTTACAGCCCGCTGTCCCGGCCTGTATTTATCTACCTGAATACGGCCAGCATGGCTCGTCCTGAAGTGAAGGCATTTGTTGATTTTTACATTGAAAATGCAGGTATTCTTGCCAGCGAAGTGGGATATATCGCCTTGCCGGATGATCTGTATCAAGAGGCCAAAGACAAAGTCTCGGCTTTATAATTTCTTATTGATCTTTTGTTAAAGTTTGTTGGTGTATTGGTCTACAATGCGAACCCTTAATAAGTGAGCCGGTAATAGATTAACAATGGCAAAAGAACAAAATCCTGATGCTGCTGTAGTCAGTCAATCAGCAAAACCTGGAGCCGCCAGATCAATTAAAAAATCTGGCGTGCTTTGGGGTGAATTTGCCATCAAGAGCTGGCTGGCGTCCTGCTCTTTTATCTCCGTAGTGACAACCATAGCCATTGTTGTTTTGCTTCTCAAGGAAACACTGAATTTCTTTGAGCATGTTTCACCCGGCGATTTTTTCCTGGGGACCACCTGGACCCCGCTGTTCGAACCCTCATCGTTTGGTGTGCTGCCCCTGGTCTGGGGCACAATGATTGTGACTATCGGGGCAGCCCTGTTAGCCATCCCGACCGGCCTGGCCAGCGCCATCTACCTGAGTGAATATGCCCCGGATCGGGTCAGGCGCACCATCAAGCCGGTGCTTGAATTACTGGCCGGCATCCCGACAGTAGTTTACGGGTATTTTGCTCTGACCTTTGTTACTCCCGCTCTGCGTAATATCTTTCCCGATATTCAGGTCTTCAATGCCCTCAGCGCTTCCATTGTGGTGGGTATCATGGTGTTACCGATGGTGGCGACCATGAGCGACAATGCCTTGCGCGCCGTTCCTGTTAGTTTGCGGCAAGGGGCTTATGCTCTGGGCGCGACGTCCTATGAGGTAACCACCCGGGTTGTCGTACCGGCTGGATTATCCGGCGTGATGGCTTCTTTCCTGCTGGCTATTTCACGGGCGATCGGGGAAACCATGGCCGTAACACTGGCCGCCGGTCAAACCCCCAATATGTCGTTGAGTTTGTTTGAAAGTATCCAGACCATGACATCCTACATTGTGCAGGTCAGCCTGGGTGATACGCCCAGTGGCGGTGTTGCCTACCAGACCCTGTTTGCCGTGGCGACGCTGTTGTTTGCCATTACTCTGGTGATCAATATTATTTCCCAGATAATTCTGAACCGTTTCAGGGAAGTTTATGATTGAGGTTAAGCAACAATGCCTTTAACGACTGAGCAAGAAAAACAGAATCTGCTAAAAAGGCATCGCAAGGCCAGGTTTTTTGCGCTTTTCTGTGCAGCCATTACCTGGTCAAGTGTGGTGCTTCTGGCGGTATTGCTATACCAGGTTTCCATTGAAGGCTTTCGCTGGCTGGACTGGCAGTTTATCAGCAGTTTTCCTTCCCGTTTTCCAGAACGTGCGGGAATCAAGTCTGCCCTGGTAGGAACCATCTGGTTAATCTCACTGGTGGCATTAATTTCTATTCCGGTGGGGGTTTCTACCGCTCTTTATCTGGAAGAGTTTGCCGGAAAGGGCAAAATTTCCAAGATAATTGAAGTAAATATTGCCAATCTGGCTGGAGTACCTTCAATTGTTTACGGAATTCTTGGACTCGCCATTTTTGTGCGCTTTTTTGCCCTGGAGCGTAGTTTGATTTCCGGTGCACTGACCATGAGCCTGTTAATTTTGCCAGTGATAATTATTGCCAGCCGAGAGGCCATTAAAACGGTTCCTCAGGGTATCCGCAATGCTGCATATTCACTGGGCGCAACCAAATGGCAGACCACCTGGGCCCATGTTTTGCCTGCGTCATTTCCGGGCATTATGACGGGTGTAATTCTTGCTCTTTCGAGAGCCATCGGGGAAACTGCGCCACTGATTATGATTGGTGCCATGACCTTTGTCGCCTTTCTGCCAGAAGGGCCGATGGATTCTTTTACCGCGATGCCTATACAGATATATAACTGGGTTTCACGCCCCCAGGAAGAATTTCATCAGCTGGCGGCGGCGGGTATTATTGTGTTGTTGGCAGTGCTATTAATTATGAACGCGACAGCCATATTTATCAGGAATAGAACCGAACGGAGAATGAAGTAATGAGCCAGTTTCCAGATTCGACACTGGCAGAACAGAATTTGCAGATGAGCAAGAAATCCGTTCTGGAGTTACGTAACGTAAATATATTTTATTCGGATAACAAGGCCGTCAATGATGTGTCTTTTAATATCAGGCGCAATAAAATTACCGCAATAATCGGACCTTCTGGTTGCGGTAAAAGTACTTTGCTACGTTCATTAAATCGTATGAATGATTTTGTGGATGGTGCCCGGGTCGAGGGCGAACTTATTTTTGCTGATGAAAACCTTTATGGTAGTGGAGTGGATGCTGTTGAAGTAAGACGCCGTATCGGAATGGTTTTTCAGAAACCAAATCCGTTTCCAAAGTCTATTTATAACAATATATCCTGGGGACCATTAATTAACGGTTACAAGGATTCCACCGACGAGCTGGTGGAGCGTTCATTGAAACAGGCGGCGCTGTGGGAAGAGGTCAAAGACCGTTTGCATGAATCTGCCCTCAACCTGTCTGGCGGACAACAACAGCGTCTTTGTATAGCCAGAGCGCTTGCCATGGAGCCGGAAGTATTGCTGATGGATGAGCCCTGTTCAGCACTGGATCCCATATCAACTGCGCGAATTGAAGATCTGTTGTTCGAGTTGAAATCCAGCTATACCATCGTCATCGTGACTCATAACATGCAGCAGGCTGCCAGGATTTCAGACTACACTGCCTTTATGGAAATGGGCGATTTGATAGAATTCAATGTCACTAAAAAGATATTTACCCGGCCGGCTATGAAACGCACTGAGGAATATGTAACAGGTCGTTTTGGTTAAACATTGTTTAAGCGCTAAAATACCTATTAAAAGTTCAAGACTTTTTCGAATTTACTCCAAGAGAATTCCATGTCATTACATTTACAGCGCGACCTTGAAAAGCTGAAAAAAGAAATCCTGAAGCTGGGTACCATGGTTGAGTCGGCCATTAATAATGCCATTCTCGCTCTTAATAATCGCGAGATGTCTTATGTTGATGAGGTGCTCAAGCACGAAGACTTTATTAATGAAATGGAAGTTAAGATAGAGGAAGACTGTCTGAAGATTCTTGCCTTGCATCAGCCCGTGGCCGGAGACCTTCGTTTTATAGTCGTCTCGCTGAAAGTAAATAATGACCTGGAACGTATGGGTGATTTTGCAAAAAATATTGCCAAGCGCGCCAGGGAATTAATGCAGCAAGAACCGATTCCTACTCTGCCTGAATTCGTCAATGAACTACCTAATCTGGTACGAACCATGGTTAGAAACTCTCTTGATGCACTGGTTAAACTGGATGTAAATCTTGCCAGGGAAGTCATTGCAATGGATGACAAGGTGGATGAAATCAATCGCGCCATGTATGACGAGGTCACCAGGGTCGCTTCAGAAAATCCGGCCAAAACCGAAGTGGCAATAAGCCTGCTTTCAACTTCCCGCTATATGGAACGCATCGGCGACTTAAGCACCAACATTGCTGAAGACGTTATCTTTATGGTAGAAGGCAGAGTAATCAGACACGCCGATTAATCCCATGCGAATTTTAATAGCATTTTTTCTGGCTTTTGGCCTGCCCGCCTGCAGCCCACTAAATTCCACCGACAGCAATAATGCGCCGGTGTCGCCTGCTGCTATTCTCGATACCTATGTAGCTATCGCCAATGCTGCCTATGATGACTCTCTTATTACTGCGCGGCAACTGGATGAGTCAGTAGATGCCTTGCTGCTGTCTCCTTCAGCCCGAACCCTGCAGCAGGCGCGTAATGCCTGGCTGGCTGCCCGTATTCCCTATCAGCAAACAGAAGCCTTTCGTTTCGGTAATCGTGTTGTCGACGAATGGGAAGGAAGAGTTAATTCGTGGCCCCTTGATGAAGGCCTGATTGACTATACCGCTGCCTCCTACGGTGAGGAGTCCGATTTCAATTATTTCTATAGTGCCAACGTTATTGCCAACAGGTTTATTGATCTGGGTGGAATTACCGTTGATGCGGCCTCGATTACTCCCCAGTTGCTTGCAGAAAGCCTGCACATGATTGATGGTGTAGATGCCAATGTCGCCACTGGTTACCATGCCATCGAATTTTTGCTCTGGGGGCAGGATCTTAACGGCACCAACCCCGGTGCCGGAAATCGCCAGTGGACGGATTATTCTCTTGAAAATTGCAGCAACGACAATTGTGATCGGCGCCGTGATTATCTGAAAGCGGCAACTGTATTGCTGGTAAATGATCTGGAAGAGATGGTTGGTAACTGGCAGCCTGGTGGCGCCGCCTATATGGATTTAATGGGCAAGGGAGAGCAGGCTGGTCTGGCATCAATACTGACAGGTATGGGCAGTCTCGCCTATGGTGAGTTGGCAGGGGAGCGTATTCGGCTGGGATTGCTGCTCAATGATCCGGAAGAAGAGCATGACTGCTTTTCGGACAACACCCATCACTCACACTACTATGATGCCCTTGGCATTAAAAACGTTTACCTCGGTGAATATCAGCGTGTCTCCGGTGAACGTATTTCCGGGGCATCACTGGCGGATCTTATATTGCAACAGGCTCCTGCTATCTCTGCCGAGATGATGGCGCGTCTCGAAGAAACCGAGTCAGCCATGCAGAGACTGGTGGATGCAGGAGAATCGGGAAACACTTTTGATGTACTGATTGGGCGTGATAATGCGCAGGGCGAACAAATAATTACCCGCATTGTCGATGCTCTTATGGAAGAAACCCGAACCATTGAAAAAGTTATCAATGAACTCGCCCTGGTGAATGTGAGTATCGAAGGGTCGGAAAGTCTTGATAATCCCTCGGCTGTTTTTTAAAAACACTGACAGCTTTCTTTTAGTGGCATTGGCTGTAGCCTGCTTTCCCTTATTAGCGGCAGACTCAACCATGCCGTCACTTGATTTTATTACCGGCAAAGCCCTGTTTGAAAAAAACTGGGTACCTTCGTTTTCCTCTACCACTGCCAGTGACGGCCTGGGGCCTTTATATAATGCCCGTTCCTGCAACCAGTGCCATCCGGACGGGGGGCGGGGGAGTCGCCAACAATCTCTGGTTTTGCATGTCAATGATCCTGTCTATGGCCAGCAGCTGCAAAAATATGCCATTGCCGGGTTGCCCCGTGAAGCCGACGTTAGCGTTGTTTTTACCGATGTAAATAACGATGGTATGCCAGCGGCTCCCGCCATAGTAATCGATAAGCTTTCTCATGGCCCCATGGCTATTGATGCAGTCTCTGCACGTATAGGGCCGTCTCTGCACGGGCTTGGTTTACTGGCAAGCATTCCCGATGAGCTCATTCTTGCCGGGGCTGACGAGGCTGACAGTAATGGTGATGGTATATCGGGTCGGGTGAATATGATTGCCGATAAGCAAGGCGGCAGGGCTATTGGCCGATTTGGCTGGAAAGCGGGCCAGGTGTCTTTGCGTGGCCAGTTGGCAAGGGCCTTAAGTCTTGATCTTGGCCTGGGCAATCCTGTTTTCCCCTCGGCCGGTGGTGACTGCACAGCTGCCCAGACAGACTGTTTAAAGGCGCCTAATGGTAATTCATCGCATCATGACAACCTTGAAGCCAATGATCAGGTACTGGATCTCCTGTTGGCCTATGTGACTGGCTTGCCGGCGCCGTCAAAGACCAGTTACAGACAGCCGCAGGATGCTGTCGGCGCACAACTTTTCCGGCACACAGGTTGTGCTGCCTGTCATGTTCCGTCTTTTGAAAGCGATGATTTCAAGCTGTCAGCTTATACAGATCTGCTGTTGCACGATATGGGGCCGGGGTTGGCCGATAAGCTCCCGGAAGGCAGTGCCCGGGGCAGTGAATGGAGAACCCCGCCATTATGGGGGCTGGCAAGCCAGCATGGGGCGTTTTTACATGATGGACGGGCAGCAACTATTGAGGAGGCTGTCTGGTGGCATGGTGGGGAGGGCGCCGCAGCCAGAGATCACTATAAAAATCTCTCACAACAACAACGTAATGATTTAAACGCGTTTCTGATTGGGTTATAATGAGAACCGTTCTCAATTAGAATCTCCAGATATGAAATACTTACATTCCTGTATATGCCTTTTGGCAGCCTTGCTGACCTCTGCTCTGGTGCTTGCCCAAAGCAATGAAAACTGGACTCAGGTAAATCTGTCCATCACGGATAACCACGTTATTCCAGGCTATATCAGTCTTGAAAATGCGGCGGCTGAGATGGTGACTGCTGCGCAATCCTTTTGCCAGTCTCCGGATGCGCCGGGACTTGAAGCCTTCAGAAAAGATTTTCATAACACCATGGATGCCTGGCAACAGATTCAGCATATCCAGTTTGGCCCGATTACCTATTTTAACTGGAATTTCAGGATTCACTATTGGCCAGATGAGAAAGGTACCGGCGCCAGACAGCTGGATGACCTGATTGACTCCATGAATGTTGATTCTCTCGGGGCTGAAAACTTTGCCCGGGAAAGCGTCGGTGTGCAGGGCTTTCCTGCATTGGAAAGGCTATTGTTTGATGATGAAAGCCTGCTTGCATTCAGGGAAGATAACTATCGCTGCCAGGTCGCCCGGGCTGTCGCAATCAATATCAGCGAAATTGCCAGTGGTGTCAGTCTGCGCTGGCGTGATGAATTCAGAACCACTATCGAGAATGCCGATGAGCGGGGATTTTTTGAAAGTGCCGAAGATGCCACGATTGATTTCCTGAAAGCGCAAATAGAGTCTGTACGTAGAATTCAGCAACAGAAAGTGGAAGAGGTGATTGGAGATTCCGCCGCTCGCGCCCGAATCCGCCGCGCCGAGTCCTGGCGCTCGAATCGCTCCCTGCGCAATCTCAGATTGAATGTTATGGCACTGGAAAACCTGTTCAGTGGCAACGACGGGCAGGCAATTGCTTTGGGTGCCGTACTGATGTCTGAAGACAGGACGGTTATCAGCGAGGCCTTTGCTACCCTGAACACGAGACTTGAAGCCGCGCCGGATTCAATTGAAGAAGCGCTCGACGCTGAAGGCGGGTATGCACAGCTGCAAGGCATAGCCCAGGGGCTGGATGATCTGTTTGAGGCATTTGAAGCCGGGCTTAAAAACACTGACCTCTACCTGGGGTTTAATTCTCTGGATGGTGATTAATCCAGCTGGCCTGATGATGAAAATAGATCGCAGACATTTTTTGACCCTTGCCAGCAGCGTCCTTGCTGCGCCGGTGCTGGCGGTTGGCCAGCATTCAGCAGGCACTACGCCACTTTTTCTGAGTGCGGCATCGGATAGCGATGATCAGCACTGGGTGATTGGTTTTGAGCTTGTCGATGGCAAAAGTGTCGAGAAATTCAGACATCTTTTGCCGGCAAGGGCTCATCATATAGCAGTGCACGAAGCGCTCGGTGTGTTCGTTGTTATAGCCCGGCGTCCGGGAAATTATCTATGGGTTGGCGACCTGCACAGTGGTGAGCCATTGGCAGAAATTACCGTGCCCGTCGATCGTCATCTTTATGGCCATGGCGTGTTTTCAGAAGACGGGCGCTATTTTTATGCGCCTGAGAATGCCTGGCAACTGATCAATGGTGACAGCGGCAGGGTCGTTGCCTGGCAAGTCAGTCGTGACAGTCAGGGATTTTCAATGGTGCGCGATGGTGATTTTCCCAGTTATGGCACCGGTCCCCATGAGTTATTACTCAAACGTGATCAGCAAACACTGGTAGTTGCCAATGGTGGCATTCGTACCCATCCCGAGCGTCCGCGTGAAAAACTCAATATCCCCTCTATGGAGCCGTCTCTGGTCTATATCGATGCTTTCACCGGTGAGCTGCAGGAACAGCATATGCTTGAGCCTGAGTATCATCAGGCCAGTATTCGACACATTGATCAGAATACTTTGGGGCAGGTAGTGATTGGTTTGCAATACGAGGGCGAGCCTTTTGATCGGGTTCCTCTGCTGGCCCTGCATGAACAGGGCAAGCCTCTGCAATTATTATGGGCGCCAGAGCCGCAACAGGGTCAGATGAACCAGTATGTGGGGTCTGTGCGTTATGATCAAAGCGGCCGATTTTTTGCTGCCAGTAGTCCGCGCGGTAACCTGATTACCTTCTGGGATGTGCAAACCCGGGAAATGAAAAAATCCCTGCGTTCCCGTGATGGGTGCGGATTATGTGCAATTGAACAAGGGTTTCTGTTTACCGCAGGCACCGGCCGTATTACCCGGTACGATATGGCGAGTGATGAAATAGTGGCGCTGGATACCGGGTCTGATAGCAAGGTGTTCTGGGATAATCACCTGAGCATGATTGCGCTATGAAAAATTCGCTATTGCTGTCTTTGCTTATTTCTTTTTGCCTGAGCCTGACGGTATTGTCCGCTGTTGCAGATGAAAACACTGATGCTTACCAGACAAAACTCGAAGACCTCGGGCGTGCCCTGTTTTTTGATGTCAGCCTGTCACGGGATCGCACCCAGGGCTGCGGTACCTGCCATGACCCTTCCCAGGCATTTATTGACTGGCGTGAAAACGGGGTGCGCCGGGCATTATCCATGGGAAATGACATGCATTCCCTGGGTGACCGCAATGCACCGACACTTTCCTATGTCTCCATGATTCCTGATTTTCATCGTAATAGTGAGGGTGATTATGTCGGTGGATTGTTCTGGGATGGCAGGGAAGCAGATCTTGAAGGTCAGGCCGGTGGGCCTTTCCTGAACATGCTGGAAATGCAGATGGCGAACAAAGCCGCTGTCGTAGCCCGTTTGCAAGAGCACACGCTGTTTCCCCGGGCGTTCAAAAGCCTGTTTGGGGAAGACGTGTTTGAAGATACTGATATGGCTTATCGGCGTATGACGGAAGCTATTGCAGCATTTGAACGTACTGATTTCTTTTCTCCTTTTGATTCAAAATATGATCGTTACCTGAAGGGGGAATATGAACCCACGGTTCAGGAAGAATTGGGAATGACGCTGTTTTTCTCCCAGCAGTTCAGTAACTGTAACCAGTGTCACCAGTTAAAAACTTTTGCTGAAAGTGAGGGAGAAACCTTCTCCAGTTACAAGTATTTCAATATTGGTACTCCGGTAAACAGGGAAGCCAGACAAGTGAACGGACTGGGCATGGCGCATATAGATCGTGGTCTGCTGGAAAATCCCCATGTGGATGATCCGGCGCAGGCCGGAAAGTTCAAAACACCGACCCTTCGTAACGTAGCACTGACAGCGCCTTATATGCATAACGGGGTATTTCAGGATCTGAAAACAGTGGTGCAGTTTTACAACAAGTACAATGTTCGCGGTAAAGCGGCAGATATCAATCCCGCAACCGGGGAACCCTGGGGCGAGGCGGAAGTTTCAGAGAATATCGATCTGGAAAAGCTGCAGTCTACACCGGCGCTGGATGAGCGCCGCATTGATGCCCTGGTCGCCTTTATGAAAATGCTTACCGATAAACGTTACGAACACCTGGTGCAATAGGGCTGGCTGGATTATGTCGCCGGACTGGAGGTCCGGGATCAAGGGGTGTGACGAGAATTAACTGGCGAGTTTATACAGCGCAATTTTGAGACGTTTGTCAGGATCAGTTTCCTCAAATTCCGTTGCCGGCTCAATCCATTCAATAAACTCACTTTCCGGTAAATTCTGCGCCATGCAGTCGTGTAAAAAATCCTCTCCCAGAAAGGGGCTGTTAAGGGCGGCAACAATGGTGGCTCCCGGATTGCACAGCTCAGGCATTCGTTTCACCACACTTTTATAATTACGTTCTGCGTTAAAGCTGCCACGCTGATTGGTGGGCGGGTCGATAATCACCAGATCATAAGGGCCAAACTGCTTGATCCTCGCCCAGGACTTGAACAGGTTGTGAGGGATACTTCTGATTGGCATGGGGCCCTGACCATTAAGCATATGGTTCTGCAGGCCCCATTCAATACTTGGTTTGCTCATATCAACATTGGTGACACTCTTGCCACCTCCCGCCAGCGCGGCCACAGACAGGGCGCAGGTGTAGGCAAAAAGATTCAGCACATTGCATCCTTCACTGTTTACCTTGAGCCATTCCCGCAAGGGACCGGTATCGAGAAAAAGTCCGGCATTTTGGCGTCGTCCCGGATGCACCTCGAAACGAAGCCCCTGGGCTTTGACAATGATCTTGTCGAGCTCTTCGCCATAGAGCGTATCCGCAGGAGCCTGGTTAAGATAGCGGTGCTGCAGAACAATGGATTTAATCTGGTTTGTAGTGTCGGTGGCCAGAATCAGCTGTTTCAATTCTTCGGCATTATCCACTGCCTGCCAGGCAGAAATAAGAACCACAGGTTTGAACCAGTCGATGCAAAGGTGTTCCAGCCCTGCATAGCAGTGTCCGCGGCCATGGAAAATCCGGCGCGCTTCATGCTGCTCTTCAGAAAAAAATGTCTGAAGTTTTTCATTGAGAGAAGTAAGCATTATGTTTTTAAGAAAAGCGTCAGTAAAACAGGAAGTGAAGTCCCATTTGAATTAGTCGGTTTTGTCTGCCTGGTAGTATTGCACACCAATCTTGATGCGATCACGGCCCTGGGATAGACGGTGCTGGTTGGTATCGCGCAGCGAGTAAACACAGCCGCAATATTCCTGCTGATAAAACTCTTCGCGCTTGCTGATTTCTATCATGCGTTGAGAACCGCCGCCTTTACGCCAGTTATATTCCCAGTAAGCCATGCCCGGATAGCGGGATGCCGCGCGCACACCGCAATCGTTAATCTGGGTCATGTTTTTCCAGCGTGAAATGCCGAGCGAGCTTGAGATAACGGGAAACCCGTTTTCCTGAGCATAAAGTGCAGTACGCTCAAAACGCATGTCAAAACATTTGGTGCAGCGTTCGCCACGTTCCGGCTCCATTTCCAGTCCCTTGATACGCTCAAACCAGTTGTCGGTATCGTAGTCAGCATCGATAAATTCAATATTATGCTTTTCCGCGAAACTGATGTTTTCTTCCTTGCGCAGCTCGTATTCCCGTTTTGGATGGATATTCGGGTTATAGAAGAAAATGCTGTAATTGATGCCGGAGGCATGCAGGGCTTCCATCACTTCTCCGGAGCACGGGGCACAGCAGGAGTGCAGCAGCAGTTTGTCTGCGCCTTCGGGGAGTTCGAGTTTGGGTCTGTCGTTTGCATCCATGGTTCGGCCAGCTACGCAGTATTTAAGAATTATTTCCGGTTAATGAAGAGCTTACGCTTGATTCCGGTGCGACACACTACCCAGATCAGCGCGATCTGTAAAGTTTTCTTGTGGCTGGAATCCCTTTAAAACATAATCTATGGCGATGCTAAAGACCCTGTAAGCAATGGGTTCTTTTCACAATAGTATGATGAGGGTTATCATGGCCGGGTAAAATAATTAATCAGGATCAAAACCTGATGGGGGAGGAAATAAAGACATGTTACTTAACAGAGCAAGATCGCTGGCTTTAATGGCCACTGCACTGGTTTTATTTATTGCAAATACTGCTGCCTGGGCACACCATTCTTTTGCTGCAGCCTACAATATGGAAAACCCGATCGAGATAACCGGCAAAATAGTCAATGTTCGCCTGACCAATCCGCATTCCTATTTTTTCCTTGATGTTGAAGGGGAAAACGGGGAAATGGAGCGTTGGTCATTCGAAGCCGGCACGCCCAGCGGCATGATCCGTGGCGGCTATTCACCCGAGGTCATCAAGGAAGGGGATAGGGTGACTATCGGCGGTTTTCGCGCGCGCGATGAATCCACCAATGGCATGCTGACGAAGCTGGTAACGGCTGATGGTACCGAATACGGTATGTTTGGACCCAGGGAAAGGTAAGCCGGGGTAAGGGAAGATAAGAGGCAAATATTATGAATTTTTTGAATCGCAGTTTATTGGTAGTGATGGTTGCCCTGGCATTCGTTTTTCCGGCAGCGGCACAGGATGGTGGGGAAATTCCGCGTATGGCGGATGGCAAGCCTGATCTTAGCGGTGTCTGGTGGACCGGGGGCGATCTTGGCAGTGCGGGCTATGGCAGTACTACCGACAGAAGTGCCGGCTTGCAATACAACCTTTATACCGATCTTTACACGCCTGAAGCGAAGCAGCGCATGGCGACCCTGAGTGACAGGGATGACCCGACACTGCAGTGCAAACCCACAGCCTTTGGCACCCTCAGTGTGCGCCTGTTTGATGTTGGTGCCGTAGGGCAGATCGTTGCTACGCCTGACATGATGATTTTTCTGCAGGAGACTTTCCACGGCTATCAGCTGATTCCTACTGATGGTCGCAAGCATCGCTTTTTGCCGCCTTCCTACCGCGGTGATGCCGTTGGGCATTGGGAAGGGGACACCTTTGTGGTGGAAACCGTCAACTTTACCGATGATACCTGGATGTTTGCCGAAGGCGGTGTTTCGTTTCATTCCGATCAGTTACGTATTGTTGAGCGCTATAACATGACCGATGCCAACACGCTGGTCATTGATGCCACTATTTATGATCCGGGCGTTTTAACCAAGCCCTGGGTAGTACCTACCAAAACCCTGGTACTGGCACCCTTCGACCAGCTGTTGCCGCTGATATGTTCAGGGGTGGAAACCCAGGAAAGAATGGATGGTGCTTCCGCAGGGGGGCAATAGATCTTTCCTGTTCAAGCATAATGATGGGTCCGGCGCCTGCCGCCGGACCTGTCGTGCATTCAGCTACTGGTACTTTCTTCTTTCCCACACATCTTTCTGGTAAATGCCGCCATCGGGTTTACGATATTTTTCACTGTTGGCCTGGTTCTTGGCTTCCATTTCTTCCAGCGACAGTGATACATCAACCTCAGCTTCCCAGTGTTCTCTCTTGAATGGAATAATCTGCGCATCGGGTGTCCCGGCAGGAAGAATGCCGGTGATGCCCTTGAGAAAGAAAAACGGCATGGTGCCGGGGAGGTGAACCTTGTCATTATCGACAATGCCACTGGTGGTTAGGAAGGGCAGTTCAAACCGGTTCATGGGCTGGGTATACAGC
>CBFICR010000012.1:0-64735 GCA_965661105.1 Pseudohongiellaceae bacterium | reverse complement strand
CCCTCATAGCCGGAATGCAAAAAGCCCGGTCATAGACCGTTAACACTTCGGTTGGATAGTGCAAAGTCTTTGCTGGAGGGATTCATCAACTCCTGCGGAGTTGACCCTTAAGGGCGACCTACAAAACGGCCGTGCTGCGCAATCTGCGATTGCTTGTGATTCGCAATTTGGCTGAGCCAAATTCAATACTTAAATACCTTCAGGCAAATTAACCAAATAGCCATCTCAGTTACCTAAGCAATTTATCCAATGAGATATCCCTGCGGGGCGCACTGGAAAACGTGCGTCTGCGGCGCTGGCGCGCCTTTCGAACCAAGGGTTCTCATCGAGCCTCCCTCATAGCCGGAATGCAAAAAGCCCGGTCATAGACCGGGCTTTTTGCATTCTGGCGGAGAGGGAGGGATTCGAACCCTCGATGAGTGTTAACCCATACGCCCTTAGCAGGGGCGCGCCTTCAGCCACTCGGCCACCTCTCCCAATTTTTGTATTCGTCTTTGAAGCACTTGCTGGCTGTAAATAGCCTTAACAGCACCGCATCGACAAGCGCGCAATCATATCATAAGCATATGGGATTGGTGGAGCCTGAAACAGGTAAATTTCAGGAAAATATTCCCTGCAATATACCTGTCATGACTTACAAAAATAATGATTTGAAAGTTTAGACGGCAAACCTTACTTCTAACTGATCAAATTCAACTATTCCCAATAGCGTCATCATCGCTTTCAGTATCGGTTTCCCCACTATCTCCTTCTTTCTTGATTCTGTCGTAGATCTCTTCCCTGTGAACTGCAACGTCCTTAGGTGCATTTACACCTATACGTACCTGATTTCCCTTCACACCCAGGACAGTTACTGTGACTTCGTCACCAACCATAAGTGTTTCGCCTACCCGGCGGGTTAAAATCAACATTACTAGTTCCTCTAAGTTTCCATGCCCAGCACACTCTATTCAAGCTGACTGTTCATAGTGTCTTGCAAGCTAATCTACTGAAGTCTTATCTACGCTGACCAACTAAAAATGGACTACGTATACAGATTCAACCTCATTCATGGCTTAGCGGTTTTTGCTTTTACAAATTATGCCGGCGCTGTTTCCAGACCAAATGCACTATGCAAAGCCCTTACTGCCGACTCGAGGTATTTTTCCTCAATGACCACGGAAATCTTGATTTCCGACGTGGTGATTAGCTGAATATTGATCGCTTCCTTTGACAATGTTTCAAACATACGGCTGGCAATACCGGCATGTGAGCGCATTCCAACGCCTACCAGTGATACTTTTGCCACCTTATCATCAACTTTAATACCTCTGGCGCCCATTTCTTTCGCAGTATTTTCCAGAATTCGGGTCGCAGCTTCTGCGTCCTTTTTCTGCACTGTAAAAGTAATATCGTTGGTTAAATCGGCACCAATATTCTGGACAATAACATCCACTTCTATATTTGCATCGCTGATCGGGCCAAACACTTTATAGGCCATACCGGGAACATCCGGCACCCCTACTACGCTTAATTTGGCCTCGTCCCTGGTGAACGCAATGCCAGAAATTAAAGGCATTTCCATCATTAAATCTTCCTCTGAGACTATTAACGTGCCCGGGCCATCTTCAAATGAAGATAAAACCCGCAAGGGCACATCATATTTTCCGGCAAATTCTACAGAACGAATCTGCAGTACTTTTGCCCCCAAACTGGCCATTTCCAACATTTCTTCAAATGTGATTTTGTCCAGTCGTCTGGCATTTTCAACTACGCGGGGATCGGTTGTGTAGACACCATCAACATCAGTATAGATCTGACATTCATCTGCTTTGAGTGCTGCTGCGAGCGCTACTGCTGTGGTATCCGAACCACCTCTTCCTAAAGTTGTAATATTTCCTTCTTCATCCACTCCCTGAAATCCAGCAACAACGACCACTTTGCCCTGATCCAGATCATGACGGATTTTACCGTCATCAATTTCCCGGATCCTTGCCTTGGTGTGAGCATTGTCAGTGAGTATCCTTACCTGCCCTCCGGTATAAGAGCGAGCCGGACAACCTATTGCTTCAAGAGCCATGCTCAACAAGGCAATCGTTGTTTGCTCACCGGTGGAAAGCAAGGTATCCATCTCACGAGGAGACGGAACCTTTTGCAGTTCATAGGCCATGGCAGTCAGATTGTTGGTCACCCCGCTCATAGCGGAAACCACGACAACCACCTGGTTACCCTGATCCTTGCAGGAAGCGACTTTTTGGGCCACTGCCTTGATTCTCTCGACGGAACCCACTGAAGTCCCACCGTATTTTTGAACTATCAACATGATACTGACATTAACCTTTAGACGTTTACCAATAGAATTTCATCTTAACTGTTATTTTATTTTTGCAATCGGGATTGCGAAAATGAAATATCACAAAAGAGAGGTAACATATTGTTTTACTTGTGAAATTGCTTCTGGCAACTGATCTGGAGAATTTCCCCCGGCCATCGCCATGTCTGGCCTGCCGCCCCCTTTTCCACCCACTTTTCGGGCAACTTCATTCACCAGGGCTCCGGCCTGTACCCGATCGGTAACATCTCTGGTCACACCTGCCACCAGACTGACCTTATCGCCACTGATTGCGGCCAGTAAAACCACTGCGCTGCCCAGTTTATTCTTTAACTGGTCTGTCGTATCGCGCAGGGCCTTGCTATCCAGACCTTCAACAATGGCAGCAAGTACCATCACACCATTAATTTCCTCAGCCTGGGAGGCCAGATCCGAGCCTTGCGAGCTGGCAAGTTTGGCCTTTAGCTGATCCAGCTCTTTTTCAAGCTGTCGATTAGCGGCATTGAGCTGTTCTACCCGCTCCACCACAAGATCAGTGCCGGACTTCAAGACACCGGCAATCTGCTTTAGCCGGTCTTCACTGTCCTGAACCAGGGCCAGTGCAGCAAGACCAGTGACTGCCTCTATACGGCGGACTCCTGCAGCAATACCTGACTCCTGTAATATCTTGAACAGGCCGATATCACCGGTACGATTGACATGGGTACCCCCACATAATTCGATGGAAAATTCAGGCCCTTCTGCTGTCTTCGCCCCCATACTGACAACCCTGACTTCATCGCCATATTTCTCACCGAACAGGGCCATTGCGCCTTTCTGTTTGGCCTCATCCATGGACATGACCTGTTTTCCGACTTCTGCATTGGCCAGAATCTCCTGATTAACCAGAGTTTCAATCTGACGCAATTCGGTTTCGCTAACCGGTTGATTATGAGAGAAGTCAAAACGCAGGTACCTGGGACTGACCAGTGAGCCTTTCTGCTGCACATGGGAACCAAGAATATTTCTTAGCGCTGCGTGCATAAGATGGGTGGCCGAATGATTCAGGGCGATAGGCTGGCGCAGACTATTATCTACGCTACAGCCGAGGGTTTCACCAACAACCAGCTCACCTTGCTCAAGTGTTCCGATATGCAGGAAGTACTCGCCCTGCTTGCGGGTGTCCTTTACAGTAAATTGCAGCTTTGAATTTTTAAGCGTTCCGCAATCGCCCACCTGACCACCCGATTCCGCATAAAATGGGGTGGTATCAAGAATCACAACACCTGTTTCACCCTCAGAGAGCTTTTCAACGGGCTGGTTTTCATGAAACAACGCCAGCACAGTGGCATCAGCTTCAAGGGAGTTATAACCCACAAAGGCGGTTCCCTTTTCAAGCTGGATATCAAGCGCCTCGGCGCTTTCAAATTGACTGGCGGAGCGAGCCTGGGCTTTTTGTTGCGCCATTTCTGCTTCAAATTCATCCATATCGAGGGTAAGCCCGCGTTCCCGCGCGATATCGCCGGTAAGATCAACCGGGAAGCCATAGGTATCGTACAGGCGAAAGACTGTTTCACCGGGAATAACATTACCCTGAAGTTCACTAATGGCTTTCTCCAGAATTGACATGCCATTGTCCAGAGTACGGGAAAACTGCTTTTCTTCAGCCAGCAGGGTTTCTTCAACGCGGGTTTTATTACTGACCAGCTCCGGATAAGCCTCGCCCATCTCTTCTGCCAGCGGGGCTACCAGTTTATGGAAAAAGGGTTCATTGATCCCCAGTTTGTGGCCATGACGAATAGCCCGTCGAATAATGCGACGCAATACATAACCACGGCCTTCGTTGGCAGGAATAACGCCATCAACCACCAGAAAGGCGCAGGAGCGGATATGGTCAGCAATGACATTCAGTGAACTGTTTTTCAGATCCCGGGTTCCACTGATACGTGCCACTTCACGAATTATGTGCTGGAACAAATCAATCTCGTAATTACTGTGAACGTTCTGCATTACCGCCGCAATTCGTTCCAGCCCCATTCCAGTATCTACCGATGGTTTTGGCAATGGCTTCATGCTGCCATCAGCAGAGCGATTGAATTGCATGAACACCAGGTTCCAGATCTCTATATAACGGTCACCATCCTCATCGGGGCTACCGGGGGGGCCTCCGGGGACAGATTCACCATGATCATAGAAGATTTCGCTACAGGGACCACAGGGACCGGTATCCCCCATCGCCCAGAAATTATCCTTTTCACCCATGCGTGAAAAACGCTCAGCAGACACGCCCATTTCCTTCAGCCAGATATCCGCGGCCTCATCGTCATCTTCAAAAACGGTCACCCACAGCTTTTCTTCAGGTAAACCCAATTCCTTGGTCAGGAAGTCCCAGGCGAAGCGGATTGCTTCACGCTTGAAATAATCACCAAAACTGAAATTTCCCAGCATTTCAAAAAAGGTATGGTGGCGTGCGGTATAACCGACGTTTTCCAGATCGTTGTGTTTACCACCAGCTCGAACGCAGCGCTGGGAGGAAGTCGCTCGGCTGTTGGGCCTTTTTTCCTGCCCCAGAAATACATCCTTGAACTGCACCATGCCGGCATTGGTAAACAGCAGGGTTGGGTCATTGCCAGGCACAAGAGAGCTGCTGGCGACAACATCATGTCCCTGCTCGGCAAAATAGTTAAGAAATGCCTGACGGATTTCAGCGCTTTTCATGTCTGTTTTTTTCCACTAATCTTAATACACGTTTCAGTAACAGGTTTCTTTCAAGAGTCACCCAATCACTGAAAATATGCCCTCTTGGGGGCCAACAAAAAGGCGCTGATTATATACTCTCCATGGGAAATTGCTATTATTTACCCTGCTATTTCAATCATCTAGGAGAAGTTCCCTGAAATCAGACAATCTAGAAAAGACAAACCATGCGGGTATGATAACCTGCTGAAACAAACTTTCATTGACCCCTGACAATGACAGGGGGAATCCTGGATGACCATGACCTTAAAAAACCTGCGGCTTTTTACCCTGATCGGCGCATTTTTGTTTGTAGTATTAAATGTTGTAGCCTTTCTGCAGGCTGGAAGTCTGGTCAACAATGCCCTGCCGGACAGGTCTGTGATGGATAAATCCCCCGCAGATTTTGGACTTTCATATGAGGATGTTCAAGTTACTACCAGTGACAACCTGGTACTTAATGGCTGGTATATGCCTGGCAACAATTCCGCCCTGGTGATCATGCAGCATGGCTATAAATGGAACCGAATTGGCCATCTGGAAGAAGCCCAAATGTTTGTCAATGCCGGGTACGGGGTGTTGATTACCTCGGTACGCGCCCATGATATTAATCCGGGCGAAAAAATCACCTTTGGGGCCCAGGAAATGAAGGACCTGGATGCCTGGGCCAGGTATGCACTGGCCTTGCCGGGTATTGACCCGGAAAAAATCGGCATGCTGGGCGATTCACTGGGTGCATCCATGGTCATTCAGTATGCAGCAGACCATGAAACTATCAAAGCCGTGGTTGCCCATAGCGCGTTTTCCTCAATGCAGGACACGATTGAAACCAGTGTCACGCATTATACCGGCCTTCCCCCTTTTCCTTTTGCGCCACTGATTAAATTCTGGGCCGAGCTGGATTTGGGAATCAGTATTGACCAGATTGATGCCAAAAAATGGATTGCTGACATCAGCCCCAGACCGATATTATTGATTCACAGTCTCGACGATGAGGTAATCTCTACCGGCAGTGGTGAACTGCTTTTTAATGCGGCCCTTGAACCCAAACAACTGTGGCTCGAATCCGGTGTCGGTCATGCGGATTTTGATATTGCCATGCCGGAAGAATACGAAAAAAGAGTCGTCGGTTTTTTTAATCAGTACTTTTTTGATGACGTCCCTGCTTTGGTAAACGCAGAATAAAAAAACCTGCTTAAAGCAGGTTTTTTTATTTTTATTGTTAACTACACGGGCGTACGTATATCGAGTCAGGCAAGCCCTAGAAAACTTTTCTCAAAGTCAGACCATAGGTTTGTGGTTCTCTCGGATAAGCACTGAGCTTGCCATCCTGCAGAGGGGTATCAAACACGGTGCCAAACCAGGGTTCGTCATTAATATTCCTGCCCCAAAGCATCGCCTCAAAGCCTGAAGACATGCGAAACACTGCACGCAGATTCAGGAAATCCCTGGCTCCCTGCTCTGAAAAAGGATCATTATTGTTATTCATCAGCATATCCGTGTAGCTGACATATTCTGCGCCCAGCAACAATTCATTACCGTCGCCAAACTGGAAGGTCTTGCTGGCATTCAGGGTAAAATAGTTATCTGCTACCCCGCCAACACGGTCGCCACTGCGATCACAAAACCCCTGGGTAAGTAATTGAGACGCTTCCTGGGGATCACCGGTATGGAAAATATTGGATATCTGGCAATTACCCTTGGCAAAATCTTCAAAGCTGGCATCGGTATAAGCATAAGTCAGGAATAAACTAATGGACTCTGTTGGATTCCACCAGACTTCCGCCTCTACCCCTTGCACATCAACACGGCCTGCATTTTGTAGATTAAAGGCTGTGCCGGTAAATGTATTGGTCTGTAAATCTTCCACCTGCATGTTATACAGGGCCAGATTTATGCGCAGGTTCTGGTCAATAAAGTCCTTCTTGATGCCTATTTCAAAGTTTTCAGTATCTTCGGAGCCAAATACGGTATCAAAACCCAAGCCTATCCTGTCTGTATTGGTGCCGCCAGATTTATAGCCGGTACCATAAGAGGCATAGATCAAACTGGAGTCATCCGGACGCCAGGACAGCCCGATATTACCGGTAACGCGACTGTCATCCAGCTCGGCATTGATATCCGGACGCGGGCAAAAACGTTCTGTCACACTACAGTTGGCCCAGCCTGGCGTATAGAGTACGTTAAGCGCTGGTAAAAAAGGCGTTGGATCCAGTGCCGCCAGTGCCGGGTTGAAGGTACCGCCGGTGCCGTCACCCGCTGGCGCGCCAGCGGCTGCTTTTGCCTGCTCACCACTAATGCCTAAAGCTGCTGAAATAGCATCAACATTAACGTCGCCGGGGCCAGGTGTGGGTACAGATTCCGAGAAACGGCTGGTCATATCCTTCTTTTCATCGGTGTAACGCAGGCCCACATTGAATTCAAGATTATCGGTAATGTCGTAATCAATGCGCCCAAATATGGCATTAGCGCGGTGGTCCTGTTCACTGAAGTCCTGAATGGCATTCCCTGCCACGATCGGTGAGGCAAAGGACGAACCAAAATTTTGCCCGTAAGCCAGATTGATAAAGCCCAGCAATTGCGGCGGCGTTGCCATCAAAGCGCCCAGCACATCCGGGGAAGCAGCGACTGCATAGCTGGGTAAAGCATCACCCAAAAATAGAAAATCACTGCTTTGAAGCTCTTGCCTGTAAAAGTAGACACCGGACATATAGCGCAGGCGATTCTCCTGCGCGCTGGATATTCTGAACTCCTGAGACAGCATGCTCTGCTCGGCGTCCTGAAGTCTATTGGCAAGATCCACATTGGAAAAGTCTGCATCGATGGCATCGCGAATATCGAAACTTCGATAAGCGGAAATAGAGACAAAATCGAAATTGTCAAAACGGCGATTTATCTCAAGAGACACCCCGCTGTCTTCATTTTCTGAGGTCGGCAAGGCATTAAGAGACATACGGCCATTATCAAAACTTCCTGTTGGATAGACCGTGCCACCAAGTGCTGACAATATTGCATCGGTGCCAAACACCGGCGCCCCGTTATCCGTCCGCCCGGAGGCAACCAGGCTATCCTTCAGGGTGAGCGCAGCACAACACACTTCATCTATTTCCGAGTAATCTATAATAAGCCGGGCTGACAGATCATCAGACGGTTCATATAAAAACTGCTGCCTGAAGCCACGTCTGGACCTGTCGTTAACTGCGCCACCCAGATTATCTACTTCAACATAGCCATCACGTTCACTGGAAAACAATGTGGTTCTTGCTGCCAGCGTATCGCTGAGGCTGAGATTAAAGGCACCATTAAAATTGACCATGGAATAATTGCCGGCGGTTATTTCGGCAAATGCATTTTGGTCGTGGGAAGGCGCAACCGTTCTAAGCAACAAGGCACCCGAGGCCGAGTTTTTACCAAACAGGGTACCCTGCGGTCCGCGTAATATTTCCACCGCTTCCAGGTCGACCAATTGATTAAACAGTGATGCCTGCCGGGCCCGATAGACACCATCAATATAAAGCCCCACTGATGATTCCAGGCCGAAATTCTGAGCACCTGTGCCAACCCCCCTGATAGAGAAATTACCTGTGCCGGAACTCTGGTTGGTGCCAACCGTCAGACTGGGAACACTCCACATCAGTTCCTGCACGTCCTTGATGGAATTATCCTCAAGATAGGCGCCGCTCAGAGCAGAAACAGCTATCGGTACATCCTGGATATTTTCTTCACGTAATTGCGCGGTTACAACGATTTCTTCCAGTGCCTGACTGTATCCGGCCTGACTAATAAACATTGCTGAAGTGGCCAAAAAGGCAGAACGTAATTTTCTGCTTTTCAGCTGAAATGGATTGGTTTTCATTAAAGCCCCCGGCTTGGTAATACTGCTCTAGTGTTCTGATCTCTTGAGTTCTAATCTCTTGAGTTCTGATCTCTTGAGTTCTGATCTCTTGAGTTCTAGTCTCTTAAGTTTTAATAAGCCCCTAATCCCTGGAAAAATTTGTTCGTTTTGCTAATTTATTATTTTAACTGGCTAAATTCCCTAACTATTTCTGTAACTACTTCTGTGACTATTTCTACTGCATAAGTGTAAATACCGAAAAATGATTGTTCGGCCAACGGCATTCTAATACTGATTGGCCTGAATTGCATTTTACTAAAGCAATTTTTTGGTAATGGAATTTTGATATCACTTGTGGCCCAAATCATTCCTCCATCAAGTCATTAATTTGCCCATCCCTGGACAGCAATATAGCGATAGAGCGGGTCTGTGGTACATGGGAAAACACAATAGCCGAAATAACCAGAAAGGGGACACAGAGAAACATGCCGGGTATGCCCCAGATAAGTCCCCATAAGGATAAATTCAGCAAAATAACCAGCGGACTCAGGTTAAGTGAATTACCCATCAATTTCGGCTCAAGAATATTGCCAATACAAACCTGGATTGCTGTAACGCCACCGAGCACCAGAAAAAACGGAGTATAGGTATCGAATTGAACCAGGGTAATGAGTGATGGAAAAATTGTCGCCACGATTGATCCGATAGTGGGAATAAAATTCAATAAAAAAATAAGAACGGCCCAGAACTCGGCAAAATCCACACCAACGACTTTCATAAAAATATAGCTAAGCACACCGGTTAAAGAACTGGTCAACATTTTTATACTGATATATTTTTTTACATCCTTGTTTATTTTCTTGATCAGAAGTCTGACACTTTTTTCCTTAGCCTCATTATTCGCCAGAGCAGCAACCTTGTCGCTGAAATTACCTTGTTCCAGCAGGAGAAAAATTACATAGATAAGAATAATCCCCATGTTGGCTGCCACATTGGTAAGAGACGCAGCCAGACCTGTTATAAGCTGACCCAGGTCCATAATTTCAGTCAGTTGTGCCAGCGTCGGTTCCTGTTCTATACGTAAAAATTCAAGAATATTTTCCCAACGCGCCTCAAAATTTGCCTGATACACAGGAGCCACTCGTACTACGCCGCCAATATTAATGGCAATAAGTTCAACCAGTCCCCAGATGATGGCAAAAAAAACCAGAAAAGAAAGAATGTAGCGACTCAGTTTATTAAGCGGTTTCTCGCCAAGTTTAATTTTCCCGAAGCCTTCGGATAACAGGGTGATCAGATACCAGAACACAATCGCAATCACCAGCGGCAGCAGAATAGTCTGACCAACCACCAACAGATAAAATATGATCACTGCTAAAATAGAGGCCAACACGAAGTTCTGGAGTTTCAATTTATTATTTTCCAATGATCCTTCTTCCTGTTTTTACGCTTTCAGAGTTTTCGATTTCGAGGCCGGTTCAACACGACGATTACCTACTGTAATTGACCAAGCAATAAATAACTCATGGAGCTGACGATCAATGCTCCGACTATATTAAGAACAAATCCGGTTCTGGCCATCTGCCCTATAGTAATTTGCCTGCTGGCAAAAACAATGGCGTTGGGCGGCGTGGCAACCGGTAGCATAAATGCCATTGAAGCAGCTAATGCCGCAGGAACCATCAGGGAAAAAGGATGCATATCCATGGTAATAGCCAGTGCACCCATAACCGGAATGAAAAGTGTCGCTGTTGCAGCATTGGACGTCATTTCTGTCAGAAATGTCACGAACAGGACCACCACAATAATCAGTACAAAGAAGTGTACGCCCTGAAGAATCGTTAACTGAGCCGCCAGCCATTGTGTCAACCCTGACTCACTAAACCCCGAAGCAAGGGCAAATCCACCCCCCATGAGGATGATGATATCCCAGGGAATTGTAGCGGCCGTTTTCCACTCCAGCAGAAAACCTCCCTGTTCTCTGCTTGCAGGAATAATAAAAAGCATAAAGGCGCCCGCCATGGCAATGGCAGGGTCAGTAACGAAACTTAATACTTCTATTGAAAACAGCCCGTTTAAAATCCAGCATACGGCTACCAGAAAAAATACCAGAGCCACTTTCTTTTCCTCACCCGTCATCATGCCCAGCGCAGCCAACTCATTCCTGATATGACTATCAGCACTGTCACTTTGAGTATTTGCCGATTCCATTTTGTACATGATTTTAGTCAGGAAAATCCAGGTCACAGCCAGCATGGTAACTGACACAGGGACTCCCAGTTTCATCCAGTCGAAGAAGGCAATCTCATAGCCATAAACGGTATCAATAATGCCGATCAGAATCGCATTGGGGGGCGTTCCCACCAAGGTAGCAACGCCACCTATAGAGGCTGAGTAAGCAATACCGAGCATCAACGCGGTGCCAAAACTGAAATTATCCGTAAGGCTCTCATCTCCCCTGTCGAGTCGGGTCTGCTCTATCACGGCAATGGCGACAGGAGTCATCATCATGGCCGTTGCCGTATTGCTGATCCACATTGATAGCAGAGCTGTCGCCAGCATAAAGCCAAGGACCAGACGATTGGGGCTACTACCCACCTTGAGAATCACGTTCAGTGCTATGCGGCGATGAAGTTTCCATTTCTGCATAGCCACGGCAATAAGAAACCCTCCCATAAACAGAAACAATATCTGGTTGCCATAGGCCTGTGTAACCTGGGGGGTAGGCATAACGCCCAGAACTGGAAACATGAAAATAGGCAGCATGGCAGTTGCCGGAATAGGTACCGTCTCTGCCATCCAGAAACAGGCCATCAACAGGGCAACAGCTGCAACACGGGAGGCTTGTGGCGTCATCCCTTCCGGAAGTGGCAAAAATAACACGAGAAAAAACAGCAAGGGACCCGCGATGAGGCCTGTTAACTGGCGAATTGAAAAGGATCTAGGCATAGCCTTTGATTCTATTACTTCTCACCGGCAAAAGGCTATGGTCTGATTTTTATAATTCGCAGCATCAAGTCTCCGGAAAACCGCAAGAAACGGATTTTCTTTTGTCCCTAAACCGATTAGCTTACTGCTTATGGCTACTAACCCCGATAAAACCCAATGCAACCAGGCGGCTTACCATAAAATGGAAAGCGCACTGCATATACTTGCCCAAAACCAACAACGCCCGCCAAGCTTGTCGGAACTTGCCAGTGCCTGTGGCTTGAGTGAGTTTCATTTTCAAAGAATATTTAAACGCTGGGTTGGCATTAGCCCAAAGCGCTTTAGCCAATACCTGAGCAAGGAATACATAAAGACCTTGCTGGATGAAGGGGTAAAGCCCCTGGATGCCAGTTATCAGGCTGGACTTTCCGGCCCCGGTCGCCTGCATGACCTGTTTGTTCATACTGAGGCCATCTCCCCTGCCCAATACCAGGCCAAAGGTCAGGGATTGAACATTTATTATGGTTTTCATGAATCCCCATTTGGGAATTATCTGCTGGCACTAACAGAAAAGGGGATTTGCCACCTGGAATTTATTGAAACCAGTGAACAGCAAACGCTTTGGGCTTTACGAACTCAATGGCCGCTTTCCGATTTTGACAGTAACCAATCCGTCACAGAGCCGGTGCACAATAAACTGTTCGGAAAGATGTCAGCAAACCCCCAACAAATCTCTCTACTACTGAAAGGAACCAACTTTCAGATCCAGGTATGGCAAGCCCTGTTAAGAATTCCCTATGGCAAACTGTGCAGTTATGAAAGTCTCGCACATCTGACTGGCAAGCCTGCATCAACACGGGCCTGTGCTTCAGCCATTGCACGCAACTCCATAGCATGGCTAATTCCTTGTCATCGGGTGGTCAGAAAAATAGGCGAAAGCGGCCAGTATCGCTGGGGAGCCAGACGTAAGAAAATCATTATTGGCTTTGAGGCCGCAACCTCTGGCAAAAACTACAATTCTACCGACCTGTAAACAGGCCCGCACTTTCCATAGACTTAATCTATCATGGCGATAGGGTTAATATATTTTACCTATTCGTCATTCATCCCTATAGTTGCACCATTATTTAAAAACAAGCAGATCTCTGCAGGAGAAGATTATGACAACAACAGTACCTCAAGTAACTTTCAAGACACGTGTCCGCGATGAAAGCATCGGCGGTGACAACCCATTTCGCTGGCAGGACGTGACCAGTGATGAAGTTTTCAAAGGCAAACGTGTTGTGCTTTTTGCCTTGCCCGGCGCATTTACTCCTACTTGTAGCAGCACGCACCTGCCGGGCTACGAAAAGCATTTTGATGATCTGAAAGCCCAGGGCATTGACGATGTTTACTGCCTGAGTGTGAACGATGCTTTTTCCATGTACCAGTGGGGCAAGCAGTTGGGCGCCAAAAACGTGAAGCTGCTACCTGATGGCAATGGCGAATTCACCAGAGGCATGGACATGCTGGTGAAAAAAGAAAATCTGGGCTTTGGTGATCGCTCATGGCGTTACTCCATTCTGGTCAATGACGGTGTCGTTGAAAAAATGTTCAGCGAACCAGGCAAAATGGATAACTGCCCGGAAGATCCGTTCACCTGCTCTGATGCCGATACCATGCTGAATTATCTGAAAAGCGAAGCCAGCTAAGCACGATTACGAATTCCCCTAACCCCTCTTTGGGCCAGTACCTTGAGACTGGCCCTTTTTTTTGTCTGCAATTTTTTTTCAATGTCAGAGAGTTATTACCTCCGGTTATTTCCTCTGATTGGGGGTTGCTGACATACGCCAGCTTAATTAAAGTGTCGCTTCCAGGATAAAAAAACAATAAAGGTAATCGTTTATGTCGTCGATAGTGCAGATCAACTTCCCCTATACCGAAACTCAGGCAGAAATAGAAACCCATTCGGAAGAAGCCGCTGGCAGATTTACCGGCGTGGACGGACTCATTTGGAAAATCTGGCTGGTCGATGAAGCCACCAAGATGGCCGGGGGAATTTACCTGTTTGGCAACAGGGACCAGGCAGAAGCCTATGCTGTTGGTGAACTGGTGGAACATCTTAAAAACGTAAGAGACGGTGTGACAGTCAGTGTCTTCGATACCATTGACGGTGCCGGCCTGGTGACTAATGCCCCGGTAGAACTGCTTCACTAGGCGAGCCTGTCATCAGGACTGGATACTTTTAGTGACTTGTAACTTGTAACTTGCGACCAGGTCAATGCGTCATCGCATACACAGCAATATTCACGGCCAGGCGTAATCCCAGGTTAACTTTCTCATGGGGGTAACGCACATCGTCAGCCCACTGCCATGAATCTGCCACATCATTGTTAAAGGCAATCAGTACCATCAGACGACCACTCTCATCCATAATGCCGCGCCACTGGGGCGTCCTGCCATCACCGAGCCAGCCACCGCCGCCTCCCATCAGTGAATTCATATTGGGGATCTGCGTTTCGGCAAGCGCTGGAATATCGTAAACCGTATGAAAAACAGGATGGTCCGCTGTCAGATCAACAATGGGGCGACCTGGAAACACCTTGTTCATGCCATTCACAAAACCAGCCCAGGAAGACGAATCAAAAAAACTGTCTGCAAACAGAAAACCACCACGTAACAGATAATCCCTCAGCTTTGCAGCCTGTGCATCAGTCAGGTCCCAGTAGCCTGCCAACCCTACCATCAGGAAAGGCCAGTAGAAAACATCATCACCGTCATTAAGGTTTACCGGCTGCTCGACAGAGCGGGTATTAATGGTTGAAAAACGCCTGAGTAAGCTGACAAAGGTACGATCACCTTTCGGATAATCCACGGCCCAGCTGGTACCCCCCTGCTCCCAGTCACTGCCGCGCCACCCCATGCGAACATTGGAGGGGTACATGAGACGCCCACTGACGAATTCCCCGGCGACATCCCAGTCAGCGGGTAAATGAAGATCCGGTTCATATTCAAACCCGGGATATTCACGAAACTCACGCTGTGCTGCCACCGGCAGACAAAGCACCAGCATAAGTGAACACAAAATAAGACCAATAGTGTTTTTCATAAAAAGCGTAGCCAGGAACAATAATAGACAGCCTGTGACATGCTGACCATAACTGTCCAAACAAAGTCATTATTACCAGTCTCTCATACTTAAGGATAGCTAAGAATAGTTACGGATAGTTACGGATAGTTGGAGAATATCCGATTAATTTGTTTCGAAATCCGTGTGTTTACACGAAATTCTCCAGGAATAGAAACAATGCCGCAAAATAAGTAAGATCAGACAATGCCAGATATACGGGTAATATAATAATGGCCCAATCCAGGTCACCACTTGCTCAAATGAAGAAATCAGGATCTTATCGACCCGCTTTTAAATTTGGCTTTCGCTCCCCTTCTGCAGGCAACACCGTCTTTATTGAGGAGTTCCCGCTGAATAAGTCATGGCCGGCAATTTTCTTTGTTGCTGCCTTGCTGGCTGTATTCAGTATGCCTTTGTTTCAGATGGATTTTGGCTCGGGAGAAATGGATGACCTGTTTGATCTTACTACATCTCTTTTCAGCATATTCTGGGTTATTGGCTGGTCAGCCGGCATTGGGGTGATGGCCCTGATCCTGATGGCGATGATCTTTGCACAGGAAGTGCTGATTGTAGAACCCAACACAATACGATTGCGAATAGAGCTGTTTAATCTGGGTATTGAATCCAGCAGCCCACTGGAATATATCAGTGATCTGCGCTACGTAGAGAATACCAGTCAGAAAGGATCAACGTGGCGTGGCAAGCATCTTGCCTTTGATTATCTGCATATTCCAATAAGCTTTGGTTCGAATATTACACAGTATCGAGCCAGGGGCTTGTTGCTTCGAATTCAACAGACATTACAGCATCCGGTACCACCTGAACTCTCTGCAGAAATACAGAAGAAGATTGAAAACCAGGAGCCGCTTGAGCAGCATAACCCTACCTTGACTTCTGTGGCTCATAAATCAGGCACAGCTTTACATTCAAGTACCAACAGCAAAGCCAGCCTTTATCTGCTGCTAGCTGCAAACCTCATTCCTGTGGGCGGGGTGATTCTGGCTGGCTGGGAAACTGGCGATATCATGCTGTTGTTCTGGCTGGAAAGTGCCATTATCGCTCTGTTTAATATCCTGAAAATGTTTCGTATTGCCGGTCCGGTGGCGGTTTTTTACAGCATTTTTTTTATCGGCCATTTTGGTGCCTTCATGGCGGTCCATCTGATGTTTATATTTGCCTTGTTTATTGAGAATGACGGGGTTTCTGCATCCATTCCAGAAGTTCTGGCCATATTTAAATCAACGTGGATAGCCGTCGTAGCTCTGCTTGTCAGTCACGGGTTTTCATTCAAGGAAAATTTCATCGACAGGCAGGAGTATCTGAGGCTCACCATCAAGGACCAGATGCACAAACCTTACAGCAGAATCATGATAATGCATGTAACGTTAATTATTGGCGGCTTTCTGGTGTTGGCACTTGATTCGCGTTTGCTGGCACTACTATTGTTAATTGCCTTGAAAGTTATTGTCGACCTGAAAGCTCATATCAAGGAACACCGATAATACAGCTATGAATAACCTGAAGGTTTTCAGGTAAAAATTATTCTTTCTTTTTTCATTAATTGCGACGCGCCAAAAATGAATATCATTGAATAAAATAAAAGCGACATCCCTGCCAGAATAAAGTCGATAATTTCCGGTGTTTCACCACGCACCACGTCCGTCAACAGCATATGCTGCCCCAGCATTGGTACAAAGTTCATCCAGAACTCCCTATCCTGGGTATTAAACATGTTGAAAAAAAATGGCGCCATTGGCAGCAGCATAATAAAGGATAAATAGGCCTGGGCATCCTTGAAGGATTTGGCAAAGATACCGACGAATATCTGGATTGAGGGGGCAAAAAGCGCCAGTGGCAAAGTTGTTACCAACACCCCGATTATTTCCAAGCGTCCAAAATTAAACACAATGCCAACTTCTTCCAGAGGCACCTGGCTGAGACTGAAGAAGTTCAGAATCATCACCAGCACAAGTCCTGTGGCTGAAAACAATACTGCTGCCATCCATTTTCCGATGACGATGGTATAACGTGGCACCGGGTTTACCAGTAGCGGTTCCAGTGACTTGCGCTCACGTTCCCCGGCAGTCACATCCACAGCCACCCCCATACCACAGACAAAAGCTGCCATGATCACAAAAAACGGCACCATGCCGAGAATACTTTGTACGCGGGACTGCTGGCTGGCCACATCAATCCGCACGATAGACACCGGTGAAATAATATCCGGATTAATTCCCCGTACGATCAATCTCAAGGCGGCGGTTTCCCTGGACCATGCCTCAATCAGGCTGCTTACCCTGCTGACCTTGGGGGATGATGTCGTGCGCGTACTTTCCATATGCAATTCGATATTGCTACGTCTGGAGGCGCCGATGAGTTCATCAAATTGCGGGGGAATTACCAGCACATAATCAAAACGGCGACTCCTGATGGCCTGGCTTATTTCATCAAGCTGCGGCTGTGAATAAAATTCCCCTTCACTGGCAGGCCTGGAATTCAAATTCATGTTCTCGATATCTATGCCATTTTGCTGAAGATAATCAATCAGGTCACCAGCATACTCAGCACCAACCACTGGCAAAGTGACCTCAACAGCATCTTCGGCAATATCGATAAGCATATTGAACATAAAATAGATCATCACCGGCCCCAGTAGAGGGAACAGTAGCAAGGCTGCAAGAGCACGCCGATCCCTCAAGGCATCCTTGAGCTCTTTGCGGGTGACGACAGACCACATCATCCCTGCCTCGTGATTTTCATGAAAGCCTCTTCCAGGTCACTTTCTCTGGTTACACGAGCCAGCTCATCCAGAGTGCCCTGCATGAGAACCCTGCCCTCTGCAATGACAATAATTTCATCACAAAGGGCCGTTATCTCCTGCATGATGTGGGAGGACAGCAAAATACATTTATTTTCCTGTTTCAGTTTTTGCAAAATACTTCGAACACTGCGTGTGGTCATCACATCCAGTCCATTGGTTGGCTCATCCATGATCAGATTGCGCGGATCATGGACAAGTGATCTCGACAGGCAGACCTTCATTTTTTCACCCTGTGAGAATCCCTCTGCCCGTCGTTCTGCTATGTCACCCATATCCAGCGTTTCGATCAATCCATCTATACGCGTCTGGATCAGTGCCTCTTCCATACCTCTCAAGCGGGCGAAGTATTCGATATGTTCGCGACCGGTAAGGCGGGGATTAAGACCATGCGCATCAGTCATCACTCCGATGCTGGCCTGTACTTCAAGAGAGTCAGTCACAACATCTACGCCATCCACCATCGCACTGCCCTGATCGGCTTTTAACAAGCCATAAAGAATACGCAAAGTTGTGGATTTTCCTGCTCCGTTATGACCCAGTAACCCGGTAATAGCGCCATTGCGTGCGGTAAAGCCCACATCATCGACGGCGACAATATCCCTGAACCGCTTGCAAAGATGTCGTACTTCAATCATTGCTGGCACTGCTCCCGCCAGGGGTGATAAAGAAAGGACGTCTTGCAAACCGTTCGACACATTCGCCATCGAGGTCTGCCAAGGTTCCTGCTTCAATAAAACTGTTCATGATTGTTGCCGTGCACTGGGTAAAGGGAGTGCCATGGGCAAACCCCTCAAGAATAAAATGCCTGGCATTCGGCAGAGCTTCAGCAGCCAACTCTCCCCACTGCGGTGGAGTTATCGGATCCAGGGTTCCTGAAAAAATCAGCACTGGTTTGTCCTCGCTGACCGCCTCAAAATAAGCAGCTGGCATCTCCCGTTTGGGCCAGATAGCACAGGCTTCGTAAATAAAACTGTTAAACATCGAGGATTCAAGCAGGTATTCGGTACGGGGTCGGGTTGCCTGATCTATGTATGGATAATCCTCATTACAGATAACCGAGAGAAACATCCCCTGATTAATCTGGTTCTGTGAATACTGGGCGGTAAGGGAAAACAGCGGCTTGTAGTTTCCCTCCCATGCCTGTTCGATAATTAATGGAATCAGACGCTGTGCTTCCCGACTATAAAGCACCTGGCGCAGGATATTGAGAAATTCAAAATCTGCGATAGTGGTTTCAAGCTTACTAAAATCTGCATCATTAACGACTGTCACTGGCTGTGGTGAGGCCAGCCTCTCAAGTAACTCACTATAGTGCTGCGCCAGTTGAGGAAATGCCTGTTTGCATTGTTTATCCGCAGCACAGTCCTGAAAAATCTTTTCCAGTGAGGCGCTGGCGTCGCGCTCAGTAAACGAAGGCAGGGCGATTGCCGTTGGTGCAACGGCATCGATAATTACTGTCCGGGTCGTTGCTGGATAAGCCTGCAGGTAAGCTAATGCGGCTCTGGATCCATAGGAAGCACCCCATAGATTTAATTGGGAATAACCCAGCAATTGCCTTACTGCATCCAGATCACGCATGGCGATATCTGTGGTGTAAAACTGCGGGCTGGCATCCATCGCATTCAGGCAATCACGCAAAATCTGCAGTTGCGCTGCCATGACTTCATCAAAACCTGGATCCCGTGCTTCAAATGCTGCCGTTTGTTCTTCGTCCATCTGGCAATCAAAGGGACTCAGTTCCCCTGTACCACGCTGATCCACCAGAACAATGTCACGATCGGTACGAGCCCGGGAAAACACCTGTGCAACCTGAAGCAAATCAGTAGCAGCCTGACCGGGCCCACCGGCAAGCAGAAATAACGGGTCCGGTTCTGGCAGGTCGCTCAGGGCAGGAATCACCATCACTTTAAGGTCAATCTGCCGAAGCTGGGGGGCATCGTAATTTTCCGGAACCCGGAATGTGGTGCAAAGACTTTCGGCAACCACAGTCGCCAACACAGTAGTGCCTGTTCTGCTACAGGGCTGGAAAGCCTCCAGGGCGGTATTGCGGTGAGCAATAAATACCTGCCTGGCAGTTGCCTGCTCAGAGCTCTCACCGGTTTTCCCTTCACAGGCTGATAGAAAAATAACAACAACAGCGGTCAGAAGTAATTGAAAGCGTGGGAAAGGTTGAATCATTGTCTGAGACCAGTCCGTCAGGGTTCCTGCAGGGACAACTGGCGGGTAAATTCTACCAGGGCCTGCAAGTCTTCTTCCGACAGAAAATAACGCACCATCAGGTTTTCATAACCCTGAACCTGCCGGGCTTCGGGCCTGACAATGGATTCGATAATATAATCAGCGTCCACGATAACCGTTGATCCATCCTTGAGAGTTTCTGTCTTGCCATACATACCCAGCCATGTGGGGCCGATACCAACACCGCCATCCAGGCTATGACAGGCAATACAGCCATTGGACTGAGCCAGCTCCAATCCTCTTTGAGCAAGGGCATTGTCCAGCTCCGGTATCTGCATATCACTATTTACTGTGATAATAATCCAGGTTAAACCCACCACCAGCATGGTGATTAGTGTGGTGCCTACCAGAAAGTGCATTTTATTTTTCATTATTTAAATATCCGACTACCAAACTGCAAATATAACGTGATTATACAGATTGCCAGAATTTTGCCTCAGTTAACTTTGCTATTTATTGGCGAATAAAATTACCGTGGTATTGATAATGACCCTGACCAGTGAGAATGATAGTATTGCCGCCTTGAAAAAATCAGCAATAAACTTACCAGGACTGATCTATCTATGGTGACTGTAGGCGAAATTCTCTGGGAACCTTCCCCGGAATGGGTTGAACAAACCAACCTCAATGCCTTTCGGCAATGGCTGAAAGAAAACCGAAATGTCGAATTTGATGACTTGCACCAGATGAGACGCTGGTCACTGGATCATCTTGACGATTTCTGGCAAGCAGCCTGGGATTATTTTGACATACACGCGTCATCCCCCCCAAGGGCTGTACTCGGCCAACGCACAATGCCGGGAGCCCAATGGTTTCCCGGCTCCAAACTTAATTACGCCCAGCACATCCTGCGTAATGAAAAACCGGGAACCACTGCCCTGCTTTACGCAAATGAAGACCAGATCCTTCATGAACTGGATTGGTCAGAGCTTGGCAATAGTGTCCGCGTTCTCGCCACAGAATTGAGAAAAATGGGGATCAAGCCTGGCGACAGGGTTGCCTCCTATATGACCAACATACCCGAAGCAGCAATAGCGCTTCTCGCATGCAGCAGCATTGGCGCAATCTGGTCATCCTGCTCACCGGATTTCGGCACCCATAGTGTTCTTGATCGTCTTTCACAGATTGAGCCAAAGGTCCTTTTCTGTGTTGATGGGTATGAATACAAGGGAAAAGCATTTAACCGCAAAGCTGAAGTCAAAAATATTATTGAAACATTACCCAGCATTGAAAACGTTATCTATCTGCCTTATCTGGACAGGAAAGATACTGAACTTCCAGTACATAATGGCGTGCTCTGGCAGGATTTGCTGGACAGGGAACCTGTCTCTGCCAAAGATTTTGAATTTGAGCAGGTTCCTTTCGACCATCCATTGTGGATACTTTTTTCTTCCGGCACTACCGGCCTGCCAAAAGCCATAGTTCATGGCCATGGCGGTATTATTCTTCAGCATTATGTACTGGGTGTATTACATTACAACCTCAAACCACAGGATCGACTGTTCTTCTTTACCACCACTGGCTGGATGATGTGGAACTTTGTCATCAGTTCACTACTCTACGATGCCTGCCCGATTCTTTATGATGGCAATCCAACTTATCCGGAACCCGATGCGCTGTGGAAAATGTGTGATGATGCCGGTGCCGTCCTGTTTGGCGCCAGCCCTACCCTGCAACAGATGCAACAAAATATGGGACTGGTGCCCAAGGACAAGTTTGCCTTTGAAAAACTGGAATCGATTATGCTGGCCGGCTCAGTGGTTTCCGCTGAATGCACTAAATGGTTTTATGACAACGTAAAAAGTGATTTGTACGTGGCTCCTGGCAGCGGTGGTACCGACATTTGCAATGGCTTCTGCGGTCCAATGCCTGGCCTGCCAGTAAAAGCAGGCGTCATCCAGATGCCACATCTGGGCGTGGATTTACAGGCTTTCGACGAAAACGGCAATTCTCTCATAAACGAGGTAGGCGAATTCGTTGTAACCCAGCCCATGCCTTCCATGCCCCTTTATTTCTGGAATGACGAAGGCAATGTACGATACCAGGAAACCTATTTTGAAGAGTATCCGGGTATCTGGCGCCAGGGCGACTACTTCATGATTAATGAAGAAGATGGCTGCTTCGTATTGGGGCGCTCCGATGCCACCCTTAATCGCTACGGCATTCGTATCGGCACTGCAGAAATTTACCGCGCTGTGGATGGTCTGGACGACGTGGAAGACTCAATCATTGTCAACCTGGATCTACCCGGCGAACAGTTCTTCATGCCGCTGTTTGTAAAATTACCCGAAGGCAAAATTCTGAATGACGATCTTAAACAAAAGATTTGCCAGAAACTGCGTAACGACTACACGCCGCGGCATATTCCTGACGAGATTTACCAGATAGAGGAAATCCCCTACACCCTTACCGGTAAAAAAATGGAAGTCCCTGTGAGAAAAATTCTGATGGGAAAAGATCCTGCCAAAGCCGCCAATCGAGATGCCATGAGCAATCCACACTCGCTGGATTATTTCATTCAATTTCGGGAAGATCACAAAGATAAGCTGGGATAACTATTAGGAAGTAATAGAAAAGGAATAGAAAAGGAATAGACAGGGAACAGATAAACAAGACAAAAACCATTGCGCCTGTTGCTGCACTCGAAAAGGGTGGAAAATTTTTCCAACGCTACCTGTAAGAGTGCAGTAACCGAAGCTCCATCAATCTCTTTTAAATAAATTTCCTACACTATCCAGTGCCTCGCTTGCCTGATTTTTGGCATCATCAACCCGATCCCGGGCATCGCGCACCTGCTCATTAATGGCCTCTGCATTTTCCACCAGTTGAGAAATTGATCGTGCCAGCGCCTGAGCCCCAGCCCGGCCAACCTGACTGATCACTGGTGCCATTATTTGCTGCGCCAACTCTTCAGGAGTGCCATTCAAATTGTTTAGCCGCACGTCCCCAAGACTGACGTCTACAGGCCTGGGTAAACGGTCAGACAGTAAGGTACCCTGAATATTTTCTATCAGTACTGAGTCAATGATGATATTGATCGCTGAATCGTCAGCCTGGGGTTCAGCTGCCGGTTCATCACTATCAAAGCGTGCACTGACTGTATCCAGATTAGTGACACCGCTATCTGATTCATAGAGCACGTGTGGTGAGCGCCCCACGATACTGGTGATATGAATATTTTGCCCGTTGGTATCCTGCAAATTAATAGCCAGACTAAGTTCATCAAAGCTGATCATCTGCGCATTGCTATAACCTGCCGGGTTGGCAATACTGAAATTGTATATTGAGGCAGAGCCAGCAGGAAGATCAATGGCGACACTACCCACCTCCACTTGTGAACCAATGGCACTAGTGCCGGCAGTTTCAATCCCGGCTTCTACAATTTTATCCAGATTGCTAAAAAGCAGGAAAACGCCGCCGCCAATCAATACCAAAATTATTACCAGACCTATCATTACTTTTTTCATGGTGCATTAACCTCAGTTCGCGACTAATACTCGCGTTATTTAATGGCTTTGGATTTTTATCCTGTTATTGTCCGGCTGACGTCATAGGCAAGCTCGACACCAGCTGCTTTCGGGATAAACCGTTTTCTTTATTTAGCTTGATTAAAAACAAAACATCAACAGCAGCAATAATACAAATTCAGCAATCTCTTGTGTATGATTTAGCGCATATCTATAAAAAACCAATAATAAGGAAATAAGGACTGCAGATGCGATTTTATCCCCCGGAATATTTTGACGACAAGAAAAATGGCTATAGCGCCATCCGGACTTTACCTCTGGCCAGCGCCATGGGCGCGGAAATCCTGGATGTAGATATTGCCAATATTACCGATGAGCAATTTGAACAGGTCAGGGATGCCTTGTTTCGCTACAAAATGATCTATTTTCGAGGTCAGACCAATATGACCATCGAAGACCAGGAAGCTTTAACCCTCAGGTTTGGTGAATTTGGCACCGATGCCTATACAAACGGCATTGAGGGTCACCCGAATGTGCAGCGCCTGATTAAAGAAGCCAGTACGGTGGTGGACTGGATTTTTGGTGATGGCTGGCATACCGACTCGCCTTTTCTCAAACAACCTCCCTCCATCAGTTTGCTGCAATCACTGGACGTACCACCCTATGGTGGTGATACCTGGTGGAGTAATGTCGAACTGGCCTATGACCTGCTCAGTGACAAAATGAAAGAAGTGATCAGTGATTTGAAAGTTCATATGTCTGCCGCCTGGGTTCTGCAAAATGTCAGCAAAGCCAAACCTGTAATGAATGACCTCAGCGTTGGCGAAATTGAATTAACCATGGACCAGCAAAACATGGTGAAAGGTAGTTTCCATCCCCTGGTACGCACGCATCCTGTTACCGGCAGGAAAAGTCTTTATTGCGACTGCTCCTACAGCATGGGCATTGAAGGAATGACCCAGCAAGAATCCAAACCCCTGCTTGATTTTCTTGGCTGGCATGCTACCCGCGAAGAGTTCAATTGCCGTTTGCGCTGGGAGCCAAATATGCTGGTGATATGGGATAATCGCCTGTGCCTGCATAAAGCATTTAACGATTACGATGGTTACCGCAGAGAAATGATTCGTACCATTGTAAATGGTGAAATTCCTGAATAGCGATTGTTGGCTTTTATAATTCATTGAATTACAGGAGCCAGCCTAATTATCAGGACCAGCGCCGCCTTTAAGGCTTGTTTCAAAAACTTGAGCGGGCAGTAATTAACCATTACTCACCTCGAATTTCTGCTATTGTGCAGAAATAATACTCTGCTAGAATTTTGCATACTTTTTTCCATCATATTTACACCATACAGGCGCCTTCTTTGTCCACCCGACCCACATCAGGCCCAGTTACCCAGTCAAAAAAACCTGACCTGCTCCAGGACCCTGTGGGCCTGACTCTCTATAAAACGTCGGTACCCACTGTCATTGGAGCCATCGCTACCATCCTTTACTATCTCGCGGACACCTGGTTTGTGAGTTTACTGGGCACACGTGAACTTGCAGCACTGGGCTTCACCTTTCCGCCAACCATTATGATTATGTATCTGGGGGTAGGACTGGGCATCGGAACATCTGCCATGGTCGCCCGAGCCATTGGTGCAAGGAATCCCGAAAATGCCACGGAGATGACTTTTGCGGCAGTTGTTTTCGGTTTGATCATGGGCTTGTTCCTGATCATTCCAGCACTTTTAAGCATAGAGCCTGTTTTTACCCTATTGGGTGCCAATGAAACCACCCTGGTGCTGATCAGACAGTTTATGTCTGTGTGGTATCTGGGCATTCCCTTCCTGCTTATTCAATTTGCGGGCACGGCGGTCATGCGCGCCAGTGGTAACGCAAGTCTGCAGGGACGTCTGATGATGCTTGGTGCTGCCTTAAACGCAATCCTTGATCCCATTCTCATTTTTGGCCCTGGTCCATTACCCGCTTTTGGTATTCAGGGAGCCGCCATCGCGACAGTGACAACCTGGATCTTTTCCAATGTGTTTATCTGGTATTTCCTTGCCGTCAGGGAGCAAATCTTTAAATTTATCTGGCCTGGTCTGGAAAAACTCATCAAGGACTGGAAACGCCTGTTGAGCATTGCCTTGCCGGCCGCTCTGGCCAATATGATCACCCCGCTGGCTACAGCAGTATTAACGGCAACACTTGCCAGCTATGGTGCCCAGGCAGTAGCAGGCTTTGGGGTCATCATGCGAATGGAAGCTCTGATCATGATTGTGGTGTTGGGTATGTCAATGAGCCTGCCACCTTTTATCAGTCAAAATTTTGGCGCCAATGCGTTTGAACGGGTCAGACAGGGACTCAAGCTGTCTTTGCAGTTTGTTCTGGTCCTGCAACTGGGTTTGTATGTATTAGTGGCCCTCACCGCCCCCTGGATTGCCCGCATTTTTTCCCAGGAACAGGGAGTCATCGACATTATTGTTACGGTATTGCGAATTCTGCCGGCCAGTTATGCTTTTCAGGGTATGGTGATTCTCAGCGCCTCAAGTTTTAATGCCTTACATGCCCCGCGCAATGCCCTGCTCACCAGCCTGTTACGCTTTTTTATCTTCTATGTCCCCCTGGCACTGCTGGGAGAAAAGGTCGCCGGCATCACCGGCATGTTCATAGGCGCCGCTGTAGGTAATTTGCTCTCCGCCCTGGTCATTACCTGGTGGATACATCGCTATACCCTTTCTTTGGAATCACAGGCTCTACACGCCTCTTCCTGATCAATATTCTTCAATGTATTCAGTGGCTTATTTTCTATTTGATAATGAGTATCATTTTGAATATCATTCTTAGCTGCATTGGTTTCTCAAGATTTCATATTCCATGTTTAGAAAAATAATTTTCTGGTCCCATCTAGTCAGCGGTATCTCGGCAGGACTGGTAATCCTGATGATGTCAGTAACCGGCGTGCTGCTAACCTATGAACGCCAGATATTGGCCTGGGCAGAACAAAGTCATTACCTGCCAGCTGATCAAGTCACCGAAAAACAGTCACTGGAACAGCTCCACTTCATTGCCAGAACCGAACATGGCGAAATCTCCCCGACCGCGATCGTGGTGCTAAATGATCCCGGTGCACCAGTTACTTTCAGCGCTGGCAGACGAGGTGGATTTAGTCTGAACCCGGTCACGGGCAAAGAAATGCCTGTGGCTAATGAGGGCCTGGAATCATTTTTCAGTACCGTGACCGGCATTCATCGCTGGTTTAATATGAGCGGTGAAAGTCGCAATACTGCCCGCGCTATCACAGGCGCCAGTAATCTTGCCTTTCTCTTTCTGGTACTCAGTGGAATATATCTGTGGCTGCCAAAAATCTGGAGATGGAGTACCATCAGGATTCGCCTCCTGTTTCGCAATACCGCGGGCAATACCAGAGCCAGGGATTTCAACTGGCATCACGTCATGGGGATCTGGTCAGCCATCCCGCTGGTAGTTGTCGTGGCCACCGCCAGTGTATTTTATTACCCCTGGGCCAATAGCCTGGTGTATCGGATATATGGCGAAGAAGTCCCCCGCCGCGGCGCACCTGCTACTCCAACCAGCAATGACCTTACAGATTCCATTGATAGTCTGCCCGCCAGTGAAGTTATCTATCTGAGCCTCGATGAGGTATTTGATACCAGCGTCGCTTACCTTGATTCGGCGGGCGAGAACTGGCGCCAGATAAGCCTGTCGCTACCGAAAGAAAACAGCACTACAATTTCTGTCGCTATTGATCAGGGCAATGGAGGTCAACCCCAGCGGCGACATAATATGATAATCAACAGAGTTAGCGGCACTGTAGAGCAATGGCAGCCCTTCAGCAGTCAGTCACCCGGACGCCAGACTCGCTCCATAGTGCGCTTCCTCCACACCGGCGAAGTACTGGGTATATGGGGACAAACAATTGCCGGGCTGGTTTCACTGGCCAGTGTACTCATGGTGTGGACCGGATTGGCTCTGGCGTGGAGAAGACTGATCACTCCCCTGCTGAGAAAAAATTCGCCAAGTAAGGCACTGTAATTGTCCTTCCTGGTAAGCCACATTGGTGGCGTTTTGGTCTGCGCTTGATTAAGATTGCTGTTTTACGAAAAACTGTCACAGTGAATAAATCAGGCAAATATGGCAATGCATTCAGTATTAATCAAAAAAGCATCAGACAGAGTAACTCCTGATTTCTTTAATGCCGGCCTTTCGAGCACTATTTCCAGATACCTGCCATTCCTGCTATCTCTATTATTGCTGACAGTCATCAGCAGTACATCAGCCGTGGTCTATGCTCAGGAAACGATTCAATTTACCGCCGAACAGATCGCCAGTGGTGAAGCCATTTACAAGGAAACATGCCAGATCTGTCACGGCAATCGTTTGAGTAATGGTCAGTTCGGGACGCCCTTGCGTGGCAGCTTTTTTGCCAACAACTGGAAAGGCAAAAGCCTTGGTGAACTGGTACAAAATACCTATGAGAAAATGCCCCCGGACAATGTTATGTCAATGAGCATGCAGCAATACGCTGAAGTCATTTCGTTTATTCTTTCCAGGAACAAAATCGAGCCCGGTGATACGGCGCTTGAAGCCGACATGGACGCCTTGAACCAGATACCATTGCCCTGGCAATAAATCAGCCTTGATTCAGGTCAGCGTTTCGTTTGATTCTAGCCAATGCAATGCTGATTCAGAGCATTGAAGTTCGTAAAGTTTAGTCCCAACGTCCAACAATAGAACCGTCATCCTTGATGGCACCATCAAATTCACCCATCGGTGAACCGCTCACATGCTGGCGCAGGCGAACACGTACTTCATCACCTGGTCTGAAAGTGGCCGGATTATAACCCTGCCGCATAAGGATATTGGGTATCAGCCATTCCACGCTCCACTCAACTTCCTGCCCACTGTCATCCTTCACCATTATCTGGATCCAGGAATGGGGATTCTTGAACTGAAACTCTTTAACCACACCGTTGATCTCCATGGAGGTTTCTTCTATCTGACCCACGGTGGAATGATGTGCCGTCGCTAACTGGCACCCCAACATTGAAAGCCCGATGATAATTCCCTTGAGCGCTTTATTCATTATCACTTCCCCTCTGAACACTGTTTTCCCGATTTCGTTATGGAATGTCTTTCTCTAATTAATAATTGAGTACTTTGCCATCTTCATCAAGAATCATGCTGCGACCCTGATCATCGACAATTGCCCGGTTATATTCATTGCATTCATAATCAAAGATACGAGTCCCCTGCGCATCTTTATAAAAACGCTTTTCAACTACCCAGGGAGCAGTTAATGCCAGCGGATCTTCCAGGGTGATTTCCACCAGCAACAAGTCTTCACCATTTTCCAGGGTACGGCGAATTCGCGTTGTAGCATGAGCCTGATCACTTAACACAAGACCACTGCGATCAAGCACACTGTCGTGATCACGCCAGCCCTTGAGCGCAACCGTAGTAAAAACCAGCGTATCACCTTCCCAGTGCCCTACCGAATGGCCATAGAAATTATGCCAGCGCGCTTCTGCCGGGGGATGCCCGCTACCATCAGTATAAATACGCATGGTAGCGCGGGTATGTTCCGCCAGAATCCAGGTCTGTTCTGGCCGCACCACAAATTCAACCGGGGCCAGGGCATTAAAAATTCGGGGAAAGCCATGGGAGATACAGCGGGTTAATGGATCCGGGAAAAGGCCTGCATCACGCAGCGCGAGATGCTCCTGATAAACAGCTTCCCACTCGGCATTATAGGGAGGGTGAGCTCTTGTTCCTGGTGCACTGACCCCCGCACCGGGTTGACTCGGATGCGTTGAAACACCATTGAGAGTCCATGAACCGCTATCAAAAACAGTGCCTCCACGTCTTGACCAGGTACCACTCCAATCCGGCAGAGCAGAAAATTCCGGCAACTCAGCGCCAAAGACAACCGTAGCATTCAAGAAGACAGTAAGCCCAAGCAATATCCTGGAAACAGATTTCGTCGTTATTCTTAATAGATTGTTCATGCCATGCCCTCAGATGAAACTCAATTCAAGGTTTTTGCCTTTTATAAGTGATTACACTTCAATCATCCTACAACAGTCCAGCAGTTCAATTAAAGAAATAGGGTTTCACAACAAGCATTTTTAAGGTAAAACAGACTGATCTCGCACATCAATGTTTTGTAGATCATCAGAGTCACTAACCATTAATAAAGTGACAGGGGGAAATTATGGGGACTCAAGGCAACCGCAAGGGAGCTTTTTTTGTACTGGGTATTCTCTTTCTTGGGGCATCGTTAAACTGCTCCATAGTCAACGCACAGTGGATAGGTTATCCAAGCAAGGATGTTCCCCGTAACGCTGATGGTACGGTGAACATGCACGCCCCCACGCCTCGCATGGCTAACGGCAAACCGGATTTGTCCGGAATCTGGGTTGCAGACCGCACACCTGAAGGCGAAAAAACACCCAGCAGTGTGGACAGCATCCAATCCTCACGCCAGATGGCAAATCTTGGCGTCGATATACCTGGCGGCCTGCCTTACCAGGATTGGTTAAAGCCGATCGTTGCCGAACGTACTGAAAACCTGGCACTGGACGACCCCCATATTCGTTGCCTGCCCGATAACTTTCTGCGTGCCTATGGTTTGCCCCATCTGCTTAAATTTGTTCATAGTGACGACCTACTGGTCGTTCTTAATGAAATGAATGCCGGATACCGCCAGGTATTTACGGATGCCCGACCATTACCGGAAGATCCCTCTCCCTCGTGGCAGGGGTATTCATCAGCAACATGGCAAGGCGACACGCTGGTGGTTGATACTATTGGCGTGCGTGACGATACCTGGATCGACTGGAATGGCAGCATACTGACCGAAGCAGCTAAGGTACGTGAAGAAATCAGGCGTCTTGACTATGGGCATATGGAAATCAAGGTGACGGTAGATGATCCGGGAGCCTATACCGCCCCCTGGACGGTAACTCTTACTGAACGTATCGTCGTCGATGCTGAATTAATTGATGAAATATGTCTCGAAAATGAGCAGTTTGTTGAGCGTATGAATCTGCAAAACTAAAACTGATAGCGCGCATTGGAAATTTCGTCGAATGCCAAGGACACATCATGAACAATATTAAAAAAATAACTACTTTGGGCTTTTTGGTGACAAGCCTTTTTGTCTATTCTCTTTCAGCAACAGGACATCATTCTTTTCCAGCACAGTATGACGCCTCAAAAACCGTCACGCTCAATGGCAAAGTCACTAAAGTAGAATGGACCAATCCACATATCTTTATCTATATTGATGTTATCGACGCAGCATCCGGCGCCACCCAAAACTGGGCACTTGAACTGGGCGGCCCGAACGCACTGTTACGGGCAGGCTGGAAACGTAACTCGCTGAAAACTGATGATGTGATTACTGTTGATGGCGCACTTGCCAGGGATGGAAGCAACCTTGTGAATGCAACGTCCATCGTCCTGGACGCAACCGGCAAACGAATGCTGACGGCCTCCAGTCGCGATAACCAGAACTAACAAACAGTACAGGGATGTCGCTGGATTACTTAATCGGCTGCCGCTGTTCTGTTTAGCCAGGTAACACTCTGCCCTGATTTAAAATACCCTTCGGGTCCAGTGCCAGCTTGAGCGTCTTCATGAGAGCAATTTCCTCTGGCGTTCTTGAATGATGCAGGTATTTAATTTTCTGTACTCCAATACCATGTTCTGCAGAGACTGAACCATTAAAATCTCCTACCACTTTATAAACCACGTCATACATCGCTTTGACATCATCATGGCTGCCGGTATAACAGAGAAAATGTAAATTACTGTCGGCGATATGCCCAAACACCATAATCTTTGCCTTTGGCACAGCCTGCACGACTTCCTTTTCTACCTGCTCCAGAAAGGCAGCCATGGAAGAAATTGGAACACTGATATCAAAATTCGCTGAATCCCTGATAAAGGCAGAAATCTCTCCTACTCCATCACGAATTTTCCAGAACCCTTCCCGGTCTTTTTCAGAATTGGCTATTAGTGCATCAACCACCAGCCCCTCTTCCATGGCCGCGGCAAGAGTATTTTCGAAAAGCTCCTGATCCTTGTCCGGATTACTGCCTTCCAGCTCCGTCAGTACATAAATGGGATAGCGCTGCTCCATTGGCGAATCAATGGTATCCACATTGTCAGTGATGAAGTGAAAATAGCTCGCCCACATCACTTCAAATGCACTCAGATTGCCACTGAATTCAGTCGTCAGCTTGTGCATAAGACTGACCACGTCAGCAAAGTTTTCCAGCGCCAATAGCGCTGTGCATCGACTACCGGCTTTGGGGAACAGCCGCAGAACCGCTCTGGCAACGATCCCCAGAGTCCCTTCAGTGCCTATAAACAAATGTTTCAAATCATATCCGGCATTATTTTTCAGCATCTTGTTCATGGATGAAATAACGGTCCCGTCGGCCATGACCGCTTCCAGTCCAAGTACCAGGTTGCGTGTCATACCAAAGCGCAGGACCTGGTTGCCGCCTGCATTGGTTGAGATATTTCCACCGATATTGCAGGTTCCTCTGGCGCCCAGATCAAGAGGAAAAATAAAACCGGCCTGATCCGCTGCTTCCTGAATAACCTGCAACGGTGTGCCCGCTTTTACCGTCATTGTCATGGCATCACGATCCAGCTCCTCAATACCTGTCATCCGCTCCAGGTTTATGGCAATTTCACCCGCCTTGGGGATACCGCCGCCAGTCAGTCCGGTGAGGCCACCCTGAACGACGACTGACTGATCAAGAGCATGGCACAATGCCAGAATTTCAGAAAGTGCGCCGGTCGTTGATGGCCTCACTACCGCGCCGGGAATCCCGGGCGCATCAGCGGACCAGTCGTGCTGGTATTTTTCCGAAATACTGTCACCCAGTAGTACATCAGTGTCCTGCAGTTTTTGTAATTCTGTTATCAGTGCTTGCATACCCTTCCCACTAATTTATTTAAGTCTCTGGTCAATGGTTTGATTGTCTGTGAGTTGAAAAACCGCATCAGCTTTATCGGCCAGAGTCTCCAGCGCATAACGGGTGACTCGCTCATAATGCTGAATGAAACGTCGAAGTTGATTCGGTGACATTATGCGGCTATCCATTTCATTCCCGGCATTTTCCCTGGCATATTTTTCCTCCAGACGATTTTCCTGATTTTGTCGCCACTCAAACACTTTTGCAAAATCCGGAGCCTTGAGAAATACCAGGTAGTCCTGCAAGGCATAAAGTTCCTGGTATTTTTTTGACATTGCATCATTTACATAACCACGCCAGATGCCATCAGGGTCTTCAAGTGTCTCCAGTTCATTCACCGGTTCCTCAAGCAGATCGTCGGGTTGTGCTGCCACTGAAACACACCAGCCTTCCAGTACAATAACATCCACTGGCCCCCTGACATTTGGCCACTCATGCGCCGGCATGCGGTCATCCAGCGCTTTATCAAAACGCGGCACGGCTGTCTCAGCGGAATTTTGCAATGAAGAAATTGTTGAAATAGCCAGATCCACATCATGGGTGCCTGGCACCCCTCTGGTGGCCAGCAGAGGATGTATGGATTTTCCCAGAGCCTGTCTTTCTGCGTGGGTTAGATAGAAGTCATCAATGGAGAGATTTATACAACGCAGGCCAAGCATTTTGTTCAGCATCATGACCAGAAGTGAAGCCAGTGTCGATTTGCCACTACCCTGGCAACCACTGATACCAATAATATAGGTTCCCTGATGCGATGACATTTTATGCAGAAGTTCATCCACCATCGGTAAAAACCACTTCTCTACGGTATTAAAATATTCAACTGGAAGCTGTTCTTGCTCAATAAAGGTTTCCACATAAGGTTTTAATGTCGGATTCATCGGTAAGTTGTCAACTCTGACTGCGGGTGATTCTTGCCATTGTAGCAGATGTTCTTTATGCTTCTTTCGCCTTCAACAACAATAATATTTTTCATGCCAAAGCCAATATTCCCCTTTCTGTGCCCCTCATTTTTACTGTTCGCCCTGGCCTCGATTTTGCCGTTCGGGAGTTTTGCTGCGGATAGCACTCAAACAACCCAGGTTATTATTCTTGGTACCGGCACTCCGGTTCCTGACGCCCAACGCACCGGACCCGGTGTTGCTATTGTAACCAACGGCGAAGCCTATGTTTTTGACGCTGGCGGCGGCATGGTGAAACGGGCAACACAGGCTTACGAAACCCATGCTATCCCTGAACTGTATCCTCAGGATATCAAGTACCTTTTCATTACCCATCTGCACAGTGACCATATTCATGATATCGCGGAACTTTCCGCTCACCGCTGGTGGGGAAGGCAGCAAAAGCTTTCCGTATTTGGCCCGAAAGGTTTGTCTGAATACGTGGAAAATATGAACCGCATGCTGGCTATAGAGGCCAACATTCGAACCATAGGGACCCCGCCGCAACTGATCACTGACCGTCAGGGTTATCTTGCCAGCGCCACAGAAATTGATGACGGCATTGTATTTTCCAATGCCGATATCACCGTAGAAGCGTTCACTGTACCCCATGGGGAAATCCGGCCTGCATATGGCTATAAAGTCACCACTGCAGATAAAGTTATTGTGATCTCCGGTGACACTACCTACAGCGAGACCCTGGCTGAAAAAGCCAAAGGAGCCGACCTTCTTATTCATGAAGTCTACAGTGGCGATAAACTAAGTCAGCAATCTGAATTCTGGCAGGATTACCATGGCCACTCCCACACCAGTGCAAGCCAGGTAGCAGAAATAGCCAGCATTGCTCAACCTGGCCTGGTAGTACTGACCCATATCCTGTTTTTTAACGCCAGCGCCGAAGACATTGTTGCTGAAGTACAACGAAGTTACTCCGGCGCGGTTGTTCTGGCCAACGATCTGGATAAGTTTTAGCAGCATAATTAATGGACTTATCAGCCCAGCAAGAAGTGACTGCCGCCATCGTCAATTATGGCAACAGCAATGACAGCGCAACGCTTGTTGCACGCCTTAAGGATCAGGTACGTGAAACCATCATTGTCGATAACAGCAATGACATTGATCCAGCTCAAGCTGAATTCCGGCACACCAGCATTATTACACCTGATCTCAATATTGGTTTTGGTGCGGCAATCAACATGGCTGCCAGGACGATCAAAACCCGTTGGCTTTTAATTCTTAACCCCGATGTACGCCTGCAAAAAAATTGCCTGAAACTTTTGCTTGAAGCCGCAAAGCAGCATCATGCCCCTCTATGTGGCCCCCGCTTCTACTGGGATGATGCCTGTACATTGCAGCTTCCTCCCGCCCTGGGACATCCACTGTGGTTACTGTCAGACCGGTATACTCCCAATCAGGGACTGGCTGAAAGCCCTGATCTGAGCCAACTTGCCCAGGCACGCCATGTGCGCTTCTGGAAAGAAAAAGCCCCATTTAGTGAACCGGTTTTATCCGGTGCCTGCCTGCTGGTAGACAATCACTGGTTCTTGCAGCAAAACATGCCAATTTTTGATGAAGACTTTTTTCTTTATTATGAGGATACGGACTTATGTGGTCGCCTGATGCGTAAAGGTGTCAACCCTGTGTGTGTTGCACAGGCCAAAGCCGTACACTACTGGAACCAGTCAGCGGAACCTCCACAGAGTAAAGCCACTCTAATGAGCCAGAGTGAAAAAATATTCCTGCAGAAATATTATCCCGGCGGGCCACCGCCATTACCGCAATCAGAAAAACTTACAAATGTCATAGACCTTGGGGAAATAAACAGCTTCACTGCTTTATCATTACCGGACCAGGCTTGCACCATTGACATTGGTGTGCAGGAAGATTTTATTGTTTTTGCCAGAGCGACGCCAAAAGACGCATCATTCACTTTCAGCAGCACCATGTGGGACCGACTCAGGGATGGGCACTATTTTTTGCGTGCGGTGGATGAGAGCGGCAAGTTTCTGCAATTCTGGCACTTTGTAAAACAATCACTCTGAAGGAGAAGAGCTGAGCAATGAACAAGACTTTTGTAATCCTGGGCTGCCATCGCAGTGCCTCCAGTCTGGTAGCCAAGGCTCTCCATGAGGCTGGCGTGCATATGGGGGATGATCTCCTATCCGGCCTGCCTGACAACCCGGAAGGCCATTTTGAAGATATGGATTTCCTGAAGAAAAACGTGGAAATTCTTGGCGGAAATATATGGGATGATGTCGACAGACCATTAAACCCGATTGATACCGAAAACCTGATCCGGAGCAAGGACAACAAACCTCTGTGGGGCTGGAAGGATCCCCGCACAACCTTGACTATTGAAAAATATTACGATCATCTTGATGATCCGGTCATTGTTGCGCTGTTTCGCAAGCCGGAGCATGTCGCAAAAAGCATGGCAAAACGCGGCGATATCAGTGAGGAAAAAGCCCTTGCGCTGGCAAAAGCCTATAATAGAAAAATTATCGATTTTCTCAGCGAGAAATTTCTTTGATAAACAAAATTAACTTAACGCGCTATAACTGGTATAAACAACCCCATAATTATAAAACTTACGGGAATTAATCACTTATGAAATCTATCTTTGTTTTATTAAAAGTAATTTTTAAGCAACCTGCGTTGGTCTGTACCTTATGCCTGTTGCCATTGACGACGGCCTATGCCCAGCGCGATATTCCCTTTAGTGGTCCCTACCCAACTGCACCCACCGGTCTCGAAAACATACCCATGGGTGAAGGTCCCTGGACTTACCCGACTGCAGAAGGAATGGATATCAAGGTTTCTGTAGTGGCCAAGCTGGAATACCCGATGGCCCTGGAATTTTTGCCGGATGGAAAGTTATTGGTGATTACCCGACGCGGGGAAATTTACCTGATTGAAGATGGTGTAATGCAAAGTGAACCAATCATGGGCGGACCACCGTCTGTGTTTGCCGGAGAATCTGGTGCTGGTGGTACCTCCCATGGCTATATCGATCTGGTGAAACACCCGGATTTCGAAAACAACCAGTTGCTGTACCTCAGTTATACCAAGCCTAAACCCGAAGGCACCAATAATATTGCTATCGGTCGTGCGCGCTGGAATGGCAGTTCACTGGAAAACTTCACTGATATATTTGATCCAGGCCCTGGTGTCGCCGGTGTTGCCCGTCTGGCCTTTGGGCATGATGGCAAACTGTATGTCACCACCAATGGCACTGACCCCCAATCATTACAAACCCTCGGTGGTAAAGTCCTCAGGCTTAATGATGACGGCAGCGCCCCCATCGATAATCCCTTTGTCGGGAACCCTGGTGCGCGTGCTGAAATATTTTCCTATGGCCATCGTGGTGCTCTGGGACTGGCTATTCATCCTGAAACCGGGGAAGTCTTTCAGAACGAAAATGGCCCCAACGGCGGTGATGAACTGAACTGGATCAAACCTGGCTATAACTATGGTTGGCCACTGGTTAGTCTGGGACGTACCTATCCCGGCCCATGGCAGACCAATGATCGTCCTACACATGCCATTTTCGAACCCCCCATTGTTTACTGGACGCCTGCCATCGCCATCTCAGGCATGCTTTTCTATACCGGAGATGCCCTGCCAGCCTGGAAAAATGACATCCTTGTCGGCGCACTACGCACCGGGGAAATTCCAGGCACCGGACATCTGGAACGCATCATGCTTAATCGTGATTATCAGGAAGTACGACGGGAATCTCTAATCACCGACCTGCGCCAGCGCGTCAGGGATATTGAAATGGGCCCCGATGAGTTTATCTACCTCGCCACGGAACAGCGTGACGGAGCCATCCTGAAAATAGAACCGGCAGATTAGAAAAGCGGAAAAAGGATAAAGGATAAAAGAAAAAGGGGGCTAAATGCCCCCTTTTGTATTAAGCCATTGAAGATTAAAGCCTCTCCCACTATTAAAGTCGCCACACCCTGTCAACCTGCCTGAACCACTTGTGACTTGCGACTTGTAACTTTGTTACTGCACCACTTCCGTTCTTCCCGTCACCGGGTTGGCATAGTGATAAGGGGGTAGAAAGGCTTTCGGATACATTTCAAATTGCATGGTTGGCGGCTCATCGGGCGGATTACTCTCCGTAATCCCTGGCGGGGTGGAGCGTCTCAGATTAATCCAGCCATCATCAGTACCGGCGAAATAGGTATTGATTTGCTGATCCTTGAACATCATCCACTGACCATTGCGCTTTACAAAAATATTTTCGTAAATTCCACCCATGAAGCGTCCCTGATTGCCGAAACTGCCCATCATGCTAAAAGCTCTGGAGCGTAAATTCGCAGTCAGCCCATCATCAGCGACGTGGATAACCGGCTGATATTGCATATGATTATGCAATTCGCCCGGCAACTCATCCTGCACACCATAGAGGTTAAGGTTACGCCGAATACTGGCTGCGCCACGATAAACTCCACGCATGGCAATTTCGATAGTGCCGTCCGCTGCAAATATACCGGTAAGCTCATCCCACTGATTGCGGGCAAGGTAGTAACCATAAATCGTCTGCAAGCGTTCAATATCATTGGCATCTTCCAGTCGACTCAGCCTGTTATCCATGTCATCCAGATCAGTAGCAAGCGCTTGTACTGTCGGGGCTGACATTACTTCCACGGAGGCATCCACAGTAAAAGGAGACGTCACCGGATTGTCATAATGAAATGGAACAACATACACGGACGGGTAATTCTCATAATCAACAGAGGGCGGCAGATCCGGTGGAAATTCTGCACTGGGCTGTGATCTGGGGATTGCGGTGACTTGCCAGCCATCGTCCACCGGCGTTCGCATGGTTGAGTACAGGTGCAGCTTGCTGATTTTCCAGACACCATCTTCCTTCAGGTATTCATTTTCATAAATACCTGTGCCCCAGAAATGACTGACATCCAATTCTGCTTCCTGGGAAAAGTGATGCCAGCGCCCCTTTGCGGTACCGTCAGGACTGACATGAACCACCGGCTGTAATTGCATATGATCATTCAGAATGCCTTCCTGGGGTCCCTCTGTACCCATATGCCCCAAGTATTCAAGAATTCTGGCTTTTCCTGCATAGACGCCTGAGCCACCTATTTCGAGCGTTGCATTATCGGCAAACAGATCCGCTGCCTGGGTCCATTGATGTTTGTCGATATAAAAGCCAAAAATACGCTGCAGATTTTCTACTTCATTTTCATCTTCCAGCAGCTGGATTTCCATTTCTGCTTTCGCTATATCTTCGGCCAATGCGAGTAAAACATCATCCTGTGCAGTGGCACCCAGTGAAGTCAGCAGTAGAGATAAGCTCAGGAGTAATTGATTGGAATAATTCACTGGTTTTCTCCTTGATTAGCTGTTTCTGCATTGTCAGAGTCACCCGGTACGTAGCGCCCAACCGGATTATCGAAGTGGAATGGAGGCAAAAAAGTGTCCGGCCAGGAGCCAAAATCGTCTGTCTGCGGTTCATCCGGCGGAAACTCGGGGGATACATAAATACCCTGGTTGACGTCTTCATTCAGTCCCCAACCCCCTTCGTAAGGCACCATGATGGTCTGGTACCAACGTAATTTACTTATTTTCCAGACACCATCCTGCTTTACATATTCATTTTCGTAAGGCCCCTCACCCCACAACGCAGACTCCTGATATTGCCCGGCGAGTATCACTGCACGCCAGCGCCCCCGGGCGGACAGTCCATCGTCAGATAGCGTGATAACCGGCATTAACTGGAAATGCTCATTGAGCTGTCCCGCTGCCAAACCTGACCTGTTATCGCCCAATCGATACAGATATTCACGAATACGCTCCTTGCCTCGATAAAGTCCATCCCTGGCATATTCCACCGTGGCATTATCGGTAAACAAATCTGCCAGTTCATCCCACATAGCCTCATCAAGATAGTAGCCATAGGCGCGCTGCAGGCGTTTGATATCCTTTGTATCCCTGATTCGTTGGGCTCTTTCCCGCAGGTTTTCCAGTTCTGCCTGCAATAGCGCTAATTCATTAGCATCGCCATCATTGGCCCCATCACTGGTAAGCGTCGGAGAAACCTCTTTACTGCATGCCGAGACCAACAGCAGCAGAGACAACAATCCCGTGAGAAATTTTGGTGTAAGCATATTCATTTCCAGTTTTTATTATTTCGGGTCAGGGCTCCAGAATAAGAGTGTGTTTTTTCTTTTTATACTCAACTGGATTCAAGGCATGAATGTTCTTGCCCTTATTACACAGCCGAGTATAAAGGAGAGATTATGCAGCAGGTACCCTTTCTGGCTTTTTATCCGCATAAAGTCTACACTTTTTTCCGGAGGGAACAGTTTAACCATGCGGCAGAAAAATCTTGTCAAAGCTCAATTGCGTCATTTATTGGCGTTTTTTTTATGTCTGGGGGTTTTATCTGCCCAGGCACAGGACGTTCCTTCCCCCGCCCTCTTCGGGCACTGGCTTATCAATGCGGAACTTAGTGACAATACTGATAAAAAGGTAGAACGCGTACTGCGCGCGATGGGAGAAAAAGTGAGTCGCTGTTGGCTCAGCTGTGAAGAAGACCGCTTCAGAGGGGGGCCGGCTGAACAGGAATTGTATGACCGCATTTCCTATGACAAGACCCTGACTATGGAATATGGAGAAGGACAGTATCTATTCACCTACGACGACAACTACCAGCGACCTGTTTATACCGATGGTCGCAGCCGCAGTGTCAGCCTTACCGGTCTTGATACAGTAAAGGACTTTTCCTTTGCGCACTGGGAAGGTACGGCATTATTGGTTGAGGCAAGGCCACGCGATGGCGGCTTTGCCAATGAAACCTATCGTATTACCGATGCCGGCAACCGTCTCAGGGTCGAAATGTATATCCACCCTGAAGGCTTTACCGAAGCTATCGAACTTGTTCGTGTTTATGACAGAGTTGCCGACAAGCCCACAGATTAATCTGCTGAAAAATCCTATATTAGCGCTTATGAAATATTTCGAATTTAGACTGCCTCGGCTTTGTGTGGTGTTTTTTGCAGTCACCCTGAGCATTATTTCAAACCAGGCATTAGCTCAGCCGGATAACACTAAATACGCGCTGGTTGGCGGCTTGCTGATTGACGGTAGCGGGTCAGAACCGGTACCTAATAGCATTGTGCTGATCAACTCAAACAGGATCGAGGCTGTTGGCACCATCGGCAGACTCGCCGTTCCTGCAGATTATCAATTGGTTTCAACGGAAGGCATGACAGTGATGCCCGGGTTGTGGGACCCCCATGTTCACCTGCTCTACAATGGTCATCCTGATTTTGCACACTGGTTTTCCACTTACTCAGATCAGTTTGCCAGCGTCACCATTCCGGCTTCAGCACATCAGTTTTTAATGGCCGGGGTTACCAGTGTGCGCGACCTCGCAGCCAATACCCGGGATATTGCCAAAGTCAGGCAACGCATCGAGCAAGGCGAACTGCCTGGCCCCACCATTTATGCAGCCGGCGCTGCATTAATGCCAGTCGATGTCCCGCAAACCATGCCCCATATAATCCCCATTGATAATGATCGCAAAGCGGTGAATGAAACCAAGCGCCTGATTGCTGATGGTATGGACTTTATAAAAATTCTTGGTGCAGTTCCACAATCGCAGAACATAGTGAATGCCATCGTCAGAACCGCCCATGCTGCAGGTGTCCGTGTGACGGCACATGGCAGAAGTGACGAAGAAATTCGCGTTGCCCTGATTGCAGGTGTGGATGAAATCCAGCATATCGGCATTGATAACCCCACCTATCCCGAAGATATTCTTGACTTGGTTGAGCAGCGTATTGCCAGCGGTATTCCCCTGTACTGGAATCCGACTGTTGGTACTGTTTTGAATACAGATGAACTGGCTGCCGATCCTGAATGGCTGGATGATCCGAAGAACTTTCTCGATTTACCTGCAAACATTGAACTGGATATTCGTCAGGCAATCGCCAGGGCCAATTTCAATGTGCAACCCCGTTCTGCACAGGAAACAATCAAGCGTAAACTGCAAAGCCTCAGTGAGCGCGGTGTCATCATGGTGTTTGGCAGTGACGAAGGCACCTTCGGTCATCCTGCCAGCGAGGCCACCTGGCGCGAACTGGAAACCTGGGTGTTTGAACTCGGTATGTCGCCCCTTGTAGCCATCAAATGGGCAACCTCGGATGCTGCAGAGTATATGGGCGTTGGCGCTGAAGTAGGTACCATTACACCGGGAAAACTGGCTGACATAATCACCGTGACTGGCAGCCCCTTGCGGCACTTCAGTACCTTACGGGAGCCGGAAATGGTTTTTAAAAACGGGATCAGAGTAAGATAAAGAACACCTGGCGATAAGTTCAAGCGCTTTTAAAGATAAGCCTTAAATCAATGCAAACCAGCTCATTGCAGTCTTGTTGACGGCAATACCAACAATATAGATAAAGGTAAAAATCGCCAGAAAAAAAGCGGTAACCCTCACATATTTTGTCCCCCCCCTGCTTAGTGCAATTCCCACAAACAACAGATAAAACATCAACAGGAAAATTTTCATGGTTAGCCAGCCCTGAGCAAACAAACCTATGTTTAGCAAAAAAGCCATACTGAAGCCGCTAAATAAAAAAATCGTATCGATAATATGGGGGGTAACCAGAATTAATTTATGATTTAGCCACTTTGATTCAATAAACATCAGGTAGGAACGAAACAGAAAGCCGGTAAAGCTGATCAGTGCGCAACACATATGAATGGTTTTGATAGTGAGGAACATTCGCGAATACTACTTATTTCTCGGAAGCGTGAATTGTAGGGGAAACCTGTGACGGAGTCATGGGGGAATTAAATACAAGTCTCAAGTCTCAAGTCTCAAGAGGCGACCAAAGGTCGCCCCGTCGGATGGCGTCCCTGCGGTCCTTATCCGACCTACGAAAACCATTGTAGTCTGAGAGAGTGGTTGCTTGTCTCTTGTCTCTTGTCTCTTGTCTCTTGTCTCTTGAGACTTGTAACTTGCCACTAGCCGCAGGCGTCTATTAATCGTCTGAAAAAGTCACATCCTGAAGCTCATCGGACATGCCTTGTTCCCAGGTAGACCAGCCGGAATTCATGCCATAAGGCACCCTTTCCAGGATCGCTTCAATTTCATGGATGGTACCGTCATAGACCTTGAATATTTCTGCTATTCCCCAGGTCCAGGGCTGAACCGGCCCGGCTGTTACATTTCTACCGTTGGGTGTTACACCATGCCTGAACTCGCCACCGGAGTGATCAAAAAAGACAAAGGCAAATACCAGGCCCCTTTCTTCGTCCACTGCTACAAAACGACGGTCCCTGATACGGTTTACGAAAAAGATCAGGCCTGATTGAAACTGCTCCATACAGCTCCACTGAGCCGAATAACTGCTGGCATCGGAGGGATCCGGACGAGTTTCACCTTCCGGGGTTGGCCTGTTGGTAGATTGCATACCGTTTTCAATTCGATCGCAGTCATCGGCAAAGGGATAGTCCATCAGACCATCATTTTTTTGCATGCCGGTAAAATACATATTGGCCACTTCAAGCATTTCATTTCGCGACATACGCTGGCTTTCGCTTAATGCTGTAGTAAATTCAGGACGAGGCTTTGACTCAATCAGTCTTTCTGCAGCACTGGTGCTACGCACAACAAAATGCTCTATTTCACTAATCTGATTATCTTCGATGCGTAAACGCAGCGAAAGCAGTGCGGGTGTCATCTGGGCAGGATCACGATGCTCTTCAAAAATTGTTCCCAGAAAAGTTACTTGTTGAGCCGGAACATCAGTAACAAAAATACGATAATCTCCCTTGGCCTGCATGGTTTGCCATAGACCATCACGAAGATTCAGACGTTGCCCGTTTTCAGTAAAACGAACATCATTAGTCAGGGCGACTGAAGCTGGATTATTATCAATCAGCGCATCCAGATACTGATCAACAAATCCTTCCAGGCACGATCGCTCACACTCCTGAGCCTGAATCGAAAATGGCAATAAAGTAACGAACAGACTTGCATATACGCTTGTTTTTATTATTCGATTAATTTTACTCATGATGCTAAAAACTCTCCGGATTCCCCTAACAAAAATACACTAAACCCAGCCTACTCGATTTTCTTAAAAAAAGACAGATTAGCGAAATTGAGAGCCTGTGTGCTTTCTCTATGGTTTCCTGCAAAGCAATATTTTTTGGTCTGACAAGATGGTTTTGTGATAAATTAACGCGCTTTGAAATCACTTTGTATTCGTGGGGAAAATGAATTTATGACTAAATCCTGTATGGCGCCAGATCCAGATACCAAAACACCCAGGTTCAAATTACCGGCCAATGCCACTGACGCCCATTGTCATATTTTCGGTCCTGGCGATAAATACCCCTACTCTCCAACCCGTAGCTATACTCCACCGGATGCTGGTTTGGATGACTTCAAGAAGCTGCAAAGTATTCTCGGGCTAACCCGCGCAGTTCTGGTGAATGCCAGTTGCCACGGTACCAATAACGACCCCATCCTTGATGCCATTGCCCAGAGTGGTGGTGCCTATCGAGGCGTTGCCAACATTGATAACACTTTCACCGAGGCGGACATTGAAAAACTCAATGACGGTGGCTGCCGTGGCTGTCGTTTTAACTTTGTGCGCCATCTTGGCGGCATTCCTGACATGGATGAATTTCACAGTATTATTAATAAAATCAAGGGCTTTGGCTGGCACGTAGTCCTCCATTTTGACGCCATTGACCTGGTGGATTTTCAGGACCTGCTGGACAACCTGCCGATCCCTTACATCATTGATCACATGGGCCGGGTTCCAACCAAAGACGGGCTTGACCAGGAACCGTTTAAAATCCTGATGGAATTTGCCAAAAGAGATAACTGCTGGGTCAAGGTGTGCGGCGCAGAAAGAATTTCTTCTGCAGGCCCCCCCTTCACGGACGCGATGCCATTTGCCAAGGCAATCATTGACGTAGCTCCGGACAGGGTTTTATGGGGAACCGATTGGCCACATCCAAATATAAAACTTCATATGCCTAATGACGGTGATCTGGTAGATCTGATTCCTTTGATGGCTCCAGATACACAGATGCAGCAAAACCTGCTGGTTGATAACCCCCATCGACTCTATGGATTTTCCAACTAAAAAATCGTCACTAATAATCAGGCTATTATTTAATGGCTAGCTGAATTTTGACTTTAATAGGCGAAAAGCCTCGCCTGCTGACGCGGAAATTCAATTATGACTAAAACAATTCTTATTACCGGGGCAACGGATGGCCTTGGCAAGGAAGTCGCCCGTCGACTTGCCAGCCAGGGACATAAAGTGCTTTTACACGGACGAAATCCTGAGAAAGGCAGGTCATTACTTTCTGACTTGGGGTCTGCTACCGGTAACAAGACCCTGGAATATTTTAATGCCGACTTGTCTTCACTTGTCGAAGTAAAAAAACTTGCCGCCGATATACTGAACTCTCAGGAACGGCTTGATGTACTGGTTAACAATGCAGGTATTGGTCCCAGAACTCCGGATTCAACCAGGCTATTAAGCCGTGACGGCTATGAAATATTTTTTGCAGTGAATTATTTAGCTGGATATTTACTCACCAGGGATTTATTACCGCTAATAAAAGCTTCAGCACCCGCCAGAATAATTAACGTAGCTTCCATCGCGCAGGCAGCTATTAATTTCAATGACCCCATGCTGGAAAAGAACTACAGCGATGGTCTGGCCTATAGCCAAAGCAAGTTGGCTCAAATTCTCCATACTATGGATCTGGCACAGCAGTTGGCAGGGTCCGGCGTGACCGCCAATTCATTGCACCCGGCGACCCTGATGAATACCAAAATGGTGCTGGACTCCACTGCCCTGCCCGACAGCAGAACCACTATTGATGATGGCGCCAATGCGGTGGAAAGACTGATTTTAAATGAAGACATGACCACGGTAACTGGACATTATTTTGATTGTATGGAAGCTGCCAGCCCTGATGCCCAGGCTTCTGATATACAGGCACTGAAGCAATTGCGACAGTTAAGCGAAGATTTGATCGCTCAGGTTAATTGAAAAAATTATTGAAGGGGGAAAATCATGAATCGATTTGAACAAGCCGTATACGACTGTATGAATCCCGTAGAGGAATTGCTGCAGCGTACAGAAAACCCTTTACACAGGGCCATGCTGGAGAACTTTCGCCGCCATGTACATCTGGAAGGCTCAGGCCAATTTGACAAAATTACTGCCCCGGACATGACAGTGGATAACCCGGTTTATCGGGTTTCCTGGGGCGACAATCCGGCCCTGATCGAAGGTAAGGAAGGGGTGGTCGGCTTTTACAACAGTGTCACTGAGGCCGTATTATGGAATTCTGACGATCTTATTGCTGTGAACGACTGGGGCATAGCGGACGAACTGACTTTCAATCAGCTCATTAAAGGCAGTGACCTGCAAAACCTGGGATATTCAGCCGAATCGCCGGATGCCTATTACCATCTTCGCAGCCGCCAGGCTTTTATCTGGCCTTATAACGAAAAGGCCCTGCTGAAGGGCGAAAATCTGTACGAAGACAAAACCAGTGTGGAAATCACCCAGGTAGACGAAAGTGAGCTGATCACGCCACAACGGGTTGCTGAAATTCACCGGGAACAACTTGCACGTCTGGAAGCAGAAAAAGGGCCAAATTGGTGGGTTTACAAATAAACACCAATGCTCCCGGCAATTGATCGGAAAAATTAATCGAAAAAAAAGGCGTTCGAATGAACGCCTTTTTTATTACTTTTATTTGCAATACATAGCTGAAAAATAGCTGACCCAAAGAAATGACTGTCCAGGACATACTAGTTTCTAGTCTAAAGTCGCTTCTGCAAGAGGTTCGTCACCAATCTGCACAGAACCCTCAACGGAATCACAGTGCATGCCTGGCTCAGGGGGAGTCCTTTCCGGACACTTGAATAATCCGCCCTGTCTGGAACCCGCATTCTCACCGTTACGTAAAGGATGTAAACCTACACTAAACACAGTTCCCTGGGGAAACGCGTTAACAGAAACACCCTGACGCGCCATGGCAGCAGAACCCTGCATTTCAACTGACCAGATAATCGGCTCACCATTTTCATCACGCAATACATTGGTTCGCTCTTCATTCATGGGCGCAAAGAAAATCGCCAAATGATTTGCAGCGGGGTCTACACGGGTAACCACACCAGTGAAAAGCTTCACATTTCTCATGTCATACATGGCAAATGAATGATGGGCCTGCGCAGGCATAGCCAGCAAACCACCCAAGACTGACAATGGCAACGCAATTTTTACTAACTTATTGATAAATTTCATATTTTACTCCTTATACCCCACTGGTAACTCCAAGTATCACTTACTAAGACTTACTAGAAGCTGAATATATCCTCTTCTTCAGGTTTTTCCATATCCTGTTCAAAATTCTTATCCCAGATCTCCGCCCAGGGTCGCCCGTACATATCGGGAACCTCGTATTCTATCACGTCTCCGTGAGAAACAGGTGTGGCATACCCGTCAATTGGAAAAATTGTCTGAACACATTCAACAAAGACATAAGGTGTTGCATCAGGATCGTCAAATTCATTCTGTTTCACATAGTTTCTGACTACTCTTACTGGCTCAACCCATACTTCTGGATCATAGAAAATTGCCTCGTGATTCAGCCCAACAAAGTTTCCTTCTTCATCATAATTAGGCGAATAGATCTCCACCGTTTGCATCATGTTTGAATGTTCCGGTGCAGAATGATTTTTCCACGCCTGAATATTTGAAGTCCAGGTAATCAATACGTCTTCATCCCAGAAACCAATGGTTTCACCATACCAACGTGGCACATCTTCTCCCAGCCTTGGTACGACACCATCCAGTTTGAATTCCCTGCCAACATGAATATTGGTAATGAAATTTCTCGCGACTCCGGCAAGAATCTGCACCATGTTCGGCGTTACCATGATGTAGTGCTCCCAGACCGCAAATTCATGAAATCTGCGCGTAAATCCTTCTGGCCAGCAATACTGGGACTGCCATTGTGCCGCATTGGTATTGCCATGATGGAAGGTTTCCTGAACAAAATACTCCTGGTATTGATCGGTCAGCAAAGACAGGATCGTTGGTATCTGGTTATAACGCATCTTGTACCAGTACTGGTTATTGGGAGTTCTTACCGGATGCTGATAAATACCGCTCCATTCTCCGGGCACAGTGGCATAAGTGTGTTCCGTTGGACCACCGCGCTGTGTGGTTTCCTCAAGTAATGCCTCGTAATGTTCCTGCGCTGTGGCGAATGGGTAGGGGCTGACAATTGATTCCCTGGGATAATCATTATCACATTTTCCCCAGGGTGCCGTTGCCGGAGGATTGTCACCCATTATCTGTGATCCGGTGGCATTAGCTCCCCACAAATCCTCAATCGCCGCAGAACTATTGCAACGGTAATAGCGCGGATCCATCCACAACTCACGGTCTTTATAGAAATCATCTGAAGTGAACAGGTCACGCTCCAAAGGCTCAACACCCTCAGGGACTTCTCCTCCCATTGCGCCACCAAAAAATGTCCGGGCAACTCCCGGCTGAAAAAAACCACCTCTGTAGGTAGCACCTGTCACATCATATTCATTAGCATCGGCTATAAGAGGTCGACCTCGACCAACACTCTCAAAATCTATCTGAGCTGTTTGCTGCGGCATAGCTGCTGTGGCAAGCGTCATGGTTAACGCGGCAAAAGATAATTGACATTTGGATACAGCTCGCATGGTAATCCCCTGTTTCAAATATAGATTGAATACTTTAAATTTTATTTATTTTCACCAGTACCTTTGCCTTTGAACTGGTACGGCATCCCTCGACTTCAGGCTAGGAAGTATATGTTTACAAACCTGAAAACGCCACATTGAATCTGAAAACCGCCATAGCCAGGATGTTGCCCCTGATTAATTTTTCAGACGATATCCTGTTTTAAAAATCCAGTGCAATACGACAACACACACACCCAGAAAGAACAACGTCATCAGAAAACTGACACTGACTTTCACGTCGGAGATTTCGTAGAAGCTCCAGCGGAAACCGCTAACAAGATAAACAACGGGATTAAACAGGGAAACCTTCTGCCAGAATTCCGGCAACATGCTAATGGAGTAAAAACTGCCCCCCAAAAAAGTCAGTGGCATGACAATCAGTAAAGGAATGATATTCAATTTTTCAAAATTATCCGCCCAAATACCGATAATGAATCCAAACATACTGAATGTCATTGCAGTCATCACCAGGAATAGCAACATGGTAAGCGGGTGCATGATATGCATATCAACAAAAAGTGTTGCGGTAACCAGAATAATCGACCCCACCATTATGGCTTTGGTGGCTGCAGCACCTACGTAGCCAAGCACAATTTCAGCTGGCGACACCGGTGCAGAGAGAACCTCGTAAATAGTGCCGGTGAAACGCGGAAAGTAGATACCAAAAGAAGCATTCGAGATACTTTGGGTCAACAGGGACATCATGATTAAACCAGGCACCAGAAAAGCACCATAACTGACACCGCCGATATCACTCATTCTGGAGCCAATGGCGCTGCCAAACACCACGAAGTAAAGCGAGGTAGAAACTACCGGTGACACAATACTCTGCGCAATAGTGCGCCAGGTGCGCGCCATCTCAAATTTATAAATTGCCTTTATTGCGTAAAAATTCATGTTTGTCTTTAACTCGATTATAGCGAGGATTTATTTCTTTACCAGATTCACAAATATAGATTCCAGAGAATTTTGCATGGTCTCCAGATCCCTGAACTGTATGCCGGCTTTTTCGATGGCATCCAGCAGGGAAGTAATATCAGAGCTATCCTGTTGCACGTCATAGGTATAAACCAGATTTAAGCCTCCATCCTTGAGAGTCAGCTTAAATGACTCTAGCGACTCAGGAATGGCTTCGAGGGGCTGGCTGAGATGCAGAATGAGACGTTTTTCTCCGAGCTTTTGCATTAGCGCCTGCTTTTCCTCAACAAGAATTATTTCCCCCTTGTTAATGATGCCTATGCGGTCAGCCATCTCCTCTGCTTCTTCGATATAGTGAGTTGTCAAAATAATAGTGACACCTGATTCCCTTAATTCCCGCACCACCTGCCACATATCCTTGCGCAACTCTACATCAACCCCTGCAGTAGGCTCATCCAGGAAAAGAATTTCAGGCTCATGTGCCAGCGCCTTACCGATCATGACTCTGCGTTTCATACCACCGGAAAGCGTCATAATCTTGTTATCTTTTTTATCCCAAAGTGACAGCGATCGAAGCACTTTCTCCAGATGACCGTGATCAGGTGCCTTGCCAAATAAACCCCGGGAGAATGCCAGCGTATTGAGTACCGACTCAAAGGTTTCGGTATGAAGCTCCTGCGGAACCAGACCAATGCTGGCTCGGGCCTGCCGATAGTCCCTGACGATATCATGACCATTCACAGTCACCTTCCCGGTACTGGCATTTACTATGCCGCATACGATACTGATCAACGTAGTTTTGCCTGCTCCGTTTGGGCCAAGCAAGGCAATGATTTCACCCTTTTTGATTTCAAGGCTGACATTTTTTAGTGCCTCGAATCCGGATTGATAGGTTTTTGAAAGGTTTTCGATGGATATTACAGAATTCATATCAGGTTAAAAAAATAATAAGTAATAACAATAAAATGCCCGGATTTATCCGGGCATCACAGTAACTGGTTTTAAAAGACTATTGGAACTGGCAGCTAATATCGTTTGGATTTGATGCACAATACTGCCTGACAAACAGGTCTACAACCGAACAACTTCCTGCAGCCATTGCAGTATTACCCGCTTGCTCGACCAGTTCAGAAGATGTGCCCAGGGCACTGATTGAGGTTTCTACCGGTGACATCATGGTCTCGGGTAGCGGTTGCGTACCAGTGCGGTTAGCATTCTCGCCCTGCGTTTCGCTTTTTGGTTCAGTGAGTTCGTTTACCTTCTCAATTACGGTGGGGGCTGTCACAGGCTGACTTTCCTGGGCCATACTTTGAGACATACTTTGAGCCATACTTTGAGCCATACTTACAGTGCTCGCTATGCCTGCAAGGGACAGGAAAACAAAGACAGTTCTGGTAATAAGTTTGAGCATGGTGTTAATTCGACTTTATGGTATCTGGCCAATTGTAAAAGACTTGGCCTGAGGAGTCTAAGCCAATATTGTCCGACCAAAAAAAAGGCAGGCACCGGGCCCGCCTTTTTAATCAAGTTTACCTCATCATCAAGCCGCTGAAACACCCAAACCTTCGGCATTGGGTTCGCTTTCGGCTACTGTCAATGGCGTGGGATCGTTGGTTTGCAACTTAAGGAAGATGAGCACTATGGCCGCCATAGCTGAGCCGGAACCCATCACCAGACCAACAGTTGGCAAGGTTGCGCCGGCATCAAACATTATTCCTGCAAGAATCGGCGATAGCACTGCCCCTGCCCGTCCAACACCTATTACGAATCCGGTGCCGGTAGCACGAACATGGGTCGGAAAGGAATAGGCAACAATGGAGTAGAGTCCGGAGACTCCGGCATTACCAAAGAAACCTGCAAAGGCGGCCAGCAATTCCATTCTGCCAAGTTCCGCCGGGGTACGACCAAACAGGGCAACTCCAATCATGGTCAGAAACAGAATGCCAATAGTCAGTGGTTTCAAGCCAAAACGGGCTGTGAGTACACCAAAGGTAATACCGCCAAGAACACCGCCTATATTGGCCCACTTAAGTACACCACCTGCAGCGGCAGCTTCGAAGCCCATGTCTGCAACGATTTTTGGTGTCCATTTCAGGATAAAGTAGAAGGTTGTGATATGCAGGAAGTAAGCGGCAGTAACCAGAATGGTGATCATTGCCAGACTCTTGGAGAAAATATCGCCTACTGATTTTTTCTTTTCTTCCTCGTTCACTTCCGGCAACGCAGTAATGCCATTATGGCCAAGTTTTGTCAGGGAATAATTGATTTTTTCCAATGCGTTTTCAGGCTGTTTACGTGTCAGCCAGTGAACAGATTCCGGCACCAGGAAATAAACAACCGGAATCAGGAAACCGGTGACAAGAGAACCAAAATAAAATACCGAGCGCCACTCAAAATTCACCAGCAAGTATTTTTGTGCGATTTCTCCACCGATTACACCACCAAGGGGATAACCAATAACCATCAGGGATATACACATACTGCGCCAGCGATTATTGGAAAACTCAGCTACGGTAGCATTGGTGCACGAAAGCATGCCACCGATGCCCAGACCAGTAAGCACTCGCCATACCATGAGAATATTGGCAGACGTCGAGGTGGTAGCCATGAACATCCCTGCTGACATAACGATCAGGCATCCCAGCAAGGTGGTTCTGCGTCCATATTTATCGGCCACTCCTCCCAGGATAACTGAGCCAAAAGCCATGCCTACCAATTCAGCAGCCAGAACAAAGCCCAGTGCTGTCTGGCTGATACCCCATTCAGCGGAGATGCCGGGGGCTGAAAAGCTGATGGCAAGGACATCAAATCCATCCATGGCATTGAGAAAAACAGTAATACCCACCACAATCATCATTGCGCGAGTCATTCCTGATTGGTCGATAATGTTGCGTGGATCGGTAGCATTATTCATGGTGGCTAGTGTCCCCTTATAAGAATTAAATCCTGGTCACAAAGTATGTAAAGTCTGGCTGTTGTCTAACTATCTAAATAGCTTAACAATTTTATTAGTATGTTTATTGTTAACCAGTGAAGCATAATCCACCAGTGTACACATGACAAGAACAGCTTGGTCAACAATTGAAGTTCATGGCAAGCCCAACCATTGTGGATTGTTAATCGGTGCTAATCTATACTCTGCGATCAATTTTTTCGACATGTTTTAATCAGCAAAGCAATTTTCAATAACAATGATGAAAGTATTAAACCCTATGAGTAAATCTATTTTCTCCTTCCGGCCTTTCCTGGCTGCCATGATCAAACTGAAGAGCAAGGAACTGCGCCCCACTTTAGGCTTGTTGCTGATGCTATTTCTCATGTCAGCAGGCTCTGCCGGCGCCCAACCATTAACAACACAGGATCTGGGCAATTCGCTCACTCTGATTAGCGGAGCAGGCAGTAATACTCTGGTAAAGAAATCTGCCAATGGCGACGTGTTGGTGGTCGATGGCGGTCTGGCAGAGGCCGCGCAGCAAACCCTTGCGACAATCTCGGAAGTCACCGGAGCTGCTCCGATCACGATGCTTGTGAACACACACTGGCATCGGGAACAAACCGGACTGAATGAAATCCTCGGCAGTCAGGGGACAACCATTTTTGCCCATGAAAACACCCGCCAATGGCTGACTACACCAATTACCAGACCCTGGGAAAATACCCGAATTGCGCCATTGCCTGCGTCTGCCCAACCCACTGAAACCTTCTTTCATTATGGCAATCTGAACCATGGTGGCACCGAAGTGCAATATGGATATCTGCGTCAGGCACACACTGATGGGGATTTATACATCTATTTCCCGACAGAAAACGTACTTCATGGGGGTGGGGTCATTGCTAATGATGGCTGGCCCCTGATGGACTGGTGGACCGGTGGCTGGATTGGCGGCCTGGTGGATGGCCTGGAAGTGCTTTTGGAAATCGCCAATGACGACACAGTAATCGTGCCTGCGAACGGCCCGCTAATGAACAAAGCCGACCTGCAGGCGATGCGAGATATGTATGACACCATTTTCCAGCGCATTAGCAATGGCTTCAGGGCAGCCAATAGTGTTGAAGTAACGCTTTCAGAAATGCCAACAGCAGAATACAACGAGCGCTGGGGAAACCCTGAGCAGTTTATCCGCAGAGCCCATGAAAGCCTGATACCCCACTACACACCTGATGCCTGATATCATCGGTATTGTAAAGTAGACAGATGCTCAGACCGGCTTGCATAAAGTTTGAATAATTCTGCCTCACTAAATAGTTAAGCTACTGGAAAATATAGTTTTTATGTGATTTCTGATATTTTTACCAAGGCGCCGGTAAACACATTCACTGGCTCGAATAAGGGTGAAAAACCAGGCATTTTTCAGTAAAATCGTAACTTAGAGTTTAGGTGTTGATGAAACACCACCCGGAATCAACCCAGGAGGTTAATCCAATGTTTATCAGTAAAAAGCATCTATCCAGACGCACCGTGTTGAGAGGAATGGGCACCAGTGTTGCTCTGCCATTTCTGGATGCTATGGTTCCGGCAGCTACCGCCCTGGCACAAACTGCAGCCAACATTCAGCCTCGAATGGGATTTATATTCTTCCCCCATGGCGCTGTTATGGAGCGCTGGACCCCTGCATCCACCGGTTCAGATTTTGTAATTCCTGAAATTCTTGCCCCCGTGGCCAATCACAAGAGCAAGATGACAATCGTTTCCGGTCTGCGTAACAAGCCAGCCGAAAGTAACGATCCTCATGGCATCGTTGCAGGCACATGGCTGCGTTGTGTGGCACCAGGTGATGTCAGTGATCCCACCCGTGGAGTTACTGCGGACCAGATTGCCGCCCAGAAAATGGGGCAGGGAACAACATTCCCCTCTATTGAAGTGGGTACGCCCTCAGGCGGGCCTTGTGCGCCGGGATTTTCCTGTTCATATGGCAGCTCGCTGTCATTCCAGACACCGGAGCTGGCTCTGCCTATAGAAAACAATCCACGCAAACTGTTTTTCCAGCTATTTGGCCAGGGTGATAACTCGGCTGAACGTGCGGCAATTGTTAACGAAACCGGCAGCATCCTCGACTCAATAATGGGTGATGCTACTGCCTTGCAGAAAAAGCTGGGCTCGGAAGATATTGCCCGGGTTGATACCTATCTGGAATCCGTACGCGAGATTGAACGCCGTGTAGAGATGATGAAAAGTCAGGATTTAAGCGATGTTGATATTCCTCCAGCACCGGTGGGTATACCCAGTGATTTTGAAGAACATCTGACGATCATGTTTGACCTTATCGCCCTGGCGTATCAGATTAACCTGACCAATGTGGCAACTTTCATGATGGAAAAAGAAGTCAGCATGAGAACCTATGCCAACCTTGGCGTCACCGAAGCGTTTCACCCCCTTTCCCATCATGGTGATGACCCCAGCAAGAAAGACAGGCTGGTTCGTGTTCAGGCATTCCATACCCAGGTCTTTAATGGCTTCCTGGATAAACTGGATGCCATGAAGGAAGGCGACGGTACAGTGCTTGATAACTCCATCATTCTGTTCGGATCCAACATGAGCAACAGTGACAAACATAATCAGGATCCACTACCCAACGCTGTGTTTGGACATGGCGGGGGCACTATCAAGGGTGGTCAACACCTGCACTATGCCCAGGATACACCCCATGCGAACCTGCTCCTTACCCTGCTAAACAGGGCTGGCGTTGAGCAGGGCAGCTTTGGCGATGCCACAGGTGAGTTATCGGAAGTGTAAGCCTGCCACTCATGTCGATTTGGTAGATTTACATAGGTTAGTAGGTTAGTAGGTTAGTAGAAAAAAGAGCAGAATAAGGACTCACCATTTTATGATACTGCGCTTCCAGTCAGTACTAATAACACTTACCTGGCTGGTCAGCAGCTCCTCCCTTTTTGCCCAGAATAATCTGGTCGATCTGGTTGCCGCTGGCGATCGTGACCAGGCCCTGACGATGATTGAGCAGGGTGCAGATGTTAACGCCCTGCAATCTGATGGTACCTCTGCCCTGCTCTATGCTATCTACCAGGACGACCTCGACCTGGTAACAGCACTGGTGGAGGCTGGCGCCGAGGTTAATCAACGCAATGAATATGGCGCCAACACCATGGGTGAGGCTGCCATGTCAGGTAATACGGAAATCCTCAGGGTACTTTTGACCAATGGCGCAAATGCCAACCTGGCCAACCTGGAAGGTGAAACGCCCTTGATGGTAGTTGCCAGAACCGGCAATGTCCCTGCAGCTGAATTACTGTTGGAGTATGGTGCCGATATTAATGCCAGGGAACAATGGGGCGGTCAGACAGCTGCCATGTGGGCGGCATCCCAACATCAGCCTGCGATGCTGGAAACGCTGATTAACCATGGCGCCGATATTGATATGAAAGGCTTTGCCCGCATCTGGGACCACACCATGATGAATGAGCCTCGCCCAAAAGACATGAACAATGGCGGTTTCTCCCCACTACACTATGCTGCTCGCGAAGGCTGTACGGAGTGCGTCAAAGTGTTGGCCAAGGGCGGTGCTGACCTGAATACTATTGATCCCGATCGTGTATCACCTCTCAACCTTGCCCTTATAAATATGCATTTTGAAACGGCTATGGCATTAATAGACGCCGGAGCAGATATCAATCAATGGGATATTTTTGGCCGCGCGCCTCTTTTCAATGCTATTGATCTACATACCATGCCCACTGGCGGCAGACCCGACATCCCCTCCAATGATGTAACCACCGGTTACGATGTGGCAAAACTATTACTGGAGAAAGGGGCAAACCCGAATATGCAATTGAAGTTGCGTCCACCCTACCGCAATGCAGTATTTGACCGTGGCTCTGATAACCCTCTGTCGACTGGTGCTACTCCACTGCTCAGAGCTGCACGTTCTGCCGACACAGCCTCGGTTAAACTGCTGCTTGACCATGGTGCCCTTGTGGATCTGCCAAATGCCAGTGGGCATACCCCCCTACATGCCGTATCCGGGATTCAGTGGGCGGCGGCACCGACACGAGGCCGCTTTAAAACGGAAGAAGACAGTATCGAAACGATTCGTGTATTACTTGAGGCAGGTGCCGATATCAATGCACTCACCGGTGATCCTTCCATTCGCCCCGACAAGAATCTGACTCTGGATAGCGCAGAAGGCATGGATCGCTACGGGCGCGGCAGTGTTTTTGCCGATGGGCAAACTGCCCTTCACGCTTCTGCCAAAATGGGCTGGAACAAAATCAGTCAATATCTTATCGATAACGGAATCGCCCAGGAAGTAAGAGACAATGCCGGTCGTACTCCATTTGATCTTGCCATGGGCCGTTATTCTGCCGGCTTCCTGCAACCGCCTCCGGAGCCACTGCTGGAAACGGCAAAACTGCTCCAGGAAGCATGCATGCAGAAAGACAACTGTGTCATCAGAGAACCTGTGGATTTCGTCAATCCTGACGCGATTCAGTAGTATTCCCCTCACTTTTTCCAGACCCTGAATATTCAGCGCTTTACCTGATTGCAGTTTCCGTTATCATAGCCCGGAACAACCTGTCAGGAAGGCATCATGCCAATTGTTGAAGTCATTAATCTCGCTAAAAAATATCCCAGACCGGATAAAAAAAATGAATTCTTTTACGCAGTCAATGGTGTTTCCCTAACCATCAATAAAGGACAGATTTATGGCATTCTTGGTCCCAATGGTGCCGGCAAGACTACCACTCTGGAAATGATCGAAGGCCTGACCGATATTGATGGCGGCCAGGCTCTGGTCGATAACCTTGATGTCGCCACCCAACCCTATCAGGTGAAAAAAATTATTGGTGTTCAGCTCCAGGCCAACGAATATTTTGACCACCTTTCCCTGCGTGAACTGCTCTCACTATTCAGCAATTTATATGGTAGAAATGATGACCCGGAAGAACTACTGGGGAAGGTCAATCTGAAGGAAAAAGCCAATGCCAAACCCGCCAATCTTTCCGGTGGCCAGAAACAACGCTTCTCCATCGCCTGTGCCCTGGTTAATGACCCCAAGGTGCTTTTTCTGGATGAACCCACCACAGGGCTTGATCCGCAGGCCAAACGTAACCTTTGGGATCTGGTGCGCCAACTTAATGATAACGGCATGACTATCGTTCTCACCACGCACAATATGGAAGAAGCTGAATTTTTATGTGACCGGCTGGCCATTATGGACAATGGCAAAATCATTGCAGAAGGAGATCCTCAGCAACTGATTCTCAAACATGCCCCTGAACCACCAGCGGCACCGTTGCATGGTAATCTGGAAGACGTATTTCTCACTCTTACCGGCCATGATCTGCGTGAATAGCAGGACTTGCAGCATAAAAAAAGGATTCCCATGAAAAAAATTATGTATTTCGCCAAGGTGATGCTGAAGATACATTCGCGAGATCGCCAGGCAATATTTTTCTCGGTATTCTTTCCGCTTGTCTTTATGTTTGTGATCAGCTTTGCCAGTAACAATGATCCCGACCCAATCGAACTGGGTATTGTAAACAATGCCAACAATGCGCTGGCCAGCCAGTTCATTGCATCACTGGAAACCTCAGAACTATTTTCCATCACCCTGGGAGATGAGACGGCACTGCGCGAAGAACTGAGCGCCGGTGAAAAATCTGTGGTACTGATACTGCCTGATGATTTTCGGGATAATGGCAGTCCGGTTGACCTGACTGTCCTGATAGACGCAGCTCAGGTCCGGCAAGTCGCTGTGGTGCTCCCGGTACTTGAACAGGCCCTGGTTTCGGTAGAGAGAAACCTGCGAAATATTGACCCCCTGTTCTCTTTGAACATTGAAGATGTACAGTCACGCACCCAGAGTTATCTTGATTTTGTTGTCCCCGGCCTGCTTGCCTTCAGCATTATGAATATTGGTGTTGCTGGCAGCGGTTTCAACATTGTCGAATATCGACGCAAGGGAATCCTTAAACGACTTTTTGTGACGCCCATTGAACCCCGTGACTTTATCGGTGGTCTGGTGCTTGCGCGTTTAACTATCTGTCTGGTTCAGATCAGTGGTCTGATACTGGCAGCTATTTTTCTTTTTAACGTTATTTTTGTCGGTAATATCGCGTCACTGTATGTGTTTATTGTCTTGGGCACGGTAATTTTTCTAAGCATCGGCTTTTGTCTTGGCAGTATTGCCAAATCACAGCAGGCAATCATGGCCATTGGCAACCTGGTGACGTTCCCACAGATGATATTGTCTGGAATATTTTTCCCGATTGAATCACTGCCGGAACTGGTTCAGCCTGTAGCAAACTTTCTCCCCCTGAGCTTTATATCAAACGGCTTGCGGGAAATTGCTATCAACGGAGCCTCTTTGGTAGAGCTGTCTGGAGATATTATTGGCATGATCATCTGGGCGCTGATTACCCTGGTGCTGGCAATTAAGTTATTTGTTTGGAAGGAAGTCGCTGCCTGATCAATAGTAAGAATGACGGCAAGCCCTTCAATACCGACCCATTTAAAAATCAGTGGAGTTTTCAATGTCATCAAGCAAGCCAGAAGTTCTTCTTGCCGAAGATAACAAGGCAAATCAGATCATCAGTAAAGCCATGATTGAAGCGACCGGAGCCTCAGTTGAGATTGCGGAAAACGGTGTGGAAGTATTGCAGCAGTTGCAGGAAAAACATTTTGACCTGGTACTGCTGGATTGCCAGATGCCAGTCATGGATGGATTTGAAGCCGTTGAGAAAATTCGCGCTCTGGAAGATCAGGCTCTGGCATCAATCCCTGTCGTGGCTCTGACAGCAGATGCACAAAGTGACACCCGCGATGCCTGCCTCGAAAAAGGTATGGATGACTTTTTGACCAAGCCATTTACCATAGAACAGATCGCAGTAATGATCAGCAAGTGGACAGCTGAAAAATGAATCATCGACAAACCAGAGTGCCCATGGATAAGACTGTCGATGTGCTACGTGGATTATCGAAGCCAGCTATACAGGTAAAGTCCCCTTTCTGCACTTCAAGGGTCTGGGTATTCTGATCGATTTCTGCCTGAAAGAAACCGTTATCGTCTGTAATCGCAATGCCAACCACGTTCTGTAAAACAGCATTTGCCAGCGGCATATTATTTTCATCAACCAGACGGCCTATACCTATATTGATTACCTGGGTCGTCCAGCTAAGATTTACCACGTTGCCCGGGTACAGTGTTTCCTGATAAACACGATTATCCAGATCCACAAGCGTATCACCGATGGATTTCAGTTCTATTGAATAGGTCTGATAAGGAGAAACAGGAAGCAGTAGTGTTTCTTCTGCCTTCAACTGGCCACGAGCAACACCGTTGATGAGGACATTAAAGAGCGCGCCGGAATCCGGGTCCCCTTCGACCCTGACCAGAAAGGCACTTTCCGAGCGGCGTTTACCACCAAAACTGCTGGACTCTCCGCTTGATGCAAAACTGGTACTAAGGCGACCGCTGTATTCCATATTGCCGTTTTGGCCATTGTATCGTGCCACAAGATCTGAAGAACCCAGGTCGGTAAAGGATTCAAATTGCGCTTCCGCAGAATTCTCATAGTCATAATCTCCTCGCAGTGAAAGCCGGTACTCATTGCCTGTTTGTTGTCCCGAATACCAGTTGGACTGGTAACTGCCATACAGACCACTATCCCTGCTTGAAGCAGCATTTGCATAGGAAACTCTGGGTTCGTAAACACTTGATCTGTTTTCGCGCTGCAACTGATATGAAAAAGTCAGCAAGCCAATGACACCATCGCCGTTTTTGGATAATTCAAAATTTGTATTGATGGTGCCATTGCCAAAATCCCTGGCACGGGTACGAAATCGAAGGCCGCTGTTTGTATTCCTGCCCGTCAGGGGACGTTCTACATCACGATGAAAAATACTCAGGAAGCCTTTTGCCGTAGGCACCTCCAGCATGGCGTAATACTGGTTGTAATCAAGTCCAATCTGGCTATTCAGCTCGCCATTAAAAACCTGCCGACTGTTGAGTGTCAGACTGTATTTGGGATTGCGGTAGCGCATGCGCAAATCCAGACCACTGGCGCCATTATCTTCGTATGCCAGATTAGCCTGGAGCTCATAATTCTGTCCCTGATTAAAAAGACCGGCCTCAAACATGCTTGTATTATCAACCATGGAAATCCCTGCGCTGCCTCCAAGTGATTTTCCAAGCCGCATATTGTAACCACCACGAATAAAAGTATCTTCACCGGTAATGGACAGACGGTTGATATCCAGTTCGTTTTTCAGACGGCCTGCATGGAAGAAATACAAGGGCTGATCGGATGGCGCTATACGACCTGTTTTAGAATAAAAGCGCTCTTGCGTAGTAATGCTCCCACCCGCATCAATTATGCGAATTTCAATGGTGTAGGATCCGTTCGGCAAGGCAGAGGTATCCAGAATACTATTACCCACATTATAGTAACCAGTGCTTATCAACCTCCCTTCCCTGTATATTTCTACCCTGCTGCGAGTTGAAAAAAACAGCTCTATTTCAGTTCCCAATGATTGCTCAAGGTCAGTTCTTGTTAATAGCGAGCTTGCAAAGGCTACTCCCTCAAAACGTTCATTGGTCATGAAGCTAAAGCCATTGGCATCCTCTCGCATCAACCCCAAACGATAGTCTTTTCCTTGAAACTCCCGCATGAAAGCCAAAGTATCAATTTCGAAGCCTTGATCTGAAGCCAGATTGCTTCGCATTGAAAGTCTATTTTCCTTCCAGGCAAACATGGTGTTGTTGAAAAGATTATAATTATCAATGGTGGAGTCCTGGCCACTGAAAAATAATGCGCCCTGGTTGAGAAAGGAAAGACCTGCTTCCGATTTCGGTAAAAATCGCAATTGCTCACTGGTATTGGATAACAATAAATCAGGAGAAATAAACAGCCATACTCTTAGTCTCGACTGATCAAATATGATATCGACCGAATCCGTTTCAATGGTTCCACAATCGATCTGAAAATCTGAAAAACATAATAAATCGGGATTTGCATCAAACGGCCTGTTTAAAAGTATTAAAAAAGACTCAGGGTCTTTCAGATTAGTCAGACCATCAACCAACGACTCACGTTCAAGGAAGGTAACCTCTGAGTTGGTAAATTCAGCCAGCACTGATGTCAGATAAAACCCGCCATAGTAAATGTCAATTTCAGTTATCTGCGGCTGATTGAGGTTTTCGAATCCGGGCGGCACCCATTCTTCCCTTTCTTCTTTCTGTTCTACTACTTGTTCTACTACTTGTTCTTCGACCTGTTCTTCACCCTGATTCCTTCTGACATTTGTAACCGCTTCATTCAAATCTACATTCGATTCAACTATTGTTTCCTGTATCGGTTCCTGGACCGGTTCTTGTGTCGGCTCTTGCATGGGCTCGATTGCAGCGCGTTCTATTACCTGTTCATTGACAGGTGGCGAATCAGGGACTTCTACCAAGCGTGACGTTTCAGGAGTTTGTACTGAAGGTAGAGATTCAGAATTGCTGTTACTTGCCTCGATAACTTCCTCTGCAGGCTCAATATTTGCATTCTCAGTCAGCACATCCGGCTGTTGAACGTTATTTTCAACAAGAATCGGTTCTGCAGCATCAACAGGCTCGCCATCAGAGGACGAATTGGTGTCCAGGCTCAGCTCTTCTCCAGTCAGTGACAAATATTCGACCTCAATATTCAGTTCCGCAAGGATTGCCCAGCCTTCGGCATCAGTCGCTGACAGCGTTAATTCCTTAAGGGTTCTATCGGCATAATCGGGCGCTCTGTAAATAAGCCAAAATCTCACAATGGCTTCACCGTCACCCTGCTGGCTAATGGTCAACGTTTCCACACTAAGAGAAATTGAAGAAGGTCTGGAGATATTGCGTGTCCTGGCGCTCCGCCAGTCAGCAATAGCACTGAACTGTCGAGGCTGGAAATCGCTATGATAATGACTGAAATAGGCGTTGGTATCCTGTGCCTGCCAGGCATTCAGCCAGCTATCTATAAAGCCGGGAAAGGATTGCCTTGCTGTGTTTTCCTGAGCCAAGGCAATGGGCTGGTACATAAATAAAACTGATGAAAATAGCAGACATACGAAAAAAAAGTTCGAACCCGGCGTGGTAAAGTAAGGGAATTTCATGACATCAGCATCCAGCTCAGACAATAGCCTAGCGAAAATATTCTGTTGTCAGCCCTGTTTGGGTGCGAACTTTATAGGTGAAAGGACCATCAAAAGGAAGTTCGTATCTCCATTCGTTGCCTGGATAGATACGTCGATCTTCCAGTGGAACACATTCCGTAGGTGTTGCAGGGTCACACTGTTGTCCATCAGTCAGGAGATAATTTGCATTGCCCTCATTCATGAAAACAACATTTCTGGCCTGGCGATCCATTGTCATGACCGGCTCAGGATTTGCAGGCAAAACAATCACCAGTACCTGGTATGCCACAACAACTTCAAGTCTTGATTTAATGACATCCTCATTTTCATCATCCAACTCTGCGGGAGGGGTAATCGGAATCATATTCACCCTGTAGACCCGTTCCCTGTCTTCAGCTGGTTTTAGATTCAGGAAGCGGACAATCGAACGCCCACCTGGCGGCGTGACCAATCGATTCGGAGTGACCAGGAATTCGGGATTATCGTTAACCACCATGGGCACCAGCTCCTGATCAGAAGACCCCGGATTGAGTACAGTGAATGGATCAACCTGCACATAAAGGTTATCTTCTTTACTGTTATTCAGGACCACTACATCTTCCCGGTTCTGCCCCGGGCTTTCAAACATGATGATGGAGCGGTTTACAATTAACTGGGCATTGACGATTTGACTGCCAGCCAAAAGAAAAGCCGCAGCTAAATACAGCAGTGGTTTTTCAATACTCATCATCGTTGCTTTAAACTTTCTGTTCATTGATATTCCAGTTTACTTATCCATCCTAAAATGACTATTTTATTCCATTTGTATCAGCAGGTTGAGTGTACCACTCAGGCGGCTAACTTCATTTCCATTCAACTGCTCTTTGGTTCGAATAGTTATAGGGATTGCCTCTTCATCGTTACATAGTTCAGTAACAGCATTATAGCGGGAATCTGTTTGCCGGTTTTCCCCGATTGTGACATCGAAAGGGACATCATAGCCAAACTCGGACTCCAGTCGGTTCTCCATTCCCGGATATTCAAAAGAATTCAGGGAAAAGGCGCCACCGGTATTGGAAATTACACAAAAAGGAATGGTTGCGCTCTCTTTCCTTTGCAGGCTCTCGATCAGACTGTATGAACGTAAATCCTGAAACCCCGCCCCTTCTGCATCCAGGTTGGTATACACAAACCCGGCGGAAACACTCTCTGTAACATCGAGAATTAGTCTAATATTACCTTCGCTGAGTTCATTTAGTATGCCGTCATTTTCTACCGCACCATTGAGCGGGAGCACCACTATTGCCAGGCATAAAATGATTACTTTGGATAATATATTTTTCATAACCGCCTATTGTGGCTCCACCAGAATCATTAAAGTGTCATTATAAGATCCGCTTTTTGCCATCTGTAAATCACTTTCCTGTATAAAAACTGACAGGGTCGTATTGTTATTGCCATTACAATACGGGTCTCCCGAACTGCCAAAGCCACTCAGGGTACCCAGGTTCACCGGGGTTGAGCCTGGACCACTACCCTGATCGACAAAATTTAACTGGTAGGGTATTTCACCCAGGCCGCTGCCATTTACCAGAAAAAATTCGCCACTGCCATTCTGGTTGGGAGAGGTAATGTTCATAGTATAACTGCCGGCACTGGATGTACTGTAAACACAAAAGTTTTCTTCAGCGTAGATATTGCCCATCCCTGAATGAGAGCCCATACCCAGATCATCCAGGCCACTGATCATCACTTGCGGCCTGGATTGTATGGTAATGGATACAGAAAATGTATTACTGTCAGTAGCTGAACCCCAAACGCCACCCAGAGCCGTCAATTGAAATGACCCGGAGTAAGAACCCGAGACCTTGGCGCCCAGTTCATGGGCATCAATATTAATACGTATTTCTGAATTATCTCCGCCCTGTAAACAGTTTCGAAAACTTCCTACATGGGCATGCGAGTCATAGACATTCTCGCCAAGAATTTCAAAGGCGCCACCATCAAGAACATCCCGGTGAGAAAAGGAAAATCCGATGCGTCTGTTTCCGGTATTGGACGTATCACCATCCAGGTACAGATAAAAATCACTGTCATTTGCCAGATTTTCAATTTTTACCTGGTATGGCATTTGCCATGCAAACCAGCCACGAGGATTGGGCGAATCATCACTGGCTGAGGAAATACAGCTTCGTAATCGTGTAGAAACACTACCTGACTGGGTCCATAAACCAAAATTGGCATCAGGTATATTTCTGACCTCGATATGATCTGCAAATCTGGCCTGGGAAACCAGCGGAATAATAAGCGCAATAAAAAACAGAGAAGCTGCAAGTAGCAGCTTTTCTATTCCTTGATTGTTTATTTGCAGTTTCATATCTATGGTTGGTCGCTTGAATAAAGGGAGGCTTTGAATATTTGTAACAATAACATCCCTCTATTATCCATGTGAGTCGCGGTTCCTGATAGCCTTAAATAGGGCTGACCAGCAGGATCAATGTGTCAGCGTAAGTGTCTGTAGACGCCGCGCGTACTTCGCTTTCGGCAATGCTGATGTCAAC
>CBFICR010000011.1:0-66729 GCA_965661105.1 Pseudohongiellaceae bacterium | reverse complement strand
GAGAGTCCGGTCCCTGCTCCCCGGGTGACCAGGGGGACTTTCATCTGATGGCAAAGACGAATAACCTCCTGAACTTCCATAACTGTGCCGGGCAGTACTGCCACCATAGGTAAGGCTTTATAAACTGAAAGCCCGTCACATTCGAATGGTTTTAACTGTTCCTGGGTGGTAAGAATGAATTGGGCATCCAGGATTTTCCCCAATGCCGATAGTAATGCCTCGCGAATGACGGGATCAGCCACGGCAGATATCCAGGTAGCGCTGTACCGTATCGCGCATGCCATGCTCAATACACTCCACGGTCAGTGCATGACCGATGGAGACTTCAAGGATGTTCTCAATAGTAAGAAAGGCAGGCAGATTATTCAGGTCAAGATCATGGCCGGCATTGACGCCCACACCAGCCTCACTGGCGCGTTGCGCCACTTCCCTGTAACCAGCTAGCACCTGTTCTTCGTTGTCGCCACCCCAGGCCTGGGCATAGGATTCGGTATACAGTTCAATGCGCGAAGCGCCTGAACGCGCGGCCAGATCCAGTTGTTTGGTATCCGGATCAAGGAAAACGGCAGAACGCACATCCCAGTCATTGATTTTTGCTATCAGCGGCGTGACAAACTCTGCCTGCTGCTGAAAGTCCCAACCATGATCCGAGGTTAGCTGGTTTACTGCGTCGGGTACCAGCGTACATTGATGTGGCCGCACTTCTTTAATTAGCGTGAGAAATACCTCGTCTGGGAAGCCTTCAATATTCAGTTCAACCTGGGGATGATCTGACAAAAACGCCTTCAGATCCCGGGCATCTGCGTATTTTATATGGCGTTCATCGGGGCGCGGATGGATGGTAATTCCCTGTACGCCAAGCGCAATAAATTTCTCTGCAAATTTGATGACAGAAGGATAGTCCCTGCCTCGGGAGTTCCTTAACAGGGCGATCTTGTTCAGATTGACACTTAAATCGGTCATAAAGACAAATTAATAAAATATTGAAGGTTTTTAGTTTCGGGGTTTGATGTGTTATTACCAGCTAGAGTATGAAATACGGGATAATTCAGACTACGGATTATATCTGGATTGGTGGTCTGTTACCTTTCTTTCGTAACCAATTGACTGAATGCAGTATGGATTTGTGCTGCACAAACCAGCGCTGGAGTTTGTACTTGCCAGGGAAATCGATGAGGACAATTCCCAGCAACATGGTCAACAGACCCTGCCCGGGTAACACCAGCAAGGTAATTCCCAGCAGCAGAAAGAATGCACCAGCAATATTTTTCGAAATCAACAAGATAACTTTCACCACAGGATGATGCATTTCATTCAACAGAGGATGGCGCGTTTCTTCAGTAAAATAGTCTTCAGGGATTTGCAGAATGAGCCACGGAATAACAGTCAGGGTAATAATAAAAAAAAGTACTGAGATGATACCAAGGATCACCAGGAGCGATTCATTGCTTAAAATGGATTTTATTAGATCTATCATGATGAAATTGTAGTCTTTTGAGTTCGACAGTGCCAAAGTGATTATCAATGCCAGTGGTGTATTTAATGATCACCCCGCCCTTCTCGTTATAATGTTTAATCCTGTCTGATTGCCGCTCATTTGGCCGCTATTAACAATTTAAGAGCATACTGATACTCTGCTGTAAAACTAAAGATAACTTTATAAAATGAATATTCTGAAAATTAAATTCAATCCTGAAACGTTTGCCCAGTATATTCATCAGAGACTCTCTGTGTTTCTGAAGTTCAGCCTTTCTGTCGGTGCCTTGCTCATGTTTTTTCAGGGCCGTTATCAGGCCATGGCTGAGATTCTGCTAATCCTCTTTATTACTTTCCTGCCGGTTATTCTTGGCAAAAGGTTCGACGTGCGTATTCCCCATGGTTTTGAAACCCTGGCGGTGATTTTTCTTTACATGTCATTGTTTCTTGGAGAAACCCAGGGCTATTACACCCGATTCTGGTGGTGGGACCTGGTGCTGCATAGTGGTTCGGCATTTCTGCTTGGCATTTTGGGCTTCCTGATGGTCTATGTGCTCAACGAAAGAAAGGATATTGAACTGGATATGAAGCCCAAGTTCATAGCCCTGTTTGCCTTCATGTTTGCAGTAAGCATTGGTACCCTGTGGGAAATATTTGAATATGGCATGGATCAGGTTTTTGGTCTGAATATGCAGAAAAGTGGTTTACAGGACACCATGTGGGATCTGATTGTGGATGTGGCCGGCGCTGCATTTATTTCCATATTGGGATGGGGATATATTAATAACAGGGAAGCAGACTCATTTCTGGAGCGCTGGATTAATGATTTTGTCGAGAAAAATCCCCGGCTGTTTCAGGAACGAGATCCCGAAAAAAACAGCCCATAGGCTGGTATGGAATAAAACTGCCCGCAGAAAAATATATTTATAGAACGAGCTTAATGCCCGTCAGAAAAGAAAAACGGGTCATTTAATGTGTGGGAATCCTAAAGAAAAAAATGACTGCGCGATAACGGCAATAAATTTATAAAAAGAATGAATTAAATATTGTTGATAGTCAGCATGGCGACATTAATCAAAATCATGACGACAAACACCCCCATCAGCAAAGGGTAAAGACTGGAACGCTTCCTGGCCTGACCTGAAACCAGTTCCTTGCGTTTTACCATGTATTCGTCTTCTCTCATACGCCAAAATCATACCCCGTTTTTACAGTGTTGTTAATCATTTATCTTCATAATTGCCCGGGCAAGTATTTTTTTTTGTTCAAGGATGACCTGGTGCCTGTAACGGGTATTTTTGGTGTTTGGAGTAGAGAGTCTGAAATGAGGGAGACAGTTGAATTACACAATGCCTCAAAGGCGGAAAGATCACATTGCCAGTATTCTTCGTCCCTACATTTTCTCAATATTGTATGTGGGGATTAGAAAAAGTGATTATTATGGAGATCGATAAAGTATATGGTGCCCGGGGCCGGACTTGAACCGGCACGAGGTTTCCCTCGAGGGATTTTAAGTCCCTTGCGTCTACCAATTTCGCCACCCGGGCATATACGTGAGTGGCATGAAAGAGCTGAACTGCTTCAGCTTAAACGACTAATTCCAATTTACATCAGTAAGACGCTTGGCGCTTGAGCGATTTTAATTGAGAGAACAATCTGGAAGTTGAAGCCCCTGGGAATTGGAGGCTGGAGTCGGAATCGAACCGGCGTACACGGAGTTGCAGTCCGCTGCATAACCACTCTGCCATCCAGCCTTTAAAGGACTTAAACATCCGGCAATTTGGAGCGGGAAACGAGACTCGAACTCGCGACCCCGACCTTGGCAAGGTCGTGCTCTACCAACTGAGCTATTCCCGCTTTATGTATTCACTACCCTTTCATGAAACATCCAGTGGATGAGTCACATTGCTGTGAATAACGTTATTGCCAAATTGTCTCTTTGCTCAGGCTCTTTGGCCTTACACAACACCTTTTTTCCAATAAATCCTGCTGAAAAAAAGGTCCTGCAGTCGTTACCCGATTCAATATTCAACCGTGGCTTTCAAAGAGGTGGCTATTCTAATCTGCCAGCCACGTAAGTCAAGAGGAATCAGGGGCTTACTTGAGTTCTGATGCAAGTATTGGCCAGGCACTTCTCAGGTAGAGAATCATCGACCAGAGAGTCAATATGGCAGCCGCATAAATAAGCACATATCCCAGCCCCCAGAACCAGAAAGAACCATTCGGATCACTGGCCAGTAGGACTATTATTGCGATCATCTGCACAGTAGTTTTGACCTTGCCCAGATAGCCAACAGCGACGACATTGCGCTGATTATTCTCGGCCATCCACTCCCTTAATGCAGAGATAAGGATTTCTCTGGCAACCATGATGGCCGCCGGAATGACAAACCAGGGGCTGGCATAATTGGCGGCCAGCATCACCAGTGCGACAGTAACCAATATTTTGTCGGCAACCGGGTCAAGAAAAGCACCGAAAGGCGTGCATTGATCCAGCTTTCGAGCCAGATATCCATCGAGCCAGTCCGTGACACAGGCAAGAATAAATATCAGCGAAGAGGCCAGGTAGTGGCCCTGGAAATTAGCGTAATAGACAGCGATAAATACCGGAATGGCAAGTATGCGCAGTAATGTCATAAAGTTGGCCAGATTCATGACAGGCATTGTACCGGAGAATGAGAAGTTCGGGCATATAAATGGTACATACCGGGTAAAGAGGCCAGCACCCTGCCCCTGTGGTTATCCCGGTTATCTTTCCGCTTATCTAAAACAGGTTATATAGTGACTCAGGAAGCATGAATATAGTCATAGATATCCCTGGCCAGGGATTTACTGATGCCGTTCACTTTTTGTAACTGTTGCACGCTGGCTCGCTTGATCTCCTGCTGCCCACCAAAATACTGAATCAAATCCCGGCGCTTGGACGGGCCGATGCCGGGAATTTCATCAAGAAATGAAGAGGTGCGTTTTTTGCCGCGGCGCTGGCGATGAGCGGTGATGGCAAAACGGTGGGATTCATCACGAATATGCTGCAACAAATGCAAGGCTGGTGACTCTGGTGGCAAAACCGTTTCCTTGTGGCTACCGCCAAGAATAAGCGTTTCCTGGCCCGCTTTACGACTGATGCCTTTGGCAATAGCCAAAAGCTGCACACCTTCGACCTCCAGTGACTCCAGCACTTTCTCCGCCTGGCCCAGCTGTCCCAGCCCCCCATCAATGACCAAAATATCCGGAAGCCGTGCCTCGCCTTTTTTGAGCCTGATGTAACGACGCCTGAGAGCCTGCTCCATAGCTGCATAATCATCGCCAGGGGTGATATTTTCGATATTAAAGCGGCGATAGTCCGACTTTAAAGGTCCGTTTTGATCAAATACGACGCAGGATGCGACTGTTGCCTCGCCTGAACTGTGGCTGATATCAAAACATTCCAGGCGCAGGGGCGGCGCATCCAGTGAGAGTGCGCTTTGTAATGCTGTCATGCGTTCCTGCATGCTGCGTTTGCTGTTCAATTTGCTCAACAAACCATGACCGGCATTAATACTGGCCAGATTAAGCCATTGCGATCGATGACCCCTGACCCTGTGTTTAATACTGACAGACCTTTGCGCAAGGTAAGTCAGCGCTTCAGCCAGCTGGGTAGCTTCCCGGGGTGGCTGGTTACACAGGATCTCCCTGGGAATGCTTTGTCCATTTTGTTCCCTGAGATAATACTGGGCAATGAAGGCCTGCATGATTTCACCGGGCTCCTTTTCCAGTACAAAGCGCGGATAAAAATTCTTGTTGCCCAGCACCCTGCCTGCCCTGACAAAAATGACATGGATACAGACCGCCCCCGATTCCTGGGCCATGGCAATCACATCCACATCGCCTTTTTCACCGGACACAAACTGACTTTCCTGGATTATCCGCAAGTCTTTTATCTGGTCTCTTAAAACAGAGGCTTCTTCAAATTTTAACTCACTGGACAGGGACTCCATCCTGGCGGTCAGTTCGTCCCTGATCTGGTCGTTTCTGCCTTCCAGAAACATCACCGAATGGCGTACATCATCGGCATAGGATTCAGGCGAGGTCAGGTTAACGCAAGGACCCGAGCAGCGCTTGATCTGGTATTGCAGGCACGGACGCGTACGGTTCCTGAAATAACTGTCTTCGCACTGGCGCACATGAAATATTTTTTGTAACAGTGCCAGGCTTTCCCTTACTGCGCCGGCACTTGGAAAAGGTCCAAAATAGCGCCCCTTCTTTTTCTTGCTGCCACGGTGGAAGCCCAGTCTTGGGTAGGTATCTTCCGATGACAGGAAAATATAGGGATAGGATTTATCATCCCTCAACAGAATATTGTAGGGCGGTCTTTTCTCCTTGATAAGATTTTGTTCAAGTAACAGCGCTTCGATTTCACTGCCGGTGATGGTGATTTCAATGTCGGCAATTTTGCTTACCAGGGCAATGGTCTTATTATCAAGTCCACTGCCACGAAAATAACTGCTTAAGCGCTTTTTAAGGTTTTTTGCCTTGCCAACATAGAGCACCTCTCCCTGGGTATCGAGCATACGATATACACCAGGGCGTGAACTGGTGTGTTTCAGAAAGTTGCCTGAATCAAACAAAGGCTCTGTGGAAGAAGTATCTGTCATGGGTGAATCATACACCAGGCATGCAATATCAATATGTCAGATTATTCGGACTTCGGGAGTCAGCTCAATGCCAAACTTTTCTTTTACTGAATGCTGAATACGCTCGGAGAGTTCAACCAGCTCTGCCCCCGTGGCCTGGCCATAGTTAACCAGGACCAGGGCATGATCCTGATGAACACCTACATCGCCTTCGCGATAGCCTTTCCAGCCGGCCTGATCTATCAACCAGGCCGCTGCCAGTTTGACAGTCTCTGCATTGGCATAGCCGACAATATCCGGATAGGTTTTCTGCAAAGCAGAAAAATCTGCCAGGGGAATTTCCGGGTTCCAGAAAAAACTGCCTGCATTACCAAGACGTTTAGGATTAGGCAATTTACTACGACGAATTTCACACACCGTTTCACTGACCAGTTGCGGCGTAATTTCATCAGCAGTATATGATTCCAGTGCTTTGGCCAGCGCAGCGTAAACAGTGTTGAGGTGTGGAACTTTTCTCAGACCGAAAGTCACACTATAAATAATGAACTGATCCTTTAACTCCTGTTTGAAAACCGAATTGCGATAGGAGAAATGACATTCCTGGTTAGTGAAGGTTTTCAGTTCACCACTGACGATCTCAAGTGCCTCAAGGGAAACCATGACGTCACACAGCTCAATGCCATAGGCGCCAATATTCTGCACGGGCGCAGCACCGACTGTGCCTGGAATCAGCGACAGGTTTTCCATGCCGTAATAATCATGCTCCAGAGACCACTGCACAAAGTTATGCCAGTTTTCACCACAGCGGGCTTTTACATAATAGAAGTCGTCATCTTCACTGACCAGTTCCTTGCCCCGGACATTAATTTCAATAATCAGACCTGGATAATCTTCCTTGAATAACAGATTGCTCCCCTGCCCGATCAGCATGAAAGGGATCTCCTTATGCCGGGCAAATGCCAGCGCCTCACGCAGACAATCAAGGCCTGTGGCATTGACAAAATAGCGGGCATGGGCAGACACATGAAACGTGTTGAAATGCTTCAGATTAAAATTTTCGAGTATTTCCATAAATTTAAATCGATTTTAAGATCATGACCATTGGTGGTCAGTGGCAAGGCTTTTTAGCAAATTTGAGGAAGCGTCTTCAATCAGGTCAAGTACCAGTTCAAAACCATCGTCACCGCTATAATAAGGATCCGGTACTTCCAATTCGTCACTGTTGCCATGCTCCAGGAATAGTGAAATTTTATGCTGCTGATCTGGCGCGCTCATGGCCAGCAGGTCATGCAGGTTCTGTTTGTCCATGGCGAAGATATAATCAAAGTTTTCCATGTCCTGGGCTGTCACCTGACGTGCGCGTAAAGCAGACATATCATAATTCCTGTGACTGGCTGCCAGTGTCGCACGTTTGTCTGGTGCATGGCCGATGTGCCAGGAGCCAGTTCCGGCAGAATCCACCTCAATATAACGATCAAGGTTTTCAAACCGGGCTTTTGCCATGAATACTGCTTCGGCAGTGGGAGATCGACAGATATTGCCAAGGCAAACCATAAGAATTTTAATTTTTTCAGACTTCATGTTTCTAATTGATTTATCCCGGGGATAAGTTTTCAGGAATTTATTTTAATGATTTATGCGATTTTTTTTATATCTCGCAGATCAGGCGCTCATCAAACGTCTGACTTTTTCAAGATCTTCCGGTGTATCGACACCTGCGGGAATTTCTGCGCAGGCTTTTTGAATATGTATCCTGACCCCGTTCGCCATGGCTCTTAATTGTTCCAGCTGTTCAGTTTTTTCCAGTTCACTTTGTGGCCAGTCAATAAAATCATGCAGTACTTTTACGCGGTAAGCGTAAATTCCGATGTGCCGTTTGTACTTTATATTTGGTTTATCCTGAGCCTGGTCATTTCTGGGAAAAGGAATGGGAGCTCTGGAAAAATACATCGCGTAACCGGCATTATTGGCGACAACTTTGACATTATTGGGATTGATAATTTCATCATAATCTGTCATTTCTTCATATAATGTGCAGATCTGTGCATCTGGATGCCCTGCCAGATCACTGGCTACCTGGTTAATGACTTGAGGGGGGATCATCGGCTCGTCACCCTGTACATTGACAACGATATCTTCATCTCCGAGGTTTAGCAGACGGGCAACTTCTTCTATTCGATCAGTCCCGGAGTTATGCGCGGCTGACGTCATGATGACATGGTCCCCAAGCGCCTGACAGCTTTGTCTGATACGCTCGTCATCGGTAGCAATATAGACAGCCTCTGCCGCGCTAGAGCGGGCTCTTTCAACCACATGATGCAACATCGGTTTGCCTGCAATATCAAGCAGTGGTTTTCCAGGTAATCGTGTTGATTGATAGCGCGCTGGTATAACGACCGTAAAGCTCACTTTTTCTTCCTGTTGGCTTTTTCTTCAGGTGTCAGTGGCCGGGCTTCATTTTGCAGCATGATCGGAATCTCGTCACGCACAGGATAGGCAAGGCTGTCGGGATAACAGATTAGCTCGTTAGTGTCTTTGTTATGGACCAGTTCCCCTTTACACAGAGGACAGGCAAGAATCGTTAGAAGTTTTTTATCCATAGTCAGTTTTTCAGTTAGCAATAAATCAATCGGCAGCAAGTTTTTCTATTAACTTGTCCATGAACTCATCAGGGAGACGGGCAGCCACTTTAAGAAACCAGTGTTTGTCAGACGCTATGTCCCTGCACTTGGTTGCATCTTTTTCCGTCATTACCACATCCAGTTCATCGGCAAAGCTGATGTCCTGTTTGGAAAAAAAATGGTGATCCCTGAAAATGTGCGTAATAATATCAAATCCGCTGGCACAAAGAGAGTTGAAGAAACGTTCCGGATTACCGATGCCAGCAACAGCATGCACTTTCTTTTCCTTAATCTCCTGCAGGATTTCATCATCAATGGACAGGGATTTGTTATCTATCAGATGGACGAGATGGGTAGCATCAAGATTCATCTCATAGCTATGTCCAGGCAATGGGTGTTTTGAAGGTCCATTACAAACGATGAAATCCACCTCGTTGAGTCGCTCCGGTTTTTCTCGCAGTGGTCCGGCGGGCAGTAACAAACCATTGCCAAGCCCCCTGTGTCCATCAACGACGGCAATTTCTATATTTCGGTGCAGTCGATAGTGTTGCAACCCGTCATCACTGATAATGATATCGCAGTCATAACGTGTTTCCAGCATCTGTACTGCAGCGCTGCGATCGGGATCTATAATCACAGGGCAATGGGTGTGGCGCGCTATCATAAGCGGCTCCTCCCCGGCTTCCCGAAAATTGCTTTGTGGCGTCACTGCAAATGGGTAGGAGGCTGCCTGTGATCCATACCCACGGCTAACGATACCCGGTGAATAACCGCGCTGTCGTAATTGTTGGGCAATATATATGACCAGTGGAGTTTTGCCGGTGCCGCCTGCGGTGATATTGCCAACGACAATGACAGGATGTTTTGCCTTAAAGGCTTTGTCAGTGTTCCTGTAATAGTGCCGCCTCAGGCTGCTAACCAGACCAAAGATTGCACTCAGGGGACGCAGACAGCGCACCCATCCTGCATTCCTGTACCAGGCATCATTAAGCAGCTTCATGCTTGTTAACCGATTCATGAACACGCATCAGGAAAACTGCAGCTGATGTAATTGTTTATAGTGACCGCCGGCCGCCAATAATTCCTGATGCGTACCGGTTTCAACTATCCTTCCTCTTTCAAGTACGAGGATTCTGTCCGCCGATTCGATGGTTGATAGACGGTGTGCAATAACAAAGGTGGTACGCCCCTGCATCAGTGTTTCCAGGGCCAGCTGGATAGCATTTTCGGATTCAGAGTCCAGCGCCGAGGTAGCCTCGTCAAGGATAAGGATCGGTGCATTTTTCAGCAAAGCCCTGGCGATTGCCAGGCGTTGACGCTGTCCACCGGAAAGTAGAAACCCATCATCACCGATACGGGTGTCCAGCCCTTCAGACAGCTCTTCTACAAAGCCTAGCGCATTGGCATTAATCAGGGCTTCACGAATTTTTTCATCACTGACGGTGCGCAATTCACCATAGGCAATATTTTCCCGTACTGTTCCATTGAATAGCACTACCTGTTGACTCACCAGGGCAATCTGCCGGCGTAAACTATGCAGAGTAATATCTGCCGAGTTGATACCATCAAGGAGAATTTCCCCGCTACTTTGTTGATAAAAGCGCGGTACGAGATTTACCAGCGTACTCTTGCCGGAGCCGGATTTGCCGACAATGGCAATGGTTTTACCTGCCTCACAGCTGAAAGAAATATTATTCAGGACCTGCGCTTCTGCGCCTGCATAAGCGAAACAGACATCCCGGAATTCAACTCGACCTTCGAGTCTGTCGACAACTTTGCTGCCCTGATCGGTTTCTGTTTCTTCATCCAGCAAAAGAAAAATTGATTGAGCCGCGGCAAGCCCCTTCTGCACGACAGAGTTGATTTTGGATAACTGACGAATAGGTTTCAGCATGGAACCGGCAACCACAATATAGGTTACAAATTCTCCCGGGCTCATGGTTTCCAATACTGCCGGGGACATTGCCAGCCAAAGTAATACTGATAATGCTGAAGCGACCAATACCTGTATTATCGGTGTACTGATAGATTGTACCAGTATCATTTTCAGATTTTGTTTCAGGTTACGCTCACTGGCTTCGCGAAACTTGTCCCTGACCTGATCCTCAGCACTGAATGTCTTGACCACTTTCATACCCTTGAGTGTTTCTGACAGGATATGGGTAACGTCGCCCATGGATAACTGAATGCGATGACTGTGCTTGCGGAATTTTTTAGAGGCATACACGACCACGACAGAAATAACCGGGGTAATGATCACGAACATCAGTGTCAACTTCCAGTTCAGGTAAAGCAGGAAAGCAAACAGGGCAATGACGAGGATGCCCTCGCGCAGGATCACGGTTAGTGCATCACTGACCGCAGCACTGATCTGGGTAACATTGAAGGTGACTGTGGACAAAAGATGGGCGCTTGTATTGCGATCATAATAGGCACTTGGCAAACCGACAAAACGATCCATTAATTCAGTGCGTACCCGGTGCACAACATGGTTGGCAATATAGGCCATGTAGTAAGGCCCCAGAAACCCGCCCAGGCCCCGAAAGCATACGATAACAATTAATGTCAGGGGAATATGCAGTCGCTGCTGCACTGACAGTGCTGCGCCTGAATTAATGGTATCAACCAGTTCCTGAAGCAAATCGAAAAACCAGATGCTGGCTGCGGAAAAAATAACAAAACCAAAAACACCTAGCAGAAAATAGACCCGTAAAGGACGAACATAGCTCAGTAATCTTTTATACAGGGCTAAACTGCCTGTGCCTGGTACAGAATTTAATACGGGTTCAGGGCTTAATGGGGATGGTGCCAACATTACTCTGTTCCAGGTTCTCGGGTGGCGATGTTCAGACTGCTGAAACCAAGCTGGGCTACCGCATCCATGGCCGTGACCACTGACTGGTGTGAAGTATTGGCATCAGCAGTAATAATCAGCGGAATGCTGGAGTCGCCACCACTGACTTCGGTGACCGTGCGCATCAAGGTTTCAATTTGTGTATTCACCAGTTGACGACCATTTACTGAATAAGTGCCATTTTCTGAAACCAGAATTTCTATCTCGATGGCTTCCCGTTCACTGGGCTGACCACTGGCTTCAGGAAGATTAATTAACAGATTGGTGTTGCGTGAAAAAGTGGTAGTGACCATGAAAAAAATCAGCAACAGGAAAACCACGTCAATCAATGGCGTCAGATTGACGTTAACCTCTTCCTTCAAACTACGTTGAAATTTCACCGGTTTATTCCCCGTTGCTCAGCTTTCGCCGACTTCCCTGATTTCAACTCCCCGGGAAGTATGCAGGGCATCCACCAGTTTAATGGATTCTCTTTCCAGATCGATGACAAGGCTTTCCACCCGGCGCAAAAACATCCGGTAAAACATCAATGCCGGTATGCCCACACACAGGCCTGCCGCAGTGGTTATCAAGGCTTCTGAAATTCCACCCGCCAGGGCATTGGCGTTTCCCGTACCCTGCGCCATGATTTCACTAAACACCCTGATCATGCCAAACACAGTACCAAGTAAGCCCAGCAACGGCGTGATGGCAGCGATTGTCCCCAGTGTACTGAGGTAACGCTCCAGGTCATGGACCACATGGCTGGCAGCCTGCTCAATACTTTCTGTCATGATGCTTCTGCCTGCCTTGGAATTAACGAGTCCAGCAGCAAGAATCTGCCCCAGCGGTGAGGACATGCGCAGATCCCGTAATTCGGTGGCATCAAGCTGGTTTTGCTTGATCTTCCCCCATACTTCAGCAAGCACATTGCGTGGCGCAATACGCGTCGGATTCAGCGTCCAAAAGCGTTCAATGACGATGGCGATAGCAACAATGGAACACAGAATGATTGGCAGCATTAACCAACCACCGGCCTGTACAATCTCAAACAATTTCGTCGTTCCTTTCCGTCTGCAGTATTTGGCCAAACACTCTGCATTCAGCTAAAAATCTGCGTATTAACAATACCTTATAAGCCGCACACTTTATCATATTAGCGGCACTTACCATACTTGAAATATCGCTTTCTGCTTAGGGTAAATGCCAGAACCTTGGGCTTGTCTGGCGATAGCTTGTTACAGATTTAATGCCCTCATCAGCAGACACATGGAAGCGAAGTGCTCCGCTGCGCGATGTGTCATAAAGACTGGTATTGAGCCTTTCATAACGTTGCCTGACGTCAGCATGAGGATGGCCGAAACTATTGAGGTAACCTGATGAAAAGACCACATGATTTGCGGCAACGCGACGCACGAACGGTGCAATAGAGGACGTTTTACTGCCATGATGAGGCGCGGTCATGATATCGGCATGCAGGTCGTTTCTTGAGGTTTTTAGCAACGTTAATTCTGCTTCCTTCTCGATATCGCCGCTAAGTAACGCACTGTAATTACCTGAGGTTATCTTTAGCACACAGGAGGCATTATTTCCTGAATAAGAATGATTGTCAGGATAGAGAAATTCAAACTTTACCCGGTCCCACCACCACGTTGTTCCGGACAAACAATGGCCGATAGAAGGCGGATTTTCCAGTCCAGCGATTTGTTCCAGGGCCTCGCCCGCATAAATCCGGGCAGCGGGGAAATAACTGACCAGCGCCGCCAGACCACCGGCATGGTCATTATCACCGTGACTCACTACAACAATGTCAGGGTCTCCCAGATTCTGATGCCGGAGAAAGGGCTGGATTATGCCGCTACCTGCGTTAAAGCGCGGGTTGTATGCGGGCCCGGTGTCATATACAAGCGTATGCTTATGTGTGGTGACAATAACCGCCAGACCCTGGCCAACATCCAGAATATCCAGCACAAACTCATTATTTTGCGGCCGTTGCGGAGAATAATTAAGACAAAACAACACTACCAGAAGGCCTGTAATTTTTATTATTAAACGCTGAAACAGAAATTGCAGTACTACCGCTCCCAGCAGGAGCAGCCAAAGCCAGACCGGAAGGGTCGGAAACTGCATGATGAAGAGATCGGGGATCTTAATAACTTCCTGCAGCAGGCTTGCCACTTCGCTCAGGAGAAAGTCAGGCAATGACAGCAGAAAAGCAAACAGCGTCTGACTTAAAATTCCTGCCAACAGTGACAGCAGGCATAATGGCACGATCAACATACCGACAAAGGGAATGGCAAACAGATTCACGATTGGTGCAAGCAGACTGAGCTGGCCAAAAAATAACAGCATTACAGGCAACATGCCGATGAACAAATAGCACTGGCAATACAACAGTGTTTTGATTCTGGATAGCAGGGATTGCACATCGTCGCTGTCATTGTTTACCGACAATGTTGAAAGTAAAACCCCTACTGCAACAAATGATAACCAGAAACCAGCACTTTGCAGGGCAAGCGGATCAAATAAAATAACGATAAAAAAAGCCAGTCCAAGGCTGTTCAATGGCGATACCTGTCTGACCAGAAGCTGACCTGACATCAGGCAAATAACCATCACCAGGGCACGCTGGACAGGCAGACTGAAACCGGCAAGACAGGCATAGAGAAAAGCCGCAATTAATGCCATAAATGCGGCTAATCTGGGTGATGCAATAAACAGACAAAGTGCAGGAATGGTTCTGCAGATGACCAGGGTAATATTAAAAGTGAGCCATGCCACGAGCCCTATATGCAAACCGGAAATCACCATTAAGTGGTTTGTTCCCGTAGTGGTAAGCAAACTCCATTGTGCATCCGTTATTTGATAGCGATCGCCGATAATCAACGCTGAAATATATCCAGGTACCACTAAAGGCAGCTGACTTATTTTTTGCTGCAGGCGGTATCTGAGGCTGTCATGCCAGGGATGAAGCAACCAGTGCCTGCGGGCATCAAGCAGGATTGAAGATGAATCCGCACGCACATAACCTGTTGCACTGAACTGTTCCTGAAACAGCCAGCGTTCATAGTCAAAGCTTCCTGGGTTGGCAAAGCCATGGGGGCGTTTGAGCCTGACTTTTAACAGCCAGTGTTGTCCTGGCAAATAAAGTTCATCAGAGTAATCATGGAGAAGTAATTGGTGTCGGTTTGTTTGCAAGAGCTGCAGACAATCAGAGATATCAGTTTGTTGGCATAGTGATTCAGGCCTGAAAGAAAAACGGGTACTGTTTTCCTGTCGTTGTGGTAAACCAGTCACCACTCCCCTTACCCAGAGATCCTGTTGTTCCAGCGCCGGAGCAAGGATTTTTTCCTGGTGTGTCCAGCTCCACTGAAACAGGCAGAACAATCCCAGACAAAATGCACCGGACAGGCTTAATATTTTGTAACGCAGAGACAACAGTGCCGGCAGGAAAAGTAAAAATAGTGTGTGGTATTGAGGAAGTTGAGGCGCGAAGCCTGCTATATATACACCAAGGCCAAATGACAAAATCCATACACGCATGCGCCCCCCAACTGCTTAGTTTAATTTTCAGCATAGTACAGGTATTCATAAACTGCTCTGGGGAATTGGATTGATTATGTGCAGGGAGTATCGGAAGTCTAGGAAGTATCGGGAGAAAAATAGATTAAGGCGCTCATGGTTCCGTCTATACTTCTTCTATTCGTAACGAAGGACTTCCGCTGGGTCAATCCTGGCTGCGGACTGTGCCGGTAAAATCGTCGCCAGCATACTCAGGGATAATGAAATACCACACACCAGTAAAACATCCAGCAGCTGTAATTGGGAAGGCAGGTAATTTACCGGGTAGATATCCGCATTAAGAAACTGCATATCCAATACACGTTCAATCCAGCTAACGATATCGCTGATGGTCAGTGAGAAGATTATCCCCAGCACCAGGCCCAATAGCGTCCCTATCAGACCAATACTCAGGCCCTGTACAAGGAATATATTGCGGATACTGTGCAATGACGTTCCCATGGTTCTGAGAATGGCGATGTCGCCCTGCTTTTCCTTGACCACCATGATCAGGCTTACCACTACATTAAAGGCTGCAACCGCGACAAGTAATGACAACAAAAGTCCCACCAGGGATTTTGACAGGCGGATGTTTTCATAAATATTGCCGTAATCCCAGGTCCAGTTTGACAATAAATGGGCATCTGTTACATCCGAGCGAATTTGCCGGCTTATGCCATCGACATTGAACAGGTCATTGACCTGTACACGCAGGCCGTCAATATTGTTTCCCAGCCGGTAAACTCTCTGTACATCACTTAGATAGGCTATAGCCAGTCCGTTATCGAGTTGCGAACCGACTCTAAAAATGCCGCCAACGGTAAATCTCTTGTAGCGGGTAAATTCACCCAGCGGGGTAATGGGTACTACCGTTGAAACAACGGTAACAGAATCGCCTATCGATACGCCGAGGTTTCGCGCCATCTCTTCACCGATCAGTATGTTGTAACTTTTGTCCTCAAGGCTATCCAGACTACCTTCAACCAGAAAAGCTTCAATACTGGAAACCTGCCTTTCCTGTTGTGTGTCCACACCATTCAGAATAATGCCCTTGCTGTTGCCATTAGCCAGTAGCATGCCCTCAACCTGCAGAAATGGGGCCGTGCCTGTAATGCCATTAATATTATCCAGCGCAGGTTGATAGGCAGCCCACTGGGAGTTACTCATGGGAGGTTCGCTTCTGCCGTTGTAAATTGTGATGTGAGGAACCATGGCAAGAACTCTGCTTTGTAACTCTCGATCAAAGCCATTCATCACAGACAGAACCGTAATCAATACTGCAACGCCCAGGCTCAGGCCAATTATTGATAACAGGGAAATAAAGCCTATCAGTAAATTACGGGAGCGGATGGAGGTATAGCGTTTGCCAATAAAGAACGCGAATGGAGTCTGCATGCTTATTGCTCACCGGTGACGGTGTCAGCACCAAGAACACCATTGTTCAGCAAATAGGAGGTATCCATCTGGGCTGCAAAAGCAGGATCATGGGTAACGACTATAAAGCTGGTTGTGATCTCGGCCTTCAATGACTGCATGAGTGTCTGGATTCCCTTTGCGGTTTGGCCGTCAAGGTTGCCGGTAGGCTCATCCATCAAGACACACGCCGGGTTGTTGATCAGGGCTCTGGCTATGGCAACACGCTGGCGCTCACCGCCTGAAAGCTGGGACGGTTTGTGTGTAAGGCGCTCCTGCAATCCTACCCGTTCCAGAATCAGTGCAGCCTTGTCCATACATTCTGCATAGGGATGCCGCGCAATAATCAATGGCATGGCGGCATTTTCCTGTGCGGAAAACTCGCCCAGCAAATGGTGGAACTGGTAAACAAAACCCAGTGTCTGATTGCGTAACTTGTCGAGTTGTACCCCGGCAAGGGCGGATAGATTCTGACCAAGAATGCTGACCAGCCCTGAAGTTGGTTTATCAATTCCGCCCAGCAGATTCAGCAAAGTGGTTTTGCCTGAGCCAGATGTGCCCTTGATAGCAACACTTTCTCCTGCTGCTACCGACAAATTAACATCTTTCAGGACTTCCAGGGTGTTACCCCCTTCCTGATAGGATCGCGATAGATGCTGGCAATAAAGAACTGGCTCACTCATAACGTAATACTTCTGCAGGAAGAATCTGGGATGCCTTAAAGGCAGGATAAAGCGTGGCCAGAAAACTTATAACCAGCGCCGCGCAACAGGTTACCCAGACGTCAAAACTTTCCAGTTTTGCTGGCAGTGCGCTTATAACATAAAGGTCTGCCGGGGCCAGCAGTTGCTCCAGTGCGCCGGAGAAGGCGGTAAAGTTTGTGGCGATAAAAACCCCTGCCGCAGCGCCGGCGAAAGTGCCCAGAATGCCAACAACTGTCCCCTGCACAACAAAAATAGCCATTATGGTTTTATCACTTGCCCCCATGGTTCGCAGGATTGCGATATCCGCCTTTTTTTCCGAGACGACCATCACCAGGGTGGAAACTATATTGAAGGCACCGATAGCAACAATCATCATAAGCATAAACCAGGTCAGCAGCTTTTCCATTTTCAGGGCACTGAACAGACTGGCTTCTGTAATACTCCAGTCCCTGCCGCTAAATTGTTGATCAGTAAAGGTTGATTCCAGTAATTCGACACTGTTGGCAATAATGCCGGCGGCCTGATCTGGATCGCTTACGCGCAGGCGAAGTTGAATGGTTTTGCTGATATCCTCCAGTCCCAGAAGTGCGGCACTGTCCTCCAGATGAACCAGGGCCAACTCAGAGCCAATGGTAAATTGAGGATCGAAGACTCCTGACACAGTGAAACGATGCATATTCAATTTAAGGGAGCTATTACCCGCTATCACCGGCACAATCAGATTTACCGCATCGCCAAGGTTCAGCCGCAGATTTGTGGCAAGTATTCTGCCCAATATGATACGGTTTTCACCTGGCACCAAACTATCAAAACTTCCCTGCACCATGTTCTCGGCAATCGTAGAGACAGTCATTTCATCCTCAGGCGATATCGCCTTGATCTCTGTCACCTGGTGATAGCCCTGGCGACTAAGTAAGGCTTCCAGTGCTATATAGGGCGCAATTCCCTCGATTTGGGGGTTTTCCCTGAGCAAAGTTGTGGCTTGCTGCCAGGATGCAAAATTACTGTCTGCGCTGATATTGCCGTGAGGTACCGTGATAAGAGTGCGATCTCGCATAATGCCCTGGGATCCGTTAAACACAGAAAGCACGACAATAATAGCGAGCACACCGAGAGTAAGACCCGCCATGGAAATCAGCGAAGTAAAGGATATAACCCGGTTATTTTTCCTGGCCAGAAGATAACGCAGGCCTATGAGAAATGGAGTGGATTTTAACATGACGGCATTATGCAGGGATTAGTCCCTACTGGCTATGCAGCGAATTGATGCGGACTCATCTGCCAGGTTTGAAAGTAATAACAAAGACAGGAGTAATTGAGTGGTTCCACCAAGCAGGAATCAGCCTTCCTGTCTGGCAGTGATTTCAGAATCATGTCGCTTGATCAGACGCTGCACAGTTTTGAAACTGACCGGCATGATCGGCGTACTGACTTCGGCTGAAATGGCCCGCAGCGATTTGCCCTGCTTTTTCATTTCCAGAATTTTTTTCAGAACCCGCTGTTCCATGGGGTTTTCGATAAGCCGGCCATTGGAATGAATCATATAACCAAACGGACGACTGCCTCCCAGGAAACGGCCCTTTTTACGCTGGCTTTGTTTGACGGTTTTAATACGTTCCGTGGAGCGTCGACGTTCCAGGCTGTGGAATATTTTCAGAACCTCGGTAAATTTCGGTCTCAGGTCAAGATCAGTGACTTCACCATCCAGGTCAACAACGACTAATTTTATTTTGCGCTTTCGTAATTCCTGTAATGTGGCAACCATGTCATCACAATTACTGAAGATTCGCTCAAGAGTGCACACCAGAATTATGTCCCCTGCTTCCGCACGACTCATCATGCTGGCCGCCTGCGGGCGCTTCATGAAACTGACATTCCATTTCTGATTCTGGTCAAGAAAGCGTTCGCCGACTTTCATGCCTTCACCCAGTGCATAGGTTTGCAGGCGTAAATCTTCTTTTTCAAGAATGGTTTCAAGATCCTGGGACGTTTCCAGGCATTCGATTTGCGAGGTTCGGGTATAGCTGTAAACCGACATAACGGGACTCCGGGTCTGCCTGCTGGTATTCAGTTGGTAATCAAATAAATACTCAGGCCTGTTACTGGTTGCTACTTTCTGTTTCCGGAATTATCTGGAAACTTCTTTCAATTCGAGCTGTAACTGCTTTATATATATGCACATTGTGTCTCTGTTCGCACATATATCCAGCCGGGGTAGCGATTGTAATCACTATGGATTTAGCAATGCAAGTAAACAGCGAAAAATAAGACTGATTTCATGGAGTTATCTGCCATCCTGGCTAAAAAATAGCCAAAAAAGCGATATTAAGACTGGAAATGGGTGTTTCTGTCGAAGAGTTGCACGCGCAGCGTCACGTTGAATGAGCACTGCGAGTCTTGATAATAACTCACTAACGAGTTGTTTAAAAAGCGCTAGCCAGGCTTTGCAGGGTATCTATCATCGGCGCAGGATAAACCCCCAGATAGATTATCGCGACCGTCATTGCTGCCATTACCGCATGGACACCCAGTGGCAATGAGCCTGCTGCAGGATCGTCAGCGTTGTTATCGGCAGGTTGCAACATGATATAGATAAGACGCAGGTAATAATAAAGGCCAATGGCACTACCGATGATAAGCATGGTAAGCAAAAACCAAAGTTCACCTTCCACACCGGTAGTGAAAATGTAGAATTTACCAATAAAACCTGCCGTTAGAGGAATGCCTGCCAGTGACAACAACACCGTGATCAGCACAGCCGATACCCAGCTGTTACGCCAGAACAAGCCACGAAAATCTGCCAATTGATCATATTCCTTTTCACTGTTGGACAAGGCACTGATAACGGCAAACCCGGAAAGAGACATAACAAAGTAAGCCAGCATATAGAAGCTCACCCCTTCCACTGATAATGCGCCAGGGATTTTAGCCGCGGCAATGATGATGACCAGCAGATAACCCAGATGCGCAATCGAAGAATAGGCAAATAATCGTTTTACGTTTTCCTGCAGTAAGGCAAGCAGATTACCGAAGATTATTGAGGCAGCAGCCATTACGGTTAACACCGTAGTGACAACATTCAATTCGATGGCATTTGAGACCAATAGTAGTCGTAAGGTCACAGCCAGCATGGCCGCTTTTGATACTGTAGCCAGAAAAGCGGTAACCGGAACCGGGGCTCCCTCGTATACATCGGGGGTCCAGATATGAAATGGCACCAGGGATAATTTGAAAGCGGAGCCGGCAACGATCATCAATACACCAATCAGAAAGACCGGACCAAGCTCGCCTGCCGCCTCAAGGGCTGCGGGTATTTCATCAAAGCCCATGGTACCGATATAGGCATAAACAAGCGCGATACCAAAAAGTGTAATCCCCGAAGTCAGTGCGGAAAGAATCAAATATTTAACGCCAGCTTCAAGTGGAAATTTGGCTGATTTTGCTGCGTGAACAGGATAGGCAATCATTGCATAAAGACTGACCCCCATCATTTCCATGCCCAGCAGGAATGATACAAAGTGATTGCTGCAGGCCAGTACCACTGCTCCCAGAGTCGCTGTCATAAGAAGAATATAGAATTCCTCGTTCTGTACATTGTGATTCTGGAAATAGGGATAAGCCAGCAAGGCAACGCCAATAGCGCCTACAATAATCAGGTTAGAGAAAAACAGGCTGTATTCATCAATCATGAGCAGCTGGGTCGCTTCCAGCGGCACTACTGGCTGGATAAAGACAAAGGTCAATAAAGAAGCCATCAGGCCGAATACAGTGAGGCCGCTGATCAGGCCATGATCACGTTTAAAGGCAGTAGTCACCATTACCACGACTGTACTAATCGTTAGCATGATAATCTGCATCAGGTCGATTATGAGATTACTGTACATAGTGAGCAGAACTTTCCTTTAAACGTTTATATAAAAAATTGTTGTCTTTATTTGTGAAAAAACAATTACTGGAAAAACAAAACACCCAGACTTCTCAGCGTCGGTTCAGACATGTCAAGCATGGACTGGGGATACATACCCATCCACAGCAAACCAATCATCATCAAGCCGAAACAGATCATTTCTACTGTCGTCAGGTCTTCCACCACCAGGTTGTTTTTATTTTCGCCATGAAATACTTTCTGTATAACGATCAACGAATACACCGCGGCAACCACCATACCGATTGCAGCCAGCGCAGCAGCCAGTACGTTCACGCGGAAACTTCCCAGTAACACCAGGAATTCACCGATAAAATTGCCAAGTCCGGGCATGCCGACAGCCGCTACGGTAAAGAACAGCGCCATGAAACCCATTTTAGGCACTACTCCCCAAAGTCCACCCATCTTGTCCATCTGTCTGGTATGAATGCGATGCTGCAGACCTCCTGCCAGCATAAACAGCGCTGCTGCGCTGAAACCATGGGCCAGCATAGTCATGACAGCACCCTGCACGCCCTGGGCAGTCCATGCATAGACACCCAGCATCACAAACCCCATATGACTGACTGAGGTATAGGCAATCAGTCGTTTCAGATCATTCTGTGAGAACGCCACTTTCGCGGTATACAGAATACTGATGACACCCAGCATCATGGCCGCCGGGGCAAAGTCTGCGGAAACTTCAGGGAACAAAGGAATAGTAAAACGAATCAAACCATAGGCACCGGTCTTCAGCAGGATGCCCGCCAGGATAACGGAACCCGGGGTTGGCGCCTGTGAGTGAGCGTCCGGCAGCCAGTTATGAAACGGTACCGTGGGCAACTTGGTCGCAAAAGCGATAAAGAAGCCCAGCATAACCCAGAATCCAACGCCATCAGGCAGTACTGTACCCAACAAGTCAAAATAGCTGAACGTAAATTCGCCGGTACTCTGATAGTGGAAAAACACCAGCATCAGAATCGCCAGCAGCATTAACATGCCGCTGACCTGGGTAAAGATAAAGAATTTCATTGCGGCGTATTCTTTGTTTTCATGTCCCCAGACAGCGATGATGAAATACATGGGGATAAGCATGACTTCCCAGAAGAAGAAAAACAGGAACAGATCGAGGGCTGTAAATACCCCGATGACGCCTGCCAGGGTCCATAACAGGTTGAAATAGAAGAAACCGGTACGTTCCTTGATTTCACCCCAGGCGGAGCCCAGGGACATCAAGCCCAGAAAAACTGTCAGGGTAATTAATAATAGTCCCAGACCGTCGGCGCCAAAAATAAATGAAACACCGAAGCGTGGGATCCATTCACTGCTGTAAAGCACCAGCCACTCACCCGTCTGTCCCAGCTCTGCCTGTGAACCACTGTCCAGACCAAGTACGCCGGGTGCGACCAACATTAGTACCACGAGGAACAGGTCCAGCAGTATAGTTGCCAGGGCGATCACCCTGGGCAATTCCGGATTACGTTTTTCTGATAGCCAGGCGCCGATGCCACCGGCAAAAAGTATTGTTATTAACCACACCAGAATCATAACAGCACTCCTAATACAACCAGCAGCAATAACCCATAAGCGACGCTGATAGCGTACCAGCGCAGCTGACCAGTCTGGGTTTCACTCATGACTTCATGACAGAAACGCACTGCTCTTGCCGAGCCGTTATAGATAGAATCAATGAAATCACTTTTATTCACTTCTGCCAGCCACGTATAAGGCGTCACAATAATTTTGTCGTATAACCAATCCATACCCCATTGGGTGAACCAGAATCTATGCAGTTGGGCGCCAAAGCCCTGTCCGGCCAGTTTTTCCGTGTCCACCTTGCCTTTGATAAATACCCACCAGGCCAGCACACCGCCGAGCATGGGAAGCAGGATCATGGCGGCCTGCGCCATTACTGAAGGATGGTGTTCCTCCATTTCCGGGAACACGCCTTCCACCGGTATGTGGATAAAGCCGGCAAGCACAGCCCCGATGGCGAGAAGTACCAGGGGTCCCTGCAAATGCAGCCCCATGACTTCATGCCCGTCATGGGTTTTCTTGCCGTAGAAGACAAGGAAGTACAGCCTGAAGCTATAAAGATAAGTCATCACGGCGCCCAGCAGACCTGCCAGGTAGAGGATGTAACCACCATCATGATTTGCCATGGCAGAGGCCAGGATCTCCTCTTTACTGAAGAAGCCTGAAAAGCCCGGGAACGCCACCAATCCCAATGTACCAATCAGAAACAGGGCATGTGACCAGCGCAGATCCTTGCGCAAGCCGCCCATCTTGAATATGTCCTGCTCATGATGCATGGCCAGAATAATCGATCCCGCCGTCAGGAATAACAGGGCTTTAAAGAAAGCATGGGTCATCAGGTGGAAAATTGCACTACTCCAGGCACCAACGCCCAATGCCAGGAACATATAACCGATTTGACTGACCGTTGAAAAGGCCAGCACTTTCTTGATGTCGTTCTGGGTCAAAGCTGTGAAGCCTGCCATCAGCAAGGTAATTGCGCCAATGACTCCCACCAGGTATTGAACTTCAGGGGCCAGCAGATACAGCACATGGGTACGGGCAATCAGATAAACCCCGGCGGTCACCATGGTCGCGGCATGGATCAAGGCGGAAATTGGTGTTGGTCCGGCCATGGCATCGGGCAACCATGTTTGTAGTGGCAACTGGGCAGATTTACCTACCGCACCACCGAGTAACAACAAGGTAACCGCAGTCGCTACCCCTGAACCCACCACCCATTGTGCCTCGGCTTCAAGCATGGCTTCCTGGATATTCAATGTGCCGGTACTCACAAAAAGAGTGAACAGACCGATTGCCATAAAGGCATCGCCGACCCTGGTCATAACGAAAGCCTTACGGGCACAGTAGCCATTGTTTGGATCCTTGTACCAGAATCCAATCAGCAGGTAAGAACATAAACCCACGCCTTCCCAGCCCATAAACAGTAATGCCAGATTGTCAGCCAGAACCAGTATCAGCATGGCGGATACAAACAGATTCATATAAGAGAAGAAACGGGCAAAGCTTGGGTCACCGCTCATATATCCGGTAGCGTATACATGAATCAGGAAACCGATGCCGGTAATCACATACATCATGACCAGTGAGACACCGTCCAGATACAGCGTAAAGCCTACATCAAGATCGCCCACAGACATCCAGGTCCACAGTGTTTGTGAATAGGACGTTATTTCTGCACCCAGAAAACTGCTGCCTGCCAGGAAAGCGAAAACAAAAGACAGCCCAATGGAACCGGCACCGACAATCCCCGCAGCGAGCTGCGGTAATTTACCAAATGTCAGGGTGAGAATCAGAAATCCGATAAACGGGATAACCGGCACTAACCACAATAAATCAAGCATCTTATTCTTTTACCTTTATAAAACAGGGAATCAGGGTCTAACCTTTCATCTCGCCAAGGACATTGATATCGAGTGTTTTGCGCTTGTTGAACAGCTGTAATACCAGTCCAAGTGCAACCGCGACTTCCGCTGCGGCCAGACTCAGAATCATCAGGAACATAATCTGTCCATCAACCTGACCCCAGCGAGAGGACGCAACGATAAAGGCGAGGCCGGTTGCATTAAGCATGATTTCCAGGGACATGAGAATAAACACCAGGTTGCGTCGGGTCAGCACGCCTACCATACCCAGGACAAAGAGAATTGCAGCGAGCAATAAACCATGCTCCATGGGAATTACCTGCATTGTGACTGTTGGCATCTCCATCAGTTACGTTCCCCTTCTCTATTACTCATACTCAATATATGCATTTTTTATATCTGTTTATGTTGCTTGTTAATAACTTGTTATTTTCTGGCCAGATGATAGGCACCGACCAGTCCTGCAAGCAGAAGCATGGAGGCAAGTTCAACGGCCAGTACATAAGGCCCAAACAGGGCAATACCAATTTCTTTTCCGCCAACAACTGTATGTGCCATCTGCTCCTGGTTAAGGTTGATGGCGTAAATCACAGCAGCCAGCAAGGGAACAGCCATTATGCTTGGTCCTATCCACACTGAAGGTGTTAGCCAGGCTTTTTCCTGATCCTGGGTAACATGTCCCAGGTTAAGCATCATCACCACAAACAGGAACATCACCATGATGGCGCCCGCATAAACAATAATCTCAAGTGCCGCTGCAAAGGGAGCGCCAAGGGTGTAAAAAATGACCGCAATTGCCAGCAGGGAAACAATGAAGTACAACAGGGCATGCACAATGTTTGTTCGGGTAATCACCAGCAGGGTCGCCAGAACGGCGATAATGGCTGAGCCATAAAAGAGTACACTCATGGCATCAGACTCCTGCGATCAGTCGGTGGCAATTCATCAAGGGCTTCGCCCTTTCCTTTGCCGCCAATTGCCTTGCCAGCGACCTTGTAGAAATTGTAATCGTGGTATTTACCTGTGCCGTCAATAAGCATATGTTCCTTTTCCCACACCATATCCTGGCGCACATATTCAGCCATTTCGAAATCCGGAGTTAACTGGATAGCATGGGTTGGACAGGCTTCTTCACAAAAGCCACACATGATGCAACGGGAAAAGTTTATGCGGAAAAACTCCGGGTACCAGCGTCCGTCTTCGTCTTCAGTTTTCTGAAGTGCAATACAGTCAACCGGACAGGCCACTGCACAAAGGTTGCAGGCGACACAGCGTTCTTCCCCGTCGGGGTCGCGGGTAAGAATTATGCGACCACGCCAGCGCGGAAACATATGCGGTTTAACTTCCGGATACTCAACAGTGTCAGATTTATGGAACAGGTGCAGAAAAACCAGCCAAAGAGAAACAATCTGTGACCAGATAATATTAAGCTGATGTAAAAATATTTTAAGCAATTCTAACTCCCCTGTATCAGCACGATGGCGCCGGTAATCAGCAAGTTAAGCAGTGACAACGGCAGCATTACCAGCCAGCCATAACTCATTAACTGGTCATATCGAGGTCTCGCAAGTGCCGCCCTGACCAGAATGAAGAAGCAGACAAACAGCATGGTTTTGGTGCCCATCCAGAACACGCCTGAAATGATTTCATTGCCGAATTCAAGGCCAAACGGGGCATGCCAGCCACCAAAAAATAAAACCGGTATCAGACAGGCCATTAACAGCATGCCGATATATTCTCCGACAAAGAACAAGCCAAATTTCATCCCTGAATATTCAGTATTGAAGCCGGAAATAATTTCCGCCTCACCTTCTGGCAGGTCAAACGGCCAGCGATGCGATTCCGCCAATGCCGCGACCATAAATACAATGAACCCAATAAACTGGGGAATCACATACCAGCCGTCGTGCTGTGCTTCGACAATACCGCGCAATGAAAAACTGTCGGAAAGGATAACTACACCTAGAATTGAAACCCCCATGAATACTTCATAGGAAATCATCTGGCCCGCAGCACGTAAACCACCCAGCAAGGCGAACTTGTTGTTGGAGGCTATCCCCCCCAGCATGGCTGAATAGGACGCCAGGCCTGCCATGGCCATCACAAATAACAGGCCAATATTCATGTCGATAATGCCGACCCCGGGTGCGAATGGGATCATGGCAAAGCTGAGCAACATGACTATCGGAATAATCATTGGTGCAACCACGAATGTCAGTTTGTCAGCAAACGGAGGTATCCAGTCTTCCTTGGTGATCAGTTTTACGACATCGGCAACGGATTGCAGAATACCGAATGGGCCTACCCGGTTGGGGCCAACACGATCATTGAAAAACCCCAGCAAGCGCCTTTCCATCCAGATCAGTAATGCAGCAAGAGTCAGAACGACCCCGAGAATCAGGACAATATTAAGCAGGGAACCTACCTGGAAACTGAACATCAGGCTTCACCCCCGTTTTCTGCATTAACAGTTGTCTTGTCGCTGACAATGATATTGCCAGCATGCCATTCAGACGGACTGGTCCAATCTGTGGCCTTCTCAAGGGAAATCGCTCCAGGCAAATCACGGAAATTCAGCCCTTTCAGGCCAACCGGAACCCCGACTGTGCCAGGTGCAATGGAACTGCGAATGATATAAGGCACGGCACCATTATGTTCAACACTGACGCCGTCGCTCGCCTGCAGGCCTAACTTACTGGCATCTGCCTCATTAATTGCAATATAGGCTGAGGTTGCTTTTGCCTTGATAGCCTCTGTGTTGGCTGTTAATTCTTCACTGCCAAACAGGTGGTAGAGCGGAAAGACTTCGAAATCACCTTTCACTTTTTCAGCGTCGATTACCTCAGACCAGGTTTTTTCTGTGACGGAATTCTCCACCAGGCAATGACCGTGAGTGGCCTGTTTCAGGGCCCCGCCGGTATGACTCTGGAACTTGAAGACACTCTGGTTGGAATTCCAGCCGCCGGCCCAGGCGGTATTAAATACTGTTGCATCCTTGAGCGCCGAAACGCCTTCCATAGAATAGGTAAGAATTCCCTCTTCATCCTGTTCCTGTTTAGGTTCATGGACGCTGATATTGGCCCGCATCGCGGTTCGACCACTGTAACGATGCTGCTGGCGAGGAACTTTCATCCCGGAAAAACTGAAGCCTTCGCCCGGGGTCAGTGTCGCAATCCCTGCGCCACCGGAAATGCTGTCTGCACAGCCCTGGGTTAACTCGGAAAGTTTCTTATCGCTTAACCAGAAAGCACTGGATCGTATGGCATCAACAGGCTTGAACACGGAATAATAATGCTGTGCTCTTACTTCGTAATTCACAAAAGTGCCGGAGGTTTCTGCAAACGTACCTGCTGCCAGCACCAGATTGGCCTGTTCACCGGTACGGGTTTTCAGGGAGTCCAGTACAGCAAGCTGGTCAAGACCGTTGATAAAACTGTCTATGTTGCCAGCGGGCGCACGTCGATATAAATCATTTTCCAGCACTATGGCGGCTTTTGCATTGCTTGCCATGGCCTGGTCCAGTGAGTTCTCACTGTTCTCCATAAGTAATGCAAGGCCCATGCTGTTGGCTTCGGCAGAAACCAGTGCCAGATTTGCTTTCTTGTCAGCGTCATTCAGCGCGGTGGCAATATTGGCTGCTGCCGCAATGAGGGCCTGGCTCATAGCGCCTGTTCCACTGATAATCAAAGGCTGACTCGCCTCTTTCAGTGCGTTGGCAATCGTGGTGACAAGCTCTTTTTCATTTGCACTGAGGTCTTGGACGGCAGGCGCAGAGGAATCAATTTCATGGGCGATGGCAAAACCCAGTCGGGCGCTATTGGCGGCAGTGCCTATTTCGACCCGGGCAGCGATATCGTCAAGCCGTGTGGCGTGTGCACTTAATATATACAAAGGGCTTTTGCGATCCATGGTGAGCTGGCGGATAGCTGCATCCTGCCACTCTGGAAACTTCATATCCCGGGCCATCTTCTTGCCGAGATTACGCACCGACTGACGCAGGGCTAATGCCAGACGTGCAGCAGTGTTGGTGACATCTTCACCAAGGATAAGTACAGCATCGGAAGCTTCGATATCCTTGATGTTGGCGATATTTACCGGTCTTGAACGATAGATATCAAGAATCTGCCTGGACATTGCCAGTTCATTGGTAGAAATGCCGGCATAGAAATTTTCAGCGCCTACCAGCTCGCGTAAGGCAAAATTGGCTTCCAGTGAGGCGCGAGGCGAACCGATACCGATGCTATTGGCGGCCATGGCCTGTAACCGGTTTCGTGCTTCATCGGTACTGGCCTGATGAGGGGCTGCGTCATGGGCACTGCGGGTCATGCTGACAGTAATACGCTCGTCACTGTTCACATAACCGGTACCAAAACGTCCGCGGTCGCAAAGGAAATAGCCATTCACTTCATCATTAAAACGATTTACAACCCGGCGCAGGGTGCCATAACGTTCACCGGGATTGGTGTTACAGCCTACGCTGCAACCGGCACACACGGAGGGTGCTGTTTGCAGATCCCATTTGCGTACATAGTGCTTGCTGAATGGTTTGTCGGTGAAAACCCCGGTCGGACAGACTTCAGCCAGATTGCCGCTGAATTCACTTTCCAGCGGGCCTTCCTGCCAGCGTCCGAAATAGGTATTGTCATGAGAGGCCTGTGGCCCGAAATCAGTCCCGCCAGCATAATCCTTGTAGAAGCGAACGCAGCGATAACAGGTGATGCAACGATTCATTTCATGGCCAATAAACGGACCAAGATACTGGTTGGTATGGGTCTTTTTCTTACCATCATAACGGCGGTAGTTGTGGCCGGACATGACGGTCATATCCTGAAGATGACATTCACCGCCCTCCTCACAGACCGGACAGTCATGGGGATGATTGATCATAATGCTTTCGATGGCCTGGGCACGGAACTTGGCAGCCTTCTCGATGGAGTATCGTGCGCCCTCTCTTGGCGATGTCATGCAGGCCATATTCAGGCGGCCACGCTCATCTTCATCGTTGGCATATTCAATAACAGCACATTGCCGGCAAGAACCGACGGAGCCCATGCTGGGATGCCAGCAGAAATATGGCAAATCTTCCCCCTGGGAGAGCACTTCTTCCAGCAGGTTTTTGCTTTCGTCCACTTCAAGGACTTTGCCATCAACGGTAATTTTTACCATTTACCACTCCGATAAAATCAATACTTACAATAAGTTATAGGCAAGTATTAATGTATATTATTGCTTGCTGTAACCACACCCATGATTAACATGAGCTTCAAATTCATCAATAAAATATTTCAGGCCGCTCTGCAGAGGCTCCATGGCACCCGGCGCCAATGCACAGAATGTATTACCTATTCCCATATAGCCGGTCATTTCTTTCAATATTTCGATATCTTTCATGCTGCCGGTGCCTTCTTCAAGCTTATTCAGCATCTGTTCTGTCCAGGGTAATCCGTCACGGCAAGGGGTACACCAGCCACAGCTTTCATGGGCAAAAAACTTGATCAGATTACGGATACAGCCAACCGGGCAGGTCTTGTCATCCAGCACCATGATCAGTGAGGTCCCCAGTCGACTACCGGCTTTTTGCACAGCACCGGGATCCATGGGCAGATCAAGATGTTCCGGCATCAGAAAGTCAGTGGAGCCTCCGCCTGGCAAGAAGGCTTTCAATTCATAACCATCCTGCATTCCACCGGCGTAATCTTCCAGTAACTGGCGGAAAGTGATACCAACCGGGACCTCCCAGCAGCCAGGATTTTTTACACGTCCGCTGACACCTGAAATACGGGTGCCAACAAAGTCACCCAGTCCGAGGCCCTGATACCATTCAACGCCATTGGCAACGATGCCGGGAATATTGCAGATAGTTTCAACATTGTTTACCACTGTAGGTCTTCCCCACAAACCACTTACCTGGGGAAAAGGCGGTTTCGCGCGCGGATTGGCGCGCTTGCCCTCGAGTGCATTAATCAGGGCGGTTTCTTCTCCGCAAATATAGCGCCCGGCACTGGTATGCAGGTAAATATCCAGATCAAAACCGGAGCCAAGGATGTTCTTACCCAGCATGCCGTTTTCATAAGCTTCGCTGATAGCCCTCAGCAGGCGCTCTTCACAGACTGTATATTCACCACGCAGGAAGATATAACCGGTCTGGGCCTGCAGCGCAAAGCAAGTGGTAATCATGCCCTCGATAAGCAAATGGGGATCATGTTCGATAAGCAGACGATCCTTGAACGTACCAGGCTCCATTTCATCGCCATTAATCACCAGATATCGTGGGCCACCATCGGGTGCAGGAACAAAACTCCATTTCAAACCGGTGTTAAATCCGGCACCGCCACGACCACCAAGGCCTGCGTCTTTTACCAGGTTTACAACATCACCTGGCGCCATGGTTACAACTTTACGTACACTTTCATAACCGCCAGCAGCTTCATACTGCTTGAAGTTGAAAGGGTCACGGCCGATTTCAATATTTTTTGTTAAGGGTTTATCCGTTGCCATAGTGCTACTCAGTTATCCAGCTCCACCGGTGATTCATCGCGGATGTGGGCAATGATCTGGTCAATCTTGTTAGTAGACAGGTGCGTATAGGTTTCCCGCCCTACCATCATCACCGGTGCCTTATCGCATGCCCCCAGACAGGGAACCGGAATCAGGGTAAAAAGCCCGTCCTTGGTGGTTTCACCATAGTCGATACCAAGGGTATTACTGATATGCTCTTTCAGGTTATCGCAACCAAGCATCCAGCAGGCCACACTGTCACACAATAAAATGACATTCTTGCCGACCGGACGTCTGAAAATCATATTAAAGAAAGTAGCAACACCTTCCAGCTCATCGGGTGCAATATCCAGGTACTCCGAAACTGCCAGCAGGCTCTCGTCGGATACCCAGCCCTGGTATTTCTGGACTATTTTCAGTGCTTCGAGGCCAACTGCCTGAGTGTAGGGATAATGAGTCTTTTCATGCTCGATCTCATGTATCTCTTCTTCGGTCAGCTGTCTTGCCTTGATCGCTGTTGAGGCTATTAGATTATTCATTGATTCTTTAATTTCTCTTGCTTCTATCTCTTGCTCTTGATCGTTTTTGCCTGATCTTGTCGATTCTTATTTATCCACATCCGCCATGACAAAGTCAGTGGTGGCAACGACTGCAGTAAAGTCTGCCAGCATCAGTCCGCGACTCAGAAAAGGAATGGCCTGAATATGGATGAAAGACGGCGTACGTATACGTGTGCGATAGGAACCACTGCCTCCATCATTGATCAGGTAATACATATTGAGACCCTTGGTTGCCTCAATAGTCATTGATACTTCGGTTGGGTCCATAATTGGTCCCCAGCTGACACTCAGGAAGTGGTCAATCAGGGTTTCAATATGCAGCTTGCTTTTTTCCTTGATCGGCGGAGTCGTCAGCGGATGATCGGATTTATAGGGACCTTCCGGCATATTCTCCAGGCACTGCTTGATGATGCGACAGCTCTGGCGCATTTCTTCAACACGGACTGCTGCACGATCATAACAGTCTCCGTTGACGGCAATGGGAACCTCAAATTCGAAGTTCTCATAGCCACTATAGGGACGATTCTTGCGGTAATCCCATTCAAAACCTGTGGCTCGCAGTGCCGGACCTGTCATACCCCAGTCAAAAGCATCCTGGGTATTCATGGCGCCTACACCTCGGGTTCGCTGGCGTATCGTAGTGTTGGCCATAATCATCTTGTCGTATTCGGCCAGACGGGCAGGAAAATAATCCACAAACTCCTTGATCAGTTTGTCCCAGCCATGGGGCAGGTCCTGTGCAACACCGCCAATACGGAACCAGCTGGGGTGCATACGCCCGCCGGTAATCGACTCAATAATGTTGAAGGCTTTTTCACGGTCGACGAAACAGTAAAACAGGGGGGACAACTGTCCCAGGTCAACCGCCCATGTGCCATAAAACAGCAGGTGACTGCAGATACGGAAAAATTCTGCCAGCATTACCCGGATCACCTTGACCCGTTCAGGCACCTGGATGCCAGCCATTTTCTCAACAGCCATAACGTAAGGCAGATTGTTCATTACACCGCCCAGGTAATCGATCCTGTCGGTATAGGGAATATAGGTATGCCAGCTTTGGCGTTCACCCATTTTTTCAGCGCCGCGATGGTGATAACCCACATCAGGGACGCAATCAATGACATATTCACCATCCAGCTGCAGAGCAAAACGAATAACACCGTGGGCTGCGGGATGGTTCGGACCAAAGTTGAGAAACATGTACTCTGAAGTATCTGTGCCGCGGGTCATGCCCCATTCTTCGGGCTTGAAGCGCAGGGCTTCCTGCTCACGATCCTGGATCACGTCGCTCATGGTATAGGGATCCATTTCCGTGGCTCTGGCCGGATGATCCTTGCGCAGCGGATGGCCTACCCAGGTTGGCGGGCAATAGATACGGGAAAGGTTGGGATGTCCGGTGACATTGATGCCGAACATGTCCCACATTTCGCGTTCGTGCCAGTTAGCGGCAGGCCAGAGAGAAATGATGGTTGGGATATTCTGGTCATTTTCTGCAAGAGCGACTTTCAGCCTGATATCGCAGTTGCCGGAAAAGGAAATCAGGTGATATACCACGGTAAACGCACTGTCAGGTTGGCCGTCCCTGTTAACACGGGCGCGCTCATCAATACCCGTCACATCCAGTAACATCTCAAAACGTGGTGAGTAGTCTTCTTTCAGATAGCGCAGGACTTCCAGTAATTTATCCCGACCCAGCCAGAGTGTTGGCATCCCTTCTGCCGTATGCTGGCGAACAAAGGATGACTCGCCAAACTTCTGGTAAAGCGCGCTGATAACTGCCGGCATCTGGGCTTGTGATTGTTGTGATGCTTGTTCGCTTACGTTACTCAAGTGCTTTCTCATTATATGCAGGTAGCCTGTTGGAACCGGGTACCTGTCTATTAATAATTTGCTTTTGCGGAATTAATACCCTGTTGGAATTAATTCACTCCTGTTAAGTAGCATGAATCAGTCTTATGACTGATCCCGCGGCCCCTTCTTGCCGGAAACCACATCAAAATAGCCTGGGCCTACTTCATCAGGGCTTACCAGCTCGGTGGCACTGATGCGATCTTTCAGTCTGGCCTCACGCTGTATTTCAACTTTTTCACGCTCATAGATGCCCTGGTCATTAATAACCCAGCTTACCGGACGTCGTTTCTTGCCGATGGAATCCTGCAACAACGTGAGTCCCTGCAGCAAGGCTTCCGGACGTGGCGGGCAACCTGAGACATAAACATCGACCGGCAGGAACTTGTCGACACCCTGAACAACGGAATAGATGTCGTACATGCCACCGGAATTAGCGCACGAACCCATGCAAATCACCCAGCGTGGCTCCATCATCTGTTCATAGAGACGTTGTACAACCGGCGCCATTTTGCGGAAAACCGTACCGGCAATAATAATCATGTCGGCCTGTCGAGGAGTGGCACGAAACACTTCTGCGCCAAAACGGGCAATATCGTGGCGGCTGGAAATAGCTGTTGCGGCTTCCACATAACAACAGGAAAGGCCAAAGTTGAAAGGCCAGAGTGAATTCTTTCGAGACCAGGCCAGCATATCTTCAAGCCTGGTCATAATTACATTCTTGCGAATGTAATCATCAAACTGCTCCATTCCCGGGCGCGGATCGGATGCATCCTCTGGTCGGACTAATTCCCAGCTCATTTATGCTCTCCAGTTTCTTCAGTCGCTGTTGCGGCCTTGCCGACATTAACAACACCCCCCTCTCCAACAAGATGAGCTCTGTCATCAATCTGGCGACGGGTACGCCACTCAAGGGCACCGCTGCGCCACAGGTAAATCAAGCCGGCGATGAGGATGCCAATAAAGATGAAAATTTCAATAAATCCGACCCAGCCTGCTTCACGAATGGAAATCGCCCAGGCAAACAGAAATACCACTTCAAGATCGAAAATGATGAAGAGTATGGCGGTCAGGTAGAAAGGAACAGAAATCTTGATATTGGGCGAACCGGTTGGCAAAACACCGGATTCATAGACATCGGCAGTCGCATGATCGGTCCGTTTTTGTCCAAGAAACGCAGACAAAACGAGAAAGCCTGCAATAAGACCGACAACGATTACGCCGTAAACAATCAGGGGAAAAAGATCAATATTCAAGCTTGCCAACCTTATATATTTTTAGCTTTTTGACTTTTATCTTCTAAATTCTGTCTGAAGTATCAGGTGCCTGACTTTAAACTGCACTTAACACCTGAACCTGTTCTACGCGACCAGGTCACTACCAGTTTCTTCAATGTTTTCTGGAAAAATTTGACTGACCAGCACCATCAGTCCACTGCAAACTATACTAATAAACGTTATTTGTGGGCAGGAAATCAGACTTAAAAAAAGATTAAAAGTTTGGGATATTTCACTGCATTAAGCGGGGTGACAATTTACACTTTCAGATGTTTTCGATCAAGTTTTTTTATGGAAAATGACCAAAGGAATCAAGGCCTGCGGGGCTTTTGATATCCTTATATGAACAGTCAGCCCCGATTGTTTAAAATAACCTGTTAATTCCGTTCAGAGCCGCCACCTTGTAGGCCTCTGCCATGGTCGGATAGTTAAAGGTCGTGTTTATAAAATACTTCAGTGTGTTGGCCTTGCCACGCTGGTTCATGATGGCCTGACCAATATGCACAATCTCTGACGCCTGGTCGCCAAAACAATGGATACCAAGGATCTCCAGTGTGTCGAAATGGAAAATGATTTTCAGCATGCCTACTTCGTCACCGGTAATCTGGGCGCGGGCAATATTCCGGAAAAACGCCTTGCCAACCTCATAGGGAATTTTTTTCCTGGTCAGTTCCTGCTCGGTATAACCTACAGTACTGATTTCAGGGATGGTATAGATGCCGGTAGCGACGTCCTTAACATAGTGAAATTCATCGGGGTCTATAATGGCATTTGAGGCTGCCCTGCCCTGATCATAGGAAGAACTGGCCAGAGATGGCCAGCCAATCACATCACCCGCTGCATAGACATTGTTTACTGCCGTCTGATATTTATTGTTCACCTCAAGTCTGCCGCGACCGTCTGCTTCAAGGCCAATGGCAGCAAGATTCAGGCGATCGGTGTTACCCGTACGCCCATTTGCCCACAGCAAAATATCACTTTTTATTTTCTTTCCGGATTCCAGGTAAGTCACCACATGGTCATCATGGTATTCAAGCTTCTGAAAGTGTTCCTGGTGGCGGCAGCGAACACCCATGTTCTGCAAGTGGTAGCTCAATGCATCACTTATTTCAGTATCCAGGTAGGACAGTAATGACTCGGCGGGATTAATTAGCTCTACTTTTATTTTCATGCCACCAAAAATAGAGGCATATTCACAGCCAATCACACCAGCGCCAATAATAGTGATTTTCTTCGGGGTGCTTTTCAACTGAAGAATAGTGTCACTGTCAAACACCAGCGGATGGGTAAAATCTACTTCAGCAGGACGATAGGGTCTTGAACCCGTCGCTATTATGAAATTATCTGCTTCAAGCCGGGTTTTGCTTTTGCCTTCCACCAGCTCTACCTGCCGTTCATTCAGAAAACTCGCTACCCCGGCAAATATAGGGACATTATTGCGCTGATAGGCATCCAGCCTGGATTGACTTTGTTCACTCATCACCCGCTCGGCATGGGCAAGAGCCTGTTCGAAAGTCAGTTTCTTCATATCGCCCAGGGCGCGCAGGAGAGGATTGCTCTGAAAGTGAATAACCTGCTTTACAGAATAACGAATAGCTTTTGAAGGAATCGTTCCAAGGAAGGTACAGTTTCCTCCAGGCCGGGCATCATCACTTATCATGGCAACTTTTTTGCCGGCTTTGGCTGCGTTCATTGCGGCAGCTTCGCCGGCAGGACCACTACCAATGACCAGAAGATCAAACTTGGTTTGTGGTTTTTGTGATTTTCGTGCTTTTTTTGCTGTTGTCTTTTTTGCCTTGGCCATAGTTGAATTAAATACCCTTTGAATAATGCTTGGGAGCCTTTAAGTAGTTTACAAATATCTTTTGAACGCGTCTGAAGGAAGACCAGAAAATCCCGTCTTGTCTTCAACGATAAAAAACACGGGTAATTGTAAAGCATTTGCCAGCCCCATGCCTTCTTCTGTGCCAAGAATCAGCAAGGCCGTTGCCCAGGCATCAGCAGCCATGGCAGAACTCTCCACAACAGTGACAGAGACCAGGTTGTGATTTACGGGCCAACCGGTAGCCGGGTTTATAGCGTGGGAATAACGCAAACCATTAATAAGGAAATAATTCTGATAGCTCCCTGATGAGGCAATCGCCACCTTTGCAGAGCTTCCTGTAATCTGCTGGAACAGTTCATGCTGATCCTGAACCGGCCGCTCAATGCCAACACGCCAGTAATTACCATCCGGGCTGAGCCCCTTGCTGATCACTTCTCCACCTATTTCGACAAGGTAGTTTTGATGACCAAGGGATTCCAGTAGCAAGGCCAGTTGATCTACTGCATAGCCTTTGGCAAGTGCGGATAAATCAATAGTCACGGCTTTATGCAGGGTCACAGCAAAATTATCGTCTTTCCTGACGACGTCAACAGCACTCATATCGATTTGTGCCAGTGCCTGCTCAAGCATAGTCTGACCTGGTATTTCCCTGACGGTATTGGTCGCGCCAAAACCCCATAAATCAACAACAGGTTTGAGGCTGACATCAAATGCTCCTGCTGATTTTTCATGGATGAGCTTGGAAAATTCAATTACATGGGCCAGATCGGCAGAGACCCGGAGAGATTTGCCGACAGGTGTGCGGTTCAGAACTGATAGCTCTGATGTTGGCTCGTAAGTGGAAAAAATTTCCTTATCCAGACTATGAAGCTTTTTATTGATAGCCGTTTCCACCAGCTGTCTTGAGTCAGGCGAAGCCAGGGATGAAGTATGAAGGAGCACGCGGTAACCGGTGCCCATGGTATACCCATTGAGCACCAGTAGAGAATTACCGGGTGATTTTGCCGCAACAATTATCGCAGCAATAAAAAAACAGCTAAAAACAACAACGAAATAAGCCGACTGTCCCCTGCTGGCAACACTGTCGGCTTGTTTCATTCTAGTAGGCCATGAAAACATTTTCCGGATAAGTCAGGAACTTCACGCCTGCCATCATATTGACCATTCTGACCACCTGCGCACTGTAGCCATATTCATTGTCATACCACAGGTAAAGAATCATGTTTTTGCCATTCACCTTGGTGGCGGTGGCATCAACGGTACAGGCTTCGCGCGAGCCAATAAAGTCACTGGAAACAGCATCCGGTGATTCTGTATAGCCAATCTGGTTTTGCAGTGGCGAGTAGAGAGCGAAATTTCTCAGGTACTCATTGATTTCCTCGACACTGGACTTGGTCAGCAGCGTGAGGTTCAAAATGGCGATTGAAACGTTCGCCACCGGCACCCTGACAGCATTACCAGTCAGCTTGCCTTCCAGTTCCGGTACGGCTTTGGAGACGGCTTTTGCAGCGCCAGTCTCAGTCAGCACCATGTTCAGCGGCGCACTGCGGCCACGACGGTCAGCCTTATGAAAATTATCAATCAGGTTCTGGTCATTGGTATAGGCATGCACAGTTTCCACATGTCCGTGGACGATGCCGTACTTGTCATTGATTTGTTTTAGTACTGGCGCAATCGCATTGGTAGTACAGGAGGCAGCGGAAATAATCTTGTCTTCCGGAGTAATAGTGTTGTCATTAATGCCAAACACGATGTTTTTAAGATTTCCCTTACCCGGGGCGGTTAGCATTACCTTACTAACGCCTTTCGACTTCAGATGCTGTCCAAGGGCTTCTTCATCACGCCAGATGCCGGTGTTATCGATAACCAGCGCGTCCTCAATGCCATATTCAGTGTAATCAATTGAGTCAGGTGAATTGGCGTAAATGATCTGAATTACATTGCCGTTGGCGATAATGCGGTTATTTTCTTCGTCAATGCGCACCGTGCCTGAAAAAGTGCCATGCACGGTATCATTACGCAGCAGGTTCACGCGTTTTTCAAGATCGCCGTCTCCAGCCTTCCTGACGACGATTGCTCGCAAGCGCATGAGCTGGCCATTGCCGGTTTGCTCTATAAGAAGCCGTGTTACTAGACGTCCGATTCGACCAAATCCATAGAGAATGATGTCAGTAGGCTTCTTTACCGGCTTGTAATCAATACCAATCAGGTGACCAAGTTCGCTGGCTACCAGTGCATCAATGTCCACACCCGGGTCTTTTTCAAGGGCTTCCATATAGCTGACGGTGAGTTTCCCCAGGTCGATCTGCGCAGGGCACAGGGGAAGTTTTGCCAGGGCTTTGAGCACCAGGCTACTTTCAAACTCGGAAAGTTCGTTACGAGCCACTTCCCGCACACGTCGGTGAGACTTCATGATATTAGCCACCGAGCGGTTATTCAGAGTACGGCCATACAGGAAGATCTGCACCCCCTTTTCATTTTCAAGTTTGCCCATGATTGGAAGCATTTCCTGGGCCAGAGCCTCTCGTGCTTTCCAGTCACCAAAATAGTCGTCTACACTTGGTCGTTCCACGGTTTGTTTTCCTGTAAAATTCTGGTTGAAAATGAGGCGCGTATTATCCAAGGATGCGCAAGAGAAGTCCATTATCTGGGGTCGTTAATAGTTTGCCGGCAGAATCATCCTCTGCGCGCTGTTAAATTTCTTCCAGGCTTCGCCTGATATTGTCTATTAACTCCAGAAAGAGACTTATGAAAAAGTTGCAATTGCATGACCTTCCCCGCCTCTGCGGCGCAGGCGACAAACAACGTTGGGATGGCATGGCAGGTGCCGGTGGCAGCCTGGTATTGGCTAACCATGCTGAGCAAAGTGGCGGGCTCACGGTCGTTATTACTGAAAACTCCCAGCAAGCTGAGCGTTTACAACAAGAAACAGCATTCTTCTGTGGGGACAGGATTCACCTGCTGGAGTTTCCTGACTGGGAGATTCTTCCCTATGACAATTTCTCTCCGCACCAGGATATTATTTCCAAGCGCCTTACCACATTGTCGAAAATCAAGGATGCCAGCGATGCCCTGCTGATTATTCCAGTGAGCACCCTGATGCACCGACTGGTGCCGGCCAGCTATATAAAGTCAATGAGCCTCAGCCTTGAAGTCGGTCAGCAGCTTAATCTGGAGAAAATGCGCCGGGAACTGGAATCAGCTGGTTATCTCTGCGTTGAGTCGGTCTATGAACATGGGGAATTTGCTGTACGCGGTTCCATCATGGATATTTTTCCCATGGGAGGAACCCAGCCAGTCCGTATTGAGTTATTTGATGACGACATTGAAAGTCTGCGCCACTTTGATGCCGAGACACAGCTCTCCAGGGATAAAATCCAGTCGGTAAAGCTGCTACCCGGAAAGGAGTTTCCTCTTACTGAACAGGGAATCAGTACCTTTAGACAAAACTTCCGTGAAGCTTTTGATATCGATGTCAGAAAATGCCCCCTCTATGAAGATATTTCCAAAGGCAATTCAGTAGCGGGCATTGAGTATTATTTGCCTCTGTTTTTCGATGGGCTGAGCAGCTTGTTTGATTATCTGCCCGTGCATACGACTATCTTTACTGTCGGAGAAGTGCATGAGGCTGCAGAGTTGTTCTGGCATGACGTAAACCTGCGTTTTGAAGACCGCAAAGTAGACCCTGAACGCCCCCTGCTGGAACCGGATAAACTGTTTCTCCCTACTGATCGGCTGTTTGCAGCCTGTAATAATTATGCCCAGGTAAATTTACGCGCCATAGCGGCAGAAAACAGCCAGTCAACTTTACCTGTTCTCCCCGTTCCTGATATCGATATAGAACATAAGAAAGAAAACCCACTTCACAAACTCCAGCACTTTCTTAAGTCAGTGTCCGGGATCCCCGTTCTGTTTTGTGCAGACTCCCCCGGCAGGCGTGAAGCCTTGCTGGATTTATTACAAACCATAAATATTCGTGCCGAGAGTATTGATAGCTGGCAAAAATTTAAGACCGATATGCCCTCACTTGCCATTACCGTAGCCCCACTTGAATACGGCATCTGGCTGGATGATCCAGGCTATATCCTGATAACAGAAAGTCAGTTATTTGCTGATCATGTAAGCCAACCCAGGCGTCGCGGAAAATTCACCGATAATGCCGACTTTATTATCAAGAGTTTGTCCGAGCTTCATATTGGCGCCCCCGTTGTTCATATCGATCACGGTATTGGTCGTTATCGGGGACTGCAAACATTTGAAGTAGAAGAACAGCTCACTGAATTTCTGGTGCTTGAATATGCAGATGAAGCAAAGCTTTATGTGCCGGTTTCCTCATTGCACCTTATTAACCGATACAGCGGAGCTGATGCCGACCATGCGCCGCTGAGCAAACTAGGCAGTGATCAGTGGGAAAAAGCCAAACGAAAAGCCGCAGAAAAAGTAATTGATGTTGCTGCAGAATTACTCGACGTATACGCGCGCAGAGAAGCGCAAAAAGGCACCAGCTTTAAAATCCCGAAAGAAGATTATCGGGTTTTTGCCAATGCCTTTCCATTTGAAGAAACGGAAGACCAGAAAGAAACTATTGATGCCGTTGTCGCTGATTTGCAAAGTGAACGAGCCATGGATCGCCTTGTCTGCGGTGACGTAGGATTTGGTAAAACCGAAGTGGCAATCCGCGCCGCTTTCATTGCGGTCAGTAATAACACCCAGGTGGTGATTCTTGTACCTACTACCCTCCTCGCCCAGCAACACTATGATAATTTCAAGGATCGCTTTGCTGACTGGCCAATAAATATTGGCCTGATGTCACGTTTTGTCAGCGGCAAAAAGCATGGTGAAAACCTGAAAGAGCTGGAGTCCGGTACCATAGATATTGTTATAGGGACGCATAAGCTTTTACAGGCTGATGTTAAATACAAAAACCTGGGGCTACTCATTATTGATGAAGAACATCGATTTGGGGTGCGTCAAAAAGAAAAGCTGAAATCCCTGCGAGCCAACGTGGATATTCTTACGTTAACGGCGACACCTATTCCAAGAACGCTGAACATGGCCATGTCAGGCATCAGGGACCTTTCCATCATTGCGACACCACCAGCAAGAAGATTGTCTGTTAAAACCTTTGTGCGTGAGTCGTCAGATGCGCTTCTCAAGGAAGCTATCCAGCGTGAACTATTGCGCGGTGGTCAGGTTTTTTATCTGCATAATGAGGTTAAAACCATCGAGAAAACTGCAGATGATATTCGTGCCTTATTACCTGAGGCGAATGTTTGTGTTGGCCATGGCCAGCTCAGGGAAAGCCGTCTGGAAAAGATAATGTCGGATTTTTATCATCGCCGCTATAACGTACTGGTTTGCTCTACCATTATAGAAACCGGCATTGATGTTCCAACTGCCAATACTATTATTGTCGAGCGTGCTGATAAGTTCGGACTGGCACAATTACATCAATTACGCGGCAGAGTTGGTCGTTCCCATCACCAGGCCTATGCCTATCTTCTTACGCCGCACCCGAAATCCATGAGTGCTGATGCATTAAAGCGTCTTGATGCTATTGGCTCCGCAAATACCCTTGGGGCCGGTTTCGTTCTGGCAAGTCATGACCTTGAAATACGTGGCGCAGGAGAATTGCTGGGAGATGAACAAAGCGGTCACATCCAGACTATTGGTTTCTCTCTTTATAGTGAAATGCTTGAGCATACCGTCAAACTGATGAGACAAGGCAAGCACCCCGACCTGAACAGGCCCATACAGGCAAGCGTGGAAATCAATCTTCACATACCCGCACTTATTCCTGAACAATATCTGCCGGATGTACATATTCGTTTAATGATGTACAAACGCATTGCCAATGCAGTTGATAAACGCGAGCTTGAGGGCTTGAAAATTGAAATGATTGATCGTTTCGGACTTTTACCAGAAGCCGGCAAACTTCTGTTTGAAGTGACGCTGCTTAAACTATATGCCGAATCCCTTGGTATACAAAAGATCGAAGCCAACGCCAGGTTTGGCAAAGTAATATTCAATAATGATACTGAGGTTGACCCATATTCCATTGTCAAACTGGTTCAGGATAACTCACGGGTTTACTCTCTCAGTGGCGCTACAGAATTGAAGTTCAGGCATGACCTTGACGATGCGCGTGAGCGCATCGCTTTTGTTAAACAATTACTGAATACTTTAACTCCAGAGCCACTTGAGGTAGCCTGAGCTTATGCATACAAGCACAATTATCGGCTATACAATCCTTGCAACAGCCTGCTTTCTGACTGTTACAACACCTGCTATGGCTCAAACATTTAGCTATGACGGGAATCGCTGGTACGAAATTGAAGTCAGCATTTTTGCTAACGAAAGCTTTGATGAGAATAACGAACTTGTCATTCCAGATAAAATGTCGCTAAGCTATTTTGATCCGTCCAGAACCCTCATACCTGCAAGCAAAATTTACCAGGTTCCTTTTGCCGAAAACAACACGGCCTTTGTGTTGTCCGATGCCTTGATCGGGGTTCAACAGGCCTCGATCGCACCATCGTCAAGTTCTCCAGGTTTTATTGGGCCCAAAAATTATTCAGCCAGTGGAGATTTTCGTATCACCGATTTTAATCGCGATCCCTTCATAGCACTTGGCAGTCAAGCTGCCAGATTTATGGGGTATAACGAGAAGATAGACCAGTCTCCAGATCACCGTCTGCTTTTTCATGCGGTATGGCGCCAGCCAGTGCTTAACCGTATTCAAAGCACAGGAATTTATATTCAGGGAGGGGATCAATATGGAAATCATTATGAGCTGGAAGGGAGTTTGCGTTTCAGCTATGACGTAAATCGTGTCGATGTGGAAGCAAGACTCTGGCTGGCTTCTTTTGCCGGTGCGGCAGAATTGTCATCTGGTAACTCTCTGGACTCTCTGGACTTTCCAGACTTTTCAGACTTTTCAGACTTTCCCGACGATACAGGCTCTCAAGACGCGCCAGGACAACTCCCTCCTCTTCCAGATAACCCTGTTCTCGATACGTCATCACCAACCCCTGGTTTCGGTAATCAATATTCGATTACAGACCTTGCTTTTATGGAACAAATGCGGGCGATGGTCAGCAATGAACTGCATTACCTGGATCATCCCGAACTTGGTATTATCGTGGAAGTAAGACCATATCAATTGCCGGAGCAAAGCAGTTTTTTTGATTGAAAAAATACTTAAAGTTTAGCAATTGTTGCTAACAATACTCTTTTAATCCCAGCCATTCCTTCATCAAGCGTAGATGCAATATCCGCGAAAGAGATTGTTTCCTGAGTCAAACCTGCAGCCCAGTTTACCACCAGGGCAATACTTGCATAGGCAATGCCCAACTCTCGTGCCAGGGCTGCTTCCGGCATCGCAGTCATACCGACGATGTCGCAGCCATCATTTTTCATGCGTGTGATTTCAGCCGCAGTTTCCAGTCTGGGGCCCTGAGTACAGCCATATACTCCTCCCACCTCTCCAGATTTCAGCGGCAATCCAATTGACAAGGTAGTCTGTGCGAGGACTTTGGCCAGGGACTTGTCATAGGGCCAGGTAAAATCAATGTGATTGTCCGGTTTTTCTAGTCTATCAAAGTAGGTATGTTCCCTGCCCCACGTGTAATCAATAATTTGATCCGGAATAACTATCGTTCCCGGTGACATCTGCTGTGAAATCCCCCCCACAACGTTAACGGCAATGATGAAATCCACGCCACACTCTGCCATTGCATGCAGATTGGCACGATAATTAACACGATGGGGAGGTGTACCATGGCTGCTGCCATGGCGAGGCAAAAATACTACATTGTGACTGGCGACATTGCTTGTGAAAACGGTGACCGGTTCGTCACTGTAGGGGGTAACTACAGCGGATGGTTTAGCTGCATCATTGTCATCAAGTGTATACAGGCCGCTGCCTCCTATTACTCCAATGACTGCTGACATGTTGCTAATCGCTATATTTCTGTGTGGTTGTAAACACTTCTGTGGTTATGACAATGCGCTTACTTGTAATAAGCGTTTTCCTGCACAGTATGGTCTGTTACATCCCTGATCTCCTTGATCTGGGGAAGCTGTTCCATGAGGGATTTTTCGACCCCGTCTTTCAGCGTCACATCAACCATACCGCAGCCCTGACATCCACCACCGAAACGTAATACCACAACTGAATCTTCAGTTACTTCTTCAAGGGAAATAAATCCACCATGGGCTGCCAGCCCCGGATTGATCTCGTTATAAAGAATATAATTAATACGATCTTCCAGGGAACTGTCTTCTGATATTTTTGGCATGCGTGAATTGGGAGCACGAATAGTCAGCTGTCCGCCCATGCTGTCTTTGGCGAAGTCTACAACCGCTTCTTCAAGATATTGTTTGCTTTTAGCTTCAATGAAAGCATTGAAGCCAGTGTATTCAAATAATTCATCATCAGCCTCTTCTTCTCCGGGTCTGCAAAAAGCAATGCAGGTTTCCGCCTTGGGCGTACCGCCATCCAGGACAAACACGCGTATTGCGATTCCTTCACAATCCTGTTTGTCCAGCAGTTGTTTTAGATATGTTTGGCCTGAATCTGTAATGTCTATCATGAAAAGTTATTATCCCGGTAGGAGTGTGCAGCGTTGGAAAAGCGGCTGATTATGGACGTTGTTGCTCTGGTAGTCACTTTCGAAATCACCTTCGAAATCACTCTCGAAGTCATTCTATATGGTGACTATACGTCAGTAATCAAGAGCAAGGATCATATTGTGGAACAAGTGATGTGATAAAGCAAAAAAGACCATAGAAAGTGTATGTTTATTAAAGAATTTCATGGACTTACCCATAGCGCTAAATCTTGTCACGTAGTATCATCGCGTGCCTTGAAATTCATCCTTTATGTTGTTTTCTAAAGCACAGGAAAAAGGGTGATAAAAGCTACAGATGCATTCTTCCAGTTAAGGATACCAGGACCAGTAAATGTATATTTACGATAACTACGACAATCAAATGCTGCAGGATAGAATTGTGCAGTTCCGTGACCAGACCCGGCGCTTTCTGGCCGGTGAATTGACCAGCGAGCAGTTTTTACCACTGCGTTTGCAAAATGGCCTGTATATACAGCGTCTCGCGCCAATGCTGCGTGTCGCCATTCCCTACGGTTGTCTGTCGTCACGTCAATTACGCAAACTTGCCTCCATCGCCAGAGATTATGACAAGGGCTATGCGCATTTTTCCACTCGTCAAAATATCCAGTACAACTGGCCTGTTCTCGAACAGGTGCCTGATCTATTGGCAGAACTGGCGGAAGTGGAGATGCACGCCATTCAGACCAGTGGTAACTGCATTCGAAATACCACAACAGACCAGTTTGCCGGTGTTGCCGTAGATGAAATTGAAGACAGCCGTCCATGGTGTGAAATTATTCGCCAGTGGTCATCATTTCACCCGGAATTTGCTTACTTGCCGCGTAAATTCAAAATCGCTGTTTGCGGCACGCCCAATGATCAGGCCGCAACCCAGGTTCATGATATTGGGCTTTATATCAAGAAAAATGACAAGGGCGAGATTGGTTTTCAAGTGCTGGTCGGTGGCGGCTTGGGCCGTACCCCGGTGATAGGCGCAACAATCTGTGAATTCCTGCCCTGGCAGCATCTGCTTACGTATCTTGATGCCATCATGCGGGTTTATAACCGTTTCGGCCGACGTGATAATAAATACAAGGCACGTATCAAGATTCTGGTGAAGGAAATTGGGGCCGAAGCATTTCGGGATAAAGTCGAAGCTGAATGGCTTCACGACAAGGACGGTCCTGCCACTTTGACGCAGGGTGAAGTGGAGCGTTGCAGGGCCTTTTTTACTGATCCTGATTATCAGGATCTGGATAACACCGACCAGGCGGTTGAAGACGCCGCTGCAAGCGATCTGTTATTCAGTCACTGGCTTGAACGCAATGTTTCTCCTCACAAAAAGTCCGGTTACCGCATTGTTTCCCTTTGCCTGAAAGAAACCGGTGTTGCCCCTGGCGATATTACAGACACCCAGATGGAATTTGTTGCAGACCTGGCTGATAAATACAGCTTTGGCGAAGTACGTGTTACCCATGAGCAAAACCTGGTGCTTACGGATGTACGTTTGCAGGACTTGTATACGGTCTATCAGGCCTGCAAGACAGAATCGCTTGCCACGCCATATCTTGGCCTGCTTAACGACATCGTCTGCTGCCCTGGTGGAGATTTCTGTTCTCTGGCTAATGCGAAGTCGATACCCATCGCTGAATCAATCCAGCGCCGCTTTGAAGATTTCGATGTTCAGAAAAACATTGGCGAGATTACACTGAATATATCTGGCTGCATGAATGCCTGTGGGCACCACCATGTTGGTAATATAGGCATACTGGGAGTCGACAAAAAAGGCTCTGAATTTTACCAGGTGACACTGGGTGGTTCTTCAGACAGAGACACATCGCTGGGCAAGGTTCTCGGCCCCTCATTTGCCCAGGCCGAAATGCCCGATGTGATAGATAAAATCATTAATGTCTACCTGGAAAACCGCCAGGCTAACGAAAGCTTTCTTGCCACCTACAATCGTATCGGTATGGAACCCTATAAGGAAAAAGTGTATGCCAACGCTGATTAAAGACGGACAGGTTATTGATAATCCCTGGAGCCTGCTGGACAAGGACATTGACTTAAATAGTGCCCTTTCCGACAAGTCCGGGAATATCATCGTGCCGCTCGCCTTATGGCAAGAGCATAAGGATTCCCTGATGGAATCAGGCAAAGCAGTTGCTGTATGGGTTGACTCCGAGGATGATCCCTATGAACTTGCCAATGACGTTATTGACCTGCCATTAATATGTCTTAATTTCCCTGTTTTCAGGGATGGCAGAGCTTTTTCAGCTGCAGCAATCCTGCGCGAGCGTCTGAATTATCAGGGTGAAATTCGAGCCATTGGCGATGTGTTGCGAGACCAGCTTTTCTATATGAAAAAATGTGGTATCAACAGTTTTGACCTGGCTGACGGGGTGAACGTGGAGGAAGCATTGGCCGCCTTCAATGAGTTTTCCACCAGCTATATGAGTACAGTGGAAGAACCCTTGCCCCTGTTTAGACGCCGCTAACTTTTCAGTTAAAACACTTAACTTAATCAGGAATACAGCTCGTCTTTGCTTTTACCACGGTGCAACCAGCGCATGACTGTGTTATCGAGAGCGGACTCCATCATCTTACCTATTTTATCCGCGATATTCTTTTTCTTCTCATAGGCCACATGGTATACGTCCGCGCCTTTGCAGGCAGTAATAATATACTCATCACTGGTCCCTACAGCATCCACCAAACCCAAGGTAAGAGCACGACTGCCTAGCCAGGTTTCACCGGTAGCCAGTTTCTCGATATCCATCGCCGGACGCGACTCCTTGATAAAATCCTTGAACAAGTCATGGACTTCTTTCACATCCTCGAGCATCTTCTGTCGACCCTGATCCGTGTTTTCACCAAACATGGTCAGGGTTCTCTTGTATTCGCCTGCGGTCACCATTTCATAGTCGACATTCTTTTCTTTCAGCAAACGATGAAAATTGGGGATCTGGACCAGTACGCCAATAGAGCCTATATAGGCAAAAGGCGCTGCAATAAGTTGACTGGCGACACAGGCCATCATGTAGCCTCCGCTTGCCGCTACTTTGTCTACACAAATGGTAAGCGGAATATTTTTACTGCGTACCCGGTGTAATTGTGAGGCTGCCAGTCCATAGGCATGAACCATGCCGCCGGGGCTTTCCAGGCGTAGCAGCACTTCATCCTTGCCTTCACGAACCATGGCCAGAACCGCCGTAATCGCCTGGCGTAGTTCCTCTACCTGGCTGGCTTTTGGGTCGCCATCAAAATCGATAACATACAGGCGTTTTTTTTCTTCTTCAGCATTACCAGACTTTTTAAGGGCCTTCTTTTCCTGTTTCAGTTTTTTCTTGGCAACCTTCGCAGCCTCTTTTAAATATTGCTCATTTTCCACAACATTTTTGATCGCATCACTTAAATGATCAAGTTCCTTATTGAGATGAGTAACCGTAATCGCGCCCTTGCCTTCTTTCTTTTGCTTCATGGCATTGGCTAATGCCGCTGACATGATAATGAGTACAGCGGCAACTATAGTGAGGGTTTTGGCCAGAAAAAGTCCGTATTCAGAAATGAATCCCAAAATTAATACTCCAGAAAGTTATAGACTCTGATTTTGCCTTTAAAAACACAATAAACTGAATCTATAAGATTAAATATACTATTAAGAAAAAGGATCTGTCGTCTTACGGCAGATCCTTTCATTTTTCGGCAATACTAATGCCGGTATGTAATTATTAAATCATCTAAATAATTACTATCAAGCGATCTGGCACTTCAGCATTACAGGCCAATTGCGGCATTTGGGTTACTGTAAAAACCGAAAAACGCTGTCATGATGATGGAACATATAATCAGTGTCAGCACCATGATTGGTGCACCTTTTCTAAACCATAGCCCAGGCGTAATGGCGAGGCTTGGATTACCTTCATCCTTGGCCAGTTTTTCTGAAATAGTCACAATAAAAACATTGGCAGTTGAGCCAAGGTGACTACCATTACCGCCCATGCCAACACCGGCAGCCAGTGCCCACCACAGTGCATTAACATTCACGCCCTGCTGCTCAAGACCAAGAATGATAGGAATCATGGCTGCAGTGAAAGGAATGTTGTCGATGAAAGCGGACATAATAGCGGCCACCCACATTAACAGGATACATGCAGTAAGCAGATCTTCGCGAACGAAAGGCAGAATAAACTGGCCAATGTATTCAAGGAAGTGGCTATGCTCTACACCACCAACAATAATAAACAATGCCATGAAGAACATCAGCAGCGTTAATTCTACGTCTGCAAAATGCTCATCCATGTCGACATCTTTACCAAAAAACACCAGCAAAGTAAGACCCATACCGGCAACAAACCAGGCTTCCCAATGCAGGGTTCTATGCATGATAAAGCCCACGACCATAATTCCGAGAACAATCAGTGAAACTTTCCAGGTATAAGGGTCTTTCATTTCTTCCTGCTGACTGAAATCCTGTAAAACGGGTTTCTCGGCCAGCTCTTTCTTGAAGATAAACTTTAATGAAAACAGCGTTGCAACCCAGGCCACGAAGACGATGCCGCCCATATGGTAAAAGAAAGTATTGAAATCAATGCCTGCAGCAGAACCGATCATCAGGTTGGGGGGATCACCCACCAGAGTAGCGACACCACCTGTATCGGACAGTAAGGCAGCGGCCAGAAGATACGGAATCGGGTTAACTTTCATGGACTGGCAGATAAGAATGATGAGTGGGCCGAAAATAACTACCGTGGTGACATTGTCCAGCAGAAGAGATAATACGGTGACCAGTGTTCCCATCATGGCCAGAAGCAGGAACAGGCGCCCCTTACTGAAATCGGCAATTCGATATGCCAGCATCTGGAAGCCCCCCGTGGGGATCATGATAGCCACCACAGTCATCATTGCGCCTAACAGGAATATTACATTCCAGTCGATAGATTCGATCGCCAGATCAGGGCTGTAAAAACCAAAATACTGCCCTGCCAATACCATTGCACCGGCGCCACCAAGAGCAAATTTTGCGCGGTGAAAACCATGTACACCTTCGGTAAAGATTCCCACAAAGGTGATTACAAGAATGATGCCAGACACCATCATAGCGGTATCCATTTCTAGCACTTCCATTGTCATTCCTTATAGATTAGAGGTTGGAATTCAAGGGTTTGCATGAGATTACATATGTATAGAAGGCCAAAGATTATATGCACGAGCGCGCCCTGCTTCAAGAAATACTGAAGTCGGAAGCGTTAATTTTTTAACCACAAACATCCATTTTCTGCTGCTTTGTCAATTTCCATAAGCCGGGCCTCATGCGCTGAAACTTCATCATCCGTTGCCCTGATGATTTTTAAAGGCTTGCGCTGCGTAGAAAGTCGTCTTAATTGCTGTGCAGATCTTTGTTCGGAACTCTCTTCATCTACCAGGGAAAAGCTGGACTGACCGCCAGTCATCATTAAATAGACGTCAGCAAGAATTTCCGCATCAAGCAAGGCACCGTGGAGATCACGCTGGGTGTTATCTACCATATAGCGTTTGCATAAGGCATCAAGATTGTTCTTCTGACCGGGGTGCTTTTTCCTGGCCATGACCAGGGAGTCCAGAATTTGGCAGTAATCCTGCATTGGTTTATAGTTTTTATTCAAGGCTGCCAGTTCATGATCCAGGAAGCCAATATCAAATGGTGCATTATGGATAACCAGCTCGGCACCGCTGACAAATTCAACAAAACTTTCAGCTATATCATTAAATAAAGGCTTGTCAGCGAGAAAATGGTTTGTGATGCCATGGACCTCAAGCGCCGCGGCTTCAATTTCTCTTTGTGGATTGATGTAGACGTGAAAATGATTGCCGGTAAGCTTCCTGTTGATCAGTTCTACGCAGCCAATTTCAATGACCTTATGTCCCTGGGCTGGATCCAGTCCTGTAGTTTCCGTATCAAGTACAATTTGTCGCATATTTTCGCTATTTATCCATTGTGTCTGCAGTTAAATATCAATCGAATCCAGAGGCATAATTACAACTCATCAATGCCCTGATTGGCCAATTGATCAGCCATTTCGTTTTCCGGATGCCCGCTATGTCCTTTTACCCAATGCCAGCTTATTTCAAAAGGCTGTACCAGTTCGTCCAGGCGCTGCCAGAGATCTACATTCATTACAGGTTTTTTGCTGGCATTACGCCAACCCCGTCGCTTCCATCCATCTATCCATTCAGTAATGCCCTGCAGCACATACTTTGAATCAGATGTTATTTCCAAAGGCCACTTGTTACCCTTGATACATTCCAGGGCTTTGATCACTGCGGTTAGTTCCATACGGTTATTGGTGGTTTCCCGTTCTCCCCCATAAAGTTTCTTGATCTTGTCGCCATGCATGAGAACCGCTCCCCATCCGCCAGGCCCGGGATTGCCCCTGCAAGCACCATCTGTATAAATCCTGATCTGATCTGTCATTGAATTACTCAGGAGTTTTCTTCATTGCTGGCCGCCCGCAAGTCTCTCGATACGCGGGTAATATTTTCTGCAATGGGCATGCCGACATTAGCGCTGGCAAATTCTCGCCACGAGGTTTGAATAGGCGTGAGGGGCAATACCTGCTTTCTTGCAGAAATCATGTAAACCCCACCTGTTGGCCAGTTCAGGCGTGATGCGAGGCGTTCCAGCAAACTTGAATACTTGATAACACCTGGCGAATTGATTGGCAGTGTATAGGCTCCATAACGGACCTGCTCAATCTGGAAATCCAGTAATTTCAGCCAGTCCGATATACGTGAAGTGCTTAAAAGCCGTCCATTCCAGGGGTGCATTTTATGCCCAGGGAAGCGGGTTCTAAGCCCCCAGCTGCTGACAGGATTAAAACCCACAATAACAATGTGCCCTCCGGCAATGAGTACACGCGATACTTCTCGCAATAACTGGTGCTGAAAGGAAGAATAATCCAGAGCGTGGTGAAGTAAGACCACATCAACTGATTCGCTGGTCAGGGGGATAGCTTCTCCCCTGGCGGCAATACCATGACCGGCAAGATTGTTGTTATGGGTAATGGAAAACTTGTGCCCTACCGGGCTATTTTCATACATCGGGAAATTGGCACAGCCAATTTGCAGCAGATGGTAGCCAAAACGCCTGGGCAGGCAACGGTCCAGTAAAGACATTTCTACTTCGCGAAGACGATTGCCAAGCGGAGTTTCATACCACTGACTCATGGCATCATAAAAGCCAGGACTGTCGAGATTTTCCCTGTTACTTTTCCAGATCACCTTGCTGCCCGACATGGTTGTTTAAATTGGGTATCATACCTGAGTCTGGTTGTGCTGGCGACCAAACCGGAGCCATCATTAGCCTAAACCAACTATACAAAACAGGGGCAATACCATGCTGGAAGTCACACCCATTCAGGCTTTTAATGATAACTATCTTTGGCTGTTCAGAGAGCCTGGTAGTCGTGATTGCGGTATCGTCGATCCGGGTGATGCCGAGCCGGTTCTTCAATATTTGAAGGAAAACAACCTGAATCTTGCGGTCATAATCATTACCCATCACCATGGTGATCATACCGGTGGCATTAACCAGTTGCTGGAAAATTACCAGGTGCCGGTTTATGGGCCGGACTCAGCAAATATTCCTGCGGTGACGCATACTGTCAGGGAAGGTAGCCAGATTAATATTCTGGGTAACACATTCAAGGTGCTGGAAATTCCAGGCCATACACTGGACCATATTGCCTACTTCAATGCAGCTGAAGAAAGTGACACACCAGTGCTGTTCTGTGGTGACACCCTGTTTGCCGGAGGCTGTGGCAGAGTTTTCGAAGGCACATTTCCCATGATGCATGAATCACTGCAGAAGCTTGCGCGCTTGCCTGCTGAAACTCTGGTTTATTGTGCCCATGAATACACCCTTGCAAACCTTGCTTTTGCCAGTGCGGTAACGCCTGAAAATAAAACATTGGCACAGCGCGTTGAGCAGGAAAAAGAAAAGCGTCGCAAGGGTATCCCCACTGTCCCTACCAGCATAAAAGCAGAGCTGGATACCAACCCTTTTCTTCGTTGTGGGGAGCAGGAAATTATTGCGGCAGCAAATAAACACAGTGGACGGCAATTACAGGTTCCCGAAGAAGTGTTTGGCGCGATTCGTGGATGGAAAGATTCGTTTTAAAGCGGGTCTTTCAGCGGGGGTGAAAGACCGTCCAGCAGTGACTTGCCTGGAATGGCATCAAGCAAGGCCTTGGTATAATCCTGGCTTGGCGAGTCAAATACCTCACTGACAGACCCGGTTTCAACCAGCACACCTTCTTTCATTACCACGATCCGGTCGGATAAATAGCGCACTACCCCAAGGTCATGGGAGATAAACAACATGGTCAGATCAAAGCGTTCAACCAATTCCAGTAACAGGTCAAGTATTTGTGCCTGAATAGTAACGTCCAGAGCGGAAACCGGTTCATCAGCCACTATGAATTCGGGTTTTGTGGCAATAGCGCGACCAATGGCAATACGTTGCCGCTGCCCACCCGAAAACTCATGGGGATAGCGCAGCACGCTTTCCCGGGACAGGCCGACAGAATCCATCAATGCGAACACCTGGGCTTCCAGATCCTTGCGTTTGCAGATGCCATGCAATAAAAGCGGTTCTGCCAATGTGTCATATACCGTCATACGCGGATTCAGACTGGCATAAGGATCCTGAAAAATAATCTGCATATGCCGTCTCAGCGGTTTCATTCTGGCCAACGAGTAATGACTGATTTCTTCGTCGTTGAAATAAATCTTTCCCGATGTTGGTGTCACCAGGCGAGTGATTGCACGTCCGAGCGTAGATTTACCCGATCCGGATTCGCCAACCAGGCCGAGGATTTCATGGCGATTAATATCAAGGCTAACGGAATTGACGGCAATTACCGTGTCCTGGTTTTTTCCCCCCGGAAATTCGACGACGAGGTCTTCAATTTTTATCATTGCAGCAGGCGATTGTGAGGCGCAGACCTTTTGTGTCCCTGGTACCGCCGCCAATAGCTTGCGGGTATATTCGTCCCGGGGATTGTTGAAGATAGCATTTCTATCACCCTGCTCCACGAATTTGCCATATTGCATGACCCCAATTTCATCGGCGATATCCGCTACCACGCTCAGGTCATGACTGATAAAAATAACGCCAATATTGCGTCGTTCCTGGAGCTCTTTTAACAGTTTGAGAATCTGCGCCTGAACAGTAACGTCCAGGGCAGTAGTTGGCTCGTCCGCGATAATAATTTCCGGCTCGGTAACCAGGGCCATGGCAATTACCACACGTTGGCGCATCCCGCCTGAAAATTCGAAAGGCCAGGCATTCATGCGTTGTGCGGCATTCTTGATACCGACTTCTTCCAGAATGTCGATACTTCTTTGCCAGGCTTCCTTCTTGCTCAAGCCAAAATGGAGTCTGAGGGGTTCCATTAACTGATCCCCTATTTTCAGGAAAGGGTTAAGGGTCGTCATCGGATCCTGAAAAATTATTGAAATCCCCTTCCCGCGGACCTTACGTAATTCCTTTTCCGTCAAGGTCAAAAGGTCGCGTCCCTGGAACATGACCTTGCCGGCTTCAATCTTGCCCGGCGGCATGGGAACCAAACCCAGCATGCTGTAACAGGCAACCGATTTCCCGGAACCGGATTCCCCGATAATAGCGAAAGTCTTTCCTGCGTCTACCTCGAAACTGATGCCATCCACAGCTTTTACCACCCCATTACGAGTGTGGAAATATATGGACAGATCCTGTACCTGTAGTAGTGACATAATAGGGGTTATTTAATCTCTTGAGGCTTTCGGGTCGAGGGCATCGCGCAGTCCATCGCCGAGAAAATTAAGCGCAAATAATGTAGTGGTTAAGGCCAGTCCCGGAAAAATAAGCAACCAGGGATATTCCTCCATTGTTTCCACACCATAGGAAATAAGCAATCCCCATGAGGATTCTGGCGGTTGAATACCAAGACCAAGAAAGCTTAAAAAAGCCTCCAGCAACATCACATTGGGGATGGTCAGTGTGGTATAGACAATTACTGGTCCGAGGGCGTTGGGAATTAAATGCTTCATAATGATTGCCGCCGGCGATAAACCTAATGAGATAGCGGCTTCTACATATTCCTGTTGCCTGAGACTCTGGATCTGTCCACGCACAATTCTTGCCATCACCAACCACTCGACGGCGCCGATTGCCAGAAACAGCAATAACAGATTGCGCCCAAATACCACCATCAGCAGAATAATGAAGATCATAAACGGGAGCGCATAAAGAATGTCCACCAGGCGCATCATGAATGCATCAGTTTTACCCCCGGCATAACCGGCAATAGCGCCATAAGTGACACCTATAAGCAAAGCAACGGAAGTGGCAATAAAACCCACCAGCAATGACACTCTGCCGCCATACATAATTCTGGTTAGCATGTCCCTGCCAAATGTGTCAGTCCCCAACCAGTGTTCCATTGATGGTGGAATTGCTCCGAGGCGAAGATTTTGTTCTTCATAGCCATAAGGTGCAATCCAGGGGGTGAGAAGACACACTATCATTACAAATAATAGAAAACCCAGGCCAAGCATGGACAGTCTGTTTTTACGTAAACGGACCAGGGCATCTTCCCAAAGAGAAGTCCCTCTGGGAATGTCGTGATCAAGTGTCTGTGTAGAGATTTTTGGCGTCATTATTTATTGAACTGGTACCGTAATCTGGGATTAACCCAGGCAGCAGCAATATCTGAAAGTAAATTAAACACCACAATCAGCGTGGAAAGGAAAACGGTGGTGCCAAGGATCATCGTGTAATCGCGGTTAAACGCAGCCTGTACATAGAATCTGCCAAGCCCGGGAATCTGAAAGATGGTTTCCACCACAAAGGAGCCACTCAACAAGGCCGCAAAAGCCGGACCTAGATAGCTTATTACCGGTAATAGTCCTCCTCTTAAGGCATGCTTGAGAATTACCACGGATTCCGGCAGGCCTTTGGCTCTTGCGGTACGAAGATAATCCTGGGACATGACTTCCAGCATTCCGGAGCGGCTAAGTCTGGCGATATAGGCAGCATACATCGCGCCTAGAGTGATACTGGGTAAAATCTTGTCTCCGTTAGAATTTCCCCACCCTGATACCGGCAGCCAATCCAGCATAATGCCAAACACCAGCACCAGCACAGGCCCAAGCAGAAATGAAGGCATGCAGATGCCCACCATGGCTATGCTCATGGGGACATAATCCTGCATGGTATTGGGTTTTAGGGCCGCAATGACGCCGGCAAAGCTACCGATTATGACCGCAATCAACAAGGCGTATAACCCAAGCTCTGCGGTAATGGGTAGTCCCTGCAGAATGAGTTCATCTACGCTGCGTCCCGGATAATAGAAAGAAGGCCCCATATTTCCCTGAACCAGATCAGTAAGATACGAGACGTATTGTTGCAAGGGAGGTTGATCCAGCCGATATTGTGCTTCCAGTGCTGCCTGCACCTGGGGTGATACTGCTTTCTCACTGGAAAACGGACCACCGGGAGCGGCGCGTACCAGAAAAAAAGTCACTGTAATGACAGCCAGTATGACCGGAATAGCCTGTAAACTTCGAAGCCCGATAAAACGCCACATATAGGTCAGCCTGTTCTATTGCGATGCATCGAGATAGACATACTTCCAGTTGTAATAGTCCATTATGTTGGAAGGCAATCCTTTCAGACTGGGATGTTTCAGGTGTTTACTCTGGTAAGTGTAAATCGGAATGATGGGCATGGCATTCATCAGGATGGCTTCGGCTTCCTGGTAGAGATCAAAACGTTTTTCCTGATCCAGGGTGGCCGGCGCTTCCCGCAGGATCAGTTCGTCATAGCGATCATCACTAAAACCGGTTTTATTATTTCCCCCATCAGTAATCATCATGTCGAGGAAGGTATTTGGATCGACGTAATCACCTATCCAGCCACGTCGTGATATTGAATAATTAAAATTATCCGTTGAATCCAGATAGACCTTCCACTCCTGATTCATGGGTCTGGCACTGACTCCCAATGTCTCCATCCACATTTGCTGAATGGCTACAGCAATTTTCTGGTGGTTTTCCTGCGTGTTATACAAAATATCAAAGGACGGAAAATTTTCACCACCGGGATACCCTGCTTCAGCGAGAAGTTGTCTGGCCTGCTCGGGATCATAGCCAAATGTTACTGGTGGTTCATAACCCAGAGTACCCGGTGGGACCAGGGCATAAGACGGCAAATAAAGGTTTTCCAGAATCGTTTCCACCAGCAAGTCACGATCAATTGCCATGGAAAGAGCCTTACGTACCCGCACGTCATTAAATGGTTCGCGCGTGGTGTTGATCAAATAATAGTAAGTCCCCAGGTAAGGGGCGATCTCAAGCAGTTCTGGCTGCTCGCTGCGATAAACCGGAACTTTGTCCAAAGCAACTTCATTGGTGAAATGGATCTGCTCGTCGCGAAACATCCTTTCTTCAGTAACAATGTTTTCGGTGGGATAAAAAACGATCGCATTAAGTTTGACTTCGTCCGCATCCCAGTAAAGCGGCGATTTTTCTACTCTGATATGTGAATTAACCTGCCACTCTGTGAGAGTAAATGCACCATTGGTAACAATATTGCCTTCCCGGGACCATTGCGAAAACCTGTCGCTGGGGGATCCGAAAGCAAGCACCGTTGCCGGATGAACAGGATAAGTACTGTAGTGGTCAAAGAGCTGCAAAAGGAAGGGCGTGGGTTCGCGTAAAGTCACTTCCAGGGTGCGCTGGTCCAGAACCTTGACCCCTACTTCGCTAAAATCATCAATGGCACCGGTGGCAAACGCTTCCGCATTGAGGATCGGAAAAAACATGTAATTGTAAAGGCTGCCAAGTTCCGGGGTTAGCGCTCGTTCCCAGGACCAGCGGAAATCTTCCGCGACCACTGGGTCACCATTACTCCAACGCGCGTTATCCCGAAAATGGAAAGTGTAAACCCTTCCGTCTTCACTGATGTCCCAGCTTTCAGCTACGCCAGGCTCCGGCTCCAGAGTATAGGGATTTTTAGTGACCAGCCCTTCGAACAATGCGCCTATAATATGATGTTCTGGTACACCGGTGACAATATGGGGATCAATACCTTGTGGTTCCGTACCATTGCCAAAATGCAGAACGCCTTGCTGGTTACCCGTTACCACACGCGATTCACTGCTCCCTCCTCCACACGCCACGAGGAAAACCGACAACAATAAAACTGGAATTCGGGATCTACTTAATATCATCTTAAACAATTCCTGCAAGTGCATGGATGCTGGTGTCAATGGAAACGCCGCCAGGAGGATTTAAAGGTTAACTTTGATCTGGCAGCCAGTACTGGATAAATAGAATAAACGCCCTGTTTGCTTAAGTCTAGAAGGTTTAACGTTATTCGAGACAATGCAGCGTAATCGTCTTCAGCTATAAAAAAAAGGCCCGATTTCGAGTAGAAATCAGGCCTTTTTAATAAACTGTTTTACACCCTATCGGACAATTTCTGCCCTGTTCTCCATTCCCGTAATCAGGGCTTCAAAATCTGCATTGGCAGACTGCTGGGCAATAAAACTTTCCAGACTGCTTAATTCAGTTTCGTCAAAATCTTCCAGTGAGCCTTCATTGACTCCCTGTAACTCAATTACTACATATTCACCGGTATTGAGTAGCAGTCCGTCAATTACCGGAGTACCGTCTTCAGGATCAGGCATTTCAAATATGTAATTAACCAGTTGAGGAGGCAGAACCTGATCAGAACGTTCAAGGCCATCAATTTGGTTCCAGCTTAAATTCTGGGTTTCCAGCAAGCTGTCGATATTTTGATCATTTTGATAATTGGTCTTTATTGTCTCGCCCAGGCTAAGAGTCCGTTGCTGGATTTTTTCAAACTGGAGCATGATCTCAATTTCGCCACGGACGTCTTCCATAGCCTGCAGTTGTGGTTGATTGTGCTCAAGAACCCTGATTACTACGCTTCGTGAAGGAGTAACAGAGATAAGGTCACTGTTCAGCCCATCGAGTAATACCTGTGGACTGAAGGCAGAGTTGATAACATCGCTATTCGCTGCAATACCCACGCCACCGCTACGGCTAAATAATTGTGTGGTTTGAATGTCAAGTCCCATAATCTGGGCAGGATCAGTGAGATCAAAGGACTCAAAAGCCAGATTACCCAGTTCTTCTGAACGTTGCAGGAAAATGGTATCTACTTCATCAGACTTGAGATCGCGTTCCAGTCTTTCCCTGCTTTCTTCAAAAGACTCGAGTGCGGATTCGCTTTGTTCTGTCAGTTTGATTAGATGTACACCAAACTCTGACTGCACAGGGTCTGAAACCTCACCAACTGCGAGGGTTAACAGGGCCTGTTCGAAAGGCTCTACAAAATTATCTCCAGTGGTGTAGCCAACATCGCCACCCTCTTCGGCAGAGCCCAGGTCATCAGAATATTCCAGGGCCAGAGCTTCAAAACTCTCTCCATTATCTATCCTGTTCTTCAATTCTTCAGCCAAAGTCATGTCTGCGGCCAGATCATCGTCGTCAAAAGATTCAAGGAGTATGTGAGAGGCACGGCGCTCCACCTGGGATTGATACTCCAGTTGTTCTTCTTCGTAGCGTTGCACAATCTGATTCTCTGTGACTACAACTTCGTCAAATATCGCGTCTTTATCAAGCTCGATATATTGGAGAGAAACCTGTTCATCAAGCATGAACTGGCTTTCATTGGTGTTGTAATATTCCTCGATTTCCTCATCCGTAACGTCAATACTACCTAACTGAGTATCCAGGCTTACGAGGATATAACGTAGATCACGGGTCTGATTCAGTAATTTGGCTATATTTTCGATTTCCGGCTTGGTTACAAAACCGGATAGTCCATAGGCATAGGAAATCTGATTTATCAGCCCCTGCGAGGCAAGCGCTGCACGATAGGAATTTGGGGTATAGCCCATGGAGTTGATTAACATTTGAGCACGTTCGCCATTAAACACACCATCAACCTGAAAATCGGCGGTCTGTGCTATTGACCGATCAATAGATCTGGAGGAGATAACCATCCCGGTATTTTCAGCATACTGGAGCAATAATTCCTGCTGTATAAGTTCATTCAACGCCGCTTCTCTGGCCAGGTCTTCATCAATACTGGAAAGATCTGCATCTGGCCCCAGGGACTGCATCATCTCCTGCAATCTGGCCTGGGTAGTTCGTTCAACTTGCAACTCATCAATGTCAGTACCATTCACAGAAATAGCAGGTGTTGAGTTAATGACAGATGAGACTATCGTGCTGGCTCCCCATGCACCGAATATTACGATAATAAACCAGACAAAAATCTTGGCTCCAATACCCTGGGAATTATCTCGAATTTTTTGCAGCATTTTTTAATCCAGAATTTTAAAAAAATGTTGAGCTAATCAACATCCATTAATTAAAGTAACAAAGCAGTTTCCACATTAGGCAATTGTTTGTAACGTGAAAACCTTGTTTGCTAATTTTACACTATTAATCTTTGCTAGGAATCTTAACTAGAAATCTTTACAACTAAGAAAAACAGAAGGCGCATCAATGATGCGCCCTCTATAAACTATCCTGAGTTTTCGGCTGTTTTAAAGAGCCGAAGTTAACGCCATCAGGAATTAACAGCGTCTTTCAGTGCTTTACCAGCTTTAAAAGAAGGAACTCGAGCAGCTTTAATCTGGATCGGCGCTCCTGTTTGAGGATTACGACCAGTACGAGCTGGACGATCTTTTACATTAAAAGAGCCAAAACCAACCAGTGCAACAGAGTTGCCAGATTTTAGTGATGCAGCGATCGCATCAGTCATAGCATCAATGGCACGAGCAGCGGCAGCTTTTGGTAAATCGGCAGTTTCAGCAACAGCATCTATTAATTCGGATTTATTCACGTTATCCCCTTGTTATCGTTTTAGGTTCAGTTTTTGTGGAGTGTTTTACTACGTTTTTGGAAGCGATTAGCCAGCCTGTAAATCAATAAACTTTATACCAACTGTATTGAAGGAATGTCAAGGAATACAAGGTTTCCTAGTGTGTATTTATAGGTTTTTTTCTTTTATCTTTGACATTATTCTCAGATGATTTTGAGGAACCTTTTTCAAGTGCTTGAGTTTTATTATCTTCCGCAGGTTCCGGCATATAGGTAAGGGCAATTTCCAAAACTTCATCAATCCACTTCACCGGTTTAATGTCCAGATCGGCTTTGATGTTATCCGGAATTTCTTTCAGATCCCTTTCATTTTCTTTTGGAATAATTACAGTTTTTATATCACCACGATGGGCAGCAAGTAATTTCTCTTTCAAACCACCGATAGGAAGAACCTGACCTCGAAGTGTTATTTCACCTGTCATGGCTACGTCTTTTCTTACCGGGATCCCTGTCAGTACAGAAACCAGTGCTGTACACATTCCCACACCGGCGCTTGGACCATCCTTTGGTGTCGCCCCTTCAGGTACATGTACATGTAGATCATTGTTTTCATGAAAGTTTTCTTTTAGCCCCAAGGTGGCAGCACGACTTCTGACCACGGTTAACGCAGCCTGGATAGACTCCTGCATAATGTCGCCCAGAGACCCCGTCATGGTAGTTTTTCCCTTGCCCGGCGTTGCGACCGCCTCAATAGTAAGCAGTTCACCTCCGACCTGTGTCCATGCAAGACCATTCACCTGGCCTATGGCATCTTCTTCTTCCGCTCTGCCGTAATCGTATTTTTGTACACCGACATATTGTTCAAGGTCTTTTGCAGTAAGTTTGAGCTTTGGAGAATTTTTTTCCGAAACATGCTGTTTAACAATCTTTCTGCAAATTTTAGCGATTTCTCTTTCAAGGCCACGAACGCCTGCTTCACGGGTGTAATGTCTGATGAGATTTAAAATCGCATCATCAGACAAGGTAACTTCATCTTCTCTCAAGCCATTATTTTCTTTTTGCTTTGGTACGAGGTAGCGGCTGGCAATATTGAGTTTTTCATCTTCCGTGTACCCTGGTAAGCGGATCACTTCCATTCTGTCGAGTAAAGGGCCCGGGATGTTCATGGAGTTTGAGGTGCAAATAAACAACACATCACTCAAGTCATAATCAACTTCCAGATAGTGATCATTAAAATTATGATTTTGCTCTGGATCCAACACTTCCAGCAAGGCCGATGCGGGATCACCCCTGTGATCCATGCCCATCTTGTCCACTTCATCAAGTAAAACCAGGGGATTGCGTACCCCCACCTTCGCCATTTTCTGTATTACCTTGCCTGGCAGGGAGCCAATATAGGTCCGGCGGTGACCGCGAATTTCAGCTTCATCGCGTACTCCACCAAGAGCCATACGGACAAATTTACGCCCCGTAGCCCTGGCGACAGATTCGCCGAGAGAGGTCTTGCCCACACCTGGAGGTCCTACCAGACAAAGAATTGGGCCTTTGAGTTTCTTTACTCGTTTCTGAACGGCAAGATACTCAACAATCCTTTCTTTAACTTCCTTCAAACCATAATGATCGTGATCGAGGATTTCTTCAGCCTTTGTCAGGTCAGTACGAATTTTAGATTTCTTCTTCCATGGCACACTAATCATCCAGTCTATATAGGTCCGGACAACAGACGCTTCTGATGACATAGGCGACATCATTTTCAGTTTATTCAGTTCAGCAGTTGCCTTTTCCTTGGCATCCTTGGGCATACCCGCTTCTTCTATCTTATTTTTTAGCTCTTCGCCCTCATTAGGTACGTCATCAAGCTCGCCCATTTCTTTTTGAATGGCTTTCATTTGCTCATTCAGATAGTACTCGCGCTGACTTTTTTCCATCTGCTTTTTAACGCGACCACGTATGCGTTTTTCAACCTGGAAAATATCAATTTCAGCCTCTATCAGGGACATCAAATGTTCAATACGCGGCTTGAGGTTTGCCAACTCCAGGATGTTCTGCTTTTCCTGCAACTGCAGTGACATATGCGTTGCAATAGTGTCTACCAGTCGGCTTGGCTCATCAATACTTGTTATGGACGTTAAAACCTCCGGCGATATCTTTTTACTTAGCTGCACATACTGATCAAATTGGGAAAGTAGTGAGCGCACCAGGATTTCTGTGTCTTTTTCTTCAACGGTGCTGCCATTCATGCTGCTGGTATCGGCGGTGTAATAGTCTCCGTCAATATTCAGTTTGCGGATCTGTACTCTTTCCACACCTTCGACAAGCACCTTCACCGTGCCGTCATTAACATGCATTAGCTGAAGCACAGAGGCCACAGTGCCGATTGTAAATACGTCATCCTTTCCCGGCTCATCATCGGAATGTTGTTTTTGTGCAGCCAGAATCACTTTTTTGTCACCAGCCATCGCCGCCTTTAATGCCTTGATGGATTTTTCCCTGGCAACAAACAGTGGATGGACAATTTGCGGGTATACAACAACACCTCTCAGGGGTAAAAAAGGAAGGGTACCGGAAGGATTTGTTACGTCCTGATTGTCCATAAATTGTCTCAGACCTGTTGTATGAAATGATTACATTGAATTACAAATTCATCATGTTTACCAGAGAGCGGCAGGAAATGTTGATGAAATTGTGACGTTTTTCTGGCCAGAAGTTGAAAGCTGCCCCAAATACTGATCAAACAGGGTCAGTGCTTGCTACCATAGAGACTAATCTGAGGGCGGAATTGATTATTTCAAGCTGGATCTTTACTGCCAGAGATACTTTGTGCAGATTCTCCGGTTTCATACATCAACAAAGGCTCTGATTCGCCATTTATGACAGCTTCATCAATAACTACCTTTGTAACCCCTTCCTGCGAGGGAATGTTGTACATGGTATCAAGTAATACAGACTCCATGATTGAGCGTAAACCACGGGCTCCAGTCTTTCTTTCCTGGGCTTTTCGGGCAATCGCCTTGAGTGCGTCATCACGGAACTGAATCTCAACCCCTTCCATTTCAAACAACTTGGCATATTGTCTGGTAAGTGAGTTCTTTGGTTCCTTCAGAATTTTAACCAGAGCATCTTCATCGAGCTCATTGAGAGTCGCTATCATGGGCAATCGACCAACAAATTCAGGGATCAAGCCGTATTTAACCAGATCTTCAGGCTCTACATCCTGCAGGGTTTCACCGACTTTTTTCTCTTTTTCCGGGCTACGCAGCTCTGCAGCAAAGCCAATACCGCTTTTATCCGAACGATCGCGAATGATTTTATCCAGGCCCGCAAATGCACCGCCGCAGATAAAGAGTATGTTTGAGGTATCTACCTGCAGGAACTCCTGTTGGGGATGTTTACGGCCTCCCTGGGGGGGAACAGAAGCAACGGTTCCTTCTATCAACTTAAGTAAAGCCTGCTGCACGCCTTCGCCAGAAACATCACGAGTGATTGAAGGGTTATCAGATTTTCTGGAAATTTTGTCAATTTCATCGATATAGACTATGCCGATTTGCGCCTTGTCGACATCATAGTCACACTTTTGCAGAAGCTTCTGAATGATATTCTCTACGTCTTCCCCAACATAACCAGCTTCAGTAAGCGTTGTCGCATCGGCAATAGTAAAAGGGACATCCAGTAAGCGTGCCAGGGTCTCTGCGAGAAGCGTCTTGCCGGTACCGGTAGGACCAATGATAAGAATATTACTTTTACTGAGTTCGACATCATCACCTTTGGCTTCAAAATTTAGCCGTTTGTAATGATTGTAAACAGCGACAGACAAGGTCTTTTTGGCCTTGTCCTGCCCGATAACATATTCATCGAGAGTGTCTCTGATTTCTTCGGGTGTGGGTAATTTTCGATCTTCCTGACCAGGAGTTTTTTCCTGGATTTCCTCACGGATAATATCGTTACATAGATCAACGCATTCATCACAGACAAAAACAGAAGGACCTGCAATAAGCTTCCTTACCTCATGCTGGCTTTTGCCACAAAATGAGCAATACAGCAGCTTTCCGCCATCGTCATCTTTCTTGTCATCAGCCATTTATCGTTGTCCTGTTTTCCCGATTATATAATTTGCGAACTCACTATAAAGATTTCTTCCAGATAATCAAAATTTGTTAAATTTCCGGATTAATCAGTAAATAAGATGAAGGCAAATGTGTCATTTTACAAGTAAATAATTGCGATATTTCTGCAAAACTGCCGACCTGCCTTATTCCTGTATAAATCACCCAGGGTAGTGCCTGTTACTATCAGGATGCTTCACCTGGACCGCCGCTGCCAGATGGCAGTACACGCTTATCAAGTACGCTATCAATCAGCCCATAGTTCACAGCCGTATCGGCATTCATGAAATTATCACGATCTGTATCATGGGCGATTACATCAATATCCTGACCTGTATGGAGGGACATAATCTGATTTAACCGGCTTCTCACGTTGAGGATTTCCTGGGCCTGAATATGGATATCAGAGGCCTGTCCCTGAGCGCCGCCACTGGGCTGATGAATCATCATTCTTGAATGAGGAAGCGCAAATCGCTTACCTTTTTGTCCGCCTGTCAGCAACAAGGCGCCCATACTTGCAGCCTGACCTATACACATGGTACTGACATCTGGCTTGATAAATTGCATGGTGTCATAAATGGACAAGCCTGCAGTAACAGAGCCCCCGGGGGAATTAATATAAAGATGAATATCCTTATCCGGGTTTTCAGACTCCAGAAATAAAAGCTGAGCAACGACGAGATTAGCCATGTGGTCTTCAACTTGACCTACCAGAAATATCACTCGTTCTTTTAAAAGACGCGAATAGATATCATAGGAGCGCTCACCCCGGGCGGTCTGCTCTACAACGATTGGAACCAGGCTTCCAGTTTCCTGTTCAAACCCGGATTTATGATCAAAATTCTTCATGCGTTTAATTCCTGCAGTTCGCTATATGCTTGTAAGTAATTATTCCGGGTTTGTCGAATATCAGTCAGAATCTGCTTTACCCTCTGATTCTTCTGTTGCCGGGGGCTCTGACAGCTCTTCCTTCTTCGTATCTTTCGTATCCTTGGATTTATCTTTTTCAGCTACTGGCTTGGCAACCGGTTTCAGCGCCTCTTCATAAGAGACCTTGGATTCGGTGACTTTTGCCTTATCGATCACCATATCAATAACGGCATCTTCAAGTGCCATTGCTTCAATGTTGGCCAGTTGATCCTTGTCACTGTAATACCATTTAACGACATCTTCCGGCTTTTCATAACTTTCTGCCATTTCTTCTATTAAACCACGCACGGTATCTGCATCGGGTTTCAAGTCGTTTTTGCTAACGATTTCGCTCATCACCAGGCTAAGGATTACCCGGCGCTCAGCCTGTTCTGCAAACAGGTCATCCGGCAACATTGAAGGGTCAATATTCTGGCCACCGCCAAACTGCTGCATGGCCTGCTGCCTGAGGCCATTAATTTCATTGGCTATGAGTGCTTTTGGTGCATCTACATCATGAATTTCAAGCAATCCCTCGATGACCTGATTCTTGATATTGTTACGGCTGGCATTCTTCAGCTCTCTGGACATATTGGCGCGTACTTCAGACCTGAAGGCTTCCAGGCCACCTTCCGCCACATCAAAGGAGGCAAAAAAGTCATCATCAAGTTCAGGGAGTGTTGGCTCACTGA
>CBFICR010000010.1:0-69301 GCA_965661105.1 Pseudohongiellaceae bacterium | reverse complement strand
CAAAACGAATTGCAAAATGCAAATGAATTGCATAATGCATGGGGGGGGTATTCGCAAAATGCGAATACTAGCCAGGCAAAGGGCTTAAATAGTAAATAGGGAGAGTCAGAAGACAAAGGCTTTAAGGGGTATAAAACGGCCCTGGCTAATACGAAATCAAAAAACAAAAAAGCGAAACCTGGTCAGGACTCGCTTTCCCAGCCTTTCATTTTGCGATAAATAGTTGAAGGGCTTACGCCAAGATGGGCAGCTGCCACCGGCACATTGTCACCACAAAGCCTGATGGCTTCCTCTATTGCCTGTTTTTCACTTAGCCAAAGTGGCTGGATCTGGTCAGGCGAGACTTTTCCCATATACCCATTTGAATCTTGCCTGTCATTTACCGCTGTTGTGGAAGCAAACACATTCTTGCTGGAATCGGTTGAGCGCGATACCGAAACCGCTGGCTGCTCACTGCGGGAAGCATCACCATCACTGGCACGCCTGTTTCTTGGCACCGGATCAGTAGCTTGCTCCCCATTAATGATGGCCTGAGGCAGCATGTCAGGTGTGATTTCTGCACCGGCGTGCATAATCACCAGATGCTCAATGACATTTTGTAATTCGCGCACATTACCCGGCCAGTTGTATTTCAGCATCAGCTCAGCGGTTTCACCGTTAAAACCGGTAAATTCCTTGCCAAGTTCTTCATTGAATTTTTGCAGTAATTTTTCCGCTATGACCATGACATCATGCCCCCGCTCCCGCAAAGGGGGTAAATCAATAGGCACAACATTCAGCCGGTAATACAGATCCTCCCTGAAACGCCCCGCCTCTACTTCCACCAGGGGGTCCCGGTTAGTCGCACACACAAAACGTATATCGACTGACTTCTGTTCTTCGCTACCCACTTTCTGAAATGTGCCGGATTGAATAAGCCGTAACAGCTTGGCCTGCAGGTTCAGGTCCATTTCACACATTTCGTCCAGAAACAAAGTTCCACCATCAGCCTGCTCTGCGGCGCCAATACGATCTTTTACGGCACCACTGAACGCGCCTTTCACATGGCCGAAGATTTCAGACTCAAATAAATCTTTTGGTATCGCCGCGCAATTGATGGGAATAAAAGGGCCCTTTGCCCTTTTGCTTACCTGATGAATGGCAGATGCGCATAGCTCTTTACCAGTGCCGCTTTCACCCGTCACAAAGACACTTGCCTTGCTTGGAGCAACATTACGGATAATCTGATAAACCAGCTTCATCGCCGGTGAATCTCCAATGAAATCCCCAAAGCCCTCTGTTTCAATAACATCACTGTAAGCCTTGACGGTATTTATCAGATCGAACTCACGCAAGGCATTGGTTACGGTAACCAGCAAGCGATCTTTACTGAAAGGTTTTTCTATAAAATCGAAAGCACCATGGCGGGTGGCGTCTATGGCGTAATCAAGCTCGGTCTCGGAAGTAATAACAATGGTTTTTGTTGGCAGCTCTGCCTTCGTGACTTCCTTCAAAATATCAAGACCACTGATATCCGGCAGCTGAACATCCTGGATCAGAATATCGGGGATCTTCTCATTGATTGCTTCCAGCGCATCAAGTCCGGTATGAAAAACTCTCACCTTGTATCCCAGCGTATCGAGATAGCTCTGGTACAGCATGGCACTGGGTACACTGTCCTCAACGATATAAATTAAAATCGACTTCTTCATTCACTTACCACGTCAGGATCTCTGCTTTGAGATATTTTTTTCTTGCCCAATTCAGATGTTTTGTTAGAGACTTAATACTACTACAGTAAGGCTGTTTTGGAATCGCTAGCTTGAGGCTTAATGCCTAAGTCTCAGCGCTTCGGCTTCCCTGCCTGTCAAAATATGTAACATCCAGATCAATCTGGAACTCACTCCCCTTATCTTCCTCGGAAGTGAAGCTCAGCTGCCCCCCCATTTCCTCCAGGAGATCTTTACATATCACCAGACCAATCCCGGTACCCTCTTTTTCGCCAGATTCCCTGCCGAGTCGATTAAAGGCAACAAATACGTTTGCCTGCTGATCTTCGGGAATACCAAAGCCGTTATCACGGACACTCAGGCGCAAATTATTCTTGCCATGCCTTGAAACGCAAACCAGCACTTCACCGCCGGTATTATTATATTTTATAGCGTTGGATATCAGGTTTAGCAAAACCTGCTTTAACCTAGTGTGATCTGTTAGAAAGACAAAATTATCCCCCGGCTTCCTGACCTCGAGCTTGATACTGTTTTTAGAAGCCATTGATTGCGTCAGGTGTTCACATTCTTCAAGTAAGTCATCAAGATTTACCTGTGTGATTTCAAGTTTAATTTTGCCAGCTTCTATCTTTGCAAACTCCAGTATCTGATCTATCAGCGTTAGCAAATGTTCACCGGCCTGTTTAATCAATCCCAGGAACTGCTTCCTTTGCGCTTCATCCTGGTTATCCATTTCCAGCAACTGGGTACTCCCCATAATCGCATGCAAGGGGGTTCTCAATTCGTGGGAAACGCTGGAAAGAAAAGTTGACTTGGCCTGGTTGGCAGATTCGGCCAGTTCTTTTGCTTTTGCCAGGTCCTGTTTCAACTGGATGCTTTCATAAAACGTATTGTAAAGAATGAAACAGGCTCTGATGATAATAATCAGGTACAAAAGACTCAGGTATCCCATCAGGCTTTCCAGTGCCCGTGATTGAAACATTTCTGTTTCCCCAAACTGGAAAAACAGAACAATGATCTGAGGAACCAAAATACCAACCAGATAAGTAACACTGGCCTGGATGACCGGACTCAAGGTCGCTACAGCGGCCCCGGTAAAACCTATCAGAATGGCAAACACGAAGAGTTTCTGCTCTACATCGCCATACATATCTGCCAACACAGCCGCCCAGCCCATGGTAATACCGGAAAGCAGGATACTTAAGATATAGAGCCAGGTAATCCTGCGCCAGCGGGCATCCATTTCTTTACAGGCATAAAGCTGATCACCCGCAATCAGGCGAAAGATAGCGAAAACGGCCTGTAATACCACCCAGGGGCCAAGAACTGACAATGGGGCGAGGGAGTACAAACCTTGCAAAACAAAAATGGTGGCACAGATAGTGGCAAACACGGCAATATTGTTATGACGGCTGACGTTGGCGGTGAGTTCCGGATGCAGACTGGATGAATTAAGATATTGTTTCACAGGCTTCCGGCTAGAACATCATATGGCATCTGTTTGGATATTGATGCAGGTTTTAAAAAAGAAATTGTAATGCGTTATTGAATCAAGCGAGGCTTAAAGGATTTTTAAAAAAACACCAATGAGAGGGGTGAAAAAATAAACTAGATATCGACCCTTTCTACCACTGGAAATACCACCGTCTGACCAATCTGGATTTTTGCCGCTTCCACTTCCGGGTTATATTGTCGGAATAACCACATGGGTACCGAACGCTTTCTGGCCAGATTAACCAGAAAATCACCTCTGCGAATACTGTGTTGTTCGGTTTGCCTGATGCGCCAGTTTTTAAAGTAGTCAGACTGCAGGTTACGATGAAACTGTCTTCGCTTGAGCTCAAACGCTTCTACATTTACCTTGGAGAAATCAAGCTTCAGGCGCTCACCTATTAATACCGGTTGTTGATATTCCATACTGTTTTTTCGTCTGATATCCCACGCACGGATGCCCAGCCACTCAGCGTAATGCCCCAGCGTTTCTGCCGCCTGAATTTCTATACTGTCATCGCTGGCAACACTGTAATTGGAAGGATCAGACTGCAAATCAGCCAACAGCTGTTGTGCATCATCAACATCATCGGCCTCAAGCGCCGTAGCAACAGTATCAACCATCATTACTTCGCTATCTTCAATAGTTTGCTCACCGGCATTGATAGCAGATACTTCTTCCAGGTCATCTTCGACATTCAAATTGACTAGTGCCATTTCAGCCTTAACATTAACCGGTTCGTTATTGGCACTGGTTTCAGTATTAGCATTGGCCACGACAACCGGCTCCACTGACTTGAGTCTTAGCATTTGTCCTGGATAAATAGTCTCTTTCCCATCCAGATTGTTCAGGGCAACAATGGTAGCCATCGGCACCCTGTGACGTTCTGCAATGATTGATACCGTATCACCATGCTGTACTTCATATTCTCCACTTGCGGGTATTGCCAGCGGTCCGCCTTTGTTCACCAGTAATGTGGGAATTTCACCATCACGTTGCGGCAGCAATATTGTTTGTCCGACACGAATCCTGTTGCGGTCGCGTAACTGATTAATCGCAACCAGTTCAGAAATGGACGTATCATAGCGATCAGCAATGACTGAAAGGCTGTCTCCACTTCTCACCGTATAACTCACATCGGCAATCTGTTCGCCATAAAGCTCGGAAGCCGGGATTGCGTGAATAGCGCCTGCCAAATCATTTCTGTAGGAAGTCCTGTCAATTTTCACAACGTAACCCCTGGGGATACGTTTGGTCCCGGACCACACCGCTGGCTGCAGGGCAGGATTATCCCGCTGCAGATCTTTAATGCTGACTCCCAGCCTTTCGGCCAGCAGGCGGGAATCCACGAAAGCATCCATTTCAAAGCTCTGGTAGTCCGGAGCACGATCCTTGAAAATTGGGCCAAAAAACTCTTCTGCGCGACTATCGACTTCCAGGGCTGCCAGAAACTGGGGGTAAAAGTTTCTTGATGCAAAACCAAAACGCGGCCCGCGATAATCAGAAATAATCTTGCCAATATCCATACTGGCCACGTCACGAACTGCGCGGGCTATACCGTTTGCACCATGGTTATAGGCTGTCAGCGCTAATGGCCATGACCCCAGAGCGTTATGATTATATTCAAGCAATTCCATGGCTCCATAGGTTGCCGCATAAGGATCTAGACGTTGGTCAACCACATAATCAACCTGCATAAAACGTTGGGCGGTGGCCCTGACGAACTGCCACATGCCGGTTGCAGCAGCGCTGGAGTAGGCCCCCGGATGATAGGAAGATTCAACATGGGGCAGAATCGCCAGTTCGACAGGCAAGCCCTTGGACCTGATCACTTCCTCGATATGACTTCTGTATGCACCGGATCGTTTCATGCCGGCAATAAACCGGTCTGACTGACCGAGCTGCCAGCGAATATTTGCTGCGGCACGTTCCAGTCTTTCATTGGGTGTTTCTCTACCCCACAAATTCAGCAGGCTTTGCTGTGACGGACTCAGACCTGAACGTTTACCACTTGCCAGTACCTTCAAATCCGCACTGATTTTTTCCCGAGTGCCATTGATGACGTTTCGGTCACGCTCAAGTTTGGTATAAATAATCGAAAGATCATGGGCATCATGCAGAAATCCACTATTAGTATCAGCCTGGGTATAGACACTTATCCAGAAATTAATTGCGGGGCGAATACTGTCAGGAACGGGGAAATCGGCGCTGGCCGCCAGTGTCGAAGATGGAAAATTAACAAGCAAAATCAATAGCGCAGGTGCAAAAAACTGCTTAATGGCGGTGCTTGAGAAAAAGTGGGTCAGGGTTCGTTTCACGGCGATAGGTTAAAATACAAACTATTGATTTACAAGCAAAAGAAACTCAGAGGGTATGGACACTCCCAGGCTTGATACAGATGCCTGTCTGAACAACATTCTGGTGGCTGCAGCGCGCGCCTAAAGTATGAATCGCGTGTACATAGCATGTACATAGAAAGTCCCCTGCGTTGCCTAATGGGTCATCGCATAAATGACATAATTCAGGCCAAACCGATATGCCAGGGCTGTCATGGGCTCCGGATAACAGGGATCATCTGCATGCTCCCAGGCATCCCCCATATCCATATTGAAATTAATTGCGACCATCATCCGCCCTTCTTCATCATAGACTCCCGCCCATTTCTGGGGACCTTCCATACGGGCCTGTGTCTGGCCACAGAATAGGTGCCGGTCCCCTGGTATCTGGGTGGTCTGGTTAAGGTCATAGAGGGCATGAAAAATAGGGTCTTCAGGTGTCAGATCAACAATAGGAAAGCCGGGTAGTACGCTCTGCATAGCTTTTACGACGACCGGCCAATCATTGCCATGAAAATCGTCTATCACCAGAAAACCGCCTCTCAACAGATACTCCCTGAGACGCTCTGCTTCCTCCGGGCTCGGATTCCAGTAGCCCTGGCCTATTTGCTGAACGAAAAGCCATGGATAGTCATACAAATCATCATCCAGTAACTGAACATGCTGGCTGTCATCGGCTACTTCAATATTGGAGAGTCGACGTACCCCGCGCGTAAAATGATATTCAGCCTGCGGATAATCTATGGCCCACCAACCCCGACGAAAGCCGCCGCGCCCCCTGCCACGGGCACCACCATCTGCGTATACCATTCTCGCCATATGAAATTCGGCTTCCGGGACACGCTCAGGATCCTGCTGGGCATATAACCCGGCGGGAAAAGAAACAAAAAGAAGCGCAATTAAGACAAGATGAAGACGCATGTATCTACTATACCATCCTGATCACAGGCAAAGAGGTAAACGGGTTATTAATACAGACCTTTATCGATAAAGCATAACCAGTTTGCAGATCGTAGTCACCCCACTGGCTGATAATTAAGGAACCTCTGATTAAAAAGACTCCAGCTTAATCACGTCATAAGCAGGCTCTTCGTAGGGATGAGACTTTTTCAGGGCATCAACTGCCTGTTTGATAATCTGGTCTTTAATGACCATTTCTACTTTAAATTCCGCAACCTGCTCAACCTGCCCTTTTTTACCCAGAAACGGCGAACTGCTTTCCAGGCCGCGAAACTGACCGGTGCCCGAAGACTGCCAACAGCAACTGTCGTAGTCACCAACGGCGCCTGCTCCGATATCAAACAGTGCCTGCTTTACGCTTTCCAGATGACTCTCTGGCACAAAAAAACTTAATTTATACATGAGTTAGCAACAGTACCGGGTGATCAAGAGGTCAGGACAAACTACCTGGCTCCAATGAGCTGTTCAAGCACCAGCAATACGTGAATCATGACTCATTTTTTCCACGAGTATGTCATACAGCTCCATGAACGATGAGGTTTGGTCATAGGGCACTTTAAAATCCAGGTTACGGGCAACATCACTGGCAGAAATCAAGCCGCGAATCATATGAGAACTGTTATCAATCACCAGACAATGGTGAAGATTGGTCAATTGCAGGGACGTTAGAATATCACCTATGGTTGATTGCTTGAGTTCTTCATAATCAAAAGCCATCAACTGGGACTTCGGTGTCATGATATCTGTTGCAGTGATATTGGCTATATCGAATCCCGCATCCAGAAATTTCTTCAGATTCTCCCGCGCCAGATCAGATACCGTCACCAGACCCAGAAAACGTTCATCTTTATCAATAACAAATTTCAAGCGCACATGCGCCTTGCTCATCATGGTTTCTATTTCATGAATCCTGGCATTGGATTCAACCACATAAGCCTTGCTGGTATTAAAATCAGTCAGGACTTCCAGAGCGGATGATTGCAAGGTGGAACCACGAAATTTATCAGGGCGCTCAAGGTGCTCGAAATCCCCTACTGAATATAACTTTAATAAATGCATAAGTAGTAGAGCCGACTAAATGTGGAACTCTAATTCTAACCAAAAAAATCATCAACATGCGCTACCAAGTGAGTAATAAATAAGAATTCCGGGTTTCAACGATCTGACAAAGCCTGCGCACTTTAGATTAATAAGTAGAACAAGCAATCAACACGGATAAATCAAAAAAACACTTGTCATGATCAGCCCATGTGTATTATTGTATTAATACACTATTTTGGAGTTATCTATTGTTCAGTGTTAACCCGCAATCGGGCATCCCTATTTATCGGCAGCTGATGGAACAGGCACGCCGAATGATTTCCAGCGGGCAGCTGAAACCCGGGGATGCCTTGCCTTCTGTCAGAGAGCTTGCTTCTACCCACGCCGTCAATCCCATGACAATTTCCAAGGCCTACAGCATGCTGGAAGCCGAAGGCTTGCTGGAAAGGCAACGGGGCAAGGCAATGACGGTATCAGGATTAAATGGTATCGCTGAAAACAAAAAGGAACGTCTGGAACGCTTACAGCCCGCTCTGCAACAACTGGCCATGGCTGCCAAACAACTGGAACTGGAAACCAGCGATGTGATGGATGCACTTCGCAAGACACTGGAGAAAAAAAATAATGAATGAACCAGTAATGAAATTTGAAAACCTGCATAAATCTTTTAAAGACACCAGGGTTCTTAAAGGTGTTAATGGTGAAGCCATGGCAGGTGAGGTTATTGGCCTCATCGGACTGAACGGGGCAGGCAAGACTACCCTGCTTGAGACGGCACTGGGCTTTTCTCCGGCAAGCAGTGGTGCCGCCTATATCTTTGGTAGGGAAAGCGCCAATCACCTGGATGAAGGCACCAAAAAACGCATTGGCTTTGTGCCCCAACGTGATGAGCTACTGGAAAATATCAATGGCAAGCGTTACCTGAACCTGATCAGCGAATTTTATCCGCACTGGAATCACGATTTCGTCAGCCGCCTGAGTCGGGAATGGGATGTGCCGCTGGATAAAATTATCAACTCCATGTCAGTTGGGCAACGCCAAAAACTGTCAATCATTTCCGCCCTTGGCCATGAACCGGAATTGATAATCCTTGATGAACCGGTGGCCAGTCTTGACCCTGTCGCCAGGCGACAGTTTCTGAAAGAACTGGTGGATATTGCCAGTGATTCAAACCGGACTATTATATTTTCCACTCATATTGTCAGCGACCTGGAACGTGTCGCCTCCCGGGTGTGGCTGATGAAAGATGGAGTCATTGCCATTGATGAAGCACTGGATGACCTGAAAGAGAAAAGTGCCCGTATTCATCTCCCCCCCGACATAGCGATTCCACCGTCGTTTCTGAATGACGAATTGATTTATCATCGCACTGAACAGAACACCAGTATTCTGGTTTTCAGAAGCTGGAGCAGTGAACAACAACTGAAGCTGGAACAGGAAACGGGTGCTGATCTGAGCACGGAGTGGTTATCCCTGGAAGATATATTCCTGGAGATCCATCAGTGAGTTTACTAGCCATAAAACAGGTATGGCAGATACTGCAATATTATTACTGCAGACAGCGTTATATTATTATGCTGGTCATTGTCGGCTTCATTTTTTTCCTGCTGGGATTCTGGACAATCACATTCAGTGAAAAACTTTCATTCGTGGTTTTCATGATCTCCTCTACATTCATGTTTTTAGTGCCGTTCATGAACAGTTGTACCAGCCTGCGGGAATTGATTTCCAATCATCCTCTTTCCCTGCTTCCCGGTTTTAAACCTAAAGCAGGCATAGCGCTGCTGGCAATGACTATCCTGCCGTCATTCTGGTGGTCATTGAATGCCTGGTACTTTGGCAATGAGTCTTTTTCCATCATAGCCATACTCAGATCGTTTACGGCATTCAGCCTGTTTGCCGGCATCATGCAGCTTGTATTGCCATCCCGGTATTATTTACAGATCATCAGCATCCTGCCTGTCACATTGGCAATCATCGCCATGCAAATCAGGGACCCTTTGTATACCCTGATGTTGAATGTGCCTTTTACCTGGTTCCTTTTCATACTCAGCCTGCTGGGCTGGGTCTATGGCTTGCGTGTTTTACAGCAACGCCAGCTGTTTGCACCGCCTTTCATGCCGCTCGATAGTATCGATTACTGGTCATACGATGGCGGCCTTTTCCAGAAAAAAGCCATTGGTGAGAGCAGATCAGCCAGTGGTACCCTGTTACTGGGATTCCCGGATGGCTGGAAAGGGATCCTTAGTCGTGTTTCAAACTACATGGTCGTTACCCCGTTAATCACGGTAGGGTTTTTCCTGCTAATCGGCTTTGGAGAAAACGCTGAGATTCATATAGGACAGAGTCTTTTTCCATTATTTCTGCTTATCAGTTTAAGTTGCTCATGTGCCTTTATTTCTATTTTTGGAGAAATGGCTGCCCGCTGCCGATTGATCTGGTTACGGCAAGGGGGAAGCAGGGAAACACAGTGGCAAACCCTCGAACAGCTCACCCTTAAAATTCTGTTTAACTATATGGCACTGGCAGGTCTTATTACCCTGTTCGGCTTTGTCTTTTCTATTTTACCGGCGCCCATAAAACTGCATTACTTCCTGGTGATTTGCAGTTTCAGTACTTTTATCCTGTATCTGTCACTAACCATCAGAGTTTTTAGCTGGCTCACTTTATTCCAGGCAGGTGCTGTCATTTTATCCGTATCAGTGATGATAACCGGCATCATGGTAAGTATTAACCAGAACAATTACATATTGATCACGATTCTGGAGGGAGCCTACTTATTCCTGGCGTTCCTGCTCAGAAACATGACTCGCAGAAAGTTCCTCGGGATTGACTGGTTCCAGGTCAAATTCAAACGTTCCAAAAGACTGGCAACAGGCTGAACCCAATGAAACAGGTCTTAAATTTACTTGTTTATTACGTCAGTTATACGCGCTTTATCAGCTGGCTGTCGGCCCTGGGCGCCCTGTTGGTCTGCTTGTCCCTGATATTCAGTATATTCAATACCGGATTTGCCTTTGCTACGGCCATCTGGGGGACAATCCTGCTCTATGGTTTGCCAGCCTTTGTCCTGTTTATCCCGTTTCGGGAATTGATTTCAATGGAACGTATGGCACTGGTACCTAACCTCAAGTTCAAGGCGGGCGTTGCGCTTCTGGTATTTACACTGGCTGGCAGTCTTTACCTGCCTTTTTTCGTGGCCATGAATGGGATTGATATCAATATTATTAAATTGGCGTTCAATATTTATATTGTCAGTTGTCTCTACCAGTATTTTGTTCAAAAATGTCTGGCATCCCGATATTTTCTTTTCCTCATTACCGGCTTACCGGTCCTGATGGTAATCCCGGTGTTCTATTTCGGTAGCATCATTGCGCCCTTTATCTATAAGCCGGCGATCATGACAACAGTGTTTCTATTTTCACTGGCAACCTGGTTTATTTTTTTAAAAACACTGCAGCAAAAACCTGTGTTCAACCCGATTATGAAAAACTTTCACGGTTCTGCTAACAACTCTGGAGACCCATTTCAAAACCCCTGGCCCAAAACAGAAAAGTTAAACCGGATTTTTTCCTTTGCGGGCACTATTCTCAGCGGGCAGCCCGACGGCAGACTGGCATTACTGTCACGTGCCCTGTTTGTGGTTTACGTTATTCCTTTTTTGGGGGCCTGCCTGATGTCAGTTCTCAGTATATTTAACGAAAAAAGTTTGTTCAGTGGCGCTGTGTTCCTGGAAACCCTGGTGACAATATATATTGGCTTAAGTGCTTTAATCGTTGCTTTTCTACCTGTGTTTTATAGTGAATTTGCCCCCAGAAGCCGACTGTTATGGCTACGCCATGGATCAGATCGCCTGACACATTGGCGCCACCTGGAAAGCCTGATGTGGCGTACCCAAACCTGGGTTTTTAGCTTTGTCCTTCTCAACAGCGTATTTTTAGCAATATTTTCGCAATACCACTTGGAAATCGTGTTGAATTACCCCGTTATTATTATCATCATGGCATTATTTAATGCCTATTTCGGACTTTACAGCCGCATTGCCGGGTGGCCACAGTTTGCCCGCGTGCTGTTTACCATGCTCATGAATATTGTGATATTTAGTGCAATCTCACGAATTGGACAAACCGAAAGCTTCGGTAATGCATCCTACATTATGGAAATACTGCTAATTATTTTGATCGTTATATTCAGGCTAAAAGCCAGGAATGATTTTTCCAGTATTGACTGGATGCAGGTCAAACTCCTTAGACCCAGGAGACTGGCGTAGCACGAAAAAATATTTAATTAATAATAAATGAATAAATTACTGTTTATAACGTCTAACAAGAAATAACAGTGGGGAAATAACAATGTTTAAAAATCTGATTAATATACTTACCGCCCCGAAGGAAGCCTTCACCAGTATTCGTGAAAAACCCACGGTAATATTGCCGCTAATGCTGATTGCAGTAATTACGGCATCGGTACAGTACGGCTATTTCCAGGTTGTGGATCGGGAATTTCTTATCGACCAATTGATTGAGCAGGCCCAGGCATTTGTAAACGTGCCTGAAGACCAACTGCGTGAGGGATATGAGAATGCCGACACTAACAACATGGCCATTCAGTCCATCGTCAGTGTATTGATAGTCGTCCCACTGATCATGTGTCTTTATGCGGGATATCTTTCATTGATTTCCAAATTCACCTACGACGAAATAGCTTACAAGCAATGGCTGGCCTTTGTGGTGTGGACCGGGATTCCCTCAATATTTGCTGCTCTGGCTGGCTGGGTTGTTTTGCTTACCAACACTGATGGCTTGATCACCCTTCAAGAGATCAATCCGCTGACACTGAACAGCCTGATAATTCAGACGCAGGGCCGTTTTGCAGGCTTGTTCAATGCTATCAATCTGACACAGATATGGTCCGTCGTGCTGATGACGCTGGGCTACATGCAATGGACCGGCAAAAGCAGTCTCAAGTCTGCCAGTATTATCCTGACGCCTTACCTGATTATTATAGCCGTTGTCGTCATTGTAATTATTATCTGATGCAGACCTTAAACAGTATTATTCTGGAACAAAACATGAATATCCATAAACTTTTTGTTAATGTGCCTGCACTGACCAAAAAGAAAAATAATAACTGTAATTTCCGGAATCAGAATTTCCAGAATCCTGCTGCGAATATCCTGCTCAGGACTTTCATTAATGGAAACAGGAGCCTGAGGGCAGATTCATGAAAAAAGCGTTAATACTGATTGGCATTCTTGCCGTTGTCATTGCCATCCCCCTGATTAGAAGTCAAAGTGGCGGACAGGTTCCGGAAGTTGAAGTGGAATCATTAACTGCCCGGGTGATTCGTTCCTCGATCCTGGCATCCGGCAAATTGGCCCATGAAGAAGAAGTGCTGCTTAGCACTGAGGTGATTGGCAAGGTAAGTGGTCTCTTCGTTGCCGAGGGTGATTACGTCAATGCCGGACAGATAGTTCTGCAAATTGATGATGAAGCTCTGCGAGCCCTCGTTGAGCAACGCCAGGCATCTGTAAGGGTTCAGGAAATCGCCATCGAGTCTGGTCGCGTAAAAATCAGCAATCTTGAAACCCAACTGGAACGTAAACAGCAATTATTCCAGCGCGATCTTTTGGATGAAGACTCGTTTCAGCTAGCTGAAAACGAACTGGAGTTGGCACGTCTGGACCTGGAATCCAGAGAAGCCTCATTGGTCCAGTCCAATGCTCTGCTTCAGGAGGCCAACAAAAACCTTAGTAAAACCAGTGTTTACTCTCCTCTCGACGGCATGGTGACATCACTGGATATCAAGGTTGGTGAAACCGCTATTTCCAGTACTACCAATGTCCCCGGATCCAGTCTGATGACTATAGCTAATCCGGAGAGCATCCAGACAGAAATAAATGTAGACGAAGCTGACATTGCCAATGTGGCTGTTGGCCAGGAAGCAGAAATTGTCGCTATTGCCTACCCGGATTTACCCATGAAAGGAAAAGTCGAATCCATTGCGATTTCAGCCAAACAACCCACTGGCAGTCAGTCATTAAGTTTTGAAGTGAAAATTACATTTACAGATACTAATGGTGTTGTTTTACGACCCGGAATGTCCTGCCGCGCAGAAATCTTTACCAACACCAATGATGACGTGCTGGCAGTTCCCATTCAGGCTATTCAAATAGAGGAAGATATTGAGCTCAATGAAACCACGTTTACGGTGTTTGTTAATGATGCCGGTGTTGCCAGGAAAAAAGTCGTCGACGTGGGGATTTCAGATGACCAGTATCAGGAAATAATCAGTGGGCTGAACGCCGGAGAGCAGGTCATCATTGGACCTGATCGTGCGCTTCGATCACTTGAGGACGGTGACAGGATCGAACTTCTGGAAACAGATGTATAGACACAGATCCGGAGATGCCTGAATGAGCCTGATTCAACTGAACAACCTGCACAAACACTACGAGATGGGCGCACAGACCGTCAAAGCCCTTAACGGCATTGATCTGTCCATCGAAAAAAATGAATACGTGGGATTTATTGGATCTTCGGGTTCCGGAAAATCCACCATGCTCAATATTCTCGGCTGCCTGGATCGCCCGACAGATGGAAATTATATTCTTAATCAGAAAGATGTCAGCACCATGAATCCGGATGAGTTGGCGGAAATTCGCAACCTGGAAATCGGTTTTATATTTCAGAGTTTTAATCTGCTACCAAGAGCCTCTGCCTTACAGAATGTTATGCAACCACTGGTTTACCAGGGCATGAAAAGAAGCGCTCGAATAAAAGCGGCGACCGAAGCACTGGCTCATGTAGGCCTTGCAGACCGTATGGATCATGTTCCTAACCAGCTTTCTGGCGGTCAACGACAGCGTGTCGCCATTGCCAGGGCCTTGGTCACCAAACCGTCAATCCTTCTGGCTGATGAACCTACCGGTAATCTGGATTCGCGGACCACAATCGACATTATGAAACTCTTTGATGATCTGCATCAGCAGAACCAGACTATTATTATAGTGACCCATGAAGCCGAAATTGCCGAACATTGCCAACGCGTGATTCGTTTGGAAGACGGTCGGGTGGCAACCGATATCAAAAAGGCAGCCTGAGCATGTGGTTTATATTTGTTGAAAGTCTCAGCTCTGCTTTTGCATCTATCCGGGCTCATGGCTTTCGCAGCTTCCTGACCACGCTGGGAATTGTTATTGGCGTTGCTGCAGTAATAGGCATGGTCTCTATCATTCAGGGATTAAGTTATTTTGTTAATCAGCAGTTTGAAGGTCTGGGCACCAATAGCCTGACGATACAGTCATACACCCCACGGGCAGATGCCCTGCAGGGACGCCGTGCACGAATTACCGTAGATGATCTTGATCTGATAAAGGCCAGAATAGATGGCATTACCTCAATAACTCCGATCATTTTTTCCAATGGTGCCAATAACCAGATTCAATATGGCTCACAACTAACGACAACCCAATTGTCCGGGACGACCTATGCCTACCAGAATGTTTTTGGAATATTCATGCAGGATGGTCGATTTCTATCCGACAGTGACAACAGTACCCGGCGCCGTGTAGCTGTCATTGGTGAAGAGCTCAGAAACAATTTGTCCCTGCCTGATGACCCGGTTGGAGAGTTCGTCAAGATCGGTGATGAATGGGTACGTATTGTCGGCCTTGCAGAACCCCGCGGACAAATCCTTGGTCAGAGTCAGGATAATTACATGGTAGTTCCTTTCAATACCATGCGCACGCTTAGTGGCAACCAGGTGGAACCGGATATTTTTATCCAGTTATCCCTGCGTGACATAGGCCAGATTGAAAGTATCAGGGATCGTATAACTGCATTGCTCAGGGATGCCCATGATCTGGGCGCCGAGGATGATGACGATTTCCAGGTTCAGACTTCGGAACAACTTGCCTCTACAGTAACGTCCATCCTCGGTTCTGTGACGCTGGTTATGGGCGGTATTGTCAGCATCTCGCTGCTGGTAGGAGGCATTGGCATCATGAATATTATGCTGGTTTCCGTCACAGAACGTACCCGGGAGATCGGCATCTGCAAAGCCATTGGTGCGAAACGCCATCAGATTTTACTGCAGTTTCTGTTTGAATCGCTGGTGCTTTGCATGATTGGCGGACTCATTGGTTTGTTATTCGGTTATGGAATTGGCCTTGCTGTTGCTGCAGCTATTAACCTCCCCGAAGCCTACGTGCCTTTGTGGGCCGTACTATTGGCATTTGGCTTTTCTGCATTTGTAGGAATTGTGTTTGGCATTATGCCGGCAGCCAAAGCCGCAAATCTGGATCCTATAGAAGCCCTGCGTTTCGAATAAACCCAGGGCTTTTGTGAATACATGACTTTAAAACCGGTTATCGTCGAACCGGACGCTTCAATAACTTTCGTTGTAATGTTCTTCGATGCATACCCAGACTTCTGGCGGTAGCCGAAATATTGCCTTTATTCGCATCCAGTACACGCTGGATATGCTCCCATTCCAGACGATCTACTGACGGCGGATCTTCTTCGGGTACGGCTTGTGGAATATCACCTGCTACCAGAATGGCGAGGATTTCATCTATGCCCAATGGCTTGCAGGCATAGTGCACCGCCCCCTGCTTGATCGCATTGACCGCCGTGGCAATACTGGAATATCCAGTCAGGATAAGCATGCGGATATCAGGGTTAACTTTTTTAAGTGGCTGCAGGCAGTCAAGTCCGGACTCCCTGCCCATCTTCAGATCAATAACTGCAAAATCAGGAATATAATGCCGTGACTGGGCTAATGCTTTTTCCGGAGAAGTAGCCTTCAACACCCGATAGTGTTTTTTTTCCAATGCTCGTCCCAGGGTATCAAGAAATACCTGGTCATCATCCACAATTAGAAAAGTCTGCTCAGTCACGATCCGGTTAAATCCTCTGGTTGCCCCGTTGCATGAACATTATCATGTAAAACTGGCAGACGAATATGCGTCAGTGTGCCTCGTTCAGGGTGAGACGAAATACTGACTTTTCCTCCCATACGTTCAATACTTGCCTGGCTCAGAATCATGCCTACGCCCATCCCCTTTTCTTTATTGCTGACTATTTCCGAGCCAAGATAAGCCAGCACTTCCTCATTTACTCCTTCGCCATAGTCACGCACCGTTAAGATCCAGCTTTCAGCATTCCAGTCCACTGTCATGTCTATACCGTCAGGACTGGCATCAGCGGCATTGTTAAGAATATTTACAATGGCCTGTTGCAGGGTTGAATCTACATTGATCAGTGGAGACTCACCCATGGCAATAATTTCCCGATGCAAACTGACTTCAGGTCGTAACAGACTCCACTGTTCAAGTATCTGCTCTATAAATTCCGGGATCGCAGATTGTCTTACCATCCCGGCATTTCTAAGGTCGGCTTTTTTTACCATTTCCTGCAAGGATTTTTTGCAGCTGACAAGCTGCATTTCCAGGGTAGCGATATCTTTTAAAAGGGCTGGGTTTTGCTGATAGTCGTCAGCCATTTCTCTCACCAGAAGAGTCATGGTATTCAACGGTGTACCCAGTTCATGCGCCGTTCCCGCTGCCTGCGTTGCTACAGCCAGAATCTGTTCATTGCGCATATTATCTTCACGATAATCATTCAGTTTTATGTCCTGGGATCTTATTTCCGCCGCCATTTTTACGACAAAATAGGTAATCAGGGCCGCACTGACAATGAAATTACACCACATGCCAATGATATGCAGATTGGGTACGCCCCCCATACTGCTCATATCCATATCAGCGGGCATAAGTATTGACAAGGGACGATAGAAAAAAAGCAAAAAAGTATAACAAGCCAGTGAAATCCCTGCCACGGCCCAGGTGTAGGTCCAGGGAAGAATGGCTGCAGAAATTGTAATCGGGACAAGAAAAAACGACACAAAGGGATTACTCGCCCCGCCCCCGAAATAAAGCAGGACTGACAAACTAAGCACATCGAAAAGCAGATGCAGCAGGAATTCCTGATCACTGACCATGGATTGATGCAGCAGCCTGAAAACGACCCATGCATTAATGATCAGAATAAAACCCATCACTGTTATGATCGGCGCGTACTCAAGGCTGTAGTCAAGTAACCAGGCAGCAGCCAAAGCCATGAGCTGACACAGAAAGACTATAAGTCTTATTAATAGCAGGCGCTGCAGGTTGAGCTGCGCCGCTGCCAGTGGGAAAAAACGTGTATCTGCCAAACCCGGGACCTACAAAACAATGGAGAGGAAGGCTATTCTCTCAAAATCTGGCACTGGCACCAATAAAAGTATAAACACCGTCCCGGCGTTGCGATCGGCCAGGGTTCCGGGATGAAACTCACCTGATCACAACAGGTAATAGCATGTCGCTGCCGTTTCCACCAATGACAATTGATGGCAGTTTTGCCTTAAGCATTTCTGAAGCAGTCCTGAAGCATTAAAGTAGAGAAAATATTGAGGAAAATCTGGTATAAAGGCAGGTATGACCAGTGTTTATTTCAGGGTATCCCCATGCAAAAGATTTTTTTAAAGTTAAGCGCCGTTTTCATTTCCGCAGTGTCTTTCTGTCTTGTTTCCTGCTCAGAGTCTTCTCCCCCCGGGCAGAGTTCGGCCCCGGTCAACACTATGACCGCAGAATCTTCACCCCCTCCTTATAACAATGAAATTACCCTCAGAGAAATCATGAGCTCACTGGTTGATCCCCACGCTGATACGCTCTGGAATGCGGTACGCGTGGTCGCAGACAGCGATGGTATTACCGAATATGCACCGGAATCGGAAGAAGACTGGAATACCTTGCGCATCAGTGCCGTGTCGATCATTGAAGGCGCCAATGCCCTGATGGTGCCTGGACGCCGCGTCGCTCGCCCCGGTGCTGTTGGTGAATTTCCGGAGTATGAGTTTACGCCGGAAGAAGTTGAGGAAAAACTGGCTGCAGACCGGCAATCCTGGGTGCAATTCTCACGTGGCTTACAGGATGCTGCCTTTGAAATGCTGAATGCTATAGATAGCCGTGATGCTGATCTGCTAAGTGAATATGGCGCAGCTCTTGACGAGGCCTGCGAAGCATGTCATTCGGTTTACTGGTATCGCGCAGGGATATAACTCCTCCCTGTAGTTAAAGCCAAATCAGGAAAACACTGATGGATTTGTTATACCAGGCCTTGCCGGAAATGATTGCGACCCTGATCGGTGTCGTGGTTGGTGGTGTGGGTGCGCTTTATATCGATAGTCGACGCGAGCTGAGTAACAAGAAAAAACGCGCAGAAATAATTCTATACAATATCTTCGGCGAACTGGAAGACAATTTCCTGGCCCTGGAAAAAGCCAAGCCGGCTTATGAAGAAACCGATTACGGAAAAAGCTTTTACATCAGTACCATCGCCTGGAAAACTGCAACCACCGGTGGCGACCTGCCGGATATCATTGGTTTTGAACTGGCGGATATAATTGAAAACCAGTATTCAATCCTGCAGAGCCTTGGCTATTACGTCAATCTGATGACACAACTCTGGTTTGCCCCGGACAGCATTGAGGGTAAAAAAGAAATGCAGGAAGGGTTTCGCAAACACATTATCAATGGCTTGCAGGAAGCTATTGAATATCACCCCTATGTAATTCAGAAAATTACTGAAACCCAGAAATCCTTGAAGCATTAAAGGATTGACGAAATAAAAACAAAGAAAAAAACTCTCAGTTCAGCCAGACCCTGGCATTTCTGAACATTCTCATGGTTGGACTGTCTTCGCCCCATGCGTCCGGTCGCCAGGAGTTGGTGACAGCACGGAATATTCTTTCCGGGTGCGGCATCATAATGGTGACTCGACCATCAGTATTGCACATGCCGGTAATCCCTTCCGGTGAACCATTGGGGTTGGCAGGATAGGTTGCAGTGACATTTTCATAATTATCGACAAACTGTAAGGCAATATTGCCGCTCTGCAAGGCTGCTTGTTTCTGTTCGGTAGAGCCAAACTCAGCCCGTCCCTCACCATGAGCACAGGCAATGGGAAAGACCGACGCCGTCATGTCAGTGAGAAATGCGGAAGGCGAATTTGCCACCTTCACCAGTACCGTTCGACCCTCAAACTGCTCAGACCGGTTACGCACAAAACGTGGCCAATGGTGTGACCCCGGTATTAACTCATGAAGATTGGACAACATCTGACAGCCATTACATATACCAAGAGCAAGTGTCGATGGTCTGGCAAAGAAGTTTTCAAACTGATTGCGCGCCGCTTTGTTAAAAAGAATTGATTTTGCCCAGCCTTCTCCGGCGCCAAGCACATCACCATAGGAAAAGCCGCCACAGGCTACCAGCGCATTGAAGTTATCCAGTGTGACGTCGCCACCGATAATGTCACTCATGTGAACATCGTAACAGTCGAAACCAGCGCGGTTAAACGCTGCCGCCATTTCCATCTGTGAATTAACTCCCTGCTCACGCAGAATGGCGATACGTGGACGTTCGCCCAGCACAATATAGGGATGACTTACATCTTCTTCAGGATTGAATGTCAGTTTGGATTGCAGGCCAGGGTTATCAACATCAAGGATGCCTTCAAATTCTTCCTCTGCGCACTCGGAATTATCACGAATGGACTGAAGCCGGTAACTGGTCTCCGACCACAGACGCTGAAAATGGGTGCGCGTGTTGTCAAGTACTGTCTTGCCAGCCAGTGAAAACCTGATAGTTTCATCCTGATGAGGAGCTCCCAGATCACAGAGAATATCCAGTAACCCGGCTTCATCTGCCAGTTCCCTGAAACGTGCCAGGTTGGCTTCACTCACCTGAACCACAGCACCCAGTTCCTCGTTAAACAGGGTATCCATCGCATGTCCCTGACTGCCAGCATCATCAAGGCTTATGTCGAGGCCACAATGCCCGGCAAAAGCCATTTCCAGCAGAGTGACAAAAAGACCACCGTCAGAGCGGTCATGATAGGCCAGTAATAAATCTTCCTGCAGACAATCCTGAATCAGGGCAAAGAATGCTTTCAGATCGCTGGCACTGTGGACATCAGGAGCCTCAGTACCAATATGTTTGTATACCTGGGCCAGTGCCGAAGCGCCCATCCGGTTGGTTCCAAGACCGAGATCCAGCAGGAAAAGCCGCGAATCGCCCTTATCCAGTCGCAATTGCGGTGTGAGAGTCTTGCGAACATCCAGTACCGGTGCGAACGCTGAAATAATCAGGGATAAAGGCGCAGTGACACTTTTCTCCTCGATCCCGTTAGCGCCTTGTTGTTGCCAGACTGTGCGCATGGACATGGAGTCCTTGCCTACCGGAATGGTAATCCCCAATTCCGGACACAATTCCATGCCGACGGCTTTAACCGTTTCATAAAGATTGGCATCTTCGCCCGGATAACCTGCAGGCGCCATCCAGTTTGCAGACAGGCGAATATCACTGATCCGCCTGATTCTTGCACAGGCAATATTGGTAATAGCTTCTGCCACAGCCATTCTGCCCGAGGCTGGTGCATCAATAAGAGCCAGTGGTGTTCTCTCCCCCATGGCCATGGCTTCACCGAAGTGACTGTCATAGGACATCGTGGTTACCGCGGCATCGGCAACCGGGACTTGCCACGGCCCTACCATTTGTTCCCTTGCCACCATCCCGGTAATACAACGGTCTCCGATAGTGATCAGGAAGCTCTTGCTGGCGACTGCCGGTAATTGAAGAATACGTTCAGCGGCTTCATTAATGTCTATCGAGCTTAGTTCAAAAGCGGCATGTGCCGGTTTGATGCTAATCACATCCCGATGCATTCTTGGTGGTTTACCAAACAGCACTGACATCGGTAAATCAATGGGCTTGTTGTTGAAATGGGAGTCCTCAAGGGTCAGGTGATGCGCCTGGGTGGCTTCACCAACGACAGCAAAAGGACAGCGTTCCCGAGTACAAAAGGATTCAAACAAGGCCATTTTGTCTGGCGCTACTGCCAGCACATAACGTTCCTGTGCTTCGTTACACCATATCTCAAGAGGCGACAGTCCGGGTTCTGCATTGGGAATATCCCTGAGGCGGAATTTGCCTCCACGGTCACCATCCTTGACCAGTTCAGGCAAGGCATTTGATAAACCACCCGCACCCACGTCATGAATGAAGCTGATAGGGTTTTCATCGCCCATCGCCCAGCAGCGATCAATGACTTCCTGACAACGCCTTTCCATTTCCGCGTTGTCGCGCTGCACTGAAGCAAAATCAAGGTGCTCGCTACTTGCTCCCGAGGCCATGGAAGACGCCGCACCACCACCCAGGCCAATCAACATGGCAGGACCACCCAATACTATAAGTCTCGCACCGACCGGAATTTCTTTTTTCTGCACATGGCTACCACGAATATTACCCAGACCACCGGCAATCATGATGGGCTTATGGTAGCCGCGCACGCCATCGGGTGCCTTTTCTTCATAGGTGCGGAAATAACCGCAAAGGTTTGGCCGGCCAAATTCATTATTAAAAGCAGCCCCGCCAATAGGACCCTCCAGCATGATATCCAGCGCTGAAACAATGTGGCCAGGTTTGCCATAATCCGTTTCCCAGGGCTGTACAAAACCCGGAATTTTTAAATTGGACACTGAAAAACCGCTCAGACCTGCCTTCGGTTTGCCGCCAATTCCGGTTGCCCCTTCATCCCGGATTTCACCACCGGATCCGGTGGATGCCCCGGGGTAGGGAGCAATGGCGGTGGGATGATTATGGGTTTCCACTTTAATCAGGACATGAATATCTTCTTCATGAAAACTAAATTGTCTGTCTAGAGGATCGGGAAAAAACCTGCCAGCGGCAAAGCCTTCAAATACCGCAGCATTATCCTTATAGGCCGAAAGAATACCCCTGGAATTATTTTCATGGGTATTTCTGATCATGGCGAACAGGGAATGCTCCTGCTCTTTGCCATCCAGGGTCCAGGAAGCATTAAAAATCTTGTGGCGACAGTGTTCGGAATTGGCCTGGGCAAACATCATCAGTTCGATGTCATTGGGATTTCTGCCCAGCTCTGTGAAACTTTCAACCAGGTAGTCTATTTCATCATCAGCCAGTGCCAGCCCCATATCGCTGTTGGCTCCTGCCAGCGCTTGCTTGCCGCCACCAAGGACATCCACTTCGGCCAACGGCTTTGGGGTGGAATGATCGAACAATGAAGAAGCTTCTTCCACTGAGCCCAGTATTGCCTGTGTCATTCTGTCATACAGGCAGGACTGTAATAACCCGGTGTCGACTTCACCATCAGTCTCAATATAAAAGGCAATGCCACGCTCAATCCGCCTGAGTTTTGTCAGGCCGCAGTTGAGTGCAATATCGGTGGCTTTACTTGACCAGGGTGAGATTGTTCCCGGTCTGGGTGTCACCAGAAAAAATAACAGGTTTGGACTTGCCGGCGGGACTGCCTCCTGTTCCAGGCGCGGCCCATAAGTCAGCAGCCGATCAAGTAAACTTTGTTCTGCAGGGTCAAGATCCGCATCAAGATCCACAAAATGGTAGTAGCAGGAATGAATTGCCTTTACCGCAGGAAGGGATGACTGGATGGTCTGGAGCAACTTCTGTCTGGAAAATGCAGAAAGGGCTGGTGCGCCACGCAAGGTTAGCATTGCTTACTGAAATTCCCTGACGAATGGATAAAAAACGAAGCCGACATATTACTAAAGATGAAACTTCATTTATATAACAATCCGATGACAAAAATACTTCTGGAATAGATAAGTGACGATAAAGCACCAGGAAAAATAATTTTTACAAAAGCCTCTCTCGCCAATCTGGTGCGCCTGTTGTGCGGCGCACCATTTACTGCTTCAAATTGGTGCGAATCCATGGCTCATTCACTCCCCATCATCCTGGTGAATATTAAAAAGTCCCATATTTACTGGGCTTCAGGGATTTTTGAAAAGTTGGCACGCTAACTGCATTACCTATTGTGATGGTAAATATCATTTCCCCCCTTTAATGATAGTGACATCTTTATTTCCCTTAATGAGACCCCCCTAAGTCTCTTATTTTTTAGGCCCCTGCCCCCAGGGGCCTTTTTTTTTACAGCCAACTTTACACGACTGGATTTCCAGTAATTCGTCGGATGGCGCTGCGCTTATCCGACCTGTTTACCCTCTAAAACATAATGTTGGTACAACTCTCTCAATATTACGGGGTTTTGACCTGAAGGTTTTTACGGAACTACTCATGGTGACACTTGATGTCGGATGGCGCTGCGCTCTCAACCCAAACAGGCTCCACACCATGACGCCTTCCCTTCACCGCCCACCTTTATCCTTTATCCTTTATCTTGTCTCTTGCCTCTTGTTTTCCCTACATCTCTTTCAACATCGCCACATCTTCTCCAAACTGGTTTTCAAACTCTTCCTTGAAGAACTGGCCCAGCTCCCGATAAAAGCTGCGCAGTGGCGAGGTATCACGCCAGGCCAGAGCATGCACGCGATTAATAGGCTCACCGGCAATGCTGACGACACTTAATTCATCCCGGTCCATTATTTCCGAACGTATATATAGTGCCGGCAGAAAAGCGACCCCCATTTCCATGTAAACCATCTGGCGTATCGAATCCAGGCTGGTGCCTTCATAATCGCGCAGAATCTCGGCATTGAATTGTTTGCAAAGATCTTCCACCTGACGAAATAACAGATGATGCTCTTCCAGCGTCAGTACTTCCAGACCGGACAGCTGATCGCCTTTAATGATTTTATTTTTTGCCAACGGATGCCCCTTGTTCATAACAAGATAGAGCGGCTCCTGGAATAATGGCATCACAGTGATCCCGTCTTCTTTCAAAGGCAGGGTTGTCAGAATCAGGTCATAACGGCCACCATAGAGTCCGTGAGCAAGGGCATCGGGCACTTCTTCGCGAACGAAAAACTTCACTCCACCATATTTTTTGTGCACCTGGGGCAAAATCCATGGCAAGGCATAGGGGCCAAGTGTTGTGCTGGCACCAAGTCGAAAGGTGCCATTAGGCCCTTTGGTGACAAAATTCGCGGCATCAATAAAGGTTTCAGCCGCGTTGACGGCCTGCTGCGCATGCTTTAGCAGGTCTCTGCCCAGAGGCGTCAGATTGACCCCTCCACGGCTGCGTTCAAACAAGTCAACATCCAGAGATTCCTCGAGCTTGAATAATTGGGCACTCAGGGAGGGCTGACTTATCATCAGCTCACGCGCGGCTTTTCTAAGACTGTTATGTTTGGCGGCCACAAGATAATAGCGCAGCTGCTTAAGTGAAATATTCAGATCATTCATAGGGATTACCAGACACACGACTTTGCTAGCTGAAAGGGTTTTCCTATCACTAATACTATATTTTTATTGAATAGGTTTCACTATATTGTCAGCACATAAAAAAGAAAAATAATAATATCCCTGTTATTAACTAGCAGGATTATCAAACCACACACTTGAATAAACCAGTTAAACAAAGGCGAAAGCCTTGATACAGATTGAGGTATTGACTATGGAAAAGATTATTAAAGGTATCGCTGAATTCCAGAAAAAGGATTTCAAGGAACGTGAGAAATTATTCAAAATGCTGGCTAGCGGGCAGTCACCGGAAGTTCTTTTTATCACCTGTTCAGACTCCAGGGTAGACCCCTGCCTGATCACTCAGACAGAGCCCGGGGATCTGTTTATTTGCCGAAACGCCGGTAATATTGTGCCTCCGCATTCCATGAATACAGGCGGCATAACAGCGTCTATCGAGTATGCGGTCGCTGTGCTGGGCGTCAAGGACATCATCATCTGTGGTCACAGCGATTGCGGCGCCATGAAAGGGGCCATGTACCCGGAGTCAGTCAAATCACTGCCACACGTTTCTAACTGGCTTTCCCACAGCGGTGCGGCACTTGCGCGCGTAAAAGCCCGTCACGGGGACCTCTGTGACGACCATGCGCTGGAAATGATCCAGGAAAATGCCATGTTACAGGTAAAACATCTGGAAACTCATCCAAGTGTTGCCGCAAAACTGGCCACCGGTGAAGTCGCATTGCATGCCTGGGTGTACGATATCGCCAAAGGAATAGTTACCTGTTTTGATGCAGGCAAAAATGCGTTTATACCAGTGGAAGACTGGTATTATTCTCATCAGCAAAATCAAAGTAAAACTGCGTAATCAAGTAATCTTATCCATCCTCTGCAGGGGCTGGATGAAAGGAGTAAGTGTTAAATGATCAAGCTGGACACAAGCCATCTTCGCGGCGATATCTATGGCGGATTAACTGCAGGTGTCGTTGCCCTGCCTCTTGCTCTGGCAATGGGTGTCGCTTCCGGACTGGGGCCTATTGCTGGTCTCTACGGCGCTATCTTTGTCGGCTTTTTTGCCGCCCTGTTTGGTGGTACAGAACCGCAGATATCCGGCCCCACCGGCCCTATGACAGTAGTCGTCGCCGGCCTGGCGGCCAGCATTTCGTCACACCCTGACCTTATGGGTAACACCAGCCTGATTTTCACCGCCATAATGATGGCAGGCCTGTTTCAGGTTGCCCTGGGGCTGTTTAAGCTCGGTGAATATATTCGACTTGTGCCCTATCCTGTAATCAGTGGATTCATGAGCGGAATTGGCGGCATTATTATCATCCTGCAAATCAGCCCTATGCTGGGACATAGTGCTCCTGCAGGCACGGTGGATGCCCTGTTTTATACTCCGACGGCCTTGCTTGATATTAATTTTGTCGCCTTGATTATCGGCGCTCTGACCTTGGTGATAGCTTATAAATGGCCACCCAAACTGGGCAAATTTGTTCCCGGTGCGCTGGCAGCACTGATTATCGGCACAGTAGTGAGCCTTGTCATCGGTGGCGCACCGATATTGGGCAGCATTCCTTCAGGCCTGCCGCAAATCCACCTGCCGGAGTTTTCTGCCATTTCATTCTTCATGGTTGCCGAAGCCGCTTTTGTTCTGGCTTTACTCGGCTCTATTGACAGCCTGTTGACCTCACTGGTTTCAGATAACATGACCCGTACCCGACATGACTCCAACAAGGAACTCATTGGTCAGGGCATTGGTAATGCGTTTGCCGGATTATTTGGTGGAGCACCTGGTGCCGGGGCAACGATGCGGACTGTCGTCAATATCCGTACCGGCGGGCGTACCCGAATTTCAGGCATGATTCATGCGCTGGTTCTGCTTGGCGTTGTGTTGGGTCTGGGTGCCTACGCAAGTTATATTCCGAACGCCGTACTGGCCGGCATCCTGATCAAGGTAGGGCTGGATATCATTGACTGGAACTACATCAAAAATGCTCACCGTGGTCCACGCTGGGATCTGGTATTGATGCTGATTGTAGTCGGACTGACTATTTTTGTTGATCTTATTACTGCGGTAGCTGCAGGAGTCATTCTGGCCTCCATTGCTTTCGTGAAACAGGTTGCAAAGGATCAGATGGAACGCCTGCACCAGACCCATCTGATTCGTCACAACGCTTCAGATCGTGAGATCGAAATACTTGATATTCTTGGCGACAAGGTCAATATTTTTGACTTTGCAGGCCCCATGAGCTTTGGCGCTGCTGCTGACCTGGGTCACCATGCCCGCTCCCAGCTCGAGGGTGGAGCACTTGCCCTGATTCTTGATTTCTCCCGTGTCCCCTTCCTTGATGTGTCGGCGGCACTGGCTATTGAAACTGTGGCCAGAGACGCCGCTCAAAGCAAACGCAAGGTTTATCCTTGTGGCATGAGCAAAGAAGTAGAAGATACCCTGAGCTCACTTGAAGCCGACAAGCATATCGATCCAAGCAATCACTATAAAACCCGGGAAGAAGCGCTGGAAGCGGCACTAGCTGACTTGGGAAACCCGGGCAATACGGGTTTTGATACTCTGGCGACTACCTGATAAAACTGTTCCCTTATCAGCCCGGTCTAATCGACCGGGCTTTTTTTTGCCCTGAATAATTTTGAAGTGGAGTGACACTCTTGCTTGACACACTATGACCACATTATTAATTTTATTCTTATAAAGCTTCATGGACGCGAAGCCATTTCGGTTTTCCCGGACATAAAAAAACCGGCACTGAAAACAGTACCGGTTTTTAATTTTATTCTGTAAAGATTATTTACAGTTCGAAGTCTACACCGTAGGAAACAACGAATTTGATTTCGTCATTATCACGTGCTGGCTGACTTGCGTAATCTTCAAAACCATCGCCATCATCATCAGTGCTCAGTGAAGTCATGGAAACCATGGCACTGAAACCATCTTTAGCAATGCTGATGTTGTAATCAAAGTAATCGTCAGTTACACCGTTAAATGAGTAAGCGAAATCACCTTCATGGAAACCGGCGTGAAGACCAAGCTCCGCACCACTGGCCAGAGGAATTACGTAATCGATAGAGGTGTAAGAAGCTTCGGCAAAACCAAAGTCTTCGCCTGGACCTTCATCTGGTTCTGCATTAGTCAGCAAATACAGAGTCAGACCAAGATTACCAAAGCCGATAGAGCCATAAACTTCACCGAAGTCATAGCCGGCATTTTCGTCATAGTTGTAGTACAGGTAACCGACGTCATAGGAGAATGCATCAGTTTCGCCTGCAAAACCGAAATACATGTCGTGCTCATAAGAGTAGGCATCGTCAGAATCATAAGCAACATTGGAAACCCAGGTACCAGCATAAAAACCTGACTCGCTTGAGTAATCAAGACCACCCTGAACGGCTGATTCATTGATGCTCTGGGTCAGACCACGCCAGAGGTAATTATTAGTAACACTTACGTTGCCAGAAAGCTCAGCATAAGAAGGTGCTGAAACAGTGGCAATTGCCAGAGTCAGAGCTGTCACAGCCAGTGGCTTTTTGATCAGCGAATTTTTCATATTTTTCTCCTAAAGAGTCTTGAAACCCAAGACTGGTCAAATGTATTTTTTATCCAGGAAAACATTTATTTCCTTCCCTTCTCTTAGCAAAGACCTTGCCAACTTATTTATCTTATTGTTTTTGTTAGATTTTTATGGGTTTAGGAGAATAAATTGAGGGTGTGACACTGTGAAAAGAGGGGGTATCGCTTTACTCTGGTGCGCATGACGGGGCGTCAGCACCATACTGGTGCGAACCGGGAAGAGGCACCCGAAAATCGGGGCTTTCAGGGAAGGTTTTTAAAGTATTAGAAGCGTTTCAGGGGACTATTGGACAGATCAGATAACGATATTCTTGTCTTCCATTGCCAGTTTTTGTAACAGACACCAAACCACAGCAATAATAATCAGACAAAATGGCAAGCCCATGCTGACAGCACCGGCCTGTAGCGCATTCAAGCCTCCCAGCATAAGCAGAATTATAGCCAGAAGCCCTTCCATGCAGGCCCAGAAGATTCGTTGCGCAACCGGCGGGTTGGGATTGCCGCCCGAAGTCAGCATATCGACAACAAACGAACCTGAATCCGATGAGGTGATAAAAAAAACGGCTACCAGAAAAATTGCCAGACCATTCACCACGCCTGAAAACGGAAAGTTTGCCATCAGCGCATAAATTGCTGTAGCCGAGTTCTCCTGAACAGCCTCGGCCAGTCCGGGCAGCCCGGTACCTGTATTAAAAAGCTCGATTCGTAAGGCAGCGCCGCCAAAGATACCAAACCAGATCAGACTAAGAAGTGTAGGAATGAACAATACCCCCAGCACAAACTGGCGAATAGTTCTGCCACGGGAAATACGCGCTATAAACATACCGACGAAGGGCGACCAGGATAACCACCAGGCCCAGTAAAAAATCGTCCAGGACTTCTGCCATTCAAGATTCCTGAAAGGATGCGTGCTCAGACTTAAGCCTGGCAAACCCTGTAAATAATTACCCAAAAGATCAGGTATTCCTCTCAACAGCGCTGATGTTGGCCCTGCAATCAACACAAAGCACAAAAGTAGCAAGGCCAGCAGCATATTGAATTCGCTGAGGCGCCGTATACCCTTTTTTAAACCCAGAACCAGGGATGTCATGGCACACAAGGTAATCACAGCAATGATGATGACTTGCGTATTTATGCTGACAGCAGTTCCAAAAAGCTCCGCCAGCCCCGCATTAATCTGGGAAGCTCCCAGCCCAAGGGAAGTTGCCAAACCAAATAATGTGCCAAGCACAGCGACGATATCAACCAGTTTTCCTGGCCAGCGATGGGTATGTCTTCCCAGCAAAGGGGCCAGCGTGGATCGCATGGCGAGCGGTTGATGATGACGAAAGTGGTAATAAGCCAATGCCATGCCAAGCACGGCATAAATTGCCCAGGCATGAAGACCCCAATGGAATATCGACAGCCGCATCGCCTCTCTGGCGGCGGCAACGGTTTCAGGCGTAGCCTGGAGCGGAGCTAAATAATGAAGGACGGGTTCTGCAACACCAAAAAAGACCAGACCAATTCCCATACCGGCACTGAATAACATCGATATCCAGGCAATGGTATTGAACTCGGGCGTACTGTCATCAGGCCCCAGCTTTATCTGTCCATAGCGTGAAAATACCAGCCACAGGGAAAATATCAGCAAACCGCTTACTGTCAGGGAGAATAGCCAGGCAAAATATTCAACAATCGCATCCTGCAAACCGAAAAGAAAACTACCGGTTTGCTCACGATCAATAATGGTCGCCAGCAAAATAAGCAGAACCAGGGCCAAAACGGAAAAGAATATCAGTGGGTCAGCTGAAAACCTTTTCGCAGAATGCGACCTGGCTGGGACCTTATTCTGCGTTGACTCGTCCAAAATATCAGGGCTGCCTAGCTGACTTTGGTAAAGTGCAAAATACCCCAGGCAAGATAACCCTTGTCTGCCGCGGCCACCCAGTTTTCCAGACCATTGATCATGTTGTCCATGTACTCATGGCTGATAATGGCTACAAGCTCGTCATAGCGCCCCTGTAAATTCTGCCTGACATAATCATAATGATTGCGTAGCTGGGGCGTTAGGTCGATGACATTGGTTTCTTCAAAGCCTAACGATTTGAGAGTCTCCCGGTAAAAAGCAAACGATCCCATGGATTCAAGATTTAGCCTGTCATAAACCGGCTGCAAGACGCCTTCAGGGCAATTATCTGCCTGCATCGGATCAGTAAAGATTAATTCTCCACCAGGCACCATTATCCGGCTGATTTCGCTCAGCACTTTTTCTTTCTGACTGCTGTGTAAAAAAGAATCCTGGGACCAGACTATATCCATAGAGGAATCCGGGCAGGGAATTTCTTCAAAACTGCCATGACGTACCTCTATTTGCTGATCGAGCCCCTGCTGCTGATTTAATACGCGATTGCGACTATTCTGCACTTCACTGATATTCAGACAGGTTACTTTACAGCCCGACAGCTTTGCCAGATAACGCGCAGATCCGCCATAACCTGCGCCGAGGTCAATTACCCGGCTCTGATCATTCAGACTTTGCAGGCTATCAGCCATTGTCGTTACTGTTTTGCGACTGGCCTCAGGGATATTGTCGGTTTCATCATACAAACCAATATGAATATCTTCACCACCCCAGACCTGCTCATAGAAACGATCGGCGTCACTACTGTCATAGTAGGATTCAGTCAGCACTTCGGCTGAAGATAGATTATTTTGCATGGTAATCCTTGTAGGCAACATGAACATAGAAATCCGGTTCGTTCTCTTTATAGGTTTCCTGGAAATCTCCATAGGTGTCAATTTTCTGGAAGCCCGCATCGTAAATAAGTCCGCGCAGGTAATCCTTGCGTAGTGGGAACATATTCAAGTGATGCTTAGAACCATCCTCAAAGGAGTATTCAAAACGGGCAAGACCATCATCAACATGAATAGGCTGTGCCGAGACTTTATCTCCGCAGTAGTAGTATTTGTGCTTGGACTTGAAGCCATCATCCAGGATACCGTCATAATTTCGCTGGTCGATTATTAATACACCATCATGTTTGAGTACCGCATAAAATTCCGCTAAAGCGCGGCGACGGTCGTGTTCCTCAAACAAGTGGGTGAATGAATTCCCAAGAATAATCACTGCATCAAACAACTTGTCCTGTACATCCCTGTTCAGCCAACGCCAGTCTGCATGCACTGTCTGCATCACATGGCCACGATCCTTGGCATTTTCAAACGCTTTTACCAGCATCTGGGCATTACCATCAGCACTGGTGACATTAAACCCTGCCTGCAATAGCTGAACGGAGTGAAAACCGGTACCGGTAGCCGCATCAAGAATGTTGTGCTTGCCCAGCTTATTCAAAATATCAATGAAAAACTGCCCTTCTCCCTCGGCACGCGCTTCCCAGTCAATCAGTTCATCCCAGCGCTCAACAAAATTCTCTACATATTCTTCCTGATATTGTTCCGTACTACGAACTTCTTCAGGTTGTGCACCGTAATCCTGATCTTTAGGAATCTCATTCAAGGGAAGCGGCGCAGGCACACCCGTAGCAGGATCTATTGAGATTGTGCGTTTCTTCTGGGTTATATTACTCACTTGCACTTCATGTTCTGACATATATCCACCATGATTATTAGTATGTATTCTAAATATTAAAATATAGACACGAAACTACGAGAATTCTCACTAGAATCGATTTATCTATTTGTTTTTTATCTATTTATTTTTTTTATTATCTGGAGAGTATTGCATAGTCAAACAGAGATATTTGCAATAGTTCGTTAGTATACTAAATATTTCCTTACAAAGCGAAAGGAATAGCAAAATGACTCGGAACGGCACGAAAAATTAACAGTAAATACCACAAGCCCCGGGCTGGGTATTATAATAACCGCCCCATCAAAAACACTTGGCCTGGCAATACCAGGAAGTCCTGTTGTTATCTGGAAATAAAATAGGTCATGAAAAACAATCAAATTGAGAGCGTGCTGATTGCTCTGCGCAGACTTATTCGCGCAACCGATCTCTATTCCAGAGATCTGGTAAAATCAACAGGATTAACGACCCCTCAGCTTTTATTGCTGTTATCCATAAAAAACAGGGGCGAGGTGAGTATCAGGGAACTGGCACTGGAAATCAGTCTTAGCCAGGCCACCGTCACCAGCATCCTTGACCGACTGGAAACCAAAAAACTGGTTATTCGAAAACGATCAACTAAAGATAAACGTATTGTTCATGCTTACCTTACCGACAGTGGGAAAAAAATAATCGCCAAGGCGCCCCCCCCTTTACAGGATTGTTTCATCAAGGCCTTTGAGCATCTGGATGACTGGGAACAAAACATGATTATTGCCTCCCTGCAACGAGTGGCGTCCATGATGGATGCAGAGGATATCGATGCAGCGCCTGTTCTTGATGTGGGAGCGCTTGATCGCCAACCAACCCCCTTGAAAAATCAGGAATAAGAACGGGTAATTAAGCCCTGCGGGATTTGAAAAAATCACTCATTACCAAACTGCACTCACGTTCCAGCACGCCCTCAACAACCTTTAAGCGATGATTGTAGTGATCTTGCAGATGTAACTGCAGATTACTCAGCAAAGCACCGGCTTTCGGCTCTCTCGCGCCAAATACAACAGTATCAACACGCGCATGAATCATTGCTCCCACGCACATGGTGCACGGCTCAATGGTGACGAAAAGTGTGGTACCGGGGAGTCGGTAATTATTTTCATTGTTGGCGGCATCACGCAGAGCAATGATTTCAGCATGGGCGGTGGGATCATTTGATGAAATGGGCTGGTTATAACCTTCGCCAATAACACGACCATCCCGAACTATGATTGCACCAACTGGAACCTCGCCATGCCCGGCCGCCTGTTGCGCCAGCATAAGCGCCCTTTTCATCCATGATTCAACATTTTCTGCCATGACCACTGGAAGGCTTTATTCCCACTCAATAGTGGCTGGTGGTTTGCTGCTGATGTCGTAGGTAACCCGGGACACATCACGGATTTCATTAATGATGCGGTTGGAGACAGTTTCAAGCAGGTCATAAGGCAGATGCGCCCAGCGCGCCGTCATGAAATCAATGGTTTCTACTGCCCGTACTGCAAGCACATAGGAATAGCGACGTGCGTCACCTACCACGCCTACTGATTTTACCGGGAGAAATACCACAAAAGCCTGGCTCACTTTCTGGTACCAGTCTGCCCTGTGAAGCTCTTCCATGAATATGGCATCCGCCAGGCGCAGAATATCGCAGTATTCTTTTTTAACTTCACCCAGAACCCGCACACCAAGGCCTGGCCCCGGAAATGGGTGGCGATAGATCATGTCATGAGGCAATCCCAGTGCTATACCGATATTGCGTACTTCATCCTTGAATAGTTCACGTAATGGCTCTACCAGTGACATATTCATATCATCAGGCAAGCCGCCGACGTTGTGATGGGATTTAATGACATGGGCAGTGCCATGCTTGGAACCGGCGGACTCAATCACATCGGGATAGATAGTACCCTGGGCAAGCCAGTTTACATCGCCGAGTTTTGACGCCTCACGGTCAAACACGTCGATAAATGTATTGCCGATGATTTTACGCTTTGCTTCAGGGTCAGCTTGACCCGCCAGCTTATCCAGAAACTCATCTTCAGCGTCCACCCGGATCACCTTAACGCCCATATTGTTGGCGAAGGTTTCCATAACCTGATCACCTTCATGCAGCCGCAACAAGCCATTATCCACGAACACACAGGTGAGCTGCTCCCCTATAGCCCGGTGTAAAAGTGCAGCCACCACTGATGAATCAACACCGCCAGATAATCCCAGCAACACCTTGTCAGTGCCTACCTGCTGCTGAATTTTCCCGATGGCATCTTCAATAATATTTGCCGGCGTCCATAAGCGACCACACTGACAGATTTCATGTACAAAGCGATTGAGAATTTCCTGCCCGGATTTGGTGTGAGTCACTTCAGGATGAAATTGCAGACAGTAAATATTGCGATTTTCATCGGCCATGGCAGCAATGGGAGCACTTTGCGTGGATGCAATCACCTTAAACCCCTCAGGGACCTGGGTTACCTTGTCGCCATGACTCATCCAGACGTCATGCAAAAAGACATTGCCTTCCTGAATTGAATGCTCAAGGTCACTTAGCAGTGCGCTGCCGCTGGGAATCTCAATACGCGCATAACCGAACTCGGACTTGCTGGAGCCTTCAACCTGACCACCTAATTGCTGCGATACGGTCTGCATGCCATAGCAAATACCCAGAATTGGCAGCCCGGCGTTGAGAATATAATCGGGCACTCGCGGCGAGTCGTCCAGATTAGCCGACTCGGGACTTCCCGACAGAATAACACCACGGGCATTGAAGGCCAGAAAGTCCTCGGCAGGGATACCATAATGATGGATTTCACAGTACACACCGGCTTCACGTACACGCCTGGCGATTAACTGGGTATATTGGGAGCCAAAATCCAGAATTAGAATTTTGTCGTCATGGATATTCTGGGACATGCCTGCTTCCGTCAAGAAAAGTTCTGTTTAGATTTTTGCCGGAATGAATAATTCCGATATGGCTGGTATAAATAAACCCGCTCACTGATTTGAAACTAGCTCACGCGGTAATTGGGCGCTTCCTTGGTGATACTCACATCATGGACATGACTTTCACTAACGCCAGCAGCAGTGATCCTGACAAATTCAGGTTTAGCTCGCATTTCTTCGATATCACCACAGCCGGTCAAGCCCATGCTTGAGCGAATACCGCCAATCAACTGAAAAATAATGGCTGACATGGGACCTTTATAAGGCACCCGGCCTTCAATTCCTTCCGGTACCAGCTTGCTGGCCCCTTCTTCAATATTCTGGAAATATCGATCTGCAGAACTATGGGATTGAGACATGGCGCCAAGCGACCCCATTCCTCGGTAGGCTTTATAGGAACGTCCCTGGTAAAGCTCTACTTCGCCCGGAGCCTCTTCTGTCCCGGCAAGCAGACTGCCGATCATCACCACATTTGCACCGGCCGCAATAGCTTTCGCGATGTCTCCGGAAAAGCGAATACCGCCATCGGAAATCACCTTGATATTGGTATCCTTCAATGCTTCCCTGACATTGGCGACAGCCGTGATCTGAGGCACACCGACCCCGGTTACAATTCGAGTAGTACAGATGGAGCCCGGACCAATACCCACCTTGATGGCATCTACACCAGCTTCGGCGAGCGCGACGGCGCCAGCAGCAGTGGCTACGTTCCCACCGATCAATTGCAGTTGCGGAAAAGCTTTCTTTATTTCCCTGACACGGTTAATCACATCCTGGGAATGGCCATGGGAGGTATCCACCACGACAACATCAACACCCGCATTTACCAGTGCAGTTACCCTGTCCTCGGTTTCCTTGCCAACTCCGACAGCGGCACCAACCCGCAATTGCCCCAAGGCATCCTTACAGGCATTCGGGAAATCTTCAGATTTGCGAATATCTTTCAGGGTAACCAGTCCTTTCAGCTCAAAAGCATCATTGACCACCAACACTTTTTCAATTCGGTGATCATGCATGAGCACCTTGATTTCATCCAGAGCCGCGCCTTCCCTGACCGTCACCAGACGCTCTTTTGGCGTCATGATCTTGTCAACGGTAGCTTCCATATTATTTTCAAATCTCACATCACGACTGGTCACAATACCAACCAGGTCGCGGGACCCTGCATTCCTGATTACCGGCAATCCTGATATATGATGCTCCTGGGTCAGCTCCAGCAGTTTGCGTACTGTGGTATCGGGAGTAATACAGATGGGGTCAGCAACAACGCCGCTTTCATATTTTTTGACAGTGCGCACTTCCCTGGCCTGATTCTCGATACTCATACTTTTATGAATAATCCCCATGCCGCCTTCCTGAGCCATGGCAATAGCCAGTCTCGATTCAGTCACAGTATCCATGGCTGAAGAAACCAGGGGAATATTCAGGGTAATTGAAGCTGTCAGGCTGGTTTTCAGGTCCACCATATTGGGCAGCACCTGTGAATGGGCGGGGACTAGTAGAACGTCGTCAAATGTTAATGCTTCTTCAACTATGCGTAGCATGGTATTTCCTGAAATCCCGTTGCGGGAAATCGACTTATTATACTCCAACAGGGAAATTCAGGTAAATGTTTACCTATTTATCATTTTTAACTTTTTATCTTTGTTAACCATCTTGAAGGTCAACTAAAAGGCCTCATTTCACAAATCAGTCAGAATTAGCGTCTCTTCAGGCCCGGACGACGCACCCTGTCTTCAGAATCAATGATTTTAAGCCCTCCCAGAATACCGTCACTTTCTTCCTCTGCTGCATTATCAGAACTTTGCGCTTCGTCACCAGCAACCATTGCCTGATTTTCAATGGAGCTCACCCCTTGAGAAGAAGCCTGCTGGCGGGATTCCTGGCTTGACATTGGCATACCCTGCGAACCTGCCTGTGACCCGGCGGGTCTGTTAATCACTGGTAATGAGCCCCTCTGAGCCGAGTAATCCTGGCAAACCTCCTGTGCGATGCGGCCAATAGCCTCACGCTCACCTGCCGTGTAGTCACTACCAAGTTCCTCACTGATGCGCAGTGCAATTTCCCTTGCCTGAAGATTACACCGGCGTTCATCCATTTCATTGTTGTTATTGGCCGCAAATACAGGCGTGGCAAGCATGGAAAGGGACGCAGACAGTACAACAACTAATCGATTCATGAATTGGATTCTCCGGGTAAAATATGAGAGAGGTATTTACAGTCTTATTGTAACGCAAAATCGTAACGCAAACTTACCGTCTAATCGACAAGTCCTGTTTACGGTGCAGCCTGACAGGCTTCAGGTTATGATGATGGGCATGACAGATCAAGGCAATATGATTTCAGAAACCGTGCTCAGCGTCAGCGACCTGAATCGCGATGCGCGCTATCTGCTGGAAGATAACTTTCCTTCCGTGCTGGTTGAGGGCGAAATCTCCAATATTGCCATGCCAGCTTCAGGGCACTGGTATCTCACCCTGAAAGATAATTCCGCACAGATTCGTTGTGCCATGTTCAGAAATAAAAACATGCGGGTTCGCTTCCGTCCAACTGATGGTATGCAGGTTCTTGTCAAGGGAAAGGTCAGCCTTTACGAAGGTCGCGGTGACTTTCAACTGATTCTTGAACAAATGGAAGAACGTGGTGACGGTGCACTATTACGGGCTTTTGAGCAGTTAAAGGAGAAACTGTTTCGGGAAGGTCTATTCGCCGATTCCTTAAAAAAGCCTCTGCCTGATCTCCCTCAACATATTGGTGTAATCACTTCTCCGACCGGCGCTGCCGTCAAGGACATTATAAGCACCTTGAAACGTCGCTTCCCGGCTATAGATGTCACAGTTATTCCCGTATCAGTGCAGGGAAAAACAGCGGCAGCTGAAATGATTAATGCCATCACTGTGGCGAACAGAAAACAGGGATGCCTCACTGACCTTGATGTACTTATCATTGGTCGCGGTGGTGGCTCTCTGGAAGACCTCTGGAGCTTCAATGATGAAGATCTTGCTCGGTGCATTGTTGACAGCCAACTACCAATTGTCAGCGCTGTGGGCCATGAAGTTGATTTTACTATTGCTGATTTTGTCGCTGATGTCCGCGCCGCCACACCGACGGCAGCCGCTGAAATTTTAAGCCCGGACAAGGAAGAATTTAAATTAATGTTCGATGCCTATAGCAGACAGCTGGCTGGCTCTATTCTTGCCATTGTTAAGCAAAAACTCCAAACCTTGCTATGGTTGCGCAAGCAGTTGAAACATCCTGGCAGAAAGCTGCAAGAACAGTCGCAACGACTGGATGAGACTGAAGCACGCTTGCGACGGGCATTTAAAAACAATTTAAATGAAATGAAGCAGAATTTATCACGACTTCATTTTTCTATTAGGGCCCACTCTCCCCGGCGACTTGTTACAGAATATAGTCAGCAAAATAGCCAGCTGGCGAACCGGCTTCGCAAAGCCATGCAACAGTTTTTATATTATAAAAAATCAAAACTTGCAGAGCACAGCCATGCACTAAGTACCATTAGTCCACTTAATACTTTAAGCAGGGGTTATTCAATTACATACACTCAGGACAATCAGGTTTTAAGCAGTTACCAAAGCGTGAAAGCCGGTGATACAATTCGCACCCGGCTCAGTACTGGTGAAATTACCAGTGTCGTAGATAAAACCAGGGCACCAAAAAAAGAAAAAATGTCTGCTAATGACGAATAACTGAAAAAGTTGTTGAGCAATAGTAAAACGCCAAGGCATGACCTGAATCATTAACAGATAAAGAAAAATTAGGCACATTAGCGCATATAGAGATGTTTCTTAATTTTATTTTAATCGAAGTCAAACATTTAGATGTAAAGCTAGAGCTGAATATGGGGCAATTTTTTTATGAGCAGCGATGAACAAGATGTAAAGGAAGTCCGCGGACTCAAGCTTTACAAGAAAAAGCATAAAGCAATAAAGAAATTGCTTAAAAAAACCAGTACTCCGGAAATTCATGGCGACAAGGTCTGGTTTTCCAGTTATATCATCATGGATTATCTTCTCGAAAATCCCCCGGAAACCAATGCCAGAATCATGGAAATTGGCAGTGGCTGGGGAATACTTGCTATCTGGTGTGCAAAACAATTCTCGGCCGAGGTAATCGCTGTCGATGCAGATAAAAATGTTTTCCCTTTCCTACACATGCATGCTGAACTCAACAATACCTCGGTAAAAACCAAGGTTAGCAAGTATGAAAAACTCAAATCCGGCTTGCTTGCGCAGCAGGACATGGTTCTTGGTGGAGATATCTGCTTCTGGGATGAACTTATAGACCCTCTTTATACATTAATTAAAAAGTCTCTAAAAAATGGCGTGAAGACCATAGTCATCGCAGATCCCGGCAGATCACCCTTCCTGAAGCTGGCAAAGAAATGTAAAAAGAAATTTGATGCCGAACTTCTGGAAGTGCCGCTAAAAGATCCCGTTAAAGAAGAAGGCTATTTGCTTGTCATCAATAATAAATAATCAATTTTTTGGAAAAAAACACACTAGATAATTATGGCCACACAAAAAGAGTCACGCGAAAGCGAGATTGATTTAAGTAATCCTGATTTTTTTATAAACCGGGAGCTCAGCCTGCTTGAATTTAATCGCAGAGTACTGATGCAGGCATGTGATCCTGCGACTCCTTTGCTGGAACGGCTTTTCTTTCTTTGCATCTCCAGCTCGAATATAGATGAATTTTTTGAAATCAGGGTAGCCGGCTTAAAGCAGCAGGTTGCCTTTGGTTCCATGCAAAGTGGTCCTGACAACTTATCTCCTTCCGAGCAATTGAATCGAATAAGTGAAGTTGCACACGAAATTGTGGATGAACAATATCGGGTATTAAATGAAATCGTTTTGCCCGATCTGAAAAAAGAAGGAGTTCACTGTCTTGACCGGCAAAGTCTTAATCAAAAACAAAAGAGCTGGATAAAAAATTATTTTAACAGAGAGTTATTGCCCATCCTTAGCCCGGTCGGACTGGATCCGGCACACCCGTTTCCCCAGGTACTCAACAAAAGTCTGAATTTTATAATTTCTCTCGAGGGCAAAGACGCTTTTGGCAGAAACTCCGGCATCGCCATTGTACAGGCGCCAAGAGCGCTGCCACGTTTAATAGAACTCCCTGGCAGCGGCTCTGCCAACAAACATGAATTTGTTTTCCTGTCTTCGATTATTCACATGCATGCGGCGGACCTTTTCCCGGGCATGACTGTAACCGGATGCTATCAATTCAGAATAACCCGAAACTCTGATTTACTTGTCAGTGAAGAGGAAGTTGGCGATTTGATGCGAGCGCTTGAAGGCAAGCTACCTTCACGACGCTTTGCAGAAGCTGTCAGACTGGAAGTGCCGGATAATTGCCCCCAGGATATGATCGACTATCTGACACACCAGTTCAATCTGCAGAAAAACGATGTTTATCAGGTCGAAGGGCCAGTCAATCTGAATCGTTTAATGGCCATTTCCCAGAAGGTCAACCGACCAGACCTGAAGTTCCCCCCCTTTACTCCTGGCATTCACAGCAGGGTATTGCGCGACCACGACATATTTGAAACCATTAAAAAAGGCGATATTCTGCTACACCATCCTTTCCAGACTTTTAATACCGTAGTAGATTTTGTGCGCCAGGCTTCGGTGGATCCCAAGGTGCTTGCCATAAAGCAGACCCTGTATCGGACAGAAGACGACTCCAGTATTGTTGATACATTGATCAAGGCTGCCCATGAGGGAAAGGAAGTCACAGTCGTTATCGAACTAAGAGCCCGCTTCGATGAAGAGGAGAATATTGAGCTGGCAAACGAATTGCAGGCTGCTGGAGCCCATGTTTCCTATGGCGTTGTGGGCCATAAAACCCATGCCAAAATGAGTCTGGTGATTCGTCGTGAAGGAAAACAGCTAAAGCGTTATGTTCATCTAGGCACGGGTAACTATCATGCTGGCACGGCTCGGCAATATACCGACTACGGTCTTCTCACCAGTGATCTGGCCATCACTGACGATGTTCAGAAAGTATTTCAACAGCTGACAGCTTTGGGTAAACCCGGCAAACGTAAAAAAATCCTTCAGGCGCCCTTTACCTTTCACAAGGGAATTCTTGATCTGATTGAACGCGAACGGGATCAGGCCAGCAAAGGAAAATCAGCCAGAATTATTGCCAAAATGAACTCCCTGGTGGAGCCTACTATTATTGAAGCGCTTTATCGGGCATCCCATGCCGGCGTTAAAATTGACCTTATCGTCAGGGGTATCTGCTGTCTTCGACCGGGCATAAAAGGCGTCTCGGAAAATATTCAGGTTCGCTCCATCGTCGGCAGATTTCTTGAACACACCAGAATTTTTTATTTTCACAATGAAGGGGATTACGAACTGTATCTCTCCAGCGGCGACTGGATGGACCGGAATTTTTTCCGCCGTGTTGAAACCTGTTTCCCAATTGAAGAGAAGCGTATGAAAAAGAAACTGCTTAAGGAAGGTTTGCAGTTATATCTTTCAGATAATACCCAGTCCTGGGTATTACAACCGGATGGCAGTTACAAGAAAAGTACCCCGAGTGCGAATCCACGCTGTGCACAAAATACCTTGCTGGAAATCTACTCAGCCTGATTTTTTCGGTTCCCTGGGTTATTTTCCTTTTTGCTTTTCCTTTGGGTCTATTTTGGTTTAAAAGCCTACTTTATATATTGTCAGTTAAATACTGTTTATCTGGCGGGAATAATTCGCAAATTTTTCTAACAGCTTGAATGCCTGAGGCGTTGACTCAACGGCAGAAAGAAGTTCTCTTGTACTCAAGCCCTCGGCTTCAATTTGTTCACTGCGTGCCTGGATATATCCTTTCATAATGGAGGCATCAAACTCCGGATGGAACTGCACTCCCCACACTCGTTCCCCAAAACGCAACGCATGGTGTGCTTCAAATTGATTGTTTGCCAGCACCCTGGTACCCGCTGGCAAGTTTGTTACGGTTTGCATGTGAGTAGTATGAACGGGAAAATTTGCTACCAAATCTCCAAATAGCTCGTCATTTATGGCGTCACTGGTAAGACTGACTGAAGTTGTACCAATTTCCCTGCCGCGCGGATGCCAGCCCACCTTGCCTCCCAGGGCATGCGCCAGCAACTGATGACCAAAACAGATACCCAAAACAGGCAATCCTGCCTCGATTGCAGCAAGGATAAAATCCTGGCTCTGCCGAATCCATAGCAGATCCTGTGTCACCATGGCCGGGGAACCGGTAATTACAATGGATGATAACGAGGCAATATCAGGCAGGGATTCACCCTCAAAAACAGAAATACACAGGAATTGATCCTCTGACAATGACATGCCATCCATGATCCAGTCCTCAAAATCCCCCATATTCCCGGCAATATCAGGAATTGTGCCGCCAGTTTTCAGAATAAGGGTGAGTTTTTCTGTTACCGCCATGAGGAACCTATCTCTGTCTGGGAGTCCGACCCTTTGCCGGTGATTTATCCCGGCCAGATTTTGCAGACAACTCCCTGCTTTTCTTTATACGTCTCTTGCGGGCTACTTCCTTGTTGGATTTCCCCTCTTCCGCCCTGACAAAAGGATTGTCATCGCTTACCAGTTCTATTCGAATAGGCGTACCTTCCATCTTCAGAAATTTTCTGAAGTTTTTTTCCAGAAAGCGCACATAGTGAGCCGGGACTTTATCTGTCTGCTTGCCATGAATGACAATAATTGGTGGATTACTGCCACCGGGATGGGCATAACGCAGTTTAATACGTCTGCCATTGATGACCGGAGGAGCATGATTTTCAGTGATACGCTCAAGCATAAGCGTCAATTTATTGGTGTTCAGTTTCAGACTGGCAGATGCAAAGGCTTTATCAATGGACGCATATAACTCGCCTACCCCCGTGCCATGCAGTGCAGAAATAAAATGAATCTTGGCAAAATCAATGAACACCAGTCGCCTTTGGATCGCCTTGCGAACCTGGTCTTTAGCATAATCATCCATGCCATCCCATTTGTTCAGCGCAATCACCAGTGCCCTGCCGGAGTCCAGAACATAGCCCAGTAAATGCAGATCCTGTTCAACAATACCTTCGCGCGCATCAAGCAGCAGCACAACCACATTGGCATCACGAATCGCCTGAAGTGATTTCACTACAGAAAATTTTTCTATTGCCTCATTGGTTTTACCTTTCTTCCGGATACCCGCAGTGTCAATCAGTGTGTAGGCAGTACCTCTCCGTTCAAAGGGAATATAGATACTGTCCCGCGTTGTTCCGGGATGATCGTATACCACTACCCTTTCTTCACCAAGAATACGGTTTACCAGCGTTGACTTGCCAACATTAGGCCGACCGGCTACTGCTATTTTTACGCCACCATTATCTTCAATATCAGGATCATCTTCCTGAACAGGAAATGGTGTCAGGACGTCCTCTATCATTTTGCTGACGCCCCGGCCATGGCTCGCCGCAATGGCGAATATGTTTTCACAACCCAGTTGATGAAAATCCGCCAGTGCAACATCGGGATCCAGACCATCGGTTTTATTCACTACCAGAGAATACGGCCGGGATTTTTTACGCAGGTACTCAACCAGTTGATGATCACCGGGTAGCAAACCTTCCCGTGCATCCACCAGCAACAAGGTAACATCGGCCTCTTCTATGGCAAGCAGGGATTGCTCGCTCATCCGCAGATCCAGACCTTCCTCTGTACCAGTAATACCGCCGGTATCAATAACAATGAAATTACGTTCGCCAGTATTACCCTCACCATATTTCCGGTCACGGGTAAGACCTGCAAAATCAGCAACCAGAGCATCCCTGGAACGGGTGAGACGATTGAAAAGCGTGGACTTGCCCACGTTTGGCCTGCCTACCAAGGCAATGACGGGCATCATGATATTGAACCTCGGACTGTAAAATGGTCAGTCCTGTAGAATTGTGGAATTGCTAAACTTCACGCGACTGGCTAAAAAACAGTCGGAAAATTAACTGGAACAGGCCTGAAAAAAAGTTATTCAACACTCAGTGCTGTCAGGTTGCCGCTATTGCCATACACATAAAGGATATTGCCACGGGACTGCATTGGCGCACGTATGCCATTATTGTCCACCCGTATACGTCCGACAAATCTACCGTCCACCTGCGACATTAAATGAACATAGCCCTCATAGTCACCTACCGCCACATAATTACTAAAGCTTTGCGGGGCAGTGAGACTTCTTAAATCAAGTGCTTCGTTGCTCCAGAGAGGATCCTCTTCACCCACTTGATAGGCCTTTACATGGCCATTGGCATCGCTGATATAGACATTACCAAAGCCTGAGCTGGCGCCATTAACACTGGACTCCTGAACACGCCAACGCATCTGTCCGGTAACCACATCAATGGCGGCCAGATAGCCCTGATAACTAGGCACCAGCAGAATACCGGCATCAGTCACAAAAAGATCACCGTCTATATCTACCAGACGGTCAATTTCCGAAGTACCTGTAGGTATAGCGACCCTCTCTTCCCAGCGTAAAGTTCCATTGTCGACGGCTAGAGAAACCACCGAGCCATTGCCAAACGCTGCCAGCACAAAGTTTTCCAGAATCAAGGGAGAGCTGTCTCCCCTTAGCGTAAGAGCTGGAACGGTATTTTCATATATCCAAAGCTGTTCACCGGTACGTGCATCATGGCCAGTAAGTTTGCCATCAATAGCCAGTACAACTACAAATCCGTTATTAGCCGACGGTGCAGATAACACTTCACTGGTTACTTCTGTTTCCCAGAGAATTTCTCCTGTTTGTGCATCCAGGGCGATAACTGTCGAGTTTTCAGTTCCCAACAATACCCGACCACCACCGTACCCTACCCCACCGGTAATTTCATAGTCCAGGCGTGTTTCCCATATTTCCTGGCCATTGTCCCTTCTCAGGGCAATAATCCTGCCATCATTACCTGCCGCATAAATAACGTCGCCGTTAATGGCAGGTTTTAATCTGTTGTACTTTTTGCCTTGACCCTTGCCTATATTGGCACTCCATTGTTTGCGCAGTCTGACTTCTTCATCAAAATTAACAAGTTCAGCGGGTTTAACATCATCATCACTGCCAGATAGAAAACTCAAAGGATTCCAGCCGCATCCAGATAAAACCGGTATCGCCAGGAAAAGTAAAACCAGTCGCAGATGTGTTGTCATCATTGCTCGCATATTGGAAGTAAAATTGTGGATAGGCAGTGCCGGCGCTTAACTGCCAATGCCGCGAATTTTCAGATCAATGAAACTGGCATTATCGGGCTCCAGAGAAATAGCTCTCTCATAGGCACTGCGTGCCTGTTCAAATTGCCCAAGTTGCAAATAAGCATCACCCTGTACTTCGGCAAACCCTGCAGCCAGTGCGCCCGGATCGACTTCAGTAACGATCGTCAGCGCTTCCTGGGCCAGCCCCTGGGCCAATTTAACCCTCGCCAGTCTCAATCTGACGGTGAGAAATAATTCTTCCTCGACAGTCTGCATAAATCCCAGTTCCGGGTTATCAATAATCCAGTTCAGCTCGGTAGCAGCCTGATCATAATTTTCCTGGTTTACATACACTGTCGCCATCATCATGGCAGCATAGCGGGTGTAAATACTGTCTTCGAATTCATTGCGTAATTCGTCATAGCTGCTTTCCAGTTGCGCCATGGAATCGGCTGGCAAGGCATTGGCCTGATCCAGAACGGCTAACTGCACTACGTCCTCATACAGGTCAGAGGCCGCTTCGGCCTTTGCCAATTGGGCACCCTGCCATTGTCTGGAACCAAACAAAACAACCAGGACAATAACAATTCCGGTTAATAGTGACGTACCATTTTCCTGCCACCAGCGTTTTAAGGCTTCTACTTGTTCGTCGTCATTAGCGTAACTTGCCAAAAGAGTAACTCCCTAAAAAATATCATTATGTTAATAATCTTTATTGTCAGTTAAGCGGCTCACATTTAATGTCCCCTGGTAACTGACTCTCTAAAAAGTACTTATATTTAAAGCACTTCCAATAAAACCACTTTCAATCAAACCAGTTTCAATCAAACAGCTCTGTATCAAACAGCCTGGACAATGAATCACATACTGATTCTGTCGCCACTGTACTCGTATCACCGTTGTCATCCAGGACCCGGAGTTTTACTTCCGACTGTGCCGCATCACCCTCCAGTATCAGGGCACACTGCGCACTACTGGCGTATGCTTTTTTCAACTGGCTATTATATTTACCACCACCGCAATGGGTCAAAACCCTTAGACTCGGGAGTCTTCTGCGAATTTCAGCCGCCAGTATAAGTGCCTGTTGCTGCACCCCATCTCCGACCACACAAATGTAGAGATCCACGGTTCTGGAAATCCCGGCTGGCAGCTTGTCCAGTTCTTCCAGCAACAGAACCATTCTTTCCATGCCAAGGGCAAAACCCACCCCCGGAGTATCAGAACCACCCAGTTGTTTGGAAAGACCGTCATAACGTCCACCGGAACATACCGCAGACTGGGCGCCCAGTTTATCAGTAGTCCATTCAAAGACCACCCCATTATAATAATCCAGTCCACGCACCAGTGAGGTATTGACCTGGTAGGCAATCCCCGCCTGATCAAGAATTTCCAGCAATTCCCGGAAGCCGGCAGCAGAATCCGCGGAAATGTGGTCTGGCAGTTGCGGGGCCTGCTTGAGAATCTCCCGGGTTTGCGGGCTCTTGCTGTCCAGAATACGCAGTACATTCTTTTCCAGTCTGCGTTGGCTATCTTCATCCAGCGCATCGCGGTGCTGCAGTAAATATTGCTTCAGCGTTTCACCATAGCGCTTGCGGTCTTCAGAATTACCCAGGTTATTGATTTCCAGAGTCAGTACATCATCAATACCCAGTTGCTGCCAGAGATCACGGGACAGCATTAACAGTTCCGCTTCAATATCTATGCCGCTCATACCAAATGCTTCAACACCCATCTGGTAAAACTGCCGGTAGCGCCCTTTTTGTGGTCGCTCATGGCGATACATGGGCCCCATATACCAGAGCTTCTGGGTCTGGTTATAAAGCAGGCCATGCTGTTCTGCCGCGCGCACACAGCACGCTGTTCCTTCAGGTCTCAGACTCAGGCTGTCGCCATTACGGTCTTCGAATGTATACATTTCTTTTTCAACAATATCAGTCACTTCCCCGATGGAGCGCTTGAAAAGCTGAGTCTGTTCCACAATTGGAAAACGTATTTCCTGATAGGCATAAGCGGCTAGCAAATCTCTCATGACCTGCTCCAGGTACTGCCAGGCCGGAGTCTGCGTCGGCAATACATCATTCATTCCGCGAATAGCTTGTATTTTAGCCAAAACTCAACCCTGTGAATCCGTATCCCGGATTTATCTGTTTAATATTAATGGGAATTTTCCTGAATAGTGTTGTCAGTAATCTACTTGTTTATGCTCTGGTTATTATTTATGTAGATCAACAGATTCGCCCTGTTTGTCTGTTGAAAGCTTCATTGTGGGTGCCTGGGCTTGCGCTTGCTGTTCTTTTTCCCTCACTTTCTGCCTGATCATGGCTTCCAGTTCGTCTACCAGATTTTCATTACTGATTTTATGACTTGTCTTGCCGTTAATATAGGACATGTTAACCGGAGTAGCTCCTGTCAGCCCTATATCTGCCACTTTTGCCTCACCCGGGCCATTCACAATACAGCCCACTACCGATACATCAATCGGTGTTGTTATATCTTCAAGTCGGGATTCAAGTTCATTCACCGTGGCAATGACATCAAAATTTTGACGGGAACAGCTTGGGCATGCGACGAGATTGACACCTTTGCTACGAAGTCCAAGGCTTTTAAGAATATCAAAACCAACCTTGATCTCCTCTACCGGGTTGGCCGCCAGAGAGATACGAATGGTATCGCCGATTCCATCCATCAATAAAAGCCCAAGACCAACCGAAGATTTCACTGTACCGCTGCGTAATCCACCAGCTTCAGTAATCCCAAGATGCAGCGGTTGTTCAATTTGCGAGGCAAGCTTGCGATAGGCGGCAACAGTCATAAACACTTCCGACGCTTTGAGACTGACCTTGAAATTCTGAAAGTCATAGGAGTCAAGAATTTCAATATGCCGCAGTGCAGATTCCACCATGGCATCGGCATTCGGCTCTTCATACTTGCGTAACAGTTCCTTACCCAGGGAGCCCGCATTGACTCCGATGCGCAATGGAACATTTTTATCACGGGCCGATTCAATCACGGCTCTTACCCTGTCATCCCTGCCGATGTTGCCTGGGTTAATACGCAAGCAGTCTACGCCGTATTCAAGTACTTTCAGGGCAATCCTGTAATCAAAGTGAATGTCGGCAACCAGAGGAATCTTTGTTCTGGAACGTATTTTTTTGAATGCTTCGGCTGCATCCATGGTCGGTACCGATACTCTGACAATATCAGCCCCCACAGCTTCCAGCTCGCCAATCTGTCTGAGGGTTGCTTCTACGTCGCAGGTTTCAGTGTTAGTCATACTTTGGACAGCAATCGGGGCATCGCCACCTACCGGGACATTACCCACCATGATCTGGCGTGATTTTCGTCTGACTATTGGTGATTTGCTTTGCATTATCAATTTTCCGATTGCAGTATTATACGGGCAGAATTATCAGACCGAATACGTGCTGACAGATCCACCTCATTAGCATTGAATATAACTTCGACAACGTTGGCATTGCCAAACAACACATTAAAAGGCGCCGAGCCTTTAATCGTTAGATCATCACCAACACCCAGCATATCGTTATACAGCCGGGTGCTATTGGCATTATCTACTTCAACCCAGCTATCACCCAAAAAATGTACTTTCAGTAGATCAGTGCCCTCACTTTCAAGGCTTACGACACGGTGATTTTCTACCCTGCTAACATTATATTCGGGGAGTTCCGAGACCGGCGCAAGCTCCTCAGAGTCCTCAATAGTGTCTGAAAAAAAAATCTCTCGTCCAGCTGACACCTGCGTATCACTGGCAGTGGCTAAGAGCGTAGTCTGAATATCTGTCTGCATCTCTGCGCCTGATTCTGCACTTGATTCTGCACTTGATTCTGCACTTGATTCTCCAGCTGTTTCTGTAGCTGTAGCTGCAGGCATAATCGATACAGTTTCCCGGTTACCAGTATCAGCTATAGTGCCAGCTTGTGTCTCAGCTTCAGTACCACTTTCATTAATGCGGGCAACAAGCACTTCTGCAGTCACAGCTTCGTTTGTACTCACAGCCCCGGATAAATCCTGCTGACTATTTCGCTCACTGGCATTGGTTGATGACATCGCAATAGCCATTGCTTCATTTTCGCTGGCAGCTTCGGAGATAACAGTCTGCCCGGCATCCACCTGGACCTGCATTTGTGCCTGTTGCTCATTACCTTTGCCGGAAATAGCAGATGCCCCGGAATCCTCTCTTTTTGCCAGCCACCAACTCACTGCAATTACAACAATGATGATCAGGGCTGCACAAATCATCCAACGCAGGTTCTGGTCATAGGCCTTCCTGGCACGAATGACATTGGCTTCACTTATCTCACTTTCTTCCAGCTTTGCAACATACTGGTCATAGATGCTGGTGATGCTTTCAACATCCGCCCCGAGCAGATTTGCATAGGCCTTGAAATACCCTTTGATAAAAGTTTTCCCGGGTAATTTTTCAAACTCATTACATTCCAGTGCATTCACATAATGCGCAGTGATATGCAGGGCCTGCGCCACTTTGGCATGACTTAAGCCCTTTTCCTCACGGATAACTTTCAGTGTCTGGCCTGGCGATGGCAGATCCGACAAACTCTCAATGGGCTCATCGTCAGTTACTGATTCAATATCCTGATTTTCTTCACTCATTCAACAACCTGTTGAAACAATGCATATTCCCGACTTTCAGGAAAATTGGACTCGAGTAATTCACCATAGGCCAGTGCACTGGCTTCGTTCTTGAGCGCCATTTCAAGTCGGGCACCCAACAACAAACTACGGGCAGAATGTCCCACCCGGTAAAACTGTATTAGTGTAAGATAATTCCGCCAATAAGCCCTTGCCTGAAGAACATCTCCTCTTTCAAGGTTGAGACTGGCCAGCTCCAGAGCTGAGCGCAACTGATTGGGATTGAGCTGAATGGCTCTCATGAAAGCCTGCTCCCCTTCTTCAATACGACCAAGACGCATTGCCGCCATTCCCATGTTTTCAAATGCCTGGGGACGTTGATCATAGTTGGTATCTTTAACCACTCTTGCCAACTGATCATAGGCATCTTCAACGCGGCCTTCTGCAAACAAAAATGCCGCAAAATTATTACGCATCTGTGAATTTTCGGGGTTAATGCGCAAGGAACGATTGAAGCTTTCTTCAGCAAGTTCAGGCTCCCCTTCCCGTGCATAAATTAACCCCCAGATACCAAACATTTCACTGTTATTGGAATCAATATCAGCGGCATTCTTGAGGTGGCGCTTGGCATTGGCCAGATTGCCCTGCTCAAGATAGCCAATACTCAACTTTAAGTAGTTCTCAAGGGCCTCATCATCAGATTTTTCGACATTAAAGACCGGATTCGTTGTTTCCGTCACGCAGGCACTGAGCAGGAACAAACACAATACTGATATTGTTACTGACTTGATGAATCTCATCCCTTTATTCCTGTTTTGTGCCGAGCACTGCGAAAAACCTGATTTTACCCTAATGGGTTAATTTTACTGAATCTTTAGACGCTGTTCAGGGTTAGATTGTTCCCGTAACGCCCGATAGCGGGCACTTCTGCGGGTATTATCGTCAACCAGGCCCACTAACTGACCACAGGCAGCCCCTATGTCATCCCCGCGTGTTGTTCTTATGGTCACGGTATAGCCTGCTTCCTGAAGTATTTTTCTGAAATTCGAAATAGCCGAATTACTGGAACGATTATAATCCGACCCCTCAAACGGATTGAATGGAATCAGGTTTATCTTGCAGGGTGTAGCCCTGAGTAATTCTGCCAGTTCCCTGGCATGCTGACGGTGATCATTGACACCGTTGATCAGAATATATTCGATGGTTGCAACACGACTATCAGGTAGTGAGTCCAGGTACGCATTGGTACTGCGTAGCAATTCCCTGATTGGATATTTTTTATTTATCGGAACTATCTGGCTGCGTAATTCATCATTTGGCGCATGCAGCGAAATTGCCAGCGAAGCATCAGTATAATCCTTTAATCGGTCCAGTGCCGGCACAACCCCGGAAGTGCTGATAGTTACCCGGCGTTTTGACAAACCGTAACAATTGTCTTCCATCATCAGACTGATGGCATTGATGACATTATCGAAATTCAGCAACGGTTCTCCCATTCCCATCATTACCACGTTGCTTACCTGACGCGGCTTTTTGGTTCCGAACGTATCGAGTTCCCGATTTGCCAGCCACAGCTGTCCAATAATCTCGGCTGTGGTCAGGTCGCTGTTAAAGCCCTGTTTGCCCGTGGCGCAGAAAGAACAATCCAGGCTACAACCAGCCTGGGACGAAATACACAGGGTGCCACGACCTGCTTCAGGAATAAAAACGGTTTCAACGCTACTGCCGCTTTCAACCTCAACTATCCACTTGTAGCAGCCATCACTGGCATCCAGACGTTCCTTGACCCGTGGCGGACGAACCTCGGCACAGTCTTTCAACTGGGCGCGCAAGGACTTGCTGATATTGGTCATTTCATCGAAATCGGTTACACCGAATTGATGAATCCATTTCAGCAACTGTATAGCGCGAAAAGGCTTTTCTCCCTTGGTAAGGAGAAAAGCCTCCATTTGCTGCCTGCTCAGACCAAGTAAATTGGTCTTCCCTTCCGGCATTACCGGCATACTTTGTACCCTTTCAGACGAACAAGGTCTTTAGAACTTTCGTGGGCAGAGTTCCTCAGCCTTGAAGAAATAAGCAATTTCCCGCTCAGCCGAAGCCGGTGAATCTGAACCATGGACGGCATTGGCATCAATAGATACTGCGAAGTCAGCCCGAATTGTTCCAGCATCAGCTTCAGCTGGATTGGTTGCCCCCATCAGCTCACGATTTTTGGCAATGGCATTGTCACCTTCAAGTACCTGTACGATTACAGGACCCGATGTCATGAACTCTATCAGATCACCAAAGAAACCCCTTTCCTTGTGTTCAGCATAAAAGCCACCAGCAGAATCATCATCCAGCTGCAGCATTTTCATGGCAACAACCCGCAGACCACCCTTTTCAAAACGGCTGACGATTTCACCAATCACGTTCTTACCAACAGCATCAGGTTTAATAATCGATAACGTACGTTCAACTGACATGCAAATTACTCCGCTTAAGAAAAAACATAAAAATTACTGGAATTTAACCCCGTCATTGCGGGGTCAAGAAATCGGCGTATTGTACGCGCCTTTAGGGGGTTTTTGTACCGTAAATAAGGCTATTTTTATTTGAAACCTGCTTGAAATCAGGCTTTTACGCCATACTGATGCAGCTTGTGAAAATTGCCTGGAGAGGCTGAATTTATTACCAAAAACAAGGAAAACTGATCGCGAGCTTACTACTGCCTGCTAAATGCCTGTTATCTGCTACAAAGTCGGGCGCTATCCACGTCACCATAATTTCGACCTCAGCTCTTATAATTCCTCGATCCAGGCCATTTGTATAGCTTCGAGGATTTTTTCTCCGCTGCGCCCCGGCTCATCATCAAAGTCATCCAGCTCACAGACCCAGCGATGAAGATCAACAAAATTGATGGTCTTGGGATCGGTATCCGGATGGGTCTCGATTAACTCGATAGCTATATCCAGGGTATCTGTCCATTTCATAGATTTACTCCCTTAATGGTTTTCAGAGACCATATTGATGGTGTATTTGGGAATCTCTATCACCAGATCATCATTTTCCACTTTCGCCTGACAACCCAGTCGTGATTCAGGTTCCAGACCCCATGCCTTGTCCAGCATGTCATCTTCATCTTCTGTGGATTCCGCCAGTGAGTCAAAACCCTGACGCACGACGACATGACAGGTGGTGCAGGCACATGATTTTTCACACGCGTGTTCCAGATGTATGTGATTGCGCAGGGCGACGTCAAGAATGGTTTCACCGGCTTTGGCTTCCACCTGTTTTCCCTCTGGACAAATCTCGGGGTTTGGCAAGAACTTAATGGTTGGCATTAGTGGAATAATTCCTCGGATTAATCTATTTCTTCAATGGAATGACCGGCAAGTGCGGTCTTTATTTGTGTATTCATACGTCTGCCCGCAAACTCAAGAGTGGCTTCATTGAGAGCTTCTGAAGCCTCGTGTATGGCTTCGCTGTCTCCACCCTCTATAGTCTTTTGTAATTGCAGTATTCCTTCTTCAAGGCGAGCATATTCGGCCTCGCTAAGCAGTGATTTACCATCAACAACCAGTGCACTTGCCAGGGCTTCGACAATGCGCTCTGCTTCTACCCTGCTTTCCTGAAGGGCGCGGGCTTCCTTGTCACTGGCCGCTGAAGAATACGAATCCATAATCATTTTTTCTATATCCCTGTCTTCAAGGCCATAGGAAGGCTTGATTACAACGCTACTGACAATACCGGTGCTTAATTCCTTTGCCTGGACTTCCATCAAGCCATCGGCATCAACCTGGAAAGTCACTTCAATGACTGCAGCACCCGCTACCATGGGTGGAATTCCTTTCAGCTCAAACATGGCCAGTGAGCGGCAATCGCTTACCAGTTCACGCTCGCCTTGCAAAACATGCAGGGACATGGCGGTCTGACCATCCTTGTAGGTGGTGAATTGCTGAGCCCGGGCAACAGGAATCGTGGTGTTGCGCGGAATGATTTTCTCCATCAATCCGCCCATGGTTTCAATACCCAGAGACAGGGGAATAACATCCAGCAGCAGAATATCATCACCATATTTGTTGCCCGCAAGCACATCAGCCTGCAAGGCAGCGCCAACAGCAACTACTTTATCTGGATCAATTTCAGTATGTACCTGGGCACCAAAAAACTCTGAAACCCGTTCCCGTACTCTTGGGGTTCGCGTGGAGCCACCCACCATCACCACATCGGATATTTCATCTATTGTGACTTTTGCATCACGCAAGACACGTCGACAGGCCTTAATGGTTTTATCAACCAGTCCATCAATCAAACTGTTGAATTGCTCACGGGTCAGTGTGCCGGACCAGTCTTGAAAAGTGACTTCTGTTGTTTCTGAATCAGTCAGGGCATGCTTTGCATGACGGGCAATACTGGCCAGAGAGTTTAATTGGGCATAGGAGAGTTCATCAGTGATATTCGCTTCTTTTAATATCCATTGAATAATGGCCCGATCCAGATCGTCACCACCCAGTGCCGCATCGCCTCCTGTTGCCAGAACTTTAAACACACCTTGCTCCAGGCGCATAAGGCTGACATCAAAGGTTCCACCACCCAGGTCATATATCATGACCGTTTCTTCCTGTTTTCGATCTAGACCGTAGGCTATGGCCGCTGCCGTAGGCTCACCAAGCAGTCTTAACACTTTGATACCGGCCAGTTGTGCTGCATCTTTGGTGGCCTGTCTCTGTGATTCATCGAAATAGGCCGGCACTGTAATTACCGCCCCTTCCAGCTCTCCACCAAACTCTTCTTCTGCGCGTCTGACCAGGGTTTTAAGTATTTCGGCAGAAACCTCAACCGGACTTTTATTGCCTGCTGCTGTCTTGATAACCGGCATGCCACCATTGTCAGCAGATACAATTTCATAGGGAAGATGGTAATGAATATCTTCTTTCCCACGACCCATGAGACGTTTGACTGAAGAGATTGTGTTGCGTGAGTCTTCGGCGCCCTTCAACCAGGCGTCAAAACCCACAGTGACTTTGCCATCCTCGGCATAGTGCACGACGGAAGGCACCAGACAGTGACCATCATGATCACACAGCACATGAGCATGCCCTTCACTGGCAATGGCAACCAGTGAATTGGTAGTACCAAGGTCAATTCCTATTGCCCTTTTTTTTGCCACCTTGGTGTCGGCAGCATGGGCTTGGGGTTTACCTTGTCCAGGTTCTGAAATACTGAGTAATGCCAAAAGTAATTTCCGTCAGGGTGTTTAATTCAGTCAATAGTCCAGCAGTTTTTCTTCTGCCTTATCAATTTCATCAAGCAATTTATAAATAAATTGCAATTTGTTATAGATGGATTTTGCATCTATAAAGTGGCTGGCTGTAAATTCCGTTTCGAAGCTTGCCAATGTGGCTGCTCTTTCCTTATCAATTGAGTCTTTCATGGTATCCAGACCTTCAAGGTCCTCACCTTCAATCAGACTTGCCAGCGTCTCACGCATTTCCATTTGTTGAATCAGAAAAGCTTCATCAAGATGTAACTGGTTATGCTCTTCTGCATCAATACCAGCGAGCTTGAGCAGGTACGCCGCCCTTTTCAGTGGTGATTTCAGGGTGGCATATGCATCATTAATCATGCTGGTTTGCTGCAATGCCTGAACCCTGGCTCGGTCGTCAGCGTTTACTACTTTATCAGGATGAAATTCCGACTGCAGTTTCTTGTATGCAACTTCAAGCTGAGCATTTTCCAGCTGGAATGATACCGGCAGGGAAAAAAGTTCAAAATAATTGGCTTTTTGCAGGGACACGATTAAACAGAACAGTAATCAGACAAAAGAATTAAACGCTGAAGCTTTCGCCACAACCGCATTCACCCTTTACATTGGGATTTCTGAATTCAAAGCCTTCATTGACACCAACTTTGACAAAATCCATCTCAGTGCCGTCTATATAAACCAGACTTTTCGGATCAACCACGATCTTGACACCATGGTCTTCAAACACTTCATCGGCCGGATCCAGATCATCAACGAACTCCAGAACGTAAGCCATGCCAGAGCAGCCTGTTGTCTTAATAGCAACACGTATACCGAGGCCTTTACCCCGGTTTTCCAGTTGACTGGCTACATGTTTTGCAGCTGTTTCTGTAATGGTTAATGCCATTGCTGTTGCCCTCTCCCGGGACGATTAACGCTTTATAATTATTCTGTTTATTGCCAGTTACTTACTAAAAACGATTACTGTGCAGTTTCTGTGTTTTCACCACGCTTCTTTTTTATATCACTGATTGCTGCCTTGATTGCATCTTCTGCGAGCACCGAACAATGAATTTTCACTGGTGGCAAACCAAGCTCTTCAGCAATTTCAGTATTTCTGATTTTCGCCGCATCATCAATTGTGCGTCCTTTGACCCATTCGGTTAACAAAGAGCTTGATGCAATAGCTGAACCACAGCCATAGGTCTTGAATTTTGCATCTTCAATCACACCTTCCTTGTTCACCTTGATTTGCAAACGCATCACGTCACCACAGGCAGGAGCTCCTACCATACCGGTGCCAACATCCTGATCGTCATCGTCCATACGCCCAACATTGCGAGGATTTTCATAATGATCGAGAACTTTATCTGTGTAAGCCATGTTGCTACCTCTTGTGTAACGAATATTTAAATACTTGTTAAATTATCTCTGTGTTTCTTAATGAGCTGCCCACTGAGCTTTTTATCGTGGGAACAGACTCATTTTCAATGAGCTGCCCACTGAGCTTTTTATCGTGGGAACAGACTCATTTTCAATGAGCTGCCCACTGAACCTGGCTGATATCGACGCCATCCTTGAACATATCCCACAAAGGAGAAAGCTCTCTCAGCTTGCCAACCGCCTCTTTTACTTTGGCAATCGCCACATCGACATCTTCCTCCGTAGTGAAGCGTCCGATACTGAATCGCAGTGAGCTGTGTGCGAGCTCATCATTCATGCCAAGGGCACGTAACACGTAGGAAGGTTCCAGACTGGCGGAAGTGCAGGCTGAGCCCGATGATACCGCCAGATCTTTAAGTGCCATGATCAGGGATTCCCCTTCGACAAAGTTGAAACTGATATTCAAATTAGCGGGGACACGATGCTCAAGATCACCATTGATATAGACTTCTTCCATACCTTCAAAACCTTTCAAAAATCTGTCGCGTAAGGCTGCAACGCGTTTTGTTTCTTCATGCATTTCTTCTTTGGCGATACGAAAAGCCTCACCCATTCCAACAATCTGATGAGTGGCAAGAGTTCCTGAACGCATACCGCGTTCATGACCGCCGCCATGCATCTGGGCTTCCAGTCTGATTCGGGGCTTGCGGCGCACATATAAAGCGCCTATCCCTTTCGGGCCATAAGTCTTGTGAGCTGAAAAAGCCATTAAATCGACTTTCATCTCTTCCAGGTCAATATCAACCTTGCCCGTACTTTGTGCCGCGTCCACATGGAAAAGGACCTTTTTTGCGCGGCAAATTTCGCCGATTGCCTTGATGTCGTTGATGACACCAATTTCATTATTTACATGCATCAATGACACCAGAATGGTGTCTTCACGAATTGCCTTTTCCACAACTTCTGGAGCTATCATGCCCTTGTTATCCGGATCAAGATAAGTCACTTCAAAACCTTCCCGCTCCAGTTGGCGACAGCTGTCCAAAACAGCTTTATGTTCAATTTTCGAGGTAATAATGTGCTTTCCCTTGGACTTGTAAAAATGTGCAACCCCTTTCAGTGCGAGGTTGTCGGCTTCAGTAGCGCCCGAAGTCCAGACGATTTCCCGGGGGTCGCAATTGACCAGGTTGGCAACATTCTGCCTGGCTTCTTCAACGGCTTCTTCTGCTTTCCAGCCGAATACATGGGAGCGTGAAGCCGGATTGCCAAAATTACCTTCCAGTGTCAGACACTCGACCATTTTTTCCAAAACCCTGGGATCTACCGGAGTGGTGGCTGAGTAGTCAAAATATATCGGTAACATTAATTTCTCCAATACTGCTTATATAGTGCTTTTTTTGAATGCTTTTACGAAAATTCAGTTTAAACCGGCATAGTACCTATCGAGAACTGGCAGCGATCAATTCAAGATTGCTGATAGTGGCTATTTTTTCGTTCTGTCTTTCGCCCTGCGCTGAATCCTGGTTGATATCCCGGGTAGAAGCCTGCATCTGGCCTGTTCGCTCCTGTTGATTGCGAGCTATCTCATCTATTTCCCGTTTGGAAACCAGATCTGCCAGGCTAATATTGCTGAGGAATTTATGTATCTGCTTGCTGAGGTCTTCCCAAAGATGATGGGTAAGACAGATCTCGCCGCCCCGACAATCTCCTTTGCCCTGGCACTTTGTAGAGTCCAGGGATTCACTAACCGCATCAATAATTTCTGCCACATCAATTTCAGAACCTTCCCGGCCCAGCATATAACCGCCACCTGGCCCACGCACACTGCTTACCAGCTCACGTTTGCGAAGCTTTGAAAATAATTGCTCAAGGTATGACAGGGAAATATCCTGACGCTTGGAAATATCACTAAGTGTGACAGGTCCCTTTTTGGCATTTATGCTCAGGTCCAGCATCGCAGTTACTGCGTATCGGCCCTTGGTTGTGAGTCTCATGGTGTTTTACCTTTGATTTACCAGTTTTGCTCTTTCTACTTTTTAACTTTCTGCTTTTCTGCCTACCTTCACTAAACTATTCAGCTCAGCCTTAAACATCTTTCATTCATTGGCAAAAAAATGAACTTTATAGACCTTATGCGACTTTGATTGAGCTGGTTTTCTCACTAGCACAGCGGTCTAAAGGATGTTCATTATGCAAAAACCAACCAAATCAGTCAAGTATATATCAGAGTAATTTAGTCAGGTAAGTTGAGGCTTAACTTTTTTGACTTTTTTTCTTGTCCAGCTGGTATTCAGTAGAGGCCAAAACGCCACGTAAGATATTGATTTCCATAGTATCAGGCCGAATTCTTGAATATAGTCGGCGTAGCCTGGACATCAACTGCCTGGGGTTTTCCGGGTCATGAAACTCAAGCCTGATCAGCACTTTTTCCAGATGTTTAAGATAACCTTCAAGATCAGCCACTGTGGCCAGAGGTTGATCCCAAATTTCATAGATTGGATCATCTATCCCCTGTGCTTTACCTGCATCTGTCTGGTTACCCGTGGGGGTATTTCCTGGCTGCTCCCTATCTGAAGACCGCAGAACCGCCTTCCTGATCTCGTAGCAAAGCAGCATCACTGCCGCGGCGACATTAAGAGAGGGGTACTCTTCATTGGCAGGGATCTGAACATGGAAATGGCACAACTGGAGTTCGTCATTGCTCAGTCCCCGGTCTTCGCGACCAAACACCAACGCCACATCATTCTGATTGCTGGCGACAACCAGTTTTTCAGCGCAGTCTTCCGGTTCGACCATGGGCCATGGAATACTGCGGGAACGGGCGCTGGTGCCAATGACCAGGCCACAATCGGTGATAGCCTCATCCAGACTATCGACCACCTCGGCATTATCAAGAATATCCAGTGCCGAAGCCGCCCTGCCAAGAGCAACGCCTGAGGGAAAATCTCTGGGTCTTACCAGAAACAGCTTTTTCAGGCCCATGTTTTTCATGGCTCTGGCGGCTGCACCTATATTTCCGGGATGGGTTGTTTGTACAAGGACTATACGTATGCGTGATAAATCCACCACTGTTTCCTTTAATTGTTAAAATGCGATCTTAATCCTGTGCCCAGCGGCGCGATATAATAGCAGAAAGCTCCTCTACTTATTTCACTTCTTTTGCTATCATGCGCAGCAATTTCTACCGCCGGGTCCTGGCCCTCTACCTATCATGAATGCCACTATTAATATCGGTCTCAAGGCCGCACGCGAAGCATCCGATTTAATCCTTCAGGCCTGGGACCGACCTGATCGACTTCAGATTTCAGAAAAAGGCCGCAATGACTTTGTCACTGATATTGATGTCAAAGTTGAAGAAATTATTATCGACCAGCTACGCAAAGCTTACCCCGATCACAGCTTTATGGGAGAAGAATGCGGCGCAATTGAAGGCAAGGATAAAGACACCATCTGGGTAATTGATCCCATTGATGGCACACGTAATTTTATTAATGGATTTCCCCATTTCTGTATCTCAATGGCCTGCATCAAGCACGGCAAGATTGAGCATGCTCTCATTGTAGATCCGATCAAGAATGAGGAATTTACCGCTACCAGAGGCAGCGGTGCCCGTCTTAATGACCAGCGTATTCGTGTCACCAAAAGACAGGCCTTTGAAGGCGCAACCGTGAGTATGAGTTGTGCCGGTCTCAAGCATTATGAAACCCTGCTGCAGATCCAGACAGCAATGAAAGGCGTTGTGGGGGCAATTCGTATGAGTGGTTCCGCTGCCCTGGACCTGGCCTATCTGGCCGCCGGTCGCACAGATGCTGGCTGGATGTCCGGAATGAATTTATGGGATGTCGCAGCAGGGATTCTGATTGTTCGGGAAGCTGGCGGGCTTATCAGTGATGCAAAGGGAAATCCTGACTGCATGGAAAGCGAAAGCCTGGTATTCAGTAATAATCGGTGCTTTAAGGATTGGCTTAGACTGATCTCAAAAGCAGGCAATCAAGCATAAAACTGATTTGAGTTCAGGTTCTCGATAACTGAACATCCATCAAGCTGGTAGGCTTGCCGACCTCTCCCAAAGGAATTGCATTAAACGCTACCGAATAGCGTTTTTTCTCCTGAGTTGAAGCAACAACACTGTGATACATACCGGATGGAAAGATGATAACTTTTCCTGGCTTGGGATCTATATCCAGTGATTCAAAAGAACGCTTATGGGGAGCATCATGTCTAATTTTAGGCACGATACTAAACAGGTCACTGGTTAAATTATTCAGCAAATTAAACTTGGATCCTTCAGATAGGTAAAAAGACCCGCTGATGTAACTATTGTCATGCCGGTGATAGCGAATAGACTGATTCAAGCCAACAACATTGCCCCAGGAGTTGCATATCCCAATATCCTTGACTTCATGGCCCCAGGCTTGGCTGAATTCCATACAAAGACCGAGTAATTCTTCTTTCACTCCATGAAACAAAGGGTGTTCGAGTAGCTGTTGTTCTTTCGTATAGGCCCCGTCAGAGCCCAACTCCACCAGTTCAGTTTCATTCAAAAAAGAAATGGCTTCGCTGATAAGAGATGGCGTCAGTGTCCGCAACTGGGCCAGTGCGATGGTTTTAGGAAAAATATCATACAGTTCCAGCATAGCCAGTTTTCAATATCCTGATAAAATCTTTTGAAGCACCCTGTTTATTCAGGGCATTAAATCGGCTTCCTCGCCTTCTTTAACTGGCGGCATCAAATCTTCTTTCGTAATGTGCATATAAAGCAGGACTTCCGCCGCCACATACACTGACGAATAGGTACCAATTAAAACACCGACGATCAATGCGGTAGCAAAGCCATGAATCATTTCACCGCCAAAAATAAACAGTGCAAGAAGTACCAGCAAGGTTGTTAACGAGGTAATAATGGTTCTGCTAAAAGTCTGGGTGATAGAGATGTTGATCAAGTCCACTGGCTCTGTTTTTCGCAACAGCCGAAAATTTTCCCTGATGCGATCCGACACGACAATCGTGTCATTGAGCGAATAGCCAATGACCGCAAGCACAGCCGCCATAACGGTAAGGTCAAAATCTATTTGAAGCAGGGAAAAGAAACCCAGGGTAATAATTACATCATGTGCCAGAGCCGCAACAGCCCCTACCGCGAACTTGAACTGGAAGCGGATAGAGATATAAATCATGATCATGATTAACGCTACCAGCATGCCAAGCCCACCCTGCTCGCGCAGCTCTTCTCCTACTTGCGAACCGATAAAACCGGTGCCAAGAACCTCGATTTCTGCTGTGGTGTTGGCACTTAACGCTTCGAGCACGATGTCTGTTGCCTGGGCAGCCTCTCTCTGATCAACATCTGCGGAAGCGGTATCCTGAATACGAATCTGGACATCGCGATCTGTTCTGAAATTAACCACTTCGGAATTCTGAAAGCCGATTTCACTGATAATGCCGCGAATTTCTTCCAGATCCTGAGGCTCTGAGTAAGAGACCTGGATCTGGGTACCTCCAGTGAAATCCATGCCGAACTGCATACCATTCATGATCAGGGAGCCAAGCGACACCAGTAACAGTACAGCAGAGAATACCGTGGTAGGTGTTCTCCATTTCATGAAATCAATAACTTTCATTTCACTCATATCTATTCAACTCTTGCTTGTATTAACCCAAGAAAATTTATTACGCAGGATCTGAACCTGGTTCAGTACTTGGTATTGATGCTGGCCTTGGCGTAATTGCAGTGCCTATGGAAATAGTTTTTATGTTACGCCCGCCATAAATTAAATTGATCATGGCACGAGTCACCATAATGGCTGTAAACATGGACGTAATAATGCCGATAGAAAGGGTTACTGCAAAACCTCTCACCGGACCGGTGCCGATTGAATAAAGAATAATGGCCACCAGAAAGGTAGTTATGTTGGCATCAAAGATAGTAATAAAAGCCCTGCCAAAACCGGCATCAATAGCCTTCTGCACCGGCATACCACTTTGCAGCTCTTCGCGTATCCTGGCAAAAATCAGCACGTTGGCGTCAACCGCCATACCCACCGTCAATACGATACCGGCAATACCGGGAAGGGTAAGCGTACCACCAATGATCGACATCACTGCTACCAGACAAAGCAGGTTAACACCCAGTGCGATATTGGCAGCCAGGCCACAAACACGGTAATAGACCAGCATGAACAAAAGTACAAGACCCAGGCCAATTTGCACCGACAGCAAACCGCGCGTGATATTCTCCTGCCCCAGGCTTGGCCCTATGGCGTACTCTTCAAGGAAATACATGGGGGCAGCCAGGGCCCCGGACCTGATCAATAACGCCAGATCATTGGCTTCATTGCCTTCCAGGCCGGTAATTCGAATCTGCCTGCCCAGTGCTGACTGCATTACCGGCGCGCTGATTACCCGCTCCTCCACATAAGGCTCTGAATGGGATTCAAGGTCACCCTCTGCATTACGTTCTGTAACAGTACGGGTTTTGGTTTCAATCAATAATATGGCAAGGCGACGGCCTATATTGGCTCGACTGGCTTCATTGATTTGTCTTGCTCCAACTGCATCAAAAGAAAGATTCACCTGGGGCAGACTGGTTTGGGGGTCAAAGGCAGATTGCGCATTGGTGATATTCTCACCGGACAGCACAATATCCCTTTCTATTGTCAGCGGCAGTCCATCGGGGTCCACGTATTCCAGCGTAGTGCCTGTGGCAGCACCAGGCTGAGCAACCAGATGTAATTGCAAAGTCGCGACAGCGCTGATCAGGGACTTGGCGCGCGTCGTATCCTGGATACCTGGCAGCTCGATAATAATTCGATTGTTCCCCATGGGCTGCACTTTAGGCTCCTTAACACCTAATTCATCCACCCTTGAACGCAGGGTTGTCAGGTTTTGCTGCAAGGCGTATTCCTGCAATTGCAGCATGGACAGGTCACTCATGGAGTAGTAAAGCAGGAAATTGCCACCGGTTTCTGCGGTACGGAAAAGGAAATCAGGGAATTCATCACGCATTAAATCGATGGCTTCGCTGCGAATTTCTGCTGAGGTAAAGCGTATGACAATCCTGTTGCTGTCATCTACTTCCAGCGGCGGACGATAACGCAAGCCTTCTTCCCTAAACAGGGTACGCATAGTGGCAAGGGAGTCCGTCAACTGTTTGTTGACTGCAGCATCAAGGTCCACCTCCATCAAAAAGTGCACACCACCACGCAAATCAAGACCATAGGTCATTGGTCCTGCGCCAAGAGACTCCAGCCATGACGGCGTATTGGGGGCCATGTTCAGCGCCACAATATATTCATCCGGCAACGCCAGGTTCACCAACTGCTGGGCACGACTTTGCATATCTGGATCTCGTAATCGAATGATGGCATTGCCGTCTTCAATCACTTCACCAAAAAACTCTATGCCATCAGCACCAAGGGCAAACGTCGCACTATCCAGAGCACTCTGATCGACAATACCGCTATCATGGGATATCTGAATTGCCGGGTCCGGCGCATAGAAATTAGGTGCTGCATAGATAGCACCCAGCATAACGATGAAAATGATGAGCAGGTTTTTCCAGAGCGGATATTTATTCAGCATAAGAATGTTCCTGCGCTATTCATAGTTAATATAAAAGTTAATATATAAGTTAATGTAAAAATTACGATTGCAGCTCTGAATACAGAATTATGAAAAAAGTTCTCATAAAACAGCTCTGATAATCGTATTAATTAATCTGGCCAGCTAACTGATCAAATAGACTTCAGTGTGCCTTTTGGCAACACGGCGGCAACGGAAGCTTTCTGCATTTTCACTTCCACATTTTCCGCGATTTCAACGACAACATAGTTATCATCTACTTTGCCAAGTTTGCCCAGTAAGCCGCCATTGGTCATCACTTCATCACCCTTGTTGAGACTGCTCAGAAGCTCTCTTTGCTCTTTGGCTCGTTTTGACTGTGGACGCCAGATAAGAAAATAGAAAATCAGCGCAAAGCCACCAAAAAAGATGAGATTGAAAATGCCTGAGGGCTGGCCGCCCGCCTCTGCCTGTGCATAAGCTGAACTGATAAAGAAATCCATAAAAATCCCCGGGTTAAATGCCGGGCTATAAAACCCGGTGTTAGTTGGTAAAACAGCAATCTGCTGTGCTATTTTTATAATGTAAATTTAAAGTGCTTGTTTTAGTGCTTATCAAGTATTTGTCAGGCCTGCGCAGTTAGTCAAACTAACTGACCAGGTGCCCAACCTTACGCAATTGTATTATTGACCTTCCAGGCACCTTTCGAGTTTTGATCCGGCTCATTTTTTAAGCCATGTTTTTATCATAACCCTTTGTATTTAAATAAATATTTATTGCTTCTCAGCTTCCAGAATCTGTTGATCCTGCTGGAAGGATTTCGCAAAGTCGGCCAATGTACCCTGTTCTATTGCACCGCGCAAATCACGCATCAGTTTCTGGTAATAATGCAGGTTATGAATGGTATTTAACTGGGCGCCAAGCATTTCCTTGCACTTGTCCATATGATGTAGATAAGACCGACTGAAGGTTTTACAAGTGTAACAGTCACAATTTTCATCAATCGGGTTCAAATCATCCCGATAGCGGCTGTTTCTCAACTTCAACAGTCCCTTTGAAGAAAACAGATAAGCATTGCGGGCATTACGGGTAGGCATCACACAATCAAACATATCAACTCCATATTGTACTGCCTGCACCAGGTCAGCAGGTGTACCAACCCCCATCAAATAGCGGGGTTTGTCTGCCGGCATTTGCGGTAACAGAACGTCCAGCACTTCCCACATTTCCTCCTTGGGCTCACCTACAGACATACCGCCAATGGCATAGCCATCAAAGCCGATGTCGGTCAGAGCCTGCAGGGATTCAAGCCGTAACGCCGGATACATGCCACCCTGAACAATACCAAACAGCGCCCCCGGCTTGTCTTGATGGGCATCCTTGCAACGTCTGGCCCAGCGCATGGATAGCTCCATGGATTCGCGCGCCTCGGTTTCTGTTGCCGGATATGGGGTACATTCATCAAACACCATGATAATGTCAGAGCCCAGAGCGTGCTGAACTTCAATGGCCTTTTCAGGACTTAAAAAGACTTTATCACCATCTATTGGTGACCTGAATTCAACACCCTGTTCCGAAATCTTGCGCAAATCGCCCAGACTGAATACCTGGAAGCCACCGGAATCAGTAAGAATCGGTTTCTCCCAGGCCATGAAATCGTGCAAATCGCCGTGGGCATTGATGATATCGGTACCCGGGCGCAGCATCAGATGGAAGGTGTTTCCCAATAATATCTGGGCACCACTGGCTGCCACCTGCTCTGGCAATAAGCCTTTCACCGAGCCATAGGTACCCACTGGCATAAAGGCTGGTGTATCAACGCAGCCCCGGGCAAAGGAAAGCCGACCACGACGTGACAAGGCCTCAGTGTTCAGAAGTTCATATTTCATTGTTTGAAATGCCCGGGGTGCCATAACGTCAAGTCACAAGTAGCAGCTCAAATAAACTGAGAGCGCCCCTTGTGACTTGAGACTTGTAACTTGAGATTTAATTATGGAAGAAGGGCCGCTACAGCATCCCGCTCTTCAGAAAGTTCGGCAGCGGATTTATCCATAAGATCGCGACTGAAATCACTGATTTCAAGCCCCTGCACGATGCTGTACTTACCATCGGCACAAGTCACCGGATAGGAGTAAACCAGACCTTCGGCAATGCCGTAACTGCCATCGGAAGGAATTGCCATACTGACGATCTTGCCACCAGTACCCAGTGCCCAATCGCGCATATGTTCAATCGCGGCATTGGCAGCAGACGCTGCGCTGGACAAGCCACGCGCCTTGATGATCGCTGCACCACGTTGCTGTACGGTCGGAATAAAATCATTCGCCATCCAATCCTGATCTACCAGGGACGTGGCGTCTGCACCGGCAACCTGGCAATGATGAATGTCGGGATACTGGGTAGAGGAATGGTTGCCCCAGATAATCATGCTTTCAACATCGGTGGTGTGCTTGCCGGTTTTGCCTGCCAGCTGCGCCATGGCGCGGTTGTGGTCAAGACGGGTCATGGCAGTGAACTGCCCGGCATCCAGATCCGGTGCATTGCGATAGGCAATCAGCGCATTGGTATTGGCCGGATTGCCGACCACGATCACTTTCACACCACGACTGGCATGATCATTAATAGCCTTGCCCTGCACTGAGAAAATAGCGGCATTGGCTTCCAGCAGATCCTTACGCTCCATGCCTGGACCACGGGGTCGGGCACCGACCAGCAAACAGTAATCCGCATCCTTGAAGGCCACATTGGGGTCGTCAGTCTGCACAATGCCATGCACCAGCGGGAAAGCGCAGTCTTCAATTTCCATGGAAACACCCTTCAGGGCTTCCAGAGCCGGGGTAATTTCAAGTAACTGGAGGATAACTGGCTGATCCTTGCCCAGCATTTCACCCGCTGCAATTCTGAACAGAAGCGAGTAACTGATTTGACCTGCTGCACCGGTGACAGCAACTCTGACGGGTGATTTCATGATATTTGTTCCTGTAAAAATGTTAATGGAGTGATTTGAAGAAATTGAGGCGCGGGATTATAACAATAAACAGATGCAAGATGCATGAGTCAAGATGCAAGCAACCCCATTTCTCCACTGCAGGATTATCCTCAAGAGATAAGCCCTTTTCTATCAGCCAAATAGATACCCCCTTGTCTCTTGTCTCTTGTCTCTTGTCTCTGCTGTTATTCCAATATTCTTAAATTGAATACGACTACCGCCTCTATAATGCTATTATTGCCGTCGATTTAATTTCAGGATTTTCCATGCGTAAAACCAAGATTATTTGCACCCTGGGGCCCGCCACCAGTAATTATGAAAAACTTCAGGAGATGTATGATGCCGGCATGAATATTATTCGGCTTAATATGTCCCATGCGACTCATAAGTGGGTTGACCGGATGATTGAGCACATTGTCGAGCTCAACAAACACACCAGCTACCCGGTTGGTATCCTTCTTGATACCCAGGGGCCGGAAATACGCACCAGTGTGCTGGAAAATGATCTGAACCTGAAACAGGGGGATGTAATATCCATTTCTGTTCGTGATGGGGTAGACGTCGAAGAATCCTCGTTTCGGATCAATTATGACGAGCTTATAGACGCGGTTAATGTGGGTGACAAAATCACCGTGGATAACGGCCTGATCAATCTCGAAGTGCTGGCCAAAAATCCGCCCATTATGCGCTGCAAGGTTATTGATGGCGGCGTTCTGGGCAGCAAGAAACACGTCAACCTGCCCGGCATTCGTGTCAACCTGCCCGCCATGACAGCCAAGGATAAGGAAGACATTCTCTTCGCCATGGAACGGGAAGTGGATTTCATCGCCTTGTCTTTTGTGCGGGAAGCCAAGGATGTTCTCGAACTCAGGGCCTTGATGGAAAAGGCGAACCCTGAAAGGGCAGCTTCCATGAAAGTCATTGCCAAAATTGAAGATCAACAGGGCGTTAAAAACCTGGAAGAAATTATTCAGGTATCCGACGGCATTATGGTCGCCAGGGGTGATCTGGGGGTGGAAATCGATCTTGCAGAACTGCCCAATGTGCAGCGCCGTATTGTCCGTCTGTGTGCAGAACATGGTCGCAGGGTCATAGTCGCCACCCATTTACTCGAATCCATGATTGAAAACCCCATCCCGACCAGGGCAGAAGTCACCGACGTCGCCAATGCTGTCTTTGAAGAAGCCGATGCCATCATGCTGTCCGGTGAAACTACCGTCGGCAAGCATCCGGTTCGTTGCGTGAAGTATATGAACGATATCGCCCTGGCGTCTGAACGCAAACGCGGTCTGCGTTTTACGGACCAACTCATCAAGAATAGTGATAAGGAACATCTTGCTGCCAATGCTGCAGAGCTGGCCGATGACATGCGCGTCAAGGGCATCGTGGTGGTTACCCGCCACGGCACCATGGCCAACTATGTCACCAATGCGCACCCGGGTACGCCCATTTATGCCTTTACCAATGTCGGTGTGACGCGCCGCATGATGACACTGAATCGCAACCTGTTTCCGTTCAAAATTGAGTTCAGCAAGCACCCGGAAGAAACCCTGAGCCGCGCTTTTGCCGAATTAAAATCCAAGGCGGAATTTAAAAGCGGTGATACCGTCGTGGTTATTTCGGACCTGCTTATCGATGAAGACAGTGTTGGTATTCAGGTACGCTATATTCCCTGAGTTCTATCAGGACTTGAGCGTCAGGCAATAAACATCGCATCGCCATAACTGAAGAAGCGGTAGCTCTCTTTTACCGCTTCCTGGTAAGCCGCCAGAATCTCTTCAGTTCCTGCCAATGCCGACACCAGCATAATCAAGGTGGATTCAGGCAGGTGGAAATTGGTGACCAAGGCATCAACTGCATTAAACTGGTAGCCCGGATAAATAAAAATACGGGTGTCGCCGCTATAGGGCTCAATAGAGCCGGATTGGGACGCTGTTTCCAGGCAGCGCACTGATGTAGTCCCAACAGCGATAACGCGTCCTCCTCGCTGTTTACACTGGCGTACCTGTTCACAGACTTCCTCACTGACTTCGAGGTATTCTGCATGCATCTGGTGCTCTTCTATAGTGTCTGCCCTGACTGGCTGAAACGTTCCCGCCCCCACATGCAAAGTTACCATGGTGGTATGCACGCCCTTTTCCTTGATGGCTTGCAACAATTCTTCATCGAAATGCAGCCCGGCGGTCGGTGCGGCTACGGCTCCTTTTTTCTCGCCATAGACCGTCTGGTAACGCTCCCGATCAGTCACTTCGTCTTCTCTCTTGATATAGGGGGGTAAGGGCATGTGACCGGCTTTATCGGAAAGTGACATGACAGATTCTGAAAAACGCAGGTTGAAGAAGCCTTCATCGCGGCCTACAACCAGCGCCGTCACTTCTCCATCATCAGTATCAAAAATGATTTTTCCACC
>CBFICR010000009.1:0-69538 GCA_965661105.1 Pseudohongiellaceae bacterium | reverse complement strand
CGTGCCAGAATGGGGAAAATCCGGGAGAAACCGCAAAAAAGAAGCTTATCTTATTGTTTTTATTGAATTAAATATTTTATGACCAGGCCAGAAATGGCCTCAGACAGCGCGATAGCGGGTGTGGCGATTTGCAAAACGAATTGCAAAATGCAAATGAATTGCATGATGCATGGAGGGTTATTCGCAAAATGCGAAGAAAATAGCCGGCAAAGGGAGTGCAGACCTGAATAATGGAGGCGAACCAGGATTCATAGCACCCCGTGGCGCCAGCATCATCAGTACTTTAAGGTTGAATCAGGGCTGCCTGGCCAGAAGGTCATCTATGATGTAGGAGGCCACATCATGCAGTTGGTCACGAGAGTAGGCATAACTGAAAGCAGGCATGGTATTTCGACCAAAGGTGGCAAGCGTCATAATTTCCGAGGTGGTGAACGATTTACCTGTCAGTTCGACCCCGGCTTCCCCTCCCTCACCGTTGGGGCCATGACAGGCTGCACAGATCTGGTTAAAGATAGCCTGACCAGCCTCGATATTGGCAGATCTTTCTGCAAGCGGCTCGATACGGGTGATAGTTGGCGTATCTGCAGAGGGCCTGAGACTGCTGGAGTCTTGCACAATCTGTTCGCTGATTTCCTGTTCGATGTCTCCTTGCAGGGAAAACAGCCAGACACTGTCACCATGCTTGCCCGGGGAATAAATAGAGCCGGCAGAAACGATGGCAACCATCTGCGTGCCTTTGTGGATGAATGTTGTAGCAGTGCCGTTTACCCCGGCATCAGTCTGGTATTCCCATAACTTCGCGCCATTGCTTTTATCCAGCGCAACCACACGCCCATCATTGCGGCCATGAATAATAAGGCCGCCGGCGGTTACCAGTGACCCCTGGGAACAGCTGTAATTCCATTGCTGTTTCCAGGCGATGGTATTGGTTCTGACATCAATTGCGACATAAATACCGCGGGTTGGCATGTTGGTAAGACGAAAACCGCCGCCCAGCCAGGTCTGATCGTGGGTGGGCGGCGAAGTTTCGCGCTCCCTGGCGGCCCCGCCAATACGGTCATTGGCACAGATATAGAGCAGGCCTGTCTCAGGATCATAGGCTTTCGGTGGCCAGTTGACACCAGCCAGCGGTTTATAAAGCGCACCCTCGGTACCGAAGGGCGTGTAGGTTTTCCCTTCATTCACCAGTGTGTAGCCTTCCGGGGCCGCATCAATAAAGTGAGGTACCAGCTCATCGCCCACGGGAATGGGCTGTGTGGCAGCGGTAGCCTGCGAAGCCATCTGCGGTACCGCAACTTCATCGATTCCCACCAAAGGCTCGCCGGTAACGCGGTCCAGTATATACAGGTAGCCGGACTTACTGGCTTCGGCCAGGCCCTTACGTATGACGCCATCAATTTCCACATCAAACAGGACTACCGGGCTGGGGGAGTCGTAGTCCCATATATCATGATGAACCTGCTGAAAGTGCCAGCGGTATTCTCCGCTGGCCGTATCCAGGGCTACGATGGATACCGTAAACAGATTGTCGCCGGCACGCTGGGAGCCATTCAGGTCAGGCCCTGCGTTGCCGGTAGAAAAATATAGCATGCCAAGATCCGGGTCCACGGCCGGAGTTTGCCAGATTGGCGCTCCGCCATACTTCCAGCTGTCATTGTCCTGTGGCCAGGTGTCGAAACCGAATTCACCAGGTCCGGGAATGGTAAAGAAATTCCATAGCAGGGAGCCATCGTTGGCATCATAGGCCTTGATGCGGCCGCGAATGGCGCGTTCGCCACCGGCAAAACCGGTAATGACCATGCCGTTGTAATACAGGGGCGCTGCGGTAATGGCATAACCCATAGTTGGGTCTTCAGCCTGGATTTCCCAGTTCACTGCCCCGGTGCGCTGGTCCAGTGCAACCAGTTTGGCATCCAGTTGGCCAACATAAATCTGCCCGTCACCCATTCCCAGTCCACGACTCACCCAGCCACAACAGACATTGACACGATTGGGGTCCAGATTTGCCTGGTAGGTCCAGAGGAATTCTCCGCTCTCCACATCAATGGCAAACACATCATTTTCGCCGGTAACCACATAAAGTACGCCATTATAATAAAGCGGCTGGGCCTGACCGCTGTGATTGGGTGCGCTGCCGGAGCCATTCATGTGCACGCGCCATTCGGCTTTCAGTTCTGCCACGTTGTCACGATTAATCTGGTTTAGTGGCGAGTAACGCTGGTTAGCAAGGTTGCCGCCATTGGTTACCCAGTTCAGGCTTGGTGGGGCAATCAGGTCGTTGCTACTAAAGGCTGGTGAGGAGGGTGCCTGGGCAGATAAGCCGGCAGGGATCAAACTGAAAACCAGGGCGGCCAGGACACTGATATTGCGCAATGGATTCATAACGGGTTCTCATAATGACTCAACAGGCTTGAAAGACTGGTAATAGTACTCCCGCAGTCCTGGGCTGTAAAAGGGGGTTGTATGGATGAAAAGTTCACTAAAATCCGTGAAAAGTGAACTAAAAATCAATAGGTGTGACGAAACTGAGTTTATCTACTAGAATGTGGTGTTTTTCCTTAATCAGTAAGGTAGCCTTCTACGAAACTGGATAATAACTATAAGTGTCTGATATAGCACAAAAAATTCTTTCCCGGTCCAGCCTTGTCCGGATCCCTTTGTTACCGGGACCGGGTTTGTATGAGCTGGAAATATTCCAGTCAGGCAATATTTGTCAACATTCCCAAGGCAATGATTTGCCAAGGCTGATTGCAGGGCATGGTGTTGAAAGACTGATCCAAGAATTGGCTGCACAGGATTTCTGTCAGACAAACCTTCCCGGTAAGCCAGCCGAAGATTCACACGCTACCGAAATTATTGTGCTGTTACCGGTAAACCAATCTGTAGAAGCCAACACATCCCCTGGAGATCTTCACTGATGGAGAGGGTTTCAAGAATTCTGCTGGTCGATGATGAGCCCGGTATTCTGGCCACTACCAAGGCGTTGCTTGAAGCAGTGAATTACGAGGTAGTAACTGCACTGGACGGAAAGGCAGCTATCTCCATGCTGGAAAAAGAAGACTTCGACTTGATACTTCTGGATATAAATTTGCCAGAAGTTAGTGGCCATCAGGTGATGGAATTTATCAATGACAAACTCATCAAGGTGGCTGTCGTGGTACTCAGCGGCGAAGTCGATTTTCACAGCATCACACGGGCTTTCCAGCTGGGCGCTTTTGATTACATCAAGAAACCCTATGAATTTGATGAACTTCAACACACCTTGGTAAATGCGCTGAGAAAGCAGGAGCTGGAAAAAAGTCTTTTCTCATTGCGTAAAAAACTTGAACGATCAGAACGTTTACATCGTTTCATGATCGAAAGCTCGCCGGATATTATTTTTATCGTCGACAAAAACGGGAATTTTGCTTTCGTTAATGACCGTGCTGAAGAGTTGCTGAATTATAAAAAGGATGAACTCATTGGTGCACACTTTGCCACCATTGTTGATCCGGATTATGTTGAAAAAGCGACCCATTGTTTTCATGAAAGAAGAACAGGTCCGCGTGCCACCAAGGATGCTGAAATCTGGTTAATGTGCAAGCCAGGCAGTCGGCCTGGCTGGACACGAAACATGATTGCCATTGAGATGAATTCTCTTGGCGTTTATGAAAATGAAATACGCAACGATAAAGGCGAAGTCCAGAGCGGTGATTTTTCCGGTACCTATGTGGTTGCACGAGATATTACTGAACGCCTGGCGGCTGAAAAACTTATTCATTTTCAGGCTTATCACGATCTATTGACCGGCCTACCTAACCGGGCTCTGTTTCATGATCGTCTCTCCAATACCATCAGCAATGCCCGTCGCAAGAATGACAGGCTTTCCGTTTTGTTCCTTGATCTGGATCGCTTCAAGGTTGTCAACGATACCCTCGGACATTCCGTTGGCGATGAGTTACTCAAACAGGTGGCCAACAGGCTCAGGTCCTGTCTCAGGGAAGGTGATACTGTTGCGCGTCTTGGCGGGGATGAATTTATCATACTGTTGCCAAACATAAACTCCGATGACATCGCCAGGCTGGTAGGCAAGAAGCTTGTCGACACCATCAAACAGGCATTTTTTGTTGATGGAAATGAATTATTTCTGACCGCTAGTATTGGTATATCAATGTTCCCGGAGGATGGCGAAACGGCAGACCAGCTGATAAAAAATGCTGATACTGCCATGTACTACACCAAGGAACAGGGCAAGAACACTTTCAACTGTTATAACAATGACATGAGCATCAAGCACAGCAGGATGCTCAATATGGAAGCGGAGATTCGCAAGGGTATCAAGGAAGAGCAGTTTGAGGTTTTCTATCAGCCCCAGGTGAGCTCCCTTGATGGCAGCATTACCGGCGTCGAAGCATTACTGCGCTGGAACCATCCGGAAAAAGGTTTGTTATCACCAGTGTTCTTTATGACGGTGGCAGAAGAAACCGGCATTATCGTTGAGCTGGGCCAGTGGATTTTGAATAAGGCAATATCTGAAGTAAAAGAATGGCTGGATTCAGGCTTGCCTGTGGGCCGTCTTGCCATAAACTTTTCCAGCAAGCAGATTCAGCAGAATGATTTTGTAGACAATATTATCAATGCATTGAAAAAACATGACTTCTCTGGCAACAAACTGGAGATTGAAATCACTGAAAGCATGTTAATGAATAATATTGAACAGACGGTTGAAAAGTTAAATGAACTTCATCGAGTTGGCGTACATGTGGCTATTGATGACTTTGGCACCGGTTATTCTTCCTTGAGCTTGTTGCAAAAGTTACCCATTCAACGCTTGAAAATTGATCGCAGTTTTATTCATGATATGGAAGAAAATGCCGATCAGTCTATCATCGAAGCGATAGCTCATATGGCCAAAGGATTGAAACTGGAACTGGTAGCTGAAGGTGTGGAGCAGGAGTTTCAGCTCAGGTATTTGCAGAACCTTGACTGCCCGGTGATACAGGGATTCTATTACAGTCAGGCAGTTCCCGGTGAGGAAGCCCGCCAATTGGTCGTGGATGGTGCTTCAATCAGTGGCAGTGAGCCACTGCAGAAAAGTGAGTCTCACAAGCAGTCTCCAGCTGGCAAAAACAAGTTCAAGGTATCAGCGGGTTAATTGCTCATTCGGCCAACTTTTGATACCGACTTCATCATTCTCACCTTCTTCATCACCCTGGCCAGATGTACACGGTTTCGTACTGTCAGTGTCAGGTTGACGATACTGAACTGGGCGTCCCTATCAGAGGTACCAATCTTTTCAATATTGGCTTCAGCAGAAGTGATGGCATTAGCCAGGGTGGCAATAATGCCCCGCTGGTGCTCCAGTTCAACCCGCAACTCTACGGTAAATTCACCACCCACAGTGGGATCCCAGCGCAGGTTTATATACTTTTTCGGATCGTTGCGGATTTCTGCCATGTTGTTGCAGGTTTCGCGGTGGACGATCATACCGCGGCCTGAGCTGATATATCCTACAATGGGGTCGCCTGGAATTGGGTGACAACATTTGGCAAAGGTCATCAGCATGCCTTCGGCACCCCGGATCGCCATCGAGGATTCATCCTGGTTAACCGGGAGTTCCTCTCCTTCTGTAGAAGGAATTAATCGACGTGCGACAATATAGGCCATGCGGTTGCCCAGGCCAATATCCTCAAGCAGGTCATCCAGAACATCGAAGTCTGTTTGCTCCAGCAGGCCGCCAATCTTTTCCTTGGGAATATTAGACAGGTGGTAACCGAAACTGGACAGTGTTTTGTTGAGCAGACGCCTGCCCAGAGCAATGGCTTCTGAACGACGCTGATTTTTCAGGAAGTGACGAATATTACTGCGTGCCTTGCCTGTCACGACAAAACCAAGCCAGGCCGGATTAGGATGATTGCCGGAAGCAATGATTTCAATCGTCTGTCCGCTTTGCAGACGTTGGCTTAACGGTGCCAGACGACGGTTTATTCGACAGGCAACACAGGAATTACCAACATCGGTATGGACCGCATAGGCAAAATCAACAGGGGTGGAGCCTTCGGGCAATTCGAGGATCGCGCCCTTGGGTGTGAATACGTAAATTTCGTCGGGGAACAGATCGGTTTTTACGTGCTCGATAAATTCAAGGGAATTACCGGCATGTTTTTGCATTTCCAGCAAATCCTGCACCCACTGCCTGGCCCGTATATGACTCTGATTGGGCGTGTCATCGGAAGACTTGTAGAGCCAATGAGCGGCAATACCATTGCTTGCCATCTTGTCCATTTCTTCAGTGCGAATCTGTATCTCAATAGGGACGCCGTGCATGCCGAACAGGGTGGTGTGCAATGACTGATAACCATTGACCTTGGGAATGGCAATGTAGTCCTTGAATTTTCCCGGCACCGGTTTGTAGAGGCTGTGAACGGCACCCAACACCCGATAACAGGTATCTACCTCATCGGTAATTATTCTGAATGCAAAAACGTCAGTAATCTCCCGAAAAGAGAGCCTTTTTTCTTTCATCTTCCGGTAAATGCTGTAAAGATGCTTTTCCCGACCAAGCACTCTGCCGGGCAGGCCTTCACGAACCAGGCAGGCTTCAAGGGCTGTCTGCACCTGACTAACCAGTTCTTTACGGTAACCACTGACACTTTTTACTGCAGCATCTATACGTGGCGCACGTAGAGGGTATAGAGCCTTGAATCCCCTCTCTTCAAATTCCATGCGGATATTGTGCATACCCAGACGGTTGGCAATCGGGGCATAGATTTCCAGAGTTTCCCGCGCAATACGTTTTTGCTGCTCCGGACTCATTACGTTCAGGGTACGCATGTTATGCATGCGATCTGCCATTTTGACGAGAATCACCCGAATATCCTTGGCCATTGCCAGGGCCATTTTCTGAAAGTTTTCAGCCTGGGCTTCGGCGCGGGTACTGAACTCAATCTTGTTGAGTTTGCTGACACCATCAACCAGATTGGCGACGGTTTCGCCGAACTGGCCTTCAATGTCATTTTTGGTAATGCCGGTATCTTCGATCACATCATGCAACATGGCGGCCACCAGACTTTGGTGATCCATGTGCATGGCCCGAAGAATTTCGGCTACCGCCAGAGGGTGGGAAACATAGTCTTCGCCAGAGCGACGGAACTGTCCGTCATGAGCCTGTTCTGCATAGAAAAAGGCACGGCGTACAAGATCTACCTGGGCATTACCCATGTATTCATTCAAATCTTTGGTGAAATTGCTGATTGTCATCATGGCCTGCAAACCTTGTTTATTCTAATTTGAGGTCATGAAAGCGCTTTTACAATGATGCTGTAAAACAATGTTGTAAACGCTTGCTGTAAATACTGAATTGAAGCGGACAAGGGTATTGCCCGCTTTTTGATCAGGCCGACCGGCCTGTGTTGCTAAATGGCAGGTCTGACTACTGTTCTTCGTCAGTATCGGCTGATGCGGTATTCCCGGCATCTTCGCCGGCTTCGCTTTCCTCGGGAATCAATACCGCGTCCATGGCCTCTTCTATAGAAATGTCATTGCTCTTTGCTACGGCAGCAGCAGCTGCTTCGACCGCCTCAAGAGAATCCTTGGTTTCTTCTTGACGAGTATTAGTCAAAATACTGCTGTTCACAAGGCCTTCTGCAATTTCACGCAAGGCGACTACGGTTGGCTTGTCATTATCTTCGCTTACCAGGGCGTCTTTGCCGCCGGTTTGCAGCTGACGAGCGCGCTTGCTGGCAATCATTACCAGGTCAAAACGGTTTTCAACATTATCCAGACAATCTTCAACAGTGATACGAGCCATAGTCTTACCTTGTGTTAGCGATTTGAGAGCATTCCTGGCGTGTTGGGATCTACCCAGTTTGCCGGGGGCAGGCATTATAAAGGGACTGCAGGGCCAAGTCTATGCCTGCTTTAGTGGCTAAATGAGTGAGGTTTATGTCAGGAAACGAGATTCTTCAGCAGTTCGGCGTTATTGCTGGCCTGATGCTTCTTGCTTAGACCTGCACTGCGAATCACGGCATTGAGGTCCGCCAGGGCGATATCAAAATCTTCATTGATAATGAGGTAATCTGCCTGCGCATAGTGAGAGATTTCATTTTGTGCTTCACTCATGCGTTTTTCAATCACATCAGCGTCATCCTGAGCGCGACTGGTAAGTCTGTCCCGCAAGGCATCCAGTGAAGGTGGCAGAATGAAAATGCTAACCGATTCAGGCAACAGGGCCTGTACCTGGCTGGCTCCCTGCCAGTCGATTTCAAGAATCACATCCTGACCCTGCGCAAGCTGATCTTCCACCCACTTTCTTGAGGTCCCGTAATGGTTGCCGAAAACCTCTGCACTTTCCAGGAAAGCATGCTCTTTGCGCATCTGTTGAAATTGCTCGACACTGACAAAATGATAGTTTTTGCCGTCTTCTTCACCAGGACGTTTAGGGCGCGTGGTATGAGAGATCGAAACACACAGACTGGCGGCTTTGTCATTGGCCGCCGCGTCCAGCAGGGCATTTACCAACGATGTTTTACCGGCACCGGAAGGGGCAGAAATCAAAAACAATATTCCCTGGGACATCTGTAGTCTTCTTCTTATTAATTCAGAGTATGGGTTGCGCCATGAGCGCAGTAAAACTCACTCGATATTTTGTACCTGTTCCCGGATTTGCTCAATAAGTACTTTTAGCTCAACAGCATTGAGGGTGGTTTCAGTAACAACAGACTTCGAACAGATGGTATTGGCTTCGCGATTGAGCTCCTGCATGAGGAAATCCAGACGTCTGCCCACCGGTTCCGAGCGTGACATGACATGACGGATTTCCTTTACATGCACTGCAAGACGGTCAATTTCTTCCTCGATATCAGCTTTCTGCATGATTATCACCAGTTCCTGCTCCAGGCGTCCGGCATCCACATCGGTTTCCAGTTCGCTAATCTGCTCGCGTAGCTTATTCTGCTGCGCCGCCAGAATACCCGGTAGCGCGGCACTGATATCAGCGATTATAGCGGTGATACTGTCGAGCCGACTTTCTATGCCGGCCTTCAGCTCAGCCCCTTCGCGGGCGCGATGCTCACCAAGCAGGTCCAGAGCTTCCTTAAACAGGGATAGCGCGGCTTCCTCTATTACTTTAGTATCCTGCCCCTGTTCCTGAATGATGCCTGGCCACTTTAATATTTCCAGGGCACTGCTATGAGCACTCGCGCCGGTGTGGGCACTAACTTCTTCAAGGGCTTTGTTGAGCTGGTTGAGGAGAGCTTCGTTTATCGGGATCTGACTGCCGTCTGACATGTCTGGCTGAAACTTCAACTGGGATTCAATTTTGCCGCGACTGATATTTTTGCGCAGCAAATCCCTTAATGCGGATTCGGTAGAACGAAGCTGTTCAGGTAAACGAAAAGCAGGTTCCAGATAGCGATGGTTTACAGAGCGGATTTCCCATATCAGGGTGCCCCAGGCAAAATCAGCTTGCTTGCGGGCAAATGCCGTCATGCTGCTTGTCATATAATAGACCTGACGAATTGAGTAAATTGGGAACGAACTATAGCGGATTTGCTATGCATAATAAAATACCGCGGCTGGCTTCGGAAAATGAATGATAATCAGCCACGTTAAGCAAAATTAAATTAACTCTTCATTTACAATGAGTCACAACATCACTCACTAGAAAAGGGAAACTAATGTCTGAAGTAACAAGACCAAGTGGAAGACTGTCGAATGATCTGCGCGATATCAAGATTACCAGAGGCTTTACCCGGCATGCCGAGGGTTCAGTGCTGGTAGAGTTTGGAGAAACCAAAGTTATTTGTACCGCTTCGGTAGAAGAAAGGGTGCCACACTTTCTCAAAGGCAGCGGTCAGGGCTGGGTTACAGCTGAGTACGGCATGTTACCGCGATCAACCGGCTCAAGAATGGACCGGGAGGCCGCCAGGGGGAAGCAGAGTGGAAGAACCCAGGAGATTCAGCGTTTGATTGGCCGGTCACTGCGGGCAGCGCTAGACATGAATCTGCTTGGCGAAAATACTATCAAGATTGATTGCGATGTCATCCAGGCTGATGGCGGAACACGAACTGCATCCATCACCGGTGGTTGCGTAGCTCTGGTTGATGCGATCAATTACCTGATGGAGAAAAAAGCCATCAAGGAAAACCCGATTAAACAGATGATTGCCTCTGTTTCTGTAGGCATCTACAAGGGGATGCCGGTGCTTGATCTTGACTATATTGAAGATTCCTCTGCAGAAACTGATATGAATGTGGTGATGACAGACAAGGGGGGGTTTATCGAAATCCAGGGCACCGGAGAAGATGGTGATTTCAGTTTCGAAGATCTTAATGCGATGATTGACCTGGCACGACATGGCATAGAAAATTTACTTGCGGTTCAAAAAAGCACCCTGGGGCAACTGGCACCTTAAGACACCTTAAGAAAAGGTCTCTGCGAAATATAACCCGATACTGAAAAGTAAAAGTCAGGCAGTTAATCAGACAGGTAAAGAGAAATATCAATGCAGGATTTCCAACAGCAGTTTTTAAATTATGTAACGCAAAACAGTATTCTTCGGTTTGGAGAATTCACATTAAAATCAGGCCGGCAGAGCCCTTATTTTTTTAATGCCGGATTATTTAATACCGGAGCGGCCCTGGGGTTTTTAGGTTCTTGTTATGCCAAAGCAATCGCCTATGCCGCTCCTGAATATGACATAATTTTTGGCCCTGCCTACAAGGGAATTCCTCTGGCGTCAGCGACTTCAATTGCATTTTGGCAGGAATTCAAGCAGGATATTCCGTGGTGCTTTAACCGCAAGGAAGCCAAGGATCACGGTGAAGGTGGCAATATTGTTGGTTCCCCTTTGAAAAATCGGGTACTGATAATAGATGATGTTATTACTGCCGGTACTGCTATCAGGGAAACCATGGAAATTATTGCCGCTGCCGGAGCAGTTCCTGCTGCAGTGGTAGTTGCTTTGGACCGGCAGGAAAAAGGCAATAGCGAGTTGTCGGCTATTCAGGAAATTGAAAAAGAGTTTTCAATTCCGGTCATTAGTATCATTAATCTGCAGCAGATTATTGATTATCTGCAGCAGCAGGAAAATGACACAATGACCGGGTATTTGGCCAGCATGAAAGAGTATCAGGCTCGCTACGGAATCAAGTGAAGATAACAGGGCCAAACCATGGTTTGGCTAATTAATTTAAAGTCAGGACGTTTTAACAGGTCAGATTTGTAAACAATGTTTAAACACACAATTACAATTTTGTTGATGATTTCAGCGCTGGCTATTTCCCAGGCTGAAGCGGCTAATCTTTACAAGTACAAGGATGATCAGGGCAGGGAAATTACCGGCTCACGTGTGCCTGCTGAATTTGTAAAAAATGGCTATCAGGTGCTCAATGAAAGAGGCCAGGTAATTGAAGTTGTGCAAAGAACCCTGACAGCAGAAGAACGTGCCGCCCAGTCAGAGCAAATGCAACAACAGCGCCTGATGGAACAGGCGGCTCTGCGTCAGGAAGAAGAAGACAGGATGCTACTTCGCCTTTATCGCTCGCCCGAAGAGGTCGTCAGGCGGCGCGATTCAACAATTGAACAGTTGGACGCACAAATGACGGTGCTTAATTCCCTGCTGGAAGATGCCGAAGAAAAACTGACAGAACTGGAGCAACGGGTTGTTAGTAACGAAAAAGCCGGCAATCAGCTTCCCGCCAACCTGATTACCCAGATTGAAGACGCGACCAATGAAAGGGATCGTCTGGCCCTTCAGTTAGCCAGGATAGAAACTGAAAAAGAAGACGCTATTTCTACTGCAGAAAAAAATATTAATCGTCTGAAACAGCTACTTAACCTTGAAGAATAAGCTACATTAAGAACACGGTTTGCGGCATTATTTTTTTGAAGCCCTTTCAACAAATACCCTGAAGCCCTTTTTGTCGACCACCATGGCATACCATTTGAGTCTGCCAACTCCCGTTCTTTTGCTTTCTCTGATTAATCCGTTTTATGGACGTCGGAATAAATCCTGATTCAGGTACAACCATTGCTCATTCCATTGCTCGGTTGGTTTTTGCTGAAAGTCAGTACGTACATACTGACTGACCTTTCCTTCAATAAAGGTAAGCAGCAGATTTGATGTCATGGCAGGCGTCATGCTGGGGCGTAAACCCTCCTTGATTTCAGCTTCCCGGAAAATTTGTTTTAGCTGGGTGTCGAGACGATTGAATACCTGGCTGGCACGGTCACGCAAACGCTCGGTTTCTCCGACCAGTGCATCACCATTAAGCACCCGACTGATACCAGGGTTTTTTTCCGCAAAGGTCAGTACCAAAAGCATGATTTTTTCGCATTGCACCAGTGCCGTAGAGCCTTCACCAAGTATCCGGGTGATACGGGAAAAAATGGTATCTTCCATGAAATCGATGAGACCCTCGAACATTCTGGCCTTGCTGGGAAAATGTCGATACAGGGCCGCCTCGGAAACTCCTATTTCGGCTGCCAGTGCGGCGGTGGTAATTTTTCCACCGGGATTATTTTCCAGCATCTGGGCCAGAGCACGCAGTATCGCCTCTTTTTTCGCACCTTTTTCTCTTGCTACCATAACGGTTACCTGAGCAATTATCGGGTTTTGGATCGGGTCGACTTGTTGTCCTTATTGGTAATCAGTGTACCAATGCCTTCATCGGTGAAAACCTCAAGCAATACTGCATGGGGTACACGACCATCAATGATCTGGGCACTGGTGACACCTGAATTAACAGCATCCAGGGCACAATTTATCTTCGGCAACATGCCGCCATGAATGGTGCCATCCGCAATCAGGCTGTTAACCTGGGCTGTCGTCAGACCGGTCAGCACATTACCTTCTTTATCCTGAACACCGGAGATATTGGTCAGCAGAATCAGTTTTTCTGCCATTACCATCTGCGCGACCTTGCCGGCAACAATATCCGCATTGATGTTATAGGAGGCACCATGTTCGTCAGCGCCGATCGGGGCGATGACCGGGATAAAATCACTGCCTTTAAGCATTTCGATAATCGCCGGGTTCATACTGGCGACTTCGCCTACTTGCCCGATATCAATAATTTCAGGGGCTTCCATACCAGGGGTCTGTCGTGTGACCTTGAGTTTTCTGGCGCGAATGAAATCACCATCCTTGCCGGTAATGCCTATGGCTTTGCCACCATTTTTATTTAACAGGCTGACTATCTGTTTGTTTACCAGACCACCGAGCACCATTTCCACAACATCCATGGTGGCTGAATCAGTGACTCGCATGCCGTCAACAAAATTCGATTTTATGTCCAGCTTTTCCAGTAGTGTACCTATTTGAGGGCCGCCGCCATGGACGACGATTGGATGCATTCCAACCAGTTTCATCAGGACAATATCGCGCGCAAAACTGTTTTGGAGATCCTCATCAATCATGGCATTACCGCCGTATTTCACCACGATTGTTTTGCCGGTGAAGTGCTGAATATAAGGCAGGGCTTCTGTCAGAACACTGGCAATATTTTGTGCTTTACTGAGTTCGAAAGTCATCGGAGTTTCCGCTTTGTTCGCTATAGCGAATGCTTACTAACCATATTTATCGCGGATTATAGGACATGTGTGAGCGATGCCCAAGCAGAACAGGAAGAAAATGGCAGATGCCGGAAAGCTAAAAAGGGTAAAACCGGGCAAACATCACAGGCAAACAGCCTCTGACACTTTAATCGAGTATTCAGCTTATAGCTTCTGACTTGCCAGTGTATGGCAAGCCTGTTTCCAGCGTTGGCAGAAGTGCGGAAATTGCCCCCTTGAAGACAGCTTGAATCTGTTCCAGTGCTTCCCTGGAGTCGGCCTCGAAGCGCAGTGTCAGGCTGGGCGTTGTGTTGGAGGCTCGAACAAGTCCCCAGGCATGCTCCGTTTCTGCCCGAATACCATCAAGCCGATTAATGCGCGCCTGGGGAATTGTCAGCTGCGCCAGCAAAATATCCATAATCCGGAACTTTTCATCCTCGCTGACGCCGATATTCAGCTCCGGAGTGCTGAAGGTTTGCGGGCATGCCGACAAAAGCTCATCGGCACTGTGGCTGTTTTTATCCATTAGCTCCAGAAAGCGGGCGGCACTGTACATACCGTCATCGAAGCCGAACCAGCGATGCTTAAAGAAAATATGGGCAGAATACTCTCCCCCAAGCAAGGCATCCGCGGTATGCATTTGCTGCTTCACATAAGAGTGACCACTTTTACACATCACCGGATTACCGCCATAGTGGCTGATCATTCGTGCCAGCTGTTGACTGCTTTTTACATCAAAAACGATATTGGCACCGGGGTTCTCGGGCACTATGTCTGCTATAAAAGTCAGCATCATCTTGTCGGCATCAATAATCTCCCCGGTCTTGCTGACCAGGACAACCCGATCGCCATCGCCGTCAAAGGCAATCCCCAAAGCCGCCTTTTCGCTTATTGTCAGTGCAATCAGATCCTGCAGGTTTTCCTCACAGGTTGGATCCGGGTGATGATTGGGAAAATTACCGTCGGCCTCACAATACAGCGGAACCACCTGGCAGCCCAGAGCCGCAAACAGCATGGGCGCGCAATTGGCAGCGACACCATTGCCACAATCCATGACTACTTTATAGGGCTGTGTGAGCACGATATCGCGGCAAATAGTCCTGATATAGTCGGCATTCAGATCAATAGTAGAGAGCGTGCCGTTTCCTGCATGAAAATCTTCTCGCAGGATTCTCTCTTTCAGGTGGGTGATTTGACCAGCGGCCAGGCAATTATTTTGCAAAACGATTTTGACACCGTTGTAATTTTTTGGGTTATGGCTGCCGGTGATCATTACCCCGGAATGTGTTTCCAGGGTGTGAGTCGCAAAGTACATCAGCGGCGTAGGGCCGGTTCCAATATTGATTACATTGCAGCCAGTTGAAAGTATGCCCTGGATCATGGCTTCGGAAAAAGCGGGGCTGGAGAGGCGTGCATCGGCACTGACCACAAGACAGGTCTCACCCAGGTCGAGGGCTTCGCTGGCCACTGCACGGCCAATCAGCCTGATGATGCTTTCATCAAGGCCTTCGCCAACAATGCCTCTGATGTCATAGGCGCGAAAAATATTATCAGGAATCTGAACTGTCACTGTTGCCGGTTTTCCGCTATAGATTTCCGGTAACAACGGGCAATCAGTGACACCATGTCACGTGCCAGGCTGGTTTTGCTGCTGCGTGGAAAGGGATATTCGCCCTCTGGCCAGTAAGCCGTTGCCAATGCTGACTCGCTGTTGAAAGTGTCGGTAGCATTATTCGCAAAGATCAAATCAAGTTTCTTTTCCTGCAGCTTTTTCCTGGCATATTCTTCAATATTCTGTGTTTCTGCAGCGAAGCCTACACAAAAAGGCCGCTGGTCCGACAGGGAAATATGGGCAAGGATATCCGGGTTTTTAACCAGGCTAAGTTCCATGGTGTCGGCATTTTTCTTGATTTTCTCACTGGCACTGTTGGCTGGACGGTAATCAGCTACCGCAGCAACACTAATGAAGATGTCTCCAGGAGCGACCTGGCAGGCATCAAGCATTTGTCGGGCGCTTTCCACGGCAACCAGTTTGACTTGAGGGGGAGGTTCCAGCTCAACAGGGCCGCTTACCAGGACCACCTTGGCGCCTGCTTCCATGGCTGCTCTGGCCAGGGCATAGCCCATTTTGCCGGAGCTATGATTGCTGATATAGCGGACCGGATCTATGGCCTCGCGCGTAGGGCCGGCGGTAATGGTAATGTTAACTCCGGCCAGTTCGCCGGTTTCAAAGAGGTTTGCAGCCTCCAGTGCAATTTCTTCCGGCTCCAGCATTCTGCCAAGGCCGACATCGCCACATGCCTGCTCACCTGAGGCTGGCCCCAGTATGGTGATATTTTTCTGGTTTAGCTGCTGCAGGTTTTCCTGGGTATTCTGATTACGCCACATGGCCTGATTCATGGCAGGGGCAACAGCGATAGGCGCATTGGTGGCAAGACAAAGTGTGGACAACAGGTCTTCAGCACGGCCCTGGCTCAGGCGAGCAATAAAATTGGCGCTGGCAGGTGCTATCAATACCAGATCGGCCCAGCGGGCCAGTTCAATATGGCCCATGGCGGCTTCTGCTTCTTCATCAAGCAACTCGATATGGACACGGTTCCCGGAAAGCGCCTGGAATGTCAGAGAGGTAATAAACTCAGCTGCTGAAGGGGTCATGACGACTCTCACGTCTGCGCCCGCCTTGATCAGCAGACGGCACAGTTCCGCCGCCTTATAGGCTGCAATGCCCCCGGTGACACCAAGAATTATTTGTTTGTTGGATAGACTTAGCATGGCAGTCCAAAGTCAGGCAGAAAATAAAACCTGGGCTATAGTAAAGGATGTAGGCACTGTTTTGCTTTAATTACAAACCACTCGAATAGCTGCAGCCAGTGTTTCGGACAGAGTGGCGCAAAAGCGACGAAAGACTAACAGCATGACCTTGCATATTCAATTTGATGGCGCTGCCATCGACCAGGGTGGCTAGGTAAAGTTATCGGATTATCGGGGATTGTGGTGACAATAGCAGACTGGCCAGATAGTGAGAAACCGCGCGAGAAACTGATCGCAACGGGCGCTCATACCCTGTCAGATGCCGAATTACTGGCTATTTTCCTGCGCACTGGTACCTGCGGGACGTCTGCCCTGGACATGGCCAGAGGCTTGATCAGCATGTTTGGTGGCCTCAGAGGCATTCTGGGGGCTTCCAGAGAAGAATTCTGCGCATTGCCGGGGCTTGGCCACAGCAAATTTGCCCAGCTGCAGGCGGTCAGTGAGCTTGCCCAGCGCTGTCTTCAGGAAACCCTGTTAAGGGAAGATGTGTTTAGCAACTCCCGCATTACCCGGCAGTATGTAAAGTCACGGCTGATTGATCGCGGCCGCGAGGTATTTCTGTGCCTGTTTCTGGATAGTCAGAATCGACTGATTGCCCAGGAAGAATTATTCCTGGGTACCATCGATGGTGCCTCGGTGCACCCGCGGGAAGTCATGAAGCGAGCGCTTTATCACAATGCTGCGGCCCTGATTTTTGCCCATAATCATCCGTCCGGTGTTGCTGAGCCCAGTCAGGCTGATATCAGTATTACCCAGCGTCTGAAAAGCCTGCTGTCGGAGGTTGATATCCGCACTCTGGATCACCTGATAGTCGGTGAAGGAGAAGTCAGATCCCTGGCTGAGCAGGGCTACCTCTAGGCACGGCGGGCTAATAAATGTTATTTCATCTGATAAATGCTTTAAGATGAAGATCTGCCGGGGAGTAAAAGTTAGGGGAATCCTGAGAAATCCTTGAATTTAAACTGCTGTTCTGGTATAAAACGCGCTCTTTTTTTCACCGAATTTTACGCAAGGCCTTTGCAGGTCGATTTTGCGGAATAAACGAGGCAATACAATGTCTAGAGTATGCATGGTTACAGGCAAAAAACCGGTCACTGGCAACAATGTGTCCCATGCCAAGAACAGAACCAGACGCCGTTTTTGCCCAAACCTACATTCACACAGGTTCTGGGTTGAGTCTGAAAAACGTTTTGTAAAACTGCGTCTGTCCAGTAAAGGCATGCGTATCATTGATAAACTGGGTATAGACCGGGTTCTTAGTGATATCCGCGGCCGTGGCGAAAAGGTTTAGTTCGACTATTCGAATAAACTTTTTTTATTCATAGAAAAATTTTACTGCCCTGAAAATACTTCAGAGCCAGTTTAAGAGGCAAAAACGATGAGAGATAAAATCAGACTGGTTTCCAGTGCAGGCACCGGACACTTTTACACAACTGACAAGAACAAGCGCAACATGCCAGACAAGATGGCAATCAAAAAATTTGATCCCGTTGTTCGCAAACACGTTACTTATACTGAAGCCAAGATCAAGTAAGCTGTTTTCCATCCGGGTATTCCTGTTTCAGGAATACCCTTGCCATAAGTAATAGCTGTAAGTAATAGCCGTAAGTAATAGTAATACTATCCGGCATATCCTTATCAGCCTTAACCCTTTCCATTTTGTATTGTCAGCACTGTTTACCCTGCAATTTACATTGCAATGGGTACATTGTGCTTACTGTCTGGGCTGATTTCCCGACCAGCGCTTTACCAGGCTACTTTCCAGACCGAACAGATCCAGTGCCCGTCCAACGCTTTGTTGAACCATGTCATCAAGAGTTAATGGCCTGGTGTAAAACGCAGGAACCGGTGGATTAATGATAGCGCCCATATTGGTGACTCTGAGCATACTCTCAAGGTGACCGGCATGTAGTGGTGTTTCCCTGACCATTAACACCAGTTTACGGCGTTCCTTCAAAACCACATCAGCAGCTCTGCTTAACAGTGAAGAAGTCACTCCGGTAGCTATTTCAGAGAGTGTTTTTATAGAGCAGGGCGCAACCAGCATACCGAGAGTCTTATAGCTGCCGCTGGAGATACAGGCCCCGATGTCCGCGTTGGCATAATGATGGTCCGCCAGGTCAAGAAGTTCATTGATGGTGACCGGGCTTTCCTGGCTCAACGTCACTTTAGCGGACTTGCTTACTACCAGGTGGGTTTCGATCTCCAGAGTGCGAAGCGTTTTTAGTGCTTCAATTCCGTAGACAATGCCGGAGGCACCGCTGATGCCGACAATAATTCTGGGCTTGCTACTGGAACTGCTATTCATTCGATTAACCTGTGCGGGATATTGGCTGCCATTGTAGCCAGTGCAGGTGATGCTTCCAATGGCTTTATCAGCTCTCTTTTTATACAACCTGATACTAAACGCCTGGAGTTAATTCTTTACTCAATTCTCGATAGGCGGATCGCGGGCAACAAGAGGTGCCTTGAGTAAGTACCTGTCAATGCAGACTACAAGCGCAGGAAACGTCCCGAGGAGGAAAAATGACATGCCAGCCATAATGGCCAGACCAATAAACAACCAGGTCAGGATCATCCATGCAGTCAGAACCGTGAGTCCATGAATGATGGGAACATAACTTTGTTTATTGCATTTTGGGCAATAAGCCGGTGAAAAAGAAACAGAAAAGATTTTCTGATAGCCTGAAATCTTTTCCTCGTGGCAGTGCGGACATTCATAAAGTTTTTTTGCCATCGTGTGCTTGGGGTATCCTGTTTATCCACGGTAAAGGTATCACGTCATCAGCCTTAATTTAAATCCATGATCAAGTTGATGCAGGTCAAAATTTGAAAATTAAATAGTGTGATACTTAAAGAGAATTTCATCAGAGGGACTCTATCAATGAAACCAAATTTTAATTCAACTATCACAGCTAAGCTGAGAAAGATTGCGATGCTGGTTTTGACTGGCGTTGTATTCAGTGTTTCCTATTCTGCTTTCCTCACAGCACATCCTGACGAAAGAAACATCCCTGTTCCCGTCAGTATCAATGCCTTGATGGTGACACTGATTGATCACTCAGCCCATTACATCTGGGATTACGCTGCTCTGGAACGGGAAATTTCCGATGATGAGTGGCGTACGATTGAATATTATGCAATCCAGCTCGCTGGCTCTGGCCCTCTTATAACACTTGGTGGTTCGGGCAAACTGGATAATTCCTGGGCTGACAACGATGGCTGGGTGAGCTATTCACGTACCATGACCAATGCAGCGATGCTGGCACTGGATGCTGCCAGGAACAAGGATAAAGCCTTGTTGTCCAGTACCGGAGACGTTCTAGTTGCCAGCTGTGAAGGCTGCCACAATGCTTTTAAACCTGGAATACCTACCGAGGGGATTATGCATGCACCGGATTACGATTATCTGTACCACCTGTTCGAAAGAAAATAACCAGCATTCACGATATCGTAGAGCTTGATTAAGTTAATTCATAAACTTTATTTATAAGCATTATTTCTAAATTACGGCGCTCTTGTAATTTCATACCCGGTTATTATGAGAGCGGCTTTGTGTTTCTTTGCGTTCCTTCCCGATTTCACCTGTTTCGCGTGGTGCCGGATTTACCAGGCTATGCTGACTTATGCTGATTCAATACCGAAAACAACCAGAGACTTGTAAACAGCCATGAGCTTATAAACAGCCATGAGCCCATAAACAGCCATGAGCCTGAAGAAAGTTTGGGGAGAATTAGTTGACTACTTTCACCCACTGACCAGCATCAGGTTCACCAAAGGGATAGTCGCCGTTCAACAACCTCAGCATATCTTCCTGGTGCTCGGTAAGTCGCGTCTGTCGGGCCAGGTCTGCGTAGGTAATTTTACCATCGGCCTGTATGTAGCTGATCTGAACCGGATTGGCAAACAGGGCTTCGTTTCGGGCAATTGGCCGGAAACTTCGTACTGACTCCAGCAGCAGATCATCGCTGATTCCATCTCCGCCTTTGGCCGTCAGGATAAAGGCGCGCGGGCCATAATAAAGGACAGCAACCCGTTCGCTGTTTTCAGGGTTTATACCGGTAAAGCCGCTTAAGCCAAATTGCGAAAGAGGTTCAGACTGTTGCAGATTTTCTATGCCCAGATTCTCGCGAATAAATAAGCGGGGTTCCTTTGACTCCTGTAAACGCTGAGCTTCTACTTTTATCATGCTGGTACCGTCCACACTGGCACTCGTCATGGTGGTTGTTGTTTCCTGTTTAGACCAGCCTTCAGGCAGCAGCAGCGTATAATTAAACAGCGATTGATAATAGCGGTTGCGTTGATCGCCACCAGCGGCATTTTGTAGACTGGGGCCAACGATCAGGCCGGTAATTTGCTCGCGAAACACTGCTGGATCTTCTTCGCTTTCCTGCTCCCCTTTAAGCTCTCCGGCCTTGCCGACAACTTCCTGTAGACGCGTATCATTGCGTGGATGAGAGGCAAACAGACCGTGGTAACTTACGGCGGTTCTGTTTGATGTTCTCTTGGTAAAGTCCTCGTGATTTTTGAGCACCTCAATCACCTGTACCATAGCCAGAGGGTCATAACCGGCTTTGGAAAGGTACTCTGCACCGAGACTGTCAGCCTCCAGCTCCATATCACGCCCATAGCCGCTGATTAATGCGCCGCTGATAAGACTGGTGGTTTCACGCAGGTCAACCCCGGTGGCGAATATGAGCGCGATAGAGGCTGCATTGGCAGATCTGGCAGCGGTCTGTTGGCGAACCGCATGACGAGCAGTGACATGACCAATTTCATGTCCAAGCACAGCAGCCAGCTGCGCTTCCGAGTTGAGATAGGTCAGCAAGCCGCGGTTTACATAAACAAAGCCGCCAGGCAGGGCAAAGGCGTTAATATCGGGGCTGTCGATTATGGTAAATACATAGTCGAGCTCTGCCCGGTGAGACACGGCGGCCATTTTTTGCCCGATTTTATCGACGTAGGCCTGTAGTTCCGGATCCTGATAAATCGGGTTTTGCTTGAGCATCTCCGCATGCAGTTCCTGCCCTTTTTCAAGTTCGGCAGATTCGCTCATGAGCACAAAATTAGCTCCGCCTGTAGGATTGCCGGCACAGGCAGTGAGGATAAACGACATGGCCACTGCCAGCACGGAGCTGGGGGCTGATAAATTGAGAAATTTAAATAAGCTTTCCATAGTTACATTCTAATGATAAAGAGCTTAATCAATTATGAACCGCGTTATCAGGAAAGGATCAAGTCCCGTTTATAAACTGTTTTAACTGATTGCCCAGGCCGCTGCAGGCATTTGCCTCAACCCTTGCGATCAATGGGATGGGGATTACAACTGCGGGCATATAAGACTGTCCGTTGGCATCAGTACTGATTGAACCAACGCTACTTTGGCTATCCAGGTGCCAGATTTCTGCTTCAAAATTGGAGTCATCCTGCCAGGTACCAAAGCCGAAACAGCCTCCGCCACCAGGACCAATCGTGCAGGAAATTGAACCTGACTGCTCTGAACGCTCTGTAATACCATCGAGCCAGACAATATATTCGATACCAAATTCCTCGAGTTTGTCTACCGCAACATCCATAGACATCAGTTGTTGCAGGTGTCCGGTACGCATGGGCGCGGTGCGTGGTTCAAAAAACGGAAACATCGCATCCAGGAATTCCTGTTCATCAACAACAGTAATTGAATTTTCGCCACGCGAGACAACATCCGCGACACAACCGACAAAACTTTGTTCGGTTTCGTAGTTATTATTTTGACGTCTTCCCAGAATAACAATGCTTTCATCCAGATTATTAATCGAGGTTGAGCCTTGCCGGAATTCATCAATTTCGGTTGTGGTGCAACTGCAAAGAAAAATCAGGACCGGCAGTATAAAAGCCGGAATTGGCAGGGTGCTTTTGGTGAACAATGTAAGCTGTTTCATCTTGGAGTCTCTGAAAATGGTTTTACCCATTAATTGCTACCGATTACTTCATAATTACCTTAACTTTTAATTTTTGACTTTATGCTTGCCTGACTTTGCTACCTGAATGATCAATTTCTACTTTTTTAGCTTGCTACCCTTTTCAGGGTAATCGAGCAGCGTTACTCTTCCATAATGTTTTGAGAGCGAAGCCATTCGTTTATTTCAGGAATATTACTGAATCCCAGAGTAAAACTTGCCGCCAGGTCGCGCAGTGCTACATTGGCAGCATCGTTTACCCCTGCATCCACCGACTGAAAAGTTTCCTCCGGAGATTTGCCGTAAGCCGTCATCACCCAGTCAGCGATATAGTCGCCATTGGACTGGGCCAGCCTCATATTATATTTGACCCAGATTTCGTAAACATTGAGACGGGTTTTCTGGGGCAGACCAACCTGGAATTCTTCAATGGCGGGAACAAACACCGCATCAATGCCACTCATATCTGCTGCACTTTCCAGGCTGTCCAGCTGAATCACCTGTTCGAATACTGCCGGTAGCATGGTATTAAAAAGAGCTATCTGCGAAGCACCGGAATTAATGATGTACTGGTCATCACCGGTATTATCATTAATCTCAATAAAGCTGTGATTAATAAACGCTTCATCGTAATAAACGCCCACTGTAAGTGGCAGCTTTTGCACCAGTGGTGCAGGGAAAGTGCCCTCAATATTGATGGTCGTCGCTGAACAGGCTGTCAGCAACAGCGCCATGGCAAGTATGCTGTATTTCATCCCAGCCAGATCGCCAATATTTCGAATCTGAAACAACTTTCCAGTTATTAATTGCATAATTTGCATAATTCGCCATTACCCGCCGGTATCGAGGATTATTGCCCGGGGGTTATATAGTTTACTCCAGTTTCTGTTTTCATCAATATGCCGTGTTGATTCATGATTTCCTAGTAAAAATCATTAAGGCCAACAAAAGTACCGCCGTTTTTGCGCGCCAATTCACGCATCAGTGTAGCAAAGCGAATACCGGTAGACTGGTAGCGGTCTGGTTGTGAAAAATATACGGGAAAGCCAATGCCATGGATTCTTACCAGGCGATTTCCTTCGCTGTCTTCTACATTGATTCGATCAACAGTCTCGATCACATTTCGGATTGAACCGCTGCCGGGTGGGAATTCATCACCCAGCACATAAAGGCTGATTTTTTTACCCGGGTCGTAGAAATTGCGAATCGCCGCCGTTATCCCTTCCACCGGGCTTGAATTACTAAACGGGTTCCAGCTGCGCAGGCGTTGCAGGATCGCCTGCCGGCGCGCCGGGGTATCCGGGATCCAGTCACCACGGAAGCTGGAAAACAGGTATTCGCCCATATCATTCATGACCTGGATGCCTTTAACTTCCGGATAGATATCCAGGGTGTCTACCATTACTTCCAGCATACGCGACCAGCTGTAGTTGAACATACTGCCCGAGGTGTCGATAAGAAAGATAATGTATTCACTGTCTACAGGCACTCCACCCACCGATTCATTGAGCTGTGCCTGGTCCATATTATTTTGCAGGCGCCGCATTTCATCAGTGAGCTGTTGACGTGCAATGGCCATTTGTCCTTGCAGAATATCGTCCTCGGTAGATTGCTGGCTGGTCGTATTGAACTCGCCGTTGAGGATGGACAGCTCCCGGCGCAGGCGGGCAATCCTGTCGTCATATTGGGAGATTTGTTCATGTTTGGCATTAAGTTCGCGGTTGAGAATATTGGTTTCTCCACGAATCTCGAATAGCTGGCGTTGTAATTCAAGGACACTGCCTTCCATTGGCGTATCTGATATTTCAAGCGTAGTGGGGGTAGATGACTTGGTAATCATGATCAGCAGAATAATTGCACCAAACCCGCAAGACATTACATCCAGGAAGGAGACATTAAATGTTTCTGTAGTTCGACGTGCCACGATTAATCCTTGTAACCCTTGTTTGTCTTGCTGCTGTTCTGATTTTTACTTTCTCTTATCTTGTCTTCTGCTCAATATGATGCTTTTTTATGGCCAGTCACTGGAAGGACTCAAAAAAGAGCCGCCGGTTGAAACCGCGAGCTTCCAGTAAAGTGATGCTGCCATAGGGTCTCCTTCCAGAGGGGCCAGTACTATATTGACCGGAATTCCGGAGGGTAACTTCCCCACGGCACTGCGGAATAACTCTTCGCGCTCCCTGCCCGATACCGTGTTCTGGTTACCGTCAGGTCTGCGATTAAAAAGGCCGCCTTCCCTGCTGCCAAGTGTGGGCAGGCCATCGGTAATCAGGTAAATATTGTCGGGTAAAGGGTTCATGGCCGCGACGGCCATGAACACATTTTCCAGGTTAGTGCCGTTTTCCGGGATAAGCCTGTTGATACGCGCTACGGCATCGGAAAGCTGGGCTTCATCAGCCACTTCCAGCCAGTTGCCGTTAGTCCCTGGTATCAACGGCTGTACGTCTTCATTAAAAGTGTAGATCTGGTATTGGCTGGGCGGAGGCAGCTGGGTTGTAAGCCAGTCTACCACCTTGCGCACACCCACCCATTTATCTGAAGCAATGCGCGTTTCTTCCGACATGTTGCGACGTCGAATAATATTAACAATGGTGTTGTCCAGCATACTGGCGGAAGTGTCTACCAACACAAGAATGCGGCTGCCACCCAGAATCAGGCCGGTGAGGTATTGGCGGTTACCATCGCCCACGTAAGGTCTGATGAAATTGCCACTGAAGGAATCCTGGGCCGCCTTGAGCCTCTCCAGTTCCTCCTCAAGTGTTTGAATGTCGGATTTTAATTTTTCAACACTATCCCTTTTTGCCAGCGTATTGTTTTCAAGCTGCGCCAGCTCTTCTAGAAAGGTATCAATCTCCTGCTGAATGGATCGTGCCAGGCCTTGTGCTTCCACCATCTGAAAATCTACATCAGAAATGGTATTACGTATCCTGACCAGATTTTCCTGCCCTTCATTTATTTCTTCATTGAGCAGATTGATCTCAGCGGCAAGCTCGGGAGTATTCTCGGCATTCTGAACACTGGAAGAGTGATCCAGAATGAGAAAAATTAGAACCACTGCACCAAAGCCACAGGACATGACATCCAGAAAAGACAGGCTGACAGGATTGAATTCACGCTTTGAGGCTTTGCTTTGTGCCATAGCCTATTCTACCTGGATGAGCTGGAGCGGCGCTGATGAGCCCGGTAAACTGATTACATCGCCGAGCTTCAGAGCTTCAGATGACGCTGCACTGGAGCCGTTAATTTCTATATTGTCAGTTCCACTGGTCTTCAGCTGAACATGTGAGCCTACAACAGAAAATGTGACAGCCCCGCTTTCGCTAGCCTCAATAAAAATAGCCTTATTATTTTCTTCATCGCTTGCCGGCCCGAATTGTACAGAGACGGGCAGGCTGTAAGCACAATGATTAATAAGAATATGAGAAGGCAGACGGTCTGCTGGTTTGGTTCTGGCTGCAGTCTGTTTTCTGTTGCCCTGGGGCAGGCTTGCGGTAAAACTCAAAGAACCGACATCGCCCTTGATATGATCAAGATGAGTCATGCAGCTTTCAATCAGCATGGCATCCCTGACCGCAGTAATGTTTTTCAGATACAGAGATACTCCTGGCAGGCTGGCATCAGATTCCGGTAACCGCAGCTCATAATTATTACCAGCCATGGCTTCCAGCTCGGAATGAATACGGCCAAAAATATTTCTGACTCGTTGTTCAAAATGACCGCGGTTAACTTTGGCCTGATAGACGGACCCCTTGTTGTTAATTTCCATCAGAATTTCATTATCTTGCAGTGAGCGTGCCAGCCAGTCTTCAAGCTGGTTATAAACATACTGCTCGGTTTCCGCATTGTGATGGGGGTCAAAGCGGCTTTGCTTGATAAATTCATCGGTTACCATGTTGACCCAGCTATCATGGAGTGCAATCAGACCTGTACCTGGAATCTGTATTACTTTATCGCGGGTTGGTTTGTTTTCCTGTAAAGAGAAGGTGGTCAGCACAGTCTGGTGTAACTGGATATCGACATAAACGGTCATGGCTGGATCGTCAGCATCACCGGCCATCAACAATGGCATATCAACCAGACCTACGGCATCGAATTCGCAGGATTTAACCAGTCCAAGCAGGATGGAAAGCTGGTTACGATTATAGTTACTGGGAACGGCAAAAATGACCTGGTCTTTCAAGGCATGCTGGCTGGCAATATTATTCAGGTGTGCAAACGCCAAATCAGCCTGATGGCGAAACAGATTGTTGCTGTTGGCCAGGGGGTCAAGGCTTAGTTGAGACCAGAACTGGGAAAAAGTTTGTCGCGGATGAAGCCGTGCAGTTTTTCGCGCCTCTTCACCGAATACCGGATTTTTGTCAGCAATATTCGCAAAGCCCGGACTTTGCACCAGGATTTCATCCTGGTTACGCAGGCAAATATTGCGGTCATTTAATTCAATAATATGAACGCTCACGTCTGTTCATCCCTTTCCGGAACCTGAAGATGCCTGATCAGATAATTGTCACAATAATTCTGTGTATCAAGTACCAGACGGTCCTGCATCAGCTGAAGCTGGTAAAGCAGAAACATGATAAGAATACTTACCACCAGTGCGATAAAGGTCGAGTTAAAGGCGACACCCAGACTGGCGGTTACACCGGCTATATCACCGCTGGCTGCCTTGTGCGCCTGGCCAAGTGCTTCACCGATACCGCGCACAGTACCAAGGAAGCCGATGGAAGGAATGGCCCAGGCGATATAGCGTACGATTGTCAGTTCGCTTTCCAGGCGATCGGCTTCCGAGTTACAGGTATCCTTGATCACAGAAGCGACATCGGGAATGCTTCTGGTCGAGCCAAAGCGTTGCAGAGCAGCGAGTAGCGCGCGAGGCAACAGATACTGCCTTTCTTCAACAGGCAGCGCCTGAACCGGCCTGGCATAATCACGCACGTCTTCCGGCAATATACTCATTCCCTCAGACAGGTTGAGCAGTGAACGATTGAGTAATTCGTTTTCTTTTCTGTTGCGGTAAATCTTCAGGCCGATTATGGACATGGCCCAGAACATCAGGATGATACAGGTCTCCTGCTCGAAGTCTTTCATGACCACATATAATGAACGCTCCGAGACAAAATCCGGATCGGCTTCCTGCATGATGGCTTGCTGTTCTATTTGCAAATCAGCATTGGGCCGTATTAGCGCTACATAAACTGCATGCACTACTATCACTGCAATAATCAGTGCAAAGACCTGGTAGAGAAAATCGGAAATAATGCCCTGCTGTTTCATAAAAATGCCTTGTTCAGTTTTCTAATTTCAAATGTCTATCGGAAACGCAACGGGCAGGTCTTCTGTAATCTGCTCGCTGGGTACAAAATTTTCATCTGACGCATCTAAAATAATTTCATCACCAGCGTCAGGAATGGTTTCTTCCAAAGGCCTTTCAATACCTTCTGCTCCCTCTTCTGCCTGCTCTGTTGACTCAGCAACCTGCGCGTCATTTTCAGCACTATTGTCAGCCGCATAAATACCGAGGCTGGAAAAAACCAGAAGGGACAACAATTTTTGGTAATGCTTCATTGCTGATTACTCAAGATAGCGTGCAACCCTGAAACCGACATCATCACGGGATTCATCATTGTAGTCGCGGAAGCTGAGCCTTAATTCTGTAATTGTGCCATGGGCCCAGCTAGAGCCTCTGATGACATGATAGGTTCCCTCTGTCGGACCTAAGGGATCCGTTTCCAGGGCGCCACCAATTTGGCCACTTGACCCATAATAATCATGTACCCACTCCGCAGCATTACCGCCCATATCAAAAAAACCATTGCTGTTAGGCGCAAAGCTGCCAATCGGTGCCGTACCCAGATAACCGTCATTGTAGTTGGCAATAATCCTGCCCAGGAAAACGCCGGCGGAGATATCGGCGTAATTGCCATGATTGGCGGGTGGTGGTAATTCGGGTCCCCAGGGGAATTTGAGCAGGCTGTTTGGATCATTATCCACCCTTGCGGCCCAGGCCCACTCAGCTTCTGTAGGCAGCCTGTAACCGGTACTGGCAGCATTAAATCCACTAATCATGCCATTTTCTTCAATGTAAAAAGGTTCAAGGTCTTCCTGGGCACTTAACCAGTTACAGAAACGGGCGGCCTGATCCCATGTCACTCTGACCACGGGCTGATTATTATTGCTTAATGTTCTGCCTTCAATAACGCCAGAGGAATGTTCCTTGTCGAATTGGGCAAACTGGCTATTGCTGACTTCCATCAGGGAAAGATAAAAAGGTCGTGTCAGGTTTACATTACGCAGTACTTCATTGGCCTGACGCCCCGGCTCGCGCCTGGAGGCTCCCATCTGGAATGTCGTCGGATAAATCAATTTCATGGATTGTCCGACAGCATTGGTAATAAAGGGTTTGATTGATTCCAGCCGCTGCTGCTCAAGAGTCTTCAGGCTGATATCCAGTTTTTGTTCAAGGCCGGGCCGGGAAACAAAATTTGTTTCAAAGGGTACGTAGCCATCGCGGCGGATTTCAATTAACTGTGTAGCTGCAAGCAACTCGATAGTCTGGTTGGCATTGCCCTGAAATTCTCCATTCAGGAAAAGTTCTGCGTCTGTGGGAATAACACTGATTTCCACGGAGCTGAGAATGGGGTCAAGATTGACCTGCAAAGACACTTCCTGTTCGGGACGCGTTGTAAAGGTACGCCGTGCTTCCTGGTAGCCATTGAGGAAAAAGGAGAGCTCATGAGTGGTTCCGGGAGGCACAATAATTTCAAGAGGGGTTTGTCCCTGGAACACGCCATCCATGGTGACATTGGCATTACTGGGGGTTGATTGCAGAAGAACCAGCCCATCGGCCTGTTCGAGTTCGATCAGGGGCAGCGTCATCGCCTGTCTTGCCATAACGTCAATACTTCGGGTCCAGGCTTTGTGAGCAGGTAATTTCACCAGAATGTCATGCTCACCTTCGAGAATTTCTACCACCAGGGGAGTTTGCCCTTGATCCTCACCATCGACAGAAACGACGGCGCCGGCAGGGCTGGTATTAAAAGAGACTTCCGCCCAGGCTGGTAACAGTTCAATATCAAGGCTCTGCTTTGTTTGCCGACCTTCCATGGTAATGATTGTTTCAAAAGGCTGGTATCGATCCAGTGTGACTAAGACCATATGATCACCGGCAGCCAGCTCGAAATCTGTCAGAGGCGTTTGTCCAACAACCTGGCCATCAATAAAAACCTGTGCGCCATTAATGTTGTCACTGTTTAGTGTAAGAAAGCCCGGCAGTGGCTGCATGTTGATGACAAAAGTTTGTGCCTGCTGATCAGTCACAGTGAGATCAGTATCAAGGGGATAATATCCTTCGGCTGTCACAGTGACTGGCAGGTCGCCTTTGAGAACAAGAAAACGTGGGCCAATTTTTATTGCCAGCGGACTTTGAACATTGATCAGGCTGGTTGCCGGTGTAACGTCCAGGTAAACAGATTTGGCAGACAATACAAACCATGCAACACCGGCAAACAAAAGTAAAAAAGCAGACAGAATAATTTTGGCGGGGCTAAGCTTTAAGCTGAACTTTTTTGAGGTCTGACCGACGGGAGTAAAATCAATCGGCTGAATGGGGTCATCCAGGTTTCCATTGCCGGCTGCATTACTCGAAGGATTTTTGATCTTGTCGTCGTCAGACATTTGCTTATCAGCTCTTAAAAATGATCACAGTATTTCTTCAATACACTGCACAGTGATTACGGGTGACTTGCCATCAAAACCAACAACAAACTCTTCCCTGACATCACGAAACCCTTCCCTGATGCCTACCGCAACATAGGTGCCGGGTTCAAGGTTAAGGGTATGGCTGGTAAATTGACCAAGATTACCAACCTGGTAAACGGTGACCTCTGTGAGCGCATCAGATTGCAATATTACTTCGACAGGTTCTGTTGCACGCTGAAGGTAATTACGCAGGGTAGCTAACTGGTCGTTCAATCTGGGCCAGTTGCCATCAATTTTGGCAGCTTCGTTATAAATACCAATGGCCTGCTCATAGACGGCGTTTTCTGCAAGGCGCAAGGGGTCATTGTTGATGGTTTCCAGATAGTTATCCAGATTATTGCGACTATTGGCCCTGCTTTTTCCTTCACGTGCAGCGACCACGTTGGCATCAATTGAGAGTGCTTCATTATATTCAGCCAGAGCTTGTTGCCATTGTTCCTGATTTTCAAACTCCCTTGCGGCATCAAGATGGATATTGATTGCACTAAGCGTCATCTGGTCGACTGTTTGTTCGAGCGCGGAGCTGGCTTCGGGAGAGTTTGGCTTCAAGGCCAGAGCCTGTTTGAAAGCCGTTTCCGCGGTTTGGGGAGCATTGGATGCCAATGCAGTAAATCCACGGGACATGGCGGCGGAAAAATCGCGGTCCAGAATATCAGTATTGACCTGCTCAAGCAGTTCGCCAGCCTCTATATGCACAGGGTCAATCTCCAGAGCCTGCTGATAAAATTCACGCGCATTTTCAAATTCTCCGGAGTCATGAAATTGCCGGCCCTGGGCAATCACTTCAAGGACCTCCGGGAGTATCTGGGCGCGATCATAACCATTTACAGCTTCGGCGCTATCAGGGTTTATCAGCACGGCAATACTGAAAGACTCTTCAGCCAGAGCAGGGTCACCGTTGAGAATTGCCTGTTCACCGCTAGCCAGATAGCGATTGAAAACATCAGGCAGGCTGGTATCGAGTGCACTGAGTTTTTCCAGACCTTGCTGGTAAAAGGTAGCAGCGCCGATAAAGTCCTGGTTTTGATAAGCTTCATCGCCCTGACTTGCCAGCGCAAAAACGCTGTTAATGTCTGCTTCGGCCCAGCTTTCAACTTCTTTTTCTTCCAGTGATTCCTGCAGATCGAGGAGTTCAGCCAGGATGTTTTGCGCGGTTTCGCGCTGGCGCAGTTTCTGTGCTTCTTCAAAAGGCGCTACTGAATTTGTGGCAGACGTGGTGCTCGAAGGGGTATTGACGACTACCACACTCCTGCTAGCAGTTGGGTCAGGGGGTGAAATCAATCGGGGCAAAACAAAAATAACGCCCGCTACCAGCACCAACAATAAAAAGAAGATTCCAGTGAGAATTCTGGACTGTCTCTTTTTTTCCTCATCACTACGGCGAGTTTCCTCGCCGCCAAGAGGAGGTGCTGCAGCGCTCTGTGCCTGTTCTGGAGGAGCAGACTTTCCTGTCAGGTTGAGATCTGCAGGGGTGATGTTGTCAAAATCTGAATCAGCCATGGCTTGCTGCTCTCGATTAGTGAATTAGCCCTGATCCAGGACGGCCTTTTGATCACTATAAATCCGAGCTTGTTGCCTCCCCGGTTTCATTGGCATAAATATCCGCGAGAAGCTCTCGCCACTGTTCGTACTGCGCTTCAACTGATCCGGACAGGGTGATGGTGCGCTGTTCCAGCTCAATAGTCTGCGGGGCTATTTCCATTTCCAGGGAATTGCCAAGCTCAGCAAGCGCTTCCACATGCATTTGCCGCTCATCGCCCTTATTAAAGGCATCCTTGATCAGCCAGCCACCGCTGGCAATAATCACCGGAGAGGAATAATAAGCTGCGGCATTATTGCTTTGAGTTGCTGCAATGCCACCGATGATAGCTGCAACACCAATAATCATGTTGCGTCTGGATTCAGAGGCAAGCCGGTCCATTTTCATGACCTCTTCGTAGCTCATGCGGCGGTATTCGGTGTACGGCGTTTCCATCTGGCGCACAAAGTTGGAATAGTAATCCTGGAGGGCATCCACATAGAGATAGTCTCTTTCCCTGATGCTTTCAATGCGGTTAATGACAGGGTCATTTTTCGCAGGTAAGCGCGTGACCTCAAGAATTCCGTTGCGGTCCTCTTCAAGGTATTCATCAAAAATTTGTGGCGCAAAATCTCGCGCAAACTGAATCTGGGAAACTGTTCTGATATTTAATACTTCTTCGCTACTGACATTACGTTGTTTATACGCGAGCAGGTCATTGGCAATCTTGTTAAATAGCCCCTGAAAGGCATCTTCACTGCGCCGCATGCGGGGGTCGTAGCTATACTTGCTGACAACTTCCTCATATTCCTTGTCGATCCAGGTTGCCCCGGTGGAGTCTTTCACGTTCACCTGCAGGCGCATGGTTTCCCCGTCAGACTGCAAAATAGTCCCGGTGATAGCCAGATCACTGCTGGAAAGGTCACCGGGGACTACCCGAACGACTCCCCAGTTACCGCTGTTTTGAAGTGCAGTCGCCAAATTGTAGGAGGCAAAGTAGGTTTCTGCCATGCGAACATCGGAAAAGGTCAATTCTTCCCGATTGCGGGGAATTTCATCAAGGCCAGGCTGGAAAATGGCTATGCCAATATCCAGAAGCTCTTCCTCAACAACCCCGTCGCTATCCGACTTGATTGGAGTGAATGACGTGCTTTTTACTGTCTGAGTAGAACAGGCGCTCACACCTGCTATCAGTAATAAAAAGAATAGTGGCCGAAAGAGTCTTAACATAACCGGATTCCTTTCATTATTTCTTCAATAGTTACCAATTGAGTTACCAAATGCTTCAAGTTATAGATACTAATACGTATATGATCATATTTTGGGATTCAGGGTTTTGATTTAAACCCCTCTCACTGGCCAAGACCCGTATAAGCCCGGTATTCATCCCAAAGTTTTTCCCGTAATTCAGGATCAGGTTCTGTCATGGCGGCTTCGCGTAACTGTCGGGCAACAACATCATCATTATTACCGTTTGGAATATCTTCAGGTACCGGAAACGTTTCCGGCTGATTGTTGTTGGAAAAATCACCCTGTCTGCTGGCATTGCCGGCAGGCATAATGCCGCCACCGGTTGATCCTTCCGGTGCCGAGGCAATGACCATTGGGCTGCTGTCGCCTGAGCCGTCGCCGCTGCCATCAGCACCACCGCCACCGCCGGAACCTCCGCCTGACATGACGCCACTGCCAGCTTCGTCGGCTTCGGACTGGGCTCGCTCACGTTCACCAAGAATCATGCCGTCAAATTCAGCAAAACCCTCGTTGAGTCTTGCGTCAAGGGCCGCCCGACGTTCTGAAGCGGTCATCACCTGACCACGACCTGCGGAAAGATCGGCAAATGGGTCATCTCCACTGCCCTGGCTGCCACCAGCTGAACTTCCGGCTCCGGCGGTCGAATTACTTTCGAAGCCACTATTGCCTGCATTTCCGGCACTTTGTTGCCCCTGGCCAGTTTGACCGCCATTTTGCGAGCCGCTCTGGCTGGAATTTTGCTGACCGTTAGCACCGGCATTTTCAAGGCCGCTATCGCCAGAGGGCTGATTACTGCCTGAGGATCCCTGGCTGCCTGCAACCTGGGGTAAAGATTCCAAGCCTCCATTTGCAGCAGTTGAATTACTGCCTTCAGTCCCACTTTGCTGGCTTTGAGAGGATTGGCTCGACTGCGACTGACCGGCATTACCCTGACTACTGCTACTACTACTAATAGTCGGCATGCCTGGAGAGCCTGGCATACCGGGAGAAGAACCAGCGCTGCTGCTGGGTGAAGAACTACTGCTCGACGAAGCGCTGCTGCTGGAAGAAGCGCTGCTGCTGGAAGAAGAGCTGCTGCTGGACGAAGCGCTGGGCGAACTTTGCGATGAACTGGAACTGCTGCTAGAGGAAGGACTTGGCCTGCTCGGTGAAGAAGCGCTGCTGCTGGATGAAGAGCTGCTGCTGGGCGGAGAGCTGGGCATACTTGACGATGATGAGCTGGAACTGGATGTGCTCTGACAACCGCCAATAACCAGAAGCGATGCTCCCAGCAATACCGGGAATATTTTTGAGGTGTATTTGTGCATTCTGGTTTTTCTATCTGATATTGCCATTTTGGCCTGCTCTTTCAATAATCTCTGAACTGTCTATTGGTTATCTATCAACTATGTCTGATCAGTTTTCCGGTAGTTTGACAAAAAGTTTTCAGTTTTAATTCATGACTATCCGGTTAGGCCTGAAAAAACGCAGGTGGAATATAACCGGAACCAGTTATCGTGCGACTTCAATGCACTTAGGTCAACCGTTTTACGGCAAAACCCTGTTTCATGATTAGTATGGAATTTTGTCATTGGCATGCTGAATCTGCACTTAATCGTATTCGGCTATCTGCTCTGACTAAATATGACCGGCACAAACAATGAAAATTACCTGGAATATTTTACAATACCCGTTTGCAATAACCCTAAAATCAGCAATACCCGTGCCAGCCTGCTGTAGACCAATTAACTATTGGGACCCTGGCCTCTTTCCAGCATGAGGTTACCAAATGGGTCACAGGTTGCGCGCCATGTTGGCGCAAGCCAGGTGGTGGCATTAGTTTCCACCAGCAGGGCGGGTCCCGAAACGCTTTCCCCGCTGCACAGGATAGCCCGCTGTACCACCGGAACAGGTCGCTCAATCCCGTAAATACTGGCGTTGCCGGAAATCGCACTATCTACATTAGCCCGCGTGACCATTTCAAGCATTGGCGCCTCTTTAATCTCGCGGATACTCAGGCGCAGGTTAACCAGTTCCAGCGGGCTGTCCAGCCGGTGCCCATAACGCTGTTGATGGGCACTATGAAACTGTTCTTGCGCATCACTGGCGCTGTTCCAGGCAATAGTCAGGCTGGTTGATTGCCCCTGATAACGCAGGTCCGCGCGATATTCCATTTGGGTATTGTCAGCGCAAACGCCCTCTTCTGTTAATTCCAGAAGCCCCCGGGTGGCCAGTTTCTGGAAAATATCATCGATCACCACTGTATCAAGTTCATCAAGTAAAACCTGATGTGTTTGGGAAAGCTGACGTTCAACTGGCGCCAGAAACATTCCCATAGCGGATAATACGCCAGCATGAACAGGAACCATTGCACTATTCATCCCCATGGCTTCGGCAAGGGCGCAGATATGCAGGCCCCCGGCGCCGCCAAAACAACATAATCTGAAGGTTTTCGGGTCATGGCCCCGGGCAACTGAAATAACCCTCAACGCTCTTGCCATATGTTCATTGGCAACCCTGATAATGCCTGAAGCGGTTTCTTCAATGCTTAATGACAAGGCTTCGGCTAGTGGGCGAATGGCGGCTCTTGATGCGTCAATATCAAGGGACATTGAGCCACCAAGAAAGGCATCTGCGCGGATTTTGCCTAATACCAGATTTGCATCTGTCACCGTGGCATAAGCGCCGCCCTGACCATAGCAGGCCGGCCCCGGAGTGGCGCCGGCAGATTGCGGGCCTACCTGCAATAAGCCACCAGCATCGACCATCGCTACAGAGCCGCCGCCAGCGCCAATGGTGTGCATATCGACCATGGGAACAGCCACAGGGTAGTCACCGATGCGCCCTTCCGTGGTTAAATTGATGTCACCATTAAGCAAGGCGACATCAGTAGATGTACCTCCCATATCAAAAGTAAGTAATCGCTTTTGGTCTGTGAGCCTGGCCAGGAAGCTGGCGGCAGCCAGACCGCCGGCAGGACCAGACAATAGCAGGTTCACTGACTTGCGTGAGGCCTGTTCAGCATCAATCGTGCCCCCAGAAGACTGCATCACAGAAAGTCTGGAAGGATGAGTCCCGGCTTTCAGGCGTAGCAGATAGTCCCTGACCAATGGGCCCAGAGTAGCATTAAGCCAGGTTGCAATGCCCCGTTCATATTCCCGATACTCGGGCAGAACCTCAAAGGAACTGGTAATAAAAGGGGCATACTCCAGATTATCCTCAAGAAAGCTGGCAATGGCTTTTTCATGGCCTGGATTGAGGAAGGAAAACAGACATGATATGGCCACTGCATCGGGTTTCGTCTGGTGCAGGGTTTGCACAAGTGCATCAAGACTGTCTTTGTTGAGAGGCTCGAGTTCCTGACCATGGGAATCAATGCGTCCGACAGCTTCCAGGCATAACTGTCCTGGCACCGGGGCATCAATAGCAGGTGACTGCAAGCGGTATAGGTGCGGACGTGTCTGGCGGCCAATAGTCAGAATATCAGCAAACCCGGTGTTGGTTATAAACGCTGTCTTGACCCCTTTGCCTTCCAGTGCGGCATTGGTTGCCACGGTACTGCCATGAACAATTTTCACATTTCCATTGCGCACTTCCGCGGCTAGACCCATTTCCTCGATCCCCTGTAGAATGGCCTGCTCCGGCGCTCCGGGGGTGGACAACACTTTGTGGGTTCTGAGTTCTGAACCTTTGTTGGTGCCTTCCCGGGACGGGCTTGCAAGCAACACGAAATCGGTGAAAGTGCCACCTGTATCTACACCAAGAATCATACGTAAGCTTCCAACCCTAAAAGATTAATCCAGAAAGGAAATCGAGCTGCATTATATAGTAGAAAGCTGAATAGGAAGCAGTGCGCCAGGCATTGTGAAACCGGGTTTAAAAATGTCATTGATACAGCAGAACTAACCTGGCTCAAAAAATCATGGGGAAGACTGAATGCCAGAGTTGCCAGAAGTAGAAACGACACGCCGTGGCATTGAGCCACATATTCTGGAGCAGGAAATTACCCGGGTCGTGGTCCGGGAAAAAAAATTGCGTTGGCCGGTTCCGGTCAAATTGCCCACACTTCTTGCCGGACAACATGTCTTGTCAGTAAAACGTCGTGCCAAGTATCTGTTGATAGAGATGGGGTCAGGTACCCTGATGATTCACCTGGGTATGTCGGGCAGTTTACGGATTGTTGCAGCAAGCTTGCGCGCAGAAAAACACGATCACGTGGATTTTGAGTTTCAGGGGGGTAACGTGCTTCGCTTTCGTGATCCGCGAAAATTTGGCAGCATCCTATGGATTGACAAGGAAATCGGCCAGCACCCACTGCTGGTTAATCTGGGTCCTGAACCCCTGACAGAGGATTTCAGCAGTGACTACCTTTATGCGCTGTCGAGAAAAAGAAAAGTACCAATAAAGTCTTTCATCATGGATAGTCACGTAGTGGTGGGGGTGGGAAATATTTATGCCAATGAGGCTTTGTTTCTGGCCGGCATCAAACCGACGCGACAGGCAGGGACTATTTCAAAATTGAAATACCAATTACTGGTAGCCTCCATCAAGGAGATACTGGCCCAGGCCATTCGTGTCGGTGGAACAACATTACGGGACTTTACCGGAGGCGATGGCGAGCCCGGTTATTTCAAACAGTCGCTTGCCGTTTACGGGCGGGGTGGAGAACCCTGTGTCACCTGTAAGAAGATCCTCAAGGAGATAAGACAGGGGCAGCGTTCAACAGTTTACTGTACAAGTTGTCAGCGGTAACATGAAGTGGAAGCTGTAATAGATCAAGGCATATAATTTAAACTGACAGGCCATAGCAAACAGTTCCGGCATTTCCTGTTCCGGTCCTGTTGCGGAACAACACGGGGGCATCATGAGGAAAACAATCAGGGTCATCCTGCCAGGAATCATTGCGCTATTTTTATGTATTGGCAGCTCCATCAGTTTTGCGCATCATTCGTTTCCCGTTCATTTTTTTCCTGAAGGCGAAGTGACGGTTAGTGGCGTGGTAAAAAGTTTTCGCTTCGCCAATCCCCATGGCGTTCTTGAATTAACAGTTATCAATGATAAGGGTGAACAAGAAGCCTGGCGCGCTGAAACCAATTCGCCCAGCGTTTTACGCCGCAGGGGCTGGAATCGGGACTCCCTGTCAGCAGGAGAAGAGATTACTATAACCGGGTGGCCTGCGAGAAATGATAAACACTATATGAGAATTCGAAGTGTCACGTTTGCAGATGGCTCGGTGTTGGCCACACAGAGAGGACAGGCTGTGGATCAGGATTAATAAAGCCTTCAGGTTGTATAGATTAAGCAGATGGTAAGTGGATATAAAAAGTACAGCGATAAATTGTGCGGATATAAAATGAGAACAGTAATTCAAACCAGGTGCACCCTGTTTCTTAGCCTGATGCTATCTTCAATGACAATGATGGCCGCTGAGGCCCCTGACATATCGGGGTTCTGGACCGTAAAGTTTGAACAAACACCTGGCGGTATTGAGTTATTCGAAAAACTTCCCGAGGATGCATTATTTATTAATGATGCCGGGGGTGGAGAATTGTCTGAAGGTGATTATGGCGGCTTGCAGTTAACCGAAAAAGCGCTCCAGGAAATCGCTGAGTATGATTTTGATTTTGAGTTCAGCCTGGCTTATACCTGTATGCCCCCTTCGGCAGTTTTTTACATGCAGGCGCCGTTCCCCATGGAAATTGATCAGGGCCGGGACCTGATCGTTTTCAGAATGGAATACTTTGATATGGTCAGAGTAATCTACATGGATGGCAGGGGGCACCCGGGAGCGGATTATCCTCATTCGAAAAATGGCCATTCCATTGGTCACTGGGAAGGCGATGAACTCGTGGTGGACTCCACCCATTTCGCAGCATCAACATTCATGAATAATGGTTTTAATCATAGTGAAGACATCCACATGATAGAGCGCTTTAAAATGAGTGAGGATGGTCAAACCTTGTGGCTAACCCAGGTTTATGAGGACCCCGCTGTATTTGCGGGAAGAGCGTCAAGATATATGGCATGGCGCAAAGTGCCCGGTGAGCATATTTATCCTTATGACTGTGACCCGTCATTTGGAAGATAGAAAAGGCGAGCTTTATTCACGTTGAAACTTACTTGGTGACAGGGCGGATAAAACATTATTTTTTATCTGTCAGTCGATGGTATTTTTCCAGCAACTCTTCCTTTGTTTCTTCATGATTCGGATCTAACGGAATACAGTCTACCGGACAGACTTCTACGCACTGGGAAGTTTCAAAATGACCAACGCATTCTGTGCAAAGGTGGGGGTCAATGACATAGATAAGCTCTCCCATGGAGATTGCATCATTAGGGCACTCAGGCTCACACACATCACAGTTAATACATTCATCTGTAATTATCAACGCCATCAGGTAAATTCCTTCATTGCTTTCACAACCAGTGGTGATACAAACGCTGAAATATCCCCGCCATAAGCAGCAATCTCCCTGACCAGTGTGGAGGAGATATAGGAAAACTCTTCTGCCGGGGCCAGGAATATGGTTTCTATATCCGGTGCCAGTACCCGGTTCATGCCGACCAGTTGAAACTCATATTCAAAGTCGGCAACGGTTCGTAAGCCGCGTAATATAAGTCTGGCATTTTGTTGTTTTACAAATTCAGTCAGCAGACCTTCAAAACCTGTCACTTCGACGTTATCGATATGGCCAAGCACTTCCTTTGTTACGGATACTCTTTTTTCCAGAGGCGCCAACGTAGACTTGAGCTTGCTGGAACCTACCGCAACAATCACGCGATCGAAAATAGCAGATGCTCGCTCCACCAGATCAGTGTGACCATTTGTAATTGGATTAAATGTTCCCGGGTAAACAACGGTTTTCATCATTACAGCTCTTGGAATAATTAAGGCCGCGATTATACATCAAGCTACCTGGAATAATCATTTAACGGGGGTAGACGTCCAAGAGCAATCTGTTATTGTTGCCGACTGACCTGTTTTGAAAAAGAAAAAGAGATTTCGATACATGCAAGGCAATGAAAAACATGAACATTGGTCATCGCGCTGGCTGTTTGTTATGGCAGCGGTGGGATCTTCCGTTGGCCTGGCTAATATCTGGCGCTTTCCCTATACAACCGGTGAAAATGGTGGCGGTGCTTTCGTCTTTATCTATATTGCTGCCGTAATTTTCCTTGCCCTGCCTCTGGTTATCGGAGAGTTCATGCTGGGAAGAAGAGGCCAGGACTGCCCGCCTGAAGCGCTGAAAAAAATAATCCGGGAGGCCAATGCCAGTCCCTACTGGGTGATTATCGGTTACATGGGCATTTTCACCGCCAGTATTATTCTATCCTATTACAGCATGATTGGTGGGGAGACTATTTATTATGCCGTGGCAAATGTCATGGGCAGCTTCTCAAGTGTTTCCCCTGAAGGGGCAACAGCAATTTATTCAGAGTTTAACGGCAGCTGGATAAGCGTTTTTTTAGCCCACAGTCTGTTTATGGGTATTACGATTTTTATTTCTGCCCGTGGTATTTCCGGGGGGCTTGAACAGGCTGTGAAATATATGATGCCACTGCTTTTTATTATTTTGATTGGTATGGTTTTTTATGCCGCTTTTGCCGGAGAGTTTGTTACTGCACTTAATTATTTATTCAAACCGGATTTCAGCCGTATTACGTCATCGGTGGTAATTGAGGCTTTTGGCCAGGCGTTTTTTTCCGTTAGTGTCGGCGCCACAACCCTGATGGCTTATGGGTCTTACCTTTCCAAATCCGACTCCATTACTGATTCGGCCGCCATGGTGGTAAGCGCTGATACGCTAGTGGCCATTCTTGCGGGTCTGGCAATATTTCCGATTGTGTTTGCTTTTGGCCTTGATGCCGGGGGCGGACCCGGGCTGGTTTTTGAAACTGTTCCGTTGGCCTTTGGTAATATGCCGGGGGGGCTGTTTTTCGGCACACTGTTTTTTGTATTGCTGGCATTTGCCGCAATCACTTCCTCCATTTCCTTGCTGGAAGTGCCAGTAGCCTGGCTTGCTAGCAAGGATAACTGGTCACGAAAAAAAGCGGCAATTGTCAGCGGCTTGATTATCTGGGCCATTGGTTTCCTTTCGGTGCTTTCATTGAATGAGCTGCAAGCGTTCCAACCGCTTTCATTTGCCGGTATACAGGGAACCTTCTTTGATCTTTTTGATTACCTGACCAGCAATATCATGCTTCCGGTGACCGGGTTACTCACGGCTTTGTTTGTGGGCTGGGTCGTACCGGAAGCAGTTTCCCTGGAAGAGTTGAAGATGCTTAGAGAACACCACTGGTTTCGGGGCTGGATGATCATGATGCGTTATGGTGTTACCGCAGTGCTGTTCGTGGTTTTTTATAATCTGGTTTTTTTACAATAGTTTTATCCCGCAGGAATACAGGAGTCTTCTAACATGGTTGAGTCATTGATTTCTAAAAAACTTATTGCTCCGAAATTCAAATATAGTCAGTTAGTGAAGGCCGGCCCTCATTACTACTGCAGTGGTTTGATAGCGCTCGATAATGAAAGTGGAAAACTCGTGAGTGGCGGTGTGGGAAAGGAAACTGAAGTCATTCTGGCAAACCTTCAGTTGCTCATGGAGGAATTTAATCTTATCTGGGCGCACCTTGCCTTTGCGCGTGTGTTTACCTCTGACTTTGAAAATTTTTCAGAATTTAATACTGCCTGGGAGCAGGTTTTCAATAACCTGAAGGTATCGCCGCCAGCGAGAAGTTCTGTCGGGGTAAGTGCTTTGCCTTTAAATGCGGCAATAGAAATTGAATTTACTTTTTACAAAGAAGATTAATCAGACCTGATTGTATAACTTGCCGCTCACGGTTCTTAAAACAGTCGCACCCAATACTCAGGCAAAGTTTTGTTTCATTGTTTTTTCGCTGTTATTGACCCAGTCCAGTGCGGATTCAAACTGCTGAAATACCTTGACCTGTTTTTTGGATGTGGGATTCAGGTTGCGAATAATTTCGTATACCTTGGCCAGAGTGAAAGCCGGTTTTGAATCTACCAGAAGAGCCAGCTTCGTGATGACCTCACCTGCGTCCTGTTTGATGGCAAGACTTGAAAGCTGTTTTAGCTCGGACGTTGAAATATTGATACTGGTAATGGGCCTGAAATCAACAAGTTCATTGTACTTTTGAAAGTCTGGCAGATATTTGAGCTCTTCCTGGTATTTATTGAATGTTTCGAGGAATAATTTCAGGGTTACCTCTTCGGGTGCAAAGGTAGTAATAATAACTTTGCTGTCATGATCAATTCTGTGTGAAAAAAGCATTGCTGGTTCAGCCGCCCCCTAAACGAACGCCTATATTAAAGTAATACCCGTTCGCATACACCAAAATATACCTGGCCGGCTTTTTTGTTCTCAACCATTTCCAGGTGGCTGGTAGCTGGATACTTTCAAGTGCGGAGTTTGACTCCAGATATACAACGCTACCTGGCTTTACCATGCTTGCGGATTCAAGCAGTCGGCAACAATCAGCCAGCAGATCCAGACTATAGGGTGGGTCAAGAAACACGATATCAAATGGCTCAATGCCTGCATTATTTTTCAGCCAATCAATGCTGTTGGCATGTACTACTTGCATGGTCAGGCAGTCCAGCAGATGACAATTTTCCCTGATTATTGCAACTACCTCTCGGGAATTATCAATGGCAGTTACTGACGCGGCTTCACGAGAGCAGGCTTCAAAGGCCAGGGCGCCACTTCCTGCAAACAGGTCAAGACATCTTGCGCCGGCTATTTTATTTTGCAACCAGTTAAAAACAGTTTCTCTGACTCTGTCAGGTGTTGGTCGTAAAGTCTCCACATCCCCTGCAAATGACAGCAGCCTGCTACGCCATTTCCCTGCAATGATACGAACTTTGCTTCGATTGATGCTTTTTTTTGAATAACTGGTCATTTAAGTGGATTTTCTTTGGTCTGAATTGGTTTTTTCCTGTGTACAATTCTGCTTTGTGCACCGTATTGAGGGGGGCCATTGTGCCAGATTTCCTGTGGCATAGCAGGAGCAGTGCTGATAGCATAGCCAGCCTCAGCAATACCTTCAATACAACAGAACCCCCCATGTTCGGATTTGGCAAAAAGAAGCAGGATCAGGCGGATAATAGCCCGGAAGTAGAACAGGAATCAGGAAACCAGTCCCTGTTTAAACGACTGCGCTCGGGTCTGAGAAAAACCCGCAGTAATCTTGGTGATGGTCTTGCCAATCTGCTGTCCGGTAAAAAAGCGATAGATCAGGACCTGCTGGAAGAGCTGGAAAGCCTGTTATTGACAGCGGATATTGGTATTGATGCAACGACATCCATTATTGATGATCTGACCAATAGCCTGAAAAGAAACCAGTTGCAGGATTCTGAAGCCCTGTATGAGGTCCTTCAGGAAAAGTTGCTGGCCTTGCTTGAGCCCTGCGAACACCCCCTTGAAATTCCCCGTGATACCAATAAGCCTTTTGTTATCCTGATGGTCGGAGTCAATGGTGTTGGCAAGACCACCACAATTGGCAAGCTGGCGAGGAAATTTCAGAATGAGAACCGTTCAGTGATGCTGGCGGCCGGAGACACCTTCAGGGCGGCAGCCGTTGAACAACTCCAGGTTTGGGGCGATCGCCATCAGGTGCCTGTAGTCGCCCAGCATACGGGCGCTGACAGTGCTTCAGTGATTTATGATGCCTACCAGTCTGCTGTGGCAAGAAAGATAGACGTATTGATTGCCGATACTGCCGGACGTTTACATAATAAAGATAACCTGATGCAGGAACTGGAGAAGGTTATTCGGGTGCTGAAAAAGCTCGATGAAGACATTCCTCACGAAGTCATGCTGGTGCTGGATGCCGGAACCGGGCAGAACGGACTAAGCCAGGCTGAGCATTTTAATCGTGCCGTGAATATTACCGGTCTTACCCTGACCAAGCTGGACGGGACGGCCAAGGGAGGCATGATTTTCGCCATAGCCGAGCACTTTGGTTTACCCATACGCTTCATTGGCATCGGTGAAAGTGCAGATGACCTGCGACCCTTTTCGGCGCGGGACTTTGTTATGGCCCTTTTTGATCAAGGCCAGAAGTAACCAATTAACCTTTTTCGGCTGATTCCTGATGATTACCTTTGACAGTGTCAGTAAGCGTTATCCTGGTGGTTATGAAGCACTGGCCAATATTGACTTTCATCTTAAAGAAGGTGAATTCGCATTCCTGACGGGGCATTCCGGTGCCGGTAAAAGCACCTTATTAAAACTCATCATGCAGATGGAAAAAGCCAGTGCCGGTCAGGTTTTCGTGAACGGCAAAAACCTGAACCGCATGTCCAGACGCCAGCTGCCTTTCTTTCGTCGCAATATTGGCGTCGTATTCCAGGATCACCAGCTTTTATTTGATCGCAATGTTTTCGATAACGTTGCATTACCCCTTATGGTCACCGGGTATGACAGCCGGGAAGCGGCACGCCGTGTAAGAGCCGCACTGGACAAGGTGGGTTTGCTGAAGAAGGAAAATCAGAACCCCATTGCCCTGTCTGGTGGAGAGCAGCAACGGGTCGGCATTGCCAGGGCGGTGGTCAACAAACCGGTATTGTTACTGGCGGATGAGCCTACCGGCAATCTTGATCCAGAGCTTTCCGCAGAAATCATGAATCTATTTGGTCAGTTTAACCAGGTCGGCACCAGTGTTCTGATTGCCACCCACGATCTGGGGCTTATAGATCGACGCAAGCATCGCGTATTAACTCTTGATAATGGCTCATTGATCGCCGGAAATACAGCGTCTGCAGCTGTGAGCGGGCATGATGAGTAGACAGCAATCTGTAAAAAAGCCGCATGGCAAGAAGTCGGCAAAGGCGAATACCAGGGCGGCAGGCAGTAGCGGACATTCATGGTTTGGGCAGCTGTTTCAACAACATCAGTCTGTTGCCGTGGACAGCCTATCGCGCTTGTTACAGGAACCCGGTGCCAGCTTTCTGACATGGTCTGTCATTGGTATAGCCCTGGCCCTGCCATTGTGTCTTTTTCTGTTCCTGCAGAACCTGCAACAACTCAATACCAGCCTGGATGATGCCGGTAATATTTCCCTCTTTATGAACCTGGGAATCGATGAGCAGTCACTTGAAAGCGCTCGTACAGAGATTCTTGCTTTAAGCGAAGTCGCTGACGTTACCGTAATTACCAGTGCGCAGGCACTGACTGAATTTCAGGATGCTTCGGGGTTTGGCAATGCTCTGGACGGGCTGGATGAAAATCCCTTACCTGCAGTGATTATAGTTAATCCCGCTATTGACGATATTGAGTCCTTGCCTGTCTTGTCGGCGCGCCTGGAGACCATTGCCGGAGTCGATCTGGCACTGGTGGATCTGGACTGGATGCGCAGGCTCTATGGCATTATCGCCATGGCAGAGCGACTTACCGGCGGGCTTGCCTTGTTGTTATGTCTGGGCGTAGTGCTGGCGATAGGTAACACTGTCAGACTGGCAATAGAGAACCGGCGAGACGAGATAGTGGTGGTCAAGCTGGTAGGTGGAACCGATGCCTATGTTTCCCGCCCATTTTTATATACCGGTATCTGGTTTGGCGTCGGCGGCGGACTCGTTGCAGGGATTCTCGCTATTACTGCATTTCTGGCCATGTCAGGCCCTTTTGCCCGTTTAATGGCGCTTTATAACAGTGATTTCAGCCTTTCCTGGCTGGGCGTTAGTGACTTGTTAACTCTACTATTAGTGGCAGGCGGTCTCGGACTTGCCGGTGCATGGTTATCAGTGTTGCGACATTTGCGGCAGATTGAACCGAGTTAAAGGCGTCTGACCACAGAACAGACCGCGTTTGTGTTAGATCAAGCCTGCGGTGTATGTTTATGCCTAGTATGGTGGGGTAAAGATCGTCGGATAGTAAAACTATAAATAGTAAAACAATAAGAAAACCAGTGATGCAGCCCAAAGCCTTATAGACTTCAACAAGCCGCTCACCACTTGCCGGGAAATAAGCAATGATTTCATCCTTGAAAATTATTTCGGGTACGACCCTGCTCGTTTTCTTGCTTGGTGCTTGTGCTGTTAGCCAGGAAAGTACCTCCCCTTCCCAAACTCCTCAAATTTCCGATACTGGCAACAAGCCCTTGCGAGCCAGCCAGACTTCACAGCCCGAAGGCTGGGATGAGGATCTCGCGCTGGCCATCCCGATGGATATCAATCCTGATCCCGATATTCTGGAAATTAATCTGGAAGCCAAAATTACTGACATGGAAATTATCCCGGGAAAAATCACTCCGGTATGGACTTATGGCGGTTCCCTGCCGGGTCCTCTGATCAAGGCAAAAGTGGGTGATCGGGTCATCATTCATTTCAGCAACAATTTGCCCGAGTCTACCAGTATTCACTGGCATGGCTTGCGGGTACCCAACAATATGGATGGTGTCCCAGGCGTTACCCAGGACCCGGTGCCTGCCGGTGGCACGTTTACCTATGACTTTGTGCTAAGGGATGCCGGAACCTACTGGTACCACCCGCATATTAACTCTGCCGCCCAGGTGGGTTGGGGCATGTATGGGGCGCTTGTGGTGGAAGATCCCAATGATCCTGAGGAATTTGGTGATGAGCTGGTGCTGGTCTTTTCAGATATGAGTCTTGATGAAGAGGGGCAGTTCCTGCCAGCTGATGCCGGGGGAGCATTCAGTGATTTGTTCGGACGCGAAGGCGGTGTGCTTCTCGTTAATGGCAAGGTAAAGCCAACCCTGAAAGTGCGAAAAGGCAAGCAACAGCGCTGGCGTGTGATCAATGCAGCAAGAACGCGTTACTACACCATTCGTCATAATCGACAACCGTTTATAAGGCTCGGCGGCGATAATGGTCTGGCAGAACGCAGTGAAACCCTGGATCAAATCAAGCTGGTTCCCTCAGAGCGAACCGACTTTGTCTTTACACCACAGGATGAACCGGGAACCGTGGACTGGTTGAAATGGTATCCCACAGAACGCGGCTATGGCAGTACCTTTAACCGCTTTTCCGAAGAGATGATGGAAATCATCACGGTGAATGAGCCCGCTGTGCTGCCGGAACCAATTCCTGGTGAACTTCGACACATTGAGCAGATTGATGTAACCGGGGCCACAGAGTTGCTGATTGATCTGACCATCGCATTTCCCGACGACAATACGGTAGAAATGGGCATAAACGGTATTCCTTACTGGAATTCAAAACCGCTCGAAGCCAGAATTGGCGAAACCCATGTCTGGACTGTGCGCAACGATACTGACTTTAATCACCCCTTTCACCTGCATGGATACTTTTTTCAGGTACTTGATGATGAGCGCGTCCTGCAATGGAAAGACTCCGTTGATATTCCGGTGCATTCAGAGCTCAAACTGGCAGTACGCTTTGATGAGCGTCCCGGGACCTGGATGTATCACTGCCATATTCTGGATCACGCTGAAGTTGGTATGATGGGCACACTCAGGGTAAGTCCCTGACAAACAGATTCCAGCTGACAGATAGTTCCCTGAAGGAGGGTTCTTTTGGCAAAAGCTCGTTGTGCCTGGGCGGGTGACGACCCCGTTTATCAAAAATATCATGACTTCGAATGGGGGGTGCCAGTGCATTCTGATAAAAAACTCTTTGAGTTTCTTATCCTGGAAGGCATGCAGGCAGGTTTGAGCTGGATAACCATACTCAAGAAACGCGAGGCCTTTCGTGAAGCGTTTGATGCCTTTGATTACAACAGGGTGGCGAACTACAGCCAGGCTAAAATTGATGAGCTGATGCAAAACCCGGGCATCATTCGCAACAAGCTCAAAATTCATGCTGCTGTTACCAATGCCAGGGCTTTCCTGAAGGTCAGGGAAGAGTTTGGCACATTCAATAAATATATATGGGGTTTTGTAGACCATGTTCCCCTGCAAAACGCATGGCCCAGTATGCGAGAGTTGCCAGCCAGCACTGCCCTGGCGGAAACCATTTCCAAAGACCTGAAAAAAAGAGGCTTCAGTTTTGTTGGGCCGACCATAGTCTACTCACACATGCAGGCAACGGGCATGGTCAATGACCATACCGTAGACTGCTTTCGGCACAAGGCGCTGCAAAACCCTTCCAGAGAAAAAAGTTAGCACTCACACTTGTTTAATGCCTTGTTATTATTGATAGTAAAATTTCATAGTGTGGGTGGAGTGTAATAAAAAGTTTACTCTCGAGACTGAATTATTGGCGCTAATGGCCTGCAAATCCCCATCATGAGGCGGTCAATAATGAATCCGGGTCTGGCGTGAATGCGCATATCCAGTAGCCATCCTTCATCCGGGTGCAAATGAAAATGAAATATTTCGCCAGTTACAGGGCTCTTGTTATTTGCCGGTTCGAAGCTTGTCGCAGGTTTATGTAATTCGGCATTTATTTACGACGTGAGAACACTGCAAGCAAGACAATTTTTCTACCTAACCTGGAGTAATTGGAAAAGCCTTGCGTTATAATTTCGAGCAACTTCAAGCATTTATTGCAGCAGCCTGCCCAGCCACGTCTTATGATGATGGTTAAGGCCTTATATACTGCTTGATTCTTGACCATGAGTGGTTTAATTTGAACCCCATTTTTTAATTAATATTAACGGCTTACGAAGCTGGTCCTGTTGAGAAGTTGGCCGGGCAATGTCGTAAAAGTTAATTTACAGAATTAAGAAACACTATTTTTCGTAACTTAATAAATTCAAGGGAATTGTTATGGCAACTTTAAACATTAACGGTCAGACAATGGACATCGGTGAGATCGACCCCTCTACGCCCCTGCTATGGGTGCTGCGTGACGAGCTAGGTCTGGTTGGCACCAAATATGGATGTGGCATTGCCCAATGTGGGGCCTGTACTGTTCATATGAATGGTGCACCGGTTCGTTCCTGCCAGATACCTGTAGGTAACCTGACAAATCAGCAAATCACGACTATTGAAGGTCTGGCTGCTGCAGACGGTACGTTGACACCGGTTCAGGAAGTCTGGGTTGAACTGGATGTTCCCCAGTGTGGCTACTGTCAGGCTGGCCAGATCATGAGCGCCACAGCGTTATTGAACAATAACAGGAACCCCAGCGATGCCGATATTGATGCAGCCATGTCTGGCAATATTTGCCGCTGTGCTACCTACTCCAGAATACGTCAGGCTATCAAGGATGCTGCCGCCAGGATGAACAGCACTGCTTTCTATGATGCCGCGCAGAAAGGAGAAGTAGCATGAAACTGATAACTGACAATCTTTCTCCAGAATTACCTGGCTTTTTCCAGGACTTAACGGCCACACCGAAGCTGGAAATCCCTGAGCTTTCCCGTCGTCAGTTTTTCAAGGTTTCAGGTATTACCGGTGGTGGACTGGTCATTGGCCTGGCGTTGGGCACAGGCTCCAACAAGGCGAAAGCCCAGTCTGCAGCAGCAGATGAAACCAGCACACTGAGCCCTTATGTGCAGATACAGCCGAATGGCCGAATCAATATTTTCTCCAAGAATCCGGAATGTGGCCAGGGTATCAAAACCGGCCTGCCATTGATTATTGCTGATGAACTGGATTGCGCCTGGGAAGATGTTGACGTCGTGCAGGCTGACATTGATGCGTCTAAATATGGTGCACAGTTTGCCGGTGGATCGCTTTCTACGCCAATGAACTGGATGGCCATGCGTCAGGCCGGTGCTACTGGCAAGGCGATGATCCTGGCGGCGGCTGCACAACAACTGAATATTCCGCTGGCAGAATTGACTACCAGCAACACCAAGGTAGTCCATGCAACGTCTGGCCGCGAATGGGGCTATGGTGAGTTCGCCGAACTGGCTGCAACCATGCCAGTACCAGATCCCGCTACTCTGACCCTTAAAACCAAGGATCAGTTTACCCTGATGGGAAAACGTTTTACCGGCGTTGATAACCTTGACATCGTTACTGGTAAACCTCTGTTTGGTGCAGATACCCGATTGGAAGGCATGCTGTTCGCCTCCTATACAAAATGTCCACAGATCGGTGGTAAGGCTTTATCTTTTAATGAAGCGCATATCAAGTCACTCAATGGTGTAGTTGATGCGTTCATCCTGGATGAATTTGGCAATCCCAAAATGTTCAACCCTGGTGGTGGTGATATGTTCAGCGGTGTTGCAATTGTCGCTGAATCTACATGGGCCGCAATCAAGGCCAAGCGCGAGCTTGAAATTGAATGGGATCTCAGCAATGCAGAAGTCTCCAGCTGGAGTGACATTGTAGAGCGTGCCTATGCCATGAAAGACGAAGAGGGTGAGCCATTAATGTCGACTTCCTTCGGCCCTAATGGTCCTACTACTTCACCGGCCAGCAAAGGTGATGCTGACGCTGTCCTGCAAAATGCGGCGACTGTTGTGTCCGGGTTCTATGAATATCCCTATGTCAGCCATGCCCAGCTTGAACCGGAAACCTGTACCGCGTTGTACCAGAATGGCAATGTTGAAATCTGGGCACCTGCGCAGATTCCACAAAGTGGTGAGTCAGGTTCTGCAGTATTACTCGGCATTCCAGCTGAAGAAGCTGCGCAGCGAGTCGTCCTGCATCAAACCCGAATTGGTGGTGGTTTCGGCAGAAAGCTGGCTAACGATTACGTATTTGAAGTCGTCGCCATAGCTCGCAAAATGGAAGGCCGTCCTGTATTGCTGCAGTGGACACGTGAAGATGATATGAGCGGTGATTACTTCCGCCCAGGTGGTTTTCACTCCTACACAGCAGGTCTGGATTCAGTGGGTAACCTGACGGCTTGGCAGGATCACTTCTTTACCTCAACCGGTAATGATCGTGCGCCGATGACCAGTGCCGATCTCAACCCAAATGTTTTCCCCAAAGACGTCATTGATAATGTGAAACTTTCACAGACCATGTTTCACAATGCTATTCCTACTGGTCCAATGCGTGCACCAGCATCCAATGCTTTTGCCTTTAGTTTCCAGGGATTCATGCATGAGCTGGCGGTTGCTTCAGGTAAAAGCCATGTTAACTTCCTGCTGGATACTCTTGGTGAGCCACGTCTGGCGAATCCGGAAAATCCACAGTCCATGCATACCGGCAGAGCTGCCAATGTCATCAGCGAAGTAGCCAGAATTTCCGGCTATGAACAGGGTGCCAGTGAGCCAGGTCGTGCAAAGGGCCTGTCTTTCTACTTCTGCCATAGCGGCTACGTGGCTCAGGTTGCTGATGTCTCTGTTAATGCCAATAAAGAAGTGAAAATACACAAGGTCTGGGCAGTGGGTGACTTTGGTTTCATTCATAACCTTAGTGGTGCCGAAAACCAGATGGAAGGTGGAATCATTGATGGTATCAGTCAGTTGTTTAATGCCAAGATCACGTTTGAAAATGGCATTATCCAGCAGCAGAACTTCCATCAGTATCCGCTGCTAAGAATGCCACAGGCGCCTGAACTGGAAGTATCTTTCCTTGAGCCAGAGGAGTTTTCTCCAACAGGTGGTGGTGAGCCTTCCATGCCGCCAGTACTGGCAGCTGTCACCAATGCAATCTATAACGCTACCGGTGATCGCATCAGGAAAATGCCGTTATTTGAATTAGGTTATAAGCTGGTATAAGTAGTAATAACGTAGTTCAAATTATCCAAAAAAGAAAAAGGCCGGATATTTATCCGGCCTTTTTTTGTGTTTTTTTGGAAGTTAACAATTAAAAAATGATCGTTAATTGTAAGAATAGTAATATCGTAATTTAACGTTTTCGGTACTGGATGCAGAGCCATCAATAAATGAAGGTCTAAACTTTTCTCGTCTAATTTTATTAATAAGTGTTTTTGATATTGGAGAATCATCCATATTTGATGCGCCAATTACTGCTGGACGGCTGGCAATACCAAATTTGCTTACTGAAAATTCAACATCAATATAACCGGCGTACTGATTTTGGGATCCAGTCAGGTTGCTACCTAGCATACCGGGCGCCATGACAGGCATTCCTGGAGTCATTACTTGTTTGATGTCGTCTTCTCCTGCCTGAACCGCGTCGAGTACTTCAAAAGCATCTTCATATACCGCCAATGCTGCAGCTCGTCTGTCAAATAGCAAATACCAGTCTCCCAAAGCCATGATTTGTTCAGCGATAAACAGATAATCCGGCGCAGGACTTTCCAGTGAATAGGCAATTGCACGCTTTAGTGCGCTACTTCCGTTGAAGAAATAAGCCATTTCTTGTCTGTTATCCTGTTGTATATTTTCCTGAGAAAAGGAGGATAGTTCACTTTGTGAAGTAAAGCTTAACTGATTGTTGGCAAGGTAATTTATTGCCGCTAATTTTTTTTCTGCATGTATAAGCTGATCCTTAGCAGAATAATCTTCAGAGCTTCGAATAAGTTCGATAGCTTCTATATAACTTTCCTGGGCTATAACCAGGTTCTGGTTTAAGGATAATTGATTAATTTGATTAGATTGATTTGTTGCATAGGATGTTGTGTCTGCGCGCATTAAGAGACTGATATTCCAGTCTGCCCAATTAAGAATTGATTCAATATATTTTGAATCATCGGATGAATATGCCCGCTTTTTCAAATGTAAAATTGATTGCTGTAGTTCATGGGCCTTATCTATATTCTTTACAGTTAGATAGCTTTGAATCAGTTTGTCCAGAACAGAAAATTGTTTTTCATCATACAGCCCCTCATTGACTCGAATAATATGCAAACTCTTTTCATAGGCATCGATGGCACCGTCAAAATCCGAGGTTTTATGAAGTAAGTCACCAACTGATTCAAACTGCTGACTTAGCATGGCATTAAAAGGGCCTTCTCGATATTCAATTTCCCTGATGTTTTCACGGTACTGTTCAATAGATGTATTCAGGGATTCCAGGGCGGTGTCGTTGGTATACGAGTATGCATCCTTTTTTGCTGAGAAAGCCAAATCAGGCCACATGTGATTTTCGGTATTCACAGCACTGGAAAGGGGCACAGGGTGAAAAGCGATTACCGGGGTATCAGGTTTTGCAATAACACTGGTAAGTGATGACAGAGACAGTATGAAACATGCGCCTAGAAAAAAATGTAACTTCTGAACTGATTTTTTCATCCCGTTTTACCTCAGGAGACTCTGGCTTTGTTGTAGTAGTGTGATTACAGAGATGATTATTAAAATACCAATTGTTAAGATTATGTAAAGATATGATGAGCATTATATTAAGAATAGTCGGGAAAGGGGAATATTTGTTTTCATCGGCTTGCAAAATATGTGAAGCAGTGCAGGAAAATAAGTGATGGAGGAATTAAGGGTAAAACGGTGCTACAGAACGAATAGATTCGTACGGCTAATATAAAAAAGAAGTATTTGCTGAAATCAGAATGAGTTAGAAAAAGTTTGCGATTTGGGAATGTAAGGAGCTTAAGAATTTGTAATAAAAGTAAGTTGGAAAAGAGGGGATACAATCAATAGGTGTAATAATAGCGTGTCTTGAGCGTGTCTTGTGTTCGTAACTCATCATTAGAAAACCTGGGGCGAAAAGTAGTGTAGCTCTTGAGGAATCGTAGCAGGCGGTCTTCAAGTAATTCAGGCGTATCGGGGCTTAGAGCGAGAACAGTAACGTCTTGCGGTTTGCCAAAACGATTAATTGTCATTTGAACATCTACCCAACCCTGGTAATCCAGTGGTTGATCGTCAGGGATGTTATGGGACGCTCTGCTATACCGGTAGGAAATAAATTCCGGAATAGCCTGGGGCAAAGCCGGGTTGAATAAAGCATCAATTTGCTGCTGATCAAAACCCTGATTCTTGAATTCATCATAAGCATCCTGATAGATATCCAACGCAACCGTGCGCTTTTTGAAAGTTAGCTGCCAGTCGCCAAGTTCAATTTTTGCCCTGGCAATTTCTTCTGGAGACACATTGTCCATGTTGTACAAATATTCAAGACGCCTTTCCAGAGACTGTCTGCCATGACGATAACCCATTGAATTGGATGATACTCTTGAAGATGTTTCGTAAAAGCCGGGAGCTGAATTTAGCGAGGCTGAATTACTATTGCTACCAAAAGTATTCATCGTGACTCCCAGATTGGTGGCGAAGAAATAGTTTGTTAAAGCCAGTTTTTTTTCCATCTCCACTATTCTTGGATCATTGAAACCATAATTTTTCAGTAAAATCTGAATAATAGTTCTATACATAACCTGGGCATTTGCCAGTCTTGCCAACCTGAAATCTTCTTCGCCTATTGAATTGCTGACCCTATATTCGCTGAAGGTGCTGGATTCTGCTGCATAGGAAAGTCCTGGGTTCATAACCAGTCTTGAGTCAAAAGCAAAAATATTCCATTCGGCATAATCAATCAGTGCGGGCAGAATATTCACACTGGTATCACCAAAGTTGCGCCTTTTCAGACTGAAAAGATATTCCTGCTGCTGGTCTGCTTCATGTAAATCTCCAATAGCAACGAGGCTGCGAATTTTTTCTTCAACTATTTGCTCCTGGTCCAGATTATAAAGACCAAGATTAACCCTGTTCACATGGAGTGCCTTATCCAGGTACTCCAGTGCTTTTTGATGCTCATTCTGGTTTTGGTAGAGTTTGCTGATAGCTATCAGTTCCTGACTCAGTGCAGGCTCGTAAGCCCCCCCTTCCAGTTCCAATGCCTTGATGGATTCTTCATAAGCAATAATAGAACTTTCATCTACGGTGATTTGATTCTCATTTTCTTTGGCAAGACGGTTCAGCAAATACTCTGAAGCACTAAGTGCGTTATTACCTTTGGGCAAAGAAGTTAATTCTCTAACGCTGATCTCGCTGACAGTTTCAGCATCAGTTTCAGTTTGACTATCAGATTCCAGAGTCTCGATTAATACTGGTTCGAAAATCAGAAAATCCAGATTGTCACTTTCCTGGGCGATAGCCAAATGACAGGTGCAAACCCCGGAGAGTGTAAACAAAAGGATGGAATGGAAATTAGAAAAAAAGGGGCGGGCAAAGGCTGTGCTAAAACTTATTAGCCCCGGGATGCGAGTATTATTTATAGTTCTATTTAAATGCATTGTTGAATACTAGGTGTATTTCAATAATCCTGCCAATTAATAAGTATAGTAATAGCGCATATGTATATCAGATTGGGATTGCGTTTCACCTGCAACGATTGTTGGTCTTACTTTGACTGTACTTAATAAATCCATCAGACGGTTTCTTACCAGGTTGCCGGTATTTTCGGAATAGTTTTCTATTTTTATATTACGCAAGCTACCAGTTCTTTGTTTGTTGAAGCTCACGTCAATATAACCTATATATGGAATATCCATATTTTCCGGGATATTCTGAAAGCTTCTTGTATCTGCATAGGTGACAAATTCCGGGATAAAAACAGCCGGTTCCGGTGAAATAAATGCAGTAACCTGCTCTTCCGAATAGTCATTTGCCAGCAGGATATCCCGAGCTTTACTGTAATGCTGATTAGCTTTCTGGTAGTTTTCGAAAGCGATGTTCCAGTCACCCAGTGCAATATACGCTTTGGCCCGGGTTTCCGGATTGGATTTTTTTTCCGGATCATCAGAGTTTTCAAGTTCAACGGCATAGGCAAGCAGGCTGTCATCAATGTCTGAATTACTGCGTCGAAAGTGCCGTGAAGATCGAAGCAGGCGGCTGGATGATGGCCTGATATTGCTTCCCGGCATATTGTTTCCTATAAATTTTTCCAGCTGCAATTTATAAAGGTGGGTAATATTGGCTTTTTTTTGCAGAACATCTTTATTGTAAGGATCGCTTTCCAAAATCGTATCATAAAGATCTTCTGCTCTTTTTAACCTGGGATCGATAAGTTGTTCGGCAGTAAATGACTGCAATCTGGCGCTTGCTGCACTATCAAAAAAAGCTGCCCGGGGAACAAACATTATCTCGCTGAATTGATCATCTTCTATGGCGACGAGCTCTCCCCTGCGCAGCAGGGTTGCACCAATATTGGAAACACTGCCAGAGCTGGCAAGCTCTTCTTCCTGGTAAAAATTAAGCCTGCGATAGGCATCAATATTCCATTCTGCCCATTCCATAGCAGCCTGCGTTAATGCGTCACTGCCAGGTTCAAGATTTCGGGACATCAGGTAATACAGGTATTCGTGATATTGATCTGCCTCGGAATAGTTCCGAATCGCCTTGTTGGCCTGGATTAGCTGTCTGACCGCATCAGTCTGGGCGAGGGTATATAGTCCCTGATTGACCCTTTCTATATGCATGGTGTTTTCCAGCGCACTGACAGCATTTTCAAAATCACCTGTCTGCTGATACAGCGCACTAATGGAAAGGTATTCCTGTGCCAGTCGTGGCTCAAAAGCACCCCCATTTTCAATCAGTGTACTAATGCTGTTTTCGTAGTCCTGGATGTCTTCAAATAATTCGCTAGATGAAAACGGCTCGGAAGAAGCGACAGAAGAAGCGACAGAAGAAGCGCCAGGGACAGCAGTATCTGCCGCATTATCTTTCGCGCCGGAACTTAGCAGGATTTCATCGGGGTTATCCTGATAAACCCCTTCAAAAAAAAGTGTTTTTAATTCTTCCCGGTTCTGGGCATATAAATGAACAGGGGTGACTGTAGAGAGACAGATGATTACCCAGGCCAGAATTGAGAATGGCACAGAGCGAAGCTCAGCCAGAACCTGTGCTGGTGGCTGATACAGTAAATTAATTAATGTGGCATAAAGCTTTTTTAGCATAAATCAGTAATATTGCATTTCAAAACAGCGGTTCCCGGCTTATACCTGGCGCAACACTTGCTACATGCTATATCTTGCTATATGAAGAACAAGGAAGAGCAAGGAAGAAAAAGGAACAATCAGAATATCAATGGTATACCCATTCCTTACTTTCGTCACAGCGTATGGATTAGACCGATATTCGTTCTCAATGTTACACCGGGAGACAAGAAAAACCAGCGCTGCCTTAACTGTTAGTGCTTGATTTCAGGTGGAGTAAGTAAAATGAAAACAGTGGTAATTTCTGGCGCAAACCGAGGTATTGGCCTTGAATTCGTTAAACAATATCTTGCCTTGGGCTATCATGTTTCGGCCTGCTGTAGAGACCCGGATAATGCAGAAAGCCTGCAGGCGCTGGACTGTGCCGAGCTTCAGGTTCTCCCCCTCGATGTAGCTGATATCCGCTCCATTGAGCAGTTACCTGATTTACTGGCAGGCATGGCAATAAGCCTGTTTATCAATAATGCCGGTATTTATGGCGAGAGACAGTCGCTGGAGCAGATAGACGAACAGGAGTGGCTGAAAGTATTTCGGGTTAATACCATTGCCCCTTTATTGCTAACTCGCGCGCTGCTGCCTTTGATGGATCGTCAGGCGCCGGGAAAGCTGGTGTATTTAAGTTCGAAAATGGGTTCCATTGAGGATAATTCCGGAGGTGGCATCTATTTATACCGCTCATCAAAAACTGCTCTAAATCAGGTAATTAAAAGTCTTTCCATTGATTTGGCCAGTGAGGGCTTGCTGTTTGCTGCCCTTCACCCGGGCTGGGTGCAAACGGATATGGGTGGTCCCGGTGCTGATATCAATACTTTCACCAGTGTGACTGGTATGCAGGCCGTTATTGAAAGTCTGGACGCTTCCGGGAGTGGGGGTTTTTACAATTATGATGGCTCATTAATTCCCTGGTAAAAAATCCGCTAAAAGCTCCGATAAGGCGCAAAAAATAGCTAAAAGATGTCTAAATTCCCAAAAAATGCTTTCTTCAGGAAGGTGTGTTTTAGGTGTAATTGAAACAAGCTCCCTCGGTAATTGGTATGCAATAGGTCAAAACCAGTATTACCAATGCCCATCAGCATCAATTCTTCAACATTTATCACCTTAAAAGTCAGTCACGCCAATAGTTGATTGGAGTCTGATGTCAGCTAAACATAATTGCCTTGGCAGCGTTTTACTCAAGCCCTTGATGCAGTCAGAACTGTTTGGTGATCACTAAAAGACCAAAATGAAAACGCAGGATTTGTTAGAGATCAAATGGATTTGAGTAAATTTGGTTTATAAAGTGCTACCGGAGGTTTAGATATGTTTATTTCCAAAAAATCATTGCCCAGAAGAACGTTTCTGAAAGGCGTTGGTGCAACCCTTGCGCTACCAATGCTGGAGTCCATGTTGCCGGCATTTGCGTCAATGGCAATGGCCCAATCCCTGCAGCCACAACGATTTACCGGCATTTTCATTCCCCATGGTGCTGCACCGGGGTATTGGGAGCCGCAAAGTACGGTGGCAGGTTTTGACTATCCTTATATCTGGAAGCCCTTGGAACACCTGCGCAAACAGGTTGTGCTGACTTCCGGTATGTGGTCAAAATCCGCCGAGAACCCTCCTGGTGTAACAGGGGCAGATCACTTCGTCGCCTCTGCTTTTCTGGCAGGTGTTAAACCGAAAAAAACTTCCGGCGCTGACGTACAGGTAGGTACTACTATTGACCAGATTCTGGCCCAGCAAATTGGCCAGACCAATTTGCTGCCGTCATTGCAGCTTGCCGTTGAAGACCCGGGCTCTAATTCCACCAACTGTGGCGAAGGTTACAGCTGTGTTTATACCAATACTATCTCCTGGTCGTCGCCAACTCGTCCGCTGCCGATGGAAATTAATCCCCAGGTGGTTTTTGAAAGAATGTTTGGCTCCGGTGGTAGTGCAGAAGAGCGCGCTCTACGCCGCTCACAACAACGCAGCATTCTTGATTCAGTTACTGAAGACCTGGCCAAATTGAAAACCCAGGTAGCGGCACCTGACCGTATGCGCCTGGACCAGTACTTTACTGATGTGCGTGAAATTGAACGACGTCTGCAAATCGCCATGCAGAAATCTGATGCAGTCCCCTCCATGGCAGTACCCTATGGTGTACCTGAGTCATTTGATGAACATGTGAAGCTGCAGTTTGATTTACTGGCACTGGCTTACCAGGCAGATATAACGCGGGTCGGCACCTTGTTGATGGCACGTGACCTGACCGGCCGGGTGTATCCTGATTCAGGGACTGATGTCAGCTTTCATGGGGGTTCCCATCATGCTGAAGATCCCGGCCGTGTCGCCCAGTACGCCATACTTAATCGTTACCATGCCAGCATGCTGGCCTATTTTGCCGACAAGCTGAATTCCATCGAGGAAGGCGAAGGTACCCTGCTCGACAATTCTGTCACCCTCTATGGTTCAAACATGGGGAACTCCAACCAGCATTTGCATTACGACGTGCCAATGGTTCTTGTTGGTGGTGCCGCCGGCAAGCTGAAAGGTGACAAACATCTGGCCTTTGAAAGTAAAACTATTCCCACCAGTAATATGTTGCTGAGCGTGCTCGATATGTTTGGCCTTGAATATGACAGTTTTGGTGATTCAACCGGACGACTTCCCGGCCTGGTATAAATTGGAAAAATCATGAAAACCGATAAATTAGTTTTTTCGTTACTGCTGTCCTTCTTTTTGAGTTCATCTGTGCTGGCACAAAGTGAATTAACCCAGGCAGTGATGGACGGCAACCTGGACAGCGTTGAGCGTTTGATTCGCCAGCATGTTGATGTAAACGCCATTGAGCGTGATGGCACCAATGCCCTGCAATGGGCAATTTATTACGAAAATAACGCTATCGTGCGCAGTTTGTTAAATGCAGGTGCTGATCCTGAGGCCCCGAATCGGGAAGGCATGACTCCTCTTGTTCTCGCGGCCATGAGTGGCAATGTCCAGGTGGTGGAAATGCTGCTTGATGCCGGTGCTGGTGTTAACCATACATTGGCAAATGGTGAGTCGCCGCTGATGATGGCTGCTCGTACGGGTAATCTGGAAACCATGCAGCTGATTCTTGATCGGGGTGCCGATATCAATGCGACTGAAAATTTGCGCGGTACATCAGCGCTTATGTGGGCGGCGGCCAACAGAAATGCACCTGCAGTAAAACTGCTGCTGGACAATGGTGCCAATATAGCCATGAATTCAGCCGATGCTCCGCCAGGGAGAAATCCCTATCTCGCGCCGACGGCACGTAACCGTATTCGCGGTTTTTATCAGGGTGTTGGGCAGGGAGGCGACTTTGGAGCCCAGGGTGAGCTTGAAAATCAGGACCTGGAGTTGAACATTACCCGCGAGGAACTGCTTGCCAGATTACCGCAGGAACTGGTTCAGGAATTTCAGAAAGAAGATGTTCAGGTCGGCGATTTTGGCGAGACCATAAGTGCCGCGCCAGCCAAACAGTGGGGCGGACTCACAGCATTGCATTTTGCTGTACGTGAAGGTGATCTGAATACCGTCAAGGTGCTGGTGGATGCGGGTGCTGATGTAAATCAGGTCAGTGAATTTGGCTGGACACCTTTGTTAACAGCGACGCAAAACCGCTATTACCAGATTGGAAAATTTCTGCTGGAGCATGGTGCGAACCCGAATATTGCCAATGAGGGCGGCTGGAATCCACTCTATATTGCCACCGATAACCGGAATATCGAAGGGGGTGACTATCCTACCCGTAAGCCTGATATGCCTCATCTGGATTTCATCACCTTGCTGCTGGAAAATGGCGCCAATCCGAATTTGCGGATGGCATCCAGTACAGAAACCCGAACCATTTTTACCCATCAGTGGTTACGTGAAGAAGGCGCGACGCCTTTTCTGCGCGCAGCACAGTCCAGTGATGTGGAATTGATGAAACTGCTACTGGCCTACGGGGCTGACCCCAATATCAATACCAGCGTCGGTGTGACGCCGCTAATGGTGGCGGCCGGCATTGCCTGGGTAGAAGGGGTAACCTTCGAGTGGTCCGAGCAAGCAAACCGGGAAACCATCGAAATGTTGATTGATTTGGGTAATGATGTGAATGCGCAGGATCGGGAGGATGGCCGCAGCGCGTTGATGGGTGCAGCCCACAAAGGCCGTAATTATGCAGTCCAGATGCTGGTTGATGCCGGCGCTGACCTGTCATTAAGGGATATTGGTAGTCGCGATTCTGTTTACCAGTTGGCGGGAACCACCTGGCAGGCAATAGACTATGCCGAAGGCCTGGTCCGCGTAGGGGTACAATCAGCAGAATCACACCCCGAAACATCAGCCCTGCTTCGCAGGCTGATGACAGAACGAGGCCTGGAAGTCCCGCCTGAGGGCAGAACGCTGGATTCAATTTGTGTGGTGGCTATTTGTAAGTAAGAGCAGTTACAAGTTACAAGTGGAAAGGGCAGGTCTGCGGATCTGCCCTTTTTTTGGTTGTAATCTTTGTTTTCTGCAATCAGCTAAATCATTGATTTAATTTAGCTATCTAATAAACAAACAATATTTAAAAAATCTATCAGGACTAGTTTATTCGTTGATCAGCTTGCGGATCGTGGGGTAGAACTGGGTGAAGGTGCCATTAAACTGCGCTTCTGCCATATGGCATTGAACACATTCGCTGTTATCAGGCAGTTTTTCTGATGCATTGACTGCAGTGTCTTCCGCGGAATACAGAAAAAAGCCGCGCCCTTCAGCAAAACGCTGACTGTCGATGAGATGAATTTCTTTTGCCAGGAGCTCGCCCTGGACAAAACCCGGTAACTGCGGGCTGGATTCTGCTGCGGCACCATAAAAAGACAGCAGAAACATGGTGCCATCGGCATACTTACCGTTTTCGAGAAAATAACGGTAGGCGCCTGGCTCCATGTGGACAACGCCTATGGTGCCGGGATTGGCGGGATCAAAGGGGTTATCACTGTATTCACTGCCCAGTGAGCTACCCATGTGAATCCATTCTTGCGTGCGTTCAGGGAAAAAAAGTTCGTTATTCTCGAATCTGGCAACGCCAAGATTATCCTGGGCTTGCAGGGCTGCAGAAAACACAAGCGCTAATAAACCCGGCAGGGAAACACTTCTTAAGGAAACGGGTTTGTTCATGGCAGATACTCCTTGGGTAAGCCTGATCTATGCTTTGGATTGTATAGATAGATTGTGGCGATGCGAATTAAAATATCTGGAAACGCAGATTAGCAAAGGGTTTTGACCAGCAACAGCGCATCCCCGGTAAATTTAATCAGAGGGTGTGGCACAACCGGCTTTCGCATTACTTCGCTGAAGCCGAGTCGTAAATAGAAGTCGTAGGCGATGGTGTTGGCTTCAAACACAATCAGCGACATTTTTTGTAAGCCTTTTTGCCGACATTTGGATTCTGCCATTTGCATCAATACAGAGGCTATCCCCTGTTGTCGCCAATGGGGTTCCACTGCAACACCGGCGATATACAAACTTTTCGGTTCTTCCAGTAACCAGAACGGTTTCAGTACAGGGTCTTCCACCACATAGTCATCATCTGCTTTCATTTCATAGGAAAGCAGCACAGCGACAACCTTGTCGTGAGCCTGGGCAACCAGGCAGTTTTCAAAACTGAAAGGGGTATTCCTGCGTTCATAGCGTTGCTGGCCAATGTCCAGCAAGTTATCGCCCGGTTGCAATTTTTTGGACCAGATATAGTCGGAGACACCGTCTGAAGCAATGGAATATAACTCCGCAATACGCCGGGCATCGCTCCTGTGTGCGGAACGATAATTAATAGCGTCAGCCTTCAAACCTGGCTAAGTTTGCGCTCATCAGCCCAGTTGCCATGTAAACCCTGGCGAAGTCGGAAAGGCAGTTTGACCTTACCGATAGGACCTTCCTCTATGGCCTGCGCATCCAGAATGGCCAGAGAAGAATAATTATTGACGATATCATCCACCAGAGCGATCAGGTAACCATCGCCCTGTGGCGAGTCAGGACTGCGCGGCACAAAGCAGGGTTCCTGAATAACGCTGTCCGGGCCGCACCACCATTCAGACTGTTTGCCGGTAAGAAAATCCATATAGCCGAGCTTGTTCAGCATTAATCCGGAAGCGCGGCCACCGGGCCCATTAAATGGCAGGGACTGATCCATGACCAGCAGCCAGCCATAGTCATGCTGCTGGGTGGCATAGCGGTCATCAATGCGGGGAAACTCACCCATCATGTCAGTCATTTTTTCCGAACTCTCGAATTCATCGCCTTTGCTGTTGTAGTCCACCGTCCAGCGCGTCATATAGGACGCGGCTTCCTCAGGTTTGTAAGGATTGCCATGCACATCGGGGAAGAAAGGAAACATGTTGTTTTTGGCGACCGGCACATCAAAATAGATTTTGCTGCCATCATTAAAGGCATTCATCACATGGGAGCAAAACAGATTGGGGCTTTTGAACCATTTCATGTCCTTTGCTTCACCATCTCTTGGCATGACTCCCAGATAAACCGGCATGGTGGTATCGAAACCAAAATAGGGCAGTCGTTTTTCAACCCGCTCCCAGTTGCAGATGATGGGCACCAGGTGAAAGCAGACATAGTCTTCGGTAACGCCAAAGTCATGCATCATGCAGGTATAGGGCACATCGAACCAGACTTCCTTGAGTAATTCGCCGGTCGGACTGATTTCCATATAGGTACATTCCTTGGTGCAAAGTCCCTTGGAACCATAACTGAAAGCCACCATATTACCGGTGATCGGATCAATTTTCGGATGGGCGGTGAAGGTTTCACTGGTCATCTTGCCGTTAAAATCTGTGAAGCCAAAAGTTTCGAGGCTCAGAGGATCCATCAGCAGGGGTGGACTGTCTTCCTTGAGGGCGAAGAGTTTTCCGGCATGTACTATGGGTGTTGTATTGGCAGTACTTCGGATTTGACCTTTGACAGATGGGTCGTCAGTAAGCGGGTTTCGGTAGGCGCCAAACAGGGCATGTTCAGCTTCGCGTTCCAGTTTCCATTTATCAGTCTGGGCATAGCGCTGTTTGAAATCCACCTTGCCGTTACGAAAACGGAACAGGGAGATCATGCCGTCCCCATTGAAGAACTGGTCGTCATCGAACTTCGGTGAAAATTGCTGATCAGGATGAACCCGGTGAAAGGTGCCATTGAGCTGGGAAGGGATTTCACCTTCGACTTCGCAATCCTTGATATCACCTTCAAAGCGCAACATGTTCAGTATGCCGGTGAAGGCCCGGGTTTCTGGAAAATGTGCCATAGTGCTACTCCGTAAATACGCTAATGATTAAACCCGACAGGCATTGTTATTTCAATTGCGCTTATTCTAAAAAAGCCGGATGAAATACCTGCTTGATTTGCATCAACAGCAATAACTTAAGAACGCCAAAGCCAATAAATATTTAATCTTCATCAAGCGAATTGATAATTGCCCGGCAGGCCGAATCCTGGGCCAGCGTGTCGCTGGCTATGGTGATGTCGGCGTACTTTCTGTACAGCATGGAGCGTTCTTCAAACAGGTCTTCAAAACTCTGATCCGGGCGGCGGGCGATGCCGCGTTGATCGTAATCTGTGATACGTTGTTTTAGCGTTTCCAGACTAACATCAAGAAAGATAATAGTGCCGTTCTGTGAAAGGTGGGCCATGCTGTTTTCGCTGTAAACCACGCTACCACCCGTAGCAATGACCGAGTTTTCCACATCAAGGGAAATCACCCACTTTTCCTCGATTTCCCGCAATTTCATATAGCCCTCTTTATTCAGGATATCCTGCAGGGAACGATGCTCGTGGGTCTGGATTACAACGTCGGTATCGACAAAATCACGGGAGGTATTTTTGGCAAGGATAATACCAATAGTACTTTTCCCCGAGCCGGGCATACCAATGAGAACAAGGTTTTTTTGTTTTTGCGACATGCCTGCTTAAACCGGGAAAATAAAAAAACCATTATAACTGATGTCAGTGCTGGTTCGTGCTATTGAACGAGAGAGAATTATTCAGAAAGGTCAGTGATTGAAAAATGCAGGCTGGCACGATCAAAGCCTTCGCGGTCATAAAACCGGTGGGCATCAATACGATGCATGCCGGAGTCCAGGTGTAATTCCCGGCAACCCTGTTCTCTGGCATAGTTTTTCAACCAGTCAATCATGGCCTTTCCGGCGCCGCGGGAACGCATGGTTTCAGAGGTAACCAGATCATCGACATAAAGGCATTTACCCCAGGCGAGTTTTTCGTTCATGACAAAACCGGCAACACAGGCGACACTATTATCGACTTCCACAGTAGCGAGCTGATATCCATCAGCCTGCTGATTTTTGATCTGCTTTATCAGTGACTCTGTATTGTACTGGGGGCGTAATTGAAGCAATACTGGAGCAAGAGATAATAGATCCTGATCAGTTGCTGCCACACGAATGTTCATACTTATTTCAACCTGATCCACTTTTTTATAAATTTAATACCATGGGTGTATGCAGAATATTGGCTTCCATGTAGTCCTTGCCACTGCGGCGAAATCCGAGCTTCTTGTAAAAAGGCACGGCATTGATCTGGGCACCAAGAAAAACATGATCTAGACCACGCTCCCTGGCATGTGTGATCAGGCAAGACATAATCTGTTTGCCTGTTCCCGCCTTCCTGTAATCTGCCAGTACGGCAATGCGTCCAATATGCCCATCGGCCAGCATTCTGCCGGTGCCAATGGGAGAGCCATCATCCAGGGCAAGAACCTGAACGGCCTCATCGTCCAGGCCGTCTATATCAAGTGCCGGGTCAACCCCCTGTTCCAGGCTAAAAACCTGATAACGCAATGATAGTATCTCCTGCGAATGTGTACAGAAATCTGTTTTCTCGAGAGTGATCAAGCTGAAGGCAGCTCAGCGTAAGAGAAACAGTTAACCGCATCAGTATTGGGGAGGCTTGATTTCATGGCGCTAAATCATCAATTTTAATGCGATGTAAGGAACAAGGTTAAATAATAAAATACCCAACTTGTAAGAAGCCAGGTACCGTAAATAAACCATGTCCAGTTCCGTCATTGAAACATGAAATAATTTTGCATGGATGGTTTTGGTAAAGCGATTAAATACGCTGATAAAAATAGTGGCCAATAACAGCAAGGCGATATTTATCACTGAACACCAGCCAAAAAAAGCGGTGACAAGCATTATGTTATTCATTGCTCACTCCCAATCGATTTAATTGCCACCCTGAAAACTGGATTGCAGAAGATGGGTCAGTGTATGGACATAACGCAGCTTGCCATTTTCCACCCTGAACAGATGGGAGTCTGGAGCTCCGCTGCCGCCATTGGGGCCGCCAGCACCAAAGGTGCAATACACCACGACCGAACCCAGCACCTCATCCACGACAAAACGGCGGTTGGCGATGTTTACACCGGCGGGAACGCCTACTTCGCAACTATCGTCTGGAGAGCCTTTACCGGTATACATACCGCCTTCCACACGTACACAGGGAAAGCCCCAGGGAACCTGGTCAATTTTTCCTTCCAGAAACGCATCAAGATATGCGTTGGCGGCAGATACCAGTGTGCCGCGGGTATCACGATCTTCTGCCGGAATCGGGCCCCAGTCTTCTGCTGAGGAATATTTTAAATAGTTTTCGGCATTGAAGAGCCAGTAACCGGTAGTGGTCCAGATTATTTCCAGTTCGGCGATCTTTTCATGGTTTATGCGCATGCGCGTACCCAGCACATAGGGCTCGTCTGGATCATTTATGATAACTTCAGTAAAAGTCTGACAGCTATCGGTATCCAGCAAGCTGCGATGAAAATTAATGGTCATGGGTTTATTAACCAGCCCCTCATTGATATCCATACGCTCTTCGTTTTCCCAGTAGCCAGCACCCCCAGGCAGGGGTAACTCGGAAATATCTCCACTGGTCTGTGCATCTATATATAAATCCACGGCACGTTGCAGGCCGCCACGGGTACAACTCACCTGTGCACTAACCAATGGTGTAAGAAAGGTTCCTGCAAGGGCAAGACCAAGTAATATTATGCGTTTCATGAAAAGCTCCTTATTGCACCGGGTTGAATTTATTATCGTTGTAACTGGGTCAGTTCGTTTGAACTCCCTTTAATGAGTCAAGTTACGGAATTATTAAAATTATTGGCTCTAATGGGAATATTTTTATAATAATTCGGCCAGAACTTTATTAAGCTACATCAATCACAGCGTGTCAATTTGCCGGGCCCGCGCAAATCCTGTAATAAGTACCTTTTAGTTACGTACCTTTAAATTTGGGAACAAGCTTTATGATTGTTTACGGTGTTGCCTTGCTGTCTTTTTGTCTTGTTGTCGGCATGCTGGCAGGTGAAAGCCTGGGTGTCCTGTTGGGCGTAGAGGCCAATGTCGGCGGTGTTGGTATCGCCATGTTGCTGCTGGTGTTTGCCAGTAATGCTGAGAAGTTCAAATCCCTGGCGTCCGGGATTGCCGGTGAAGGCATCAGGTTCTGGAGCGCCATGTATATTCCCATTGTTGTTGCCATGGCGGCGCGCCAGAATGTAGCCGCCGCAATGGATGGCGGTATGCTGGCATTGGTAGCCGGCGTTGCAGCAGTCATCGTCAGTTTTGCCCTGGTCCCGGTACTGAGCAGGATTGGTAACTCAGCATCCACTGTTACTTCATCCTCTGAAGAGGATGTGCACTGATGGATATTATTGAAACGGTTTTTGTCCGTAATAACCTGGTCGTCGCTTTTGCAGTAGTCGGTGTCATTATCTGGATCTCCTATTTTCTGGCTGACAAATTAACTGCTGGCCGTATTCATGGCTCTGCTATCGCTATTGCCCTGGGTCTGCTGGCGGCCTGGTGGGGCGGCGTAGTAACCGGTGGCTCCACCGGCGTAGCAGATATTGCCTTACTGGGCGGTATTGGCCTGATGGGCGGCGGCATGATGCGCGATTTTGCCATCGTTGCCACGGCCTTCGGGGTAAAGCTGGGAGAGTTGAAAAAGGCCGGCTTGGCTGGTGTCATTTCCATATTTGCCGGGGTCCTGGTTTCGTTTGTGGTCGGCGCCGTGGTAGCGGTACTTTTTGGATACAGCGACCCAGTGGCCATTACTACTATTGGTGCCGGCGCTGTGACCTATATCGTGGGTCCTGTGACCGGTGAAGCCATCGGGGCAAGTAGTGAAGTGATCACCCTGAGCGTAGCCGCCGGGCTGATAAAGTCGATTCTGGTAATGATCGGCACGCCGCTGGTGGCCAAATCCATTGGCCTGGATAATCCCCAATCGGCCATGGTGTTTGGCGGTCTGATGGGAACCACCAGTGGTGTTGCTGCGGGACTGGCGGCAACGGATCCTGAACTGGTGCCCTATGGCGCGATGACTGCAACATTTTATACCGGGGTCGGGTGTCTGCTTGGCCCCTCAATTTTATTTTTTATTGTCAGTTCCATTTTTTAAATCAGATAATTTCCAACCAGTGTTAATCAAACGATAAGTGTATTTTTATGCCCGCTAATTCCTTTCCGACCTTGAACAACGACAATCACTCCACGGCTCTGCAAGAAGGCGATCAGGCCTGGACCTATGCCCAGCTGAATATCCGCATAGACAATTTTGCTGCAGGTCTTCTGAATGGTGTAGGGGATCTTGAAGAGGAACGCATTGCGTTTTTTATGCCCGCAAGTCTGGATTATGTCACCACCATGCATGGCATCTGGCGTGCTGGCGGCATAGCGGTTCCTCTTAATGTGGCCTCAGCCGTATCCGAGCTTGAACATTCTCTTAGCTGTGCTGGCGTTACCCGCATGATTGCCAATGGGCAATATCGCGACGCGCTGGTAGAGCTTTGTGCAAGTCTGGATATAGAGCTTGTTAGTAGCGAAGAAGTAATGAGCATCGAGGCAAACCTTGATGGGCAAGGGCTGCCGGATGTAAACCTGTCACGACGCGCAATGATTTTATTTACCAGCGGCACCACCAATAAACCCAAGGGTGTCGTCAGTACCCATCACACTATTGCGGCCCAGGTTACCACTCTGATCGATGCCTGGCGCTGGACGGCAGATGATGTCATTCCCCTATTTTTACCGCTGCATCATATTCACGGCATTATTAATATTCTGAGCTGCGGCTTATGGGCCGGCGCCTGCGTTGATTTATTTGCCGGTTTTGATGTGCCGGCGATTACTCAAAAAATAAAAGCCGGACACTATAACGTGTTCATGGCGGTACCGACTATTTACGTCAAACTGATTCAATATTTCGATTCACTCAAGGCACAGGGAAAAGAGGATGAGGTTGAGGCTATCTGTGCTGGCTTCAGGACAATGCGTTTGAACATCTCCGGTTCAGCGGCCTGTCCGGTAAAACTGTTTAATCAATGGCGCGAGCTCACCGGCCAGGTATTACTGGAGCGTTATGGCATGACAGAAATTGGCATGGGTATTTCCAATCCCTATGAGGGTGAGCGCCGCGCCGGTCATGTGGGGCAGGCATTGCCCGGTGTTGAAGTGGCCCTGTTTGATGAGAACAATCAACCAGTCACAAAGGACGACACGCCAGGCGAAATCCGCATCAAGGGAGACAATGTTTTCCTGGAATATTGGGATAATGAAAAAGCCACTAGCGAAAGTTTTCATGATGGCTGGTTTTGTACCGGCGATGTTGCCGTCAGGGATGATGGCTATTATCGAATCATGGGGCGCTCTTCCATCGATATTATCAAGTCGGGAGGCTACAAATTATCCGCTCTTGAAATCGAAGGCGTGCTGTTGACCCATGAAAGCATAAAGGAAGTAGCGGTGATTGGTGTGGAAGATGAAACCTGGGGAGAGGCGGTGGCGGCCTTCGTGGTAACAAACGATGGTGCCAGTCTGGAGTACGAAGATCTTAAAGCCTGGTGTAAGGAAAAAATGTCGTCCTACAAGATTCCAAAATTGTTGAAATTAGTGGCTGCCTTGCCAAGAAATGCCATGGGCAAAGTGACCAAGCCGGACCTGAAAAAACAATTATAGTTAAGGAAGCTCTGATTAAGTCTAGTGTGTCTCTGGCCTTCAGGCAGTGCGCGAGACAAGGCGAACTTTCGCAGGCATGTC
>CBFICR010000008.1:0-70025 GCA_965661105.1 Pseudohongiellaceae bacterium | reverse complement strand
ATCCCATTCATCCACTACCTCCCCATCGGCAACAAGATATTCTCTGCGTTGAAGGTAAGCATTACGCACAAAAATATATTCATCACCGCTGATCATTGATTCGGCCGCCATGTAATACAGACGTGTATCAATAGTATCCAGAGCATAAAGGGTATGCCTGTAAGCTTCTTCATCCACCCAGAAAATTGGATTAAGCAGGTAGTCAGGGACAAAACCGATGGCATCACGCAGAGTGGTATTACCTAAAAACGGTACAACTATATAGGGCCCGGTTCCAACTCCCCAGCGCCCCAGGGTCTGGCCAAAATCCTCATGTTGCTTATAGAACCCAAAATTGGAGGCCACATCAATAACTCCAGCAAGCCCCAGCGTAGAATTAATAACCAGTCTGCAGGAGTCTTCCAAAGCGTTGATCATTTTCAATTGCAAAAGATCATTCGCAATTACATTCACATCATCAATATTATTAAAAAAATTACTGACCCCATGTTTGGCAAATTCCGGTACGACTTTGTCATATCCCTTGCTCATCGGCTTCACAATGACATCATCAAAGCCCTGGTTAAAGTGGTATAGATTCCTGTTGAGCTTGATAAAGGGATCGACATCATCTGACTGGGCATTACTGACCGGAATAAGCACAAACATGGAAAGCCCGATAAGCATGACAGCGCAAAGGGCTTTGCATTGCGTTAATGGCTTGCTTTGCGATCGCAAAAGTAATGTTGAAAATGATGAGTGCCAAAAAACCATTTGGCGTTGACTCCGCGTTATGGAATGTTTGTAAACCTGCCAGTTTCATCACGCCTGGTTGTAGCCAGGATGAAAAGCTTTCACCTTGAAAATTATTCTTGCTGAATAAGCAGAAAATAATGCGAATTATCCGGCAGCGTCTTCCTATTTGTCGAGACAGCTTTCTAAATGCTTAATCTATTGCCTTCCAGGCTTTTTCCAGTCTTTTCTCCGAGATAGCATAGCGGGTACCGAGCACCTGGGCAAAAAGAGAAACCCGAAGTTCCTCCAGCATCCAGCGAAACTCGTCAAGAGCAAGGCTGCTTTTATGCTGCCCCTGGAATAAGGCTTTGCGCTCTTCGTAACGCTGCCACCATTGCTGAAGCATTGAGGCATATTGAGCATCCCGATTCTTTTGGCCCGGGTATTTTTCCAGGCGCTGGGTGATGGCTGCAAAATAACGCGGAAATTCACCCAGTAACTCAACCGGTGTGTCCACTAGAAAACCTTCATAGACCAGCGCATCCAATTGCTGCCCAATGTCCTGTCGCAACCCCAGATCCTCAAGTTTTTTATACTTCTCTAGTGTTTTACTCAAGTTGCCAAAATCTATCAGTATTCTTGTTAGTAGTGCTTCGAGTTTGTTCGATGTCTCAATCAGTAAACTGCGACCGGCTTCATACATAGACTCAAATTCCGCGGCATTGGCCGGCAAGCTGGTATCAAGCTCAAATGCTGCCTGATAACTGGCCTGAATCAGTCCGCTGACGAGATTTTTCTGACCGCCAAAGTTTTTCATCAGAGGTAAGGTGCGAGGGTCCTGTAACAGGTGTTTTTGCAGATATTTCAATTGCTGACGGTTCTTAAGCATATATAGTCTGGCGACTCCTGCCCGCGTTTGTTTTTGTGCAGTAACAGGTGAATCGGCAAGTTTAAGTGAAACACTTTCACCATCGTCTATCAGTGACGGCCATGATAATACTGTCAATCCCCCTTGTTTGATTTCATGTACTGTTTCAAGCTCTCCAAAATCCCAATCAGTAATTCCACTTCTTTCGATTGTAGCCTCAGAGAATTCTGCCATTGCCTTACGGCTTTGCTCGGCAAATTTTTCTTTTAAAGTTAGCAGGTTTCTGTCACTACCAAGACGACGGCCATTATCATCCAGTACATTGATATTCATTCTCAGATGATCGGGTAGCACGAAGTCTTTCCAGCTTTCGATTGCAATGGATACGCCAGTCAGTCCCTGTAACTGAGTAGCCAGGACTGCCTTCAGGTCACCCTCACCCAGTTTAATGCGGGCCAGTACCCGATCTATATAATCAGGGACTGGAACAAAGTTTTTCCTCACAGGCTTGGGCAGAGCTTTAACCATAGCAATACATTTCTCTCGCAACAGGCCTGGTACCAGCCAATCCAGATCCGCTTCTTTTAATTGCATCAAAACAGTAACGGGAACATCCACCGACACACCATCGCTTTCCTTTCCCGGATCGAATTGATAGTCCAGTTCCAGAGACAGATGCCCTGCCTGAATCTTGTCAGGAAAAGCCTGCAGATTAACCGCGTCACCTGAACTATTTTGCAGGTCGTTTTTGTCCAGAAACAGCTTGGCCGCCTCGTCTTTAGAAAGCCTTTTAACCCAACGCTCCAGACTGGCCTGATCAACAACCTGTGCTGGTATTAATGGCTCAAACAAGGCATATAAATCATCATCGGTCAGCAGAATATCCTTGCGACGGGTTTTATCTTCCAGACTTTCTATTTCTTTTTTAAGTTCAGCATAATGACGATAGAAATCCAGTCGTGTATTGATCTGAGCAGGAACCAGCCCCTCACGAATAAATATTTCCCGACTAATGTGCGGATCTATCGTGCTGTAGACGACTTTTCTGTTCTCTGCCAGTACCAGGCCATAGAGTGTCACTTTTTCCAGTGCGATAACTTTGCCACGACGTTTTTCCCAGTGCGGTTCCGCGTAGTGATACTTCAGCAATCCTTTTGCCTGGCTTTCAATCCAGTCTGGTTCAACTCTGGCATTCATTCTGGCGAAAAGTTGTGATGTCTCGACAAGCTCTGCAGCAAGAATCCATGGATATTTTTTGCCATGCAGGTCAGAACCCGGAAACACTCTGAATTTTCGATTTCTGGCACCGAGGTAAGTATGGTCATCAAGCCGATTTGCCACATTACTGACCAGACCACTTAATAAGGCATGGTGGATATTTTCATAACTGGCAGGCTCGGTATTTATCGAGAATTTCATTTCCTGGGAAAGCAGTTTCAACTGACGATGAACTTCACGCCATTCGGTCATTCTCATATAGGACAGAAAATGTTTATGGCAGAACTTGCCGAGACGATTTCTACCCAATGCCTGTCTGTTTTCCTCGAAGTACTGCCAGAGATTTACCCATGCCATAAAGTCTGATTCAGGGTGACTGTATCGGCTATGGGCCTCGTCAGCAGCCTGGCGCTTATCCTGCGGTCGCTCACGAGGGTCCTGGATACTGAGCGCACTGACAATAGTCAGAATTTCGTTGAGACAGTTATATTGTGCACCTGCCAGCAGAATTCTTGCCAGTCGGGGATCTACCGGGAAACTGGCCATTTGCCGTCCAGAACGCGTTATTTTTCCCTGCGCGTTAACCGCACCAAGTTCTTCCAGGATTTTAAAGCCATCCTTGATAGCAGTTGTCTCCGGCGGATCAACAAATGGAAAAGACTCAATATCGCCGAGTTTTAAAACCAGCATTTGTAAAATAACTGACGCCAGGTTGGTTCTGGTAATTTCAGTATCGGTATATTCAGGCCTGCTGTTGAAGTCCTCCTCACTGTAAAGACGTACACAGGTACCAGGGCATAGACGACCACAGCGCCCCGCGCGCTGATTGGCGCTGGCTTGTGACACGGCTTCTATTGGAAGACGCTGGATTTTACTTCTTACGCTGTATCGACTGATACGCGCCATCCCGCTATCAATGACATAGCCAATGCCGGGGACAGTGAGTGAGGTTTCGGCAACATTGGTCGCCAGTACAATGCGTTGTTTGGAGTGTGCCTGAAAGACCCGATTCTGCTCTTTATTGGTTAACCTTGCATAGAGAGGCAGTACCTCAAGATCCAGCGATTTGTCTTTACGAATAGTATTTGCAGTATCCCGAATTTCTTTTTCGCCACTTAGAAAAACCAGAATATCGCGATGTGCAATGGGTGACTTTTTGCCGATTTTCCTGATTTCATGAATTGCCCTGACAACACGTTCATCCAGATCTTCTTCTTCGTTTTCATCGGCGCTCTGGTAAACGAAATTTACCGGGTAGGTGCGACCGGAAACCTCAATGACCGGGGCATTCTCAAAGTGAATCGAGAACTTTTCCACATCTATGGTTGCAGAAGTGACGATAAGTTTCAGGTCCGGCCTTCTGCGTAGCAGGCGTTTGAGATAACCCAGCAGGAAATCAATATTCAAACTACGCTCATGCGCTTCATCAATAATGAGTGTGTCGTATTTATTCAGAAAAGGATCTTCGCGAATTTCAGATAAAAGAATACCGTCAGTCATCAGTTTGACGTAAGTATTCTGATCCGTGTAATCCTGAAACCTGACCTGATAAGCCACGCCGCTGGTACCAGTCACTGCCAGCTCTTCGGCAATTCTGTTGCACACCGTTCTGGCAGCCAGTCTTCTTGGTTGAGTGTGTCCAATCATTCCCTTGATACCCAGCCCCATATCCAGACATAACTTGGGAAGCTGGGTAGTCTTGCCCGAACCGGTTTCGCCGGCCACTATGACAACCTGATGCTTACTGATCACATCACGAATAGAATCAATGGACTGACTAATCGGTAATTCGGGGGGGAAATTAATTGCCGGTAATGCGGACTTTCTCGCCTCAACTTGCTGGCATGAGGCCTGAATACTGTTTGCCAGGTTTTTCAGGTTGTCAGCATCAATTTTCTTGAGCTGACGAATTTTTTGCAGGGACATACGAAAACGGTGCTGATCTTTCGTCATGCACTGTTTAATGGAGTTTGAAAGTTGTTTTAGCGACGCGGACACTTTGCTCAATTCAAAAGTGTGATTGTAGCAAATAGCCGGTTATATATTCTTAAACTCCCGGTGTAATCTAAACTGACTGGAAGTGACATAGGCCTCCACTTTCTCCAGTCTGTTCTGTAACGTGGAAAACTTTCTGACACAATATTTAAATTCCCTGCGCTTGGAGTAGCTTTTTCCAGCAAAAGCGCCTATCGCCTCACCTTGCTCATCATCCTGCCAATCCCCGAAATCCGGCCTGGCATGCTTCTCTTTTGGGTCCGCTGGACGTTCTTGAGACTGCTGCTCGTCTGAAAAAGCCTCATTACCCCCATCAGAACCTCCACTGGAGCTTTCTTCTTCATGAAAACTGCGGCCAATCTTACTGAATCTGGAAAAATCATGCTGTCTGGCAGCAGACTTTCTGTAACGGCCACGTTGGTGTTTTGTGACAGGCTTCGCCTCAAGAATGAAATAGGCCGCCAAGTAGACTATCAGTGGTATTCCTGAAGTCAGTATCAGCAGCACGAGAAATACAAGCCGTACGGCAAACACATTGACCTCAAGATAATCAGCAACGCCGGCACAAATACCCAGAAATTTACCGTCTTCGGTATTACGATATAACTGCTTCCTGTAGTCCACTGATCTGAAATGTCTCAAGGGCTGGCTATCCGCCAGGCTGCCGAGCCCTTCACCGGGTTTGTCATCAAGACAGAACCAGGCAATAAAATAGATCGGGATTAAAAACCAGCCACCAAACAGTACACTGATCAGGAAAACCAGCCGTATTGACCATGGCTGAACATCCAGATAATCCGCCACGCCGGCACAAACCCCAAGCAGTTTTTTCCTGTCTTTATCCAGCGTCAGTACGCGTTTGCCAGACTTTCTATGAGTCACTCTGCTGCTCCCTTACCTTATCGCGCCATTCCGGCGTTTCATCATCCAGGATCGATTCAAGAGTCTTGATGCGTTCAGCCATACTGTCGGCTATATCCATCAACTCATCCAGCTGCTTGGCCTCTTCGGCAGTGATACCGCTACTGCGTTTATTGGCATATTTGTAGTGAAAAATTATCCACACAATCCAGATCGGCATGGTTACCGCCATAAAACCAATCATTGAATTAATGAAATCAACCATAATAACCCTGCCTTACTTCTTGTTTTTGAGCCTGGATTTTAGTGCCTCCAGCTCCTCTTCAATCTTGCCTTCCTTTTCAAGAGCATCAAATTGCGCCGCGATACCTGCGCTACCTATTTGATTGGCTTCTATTTCACCTTCCATCAGTTCGATTTTCTTTTCGTAATGGTCAAATTTATTGATGGCCTCATCAATTGATGCATTATGGAGTTTATTACTCACAGTTTGCCGTGATTTGGTTGCTGTGTGACGCATCATTATGGTTTTTTGTCTCGCTCTCGCATCATTCAGCTTAGTCTGCAGTTGCTCGATTTCAGAACTTAACTTGTCCAGCGAATGATCAAGCTTTTCCAGATCATCCTGTACAAGACCAATCACCTCATTGATGGAGGCTTTTTCAAGTAGCGCCGCTTTGGCCAGGTCATCACGATTTTTGCTCAGGGCCAATTCAGCTTTCTGCTGCCAATCTTCCGCCTGCTTTTCAAGCTTGCTATTGCGACGTAATAGCTCCTTCTTATCCGCAATGATACGTGCGGATGTACTGCGAACCTCAACCAGTGTCTCTTCCATTTCCTGGATTACCATACGGATCATTTTTTCAGGATCCTCGGCCTTGTCCAGTAAAGAATTGATATTGGAGTTTATGATATCTGAAAGTCTGGAAAATATACCCATGACGAAACCTCTTGTTAAATGTCAGACAGAATGGCTTGCTTGGCCCGATCATACTCAGCATCATTTATTACCCCGGATGCCCGAGCCCGATCCAGATCCAATATTTCCTGTCCTATGGTTGGCTGGGCGAAGCGCCCAGAACTGGGACCATGTCTGTCATCGTCAGTATCGTTGACATAAATACAGCCAGAAAGCACCAGGGCAGAAAACAACACAAAAATGAGTGAATTATTTTTCATTACAACCTCTTCTAGATAAAAAATTAATGACTACCTCAACCGGGTATTGCAGAGGTCATGCCAACTTTGAATTAAAATCTATCTCATTGATTTTAATGAATATTTATTATTTGCGATCAAGTCCCCTAAAGAAATATTGGGGTATTCACCAACATGTGGTATTTTTCACCGATTCTCCTCGTTACAATACAGACCACACAATGGAAGATATCAAAGGCAACGATCGCATGATTGGCGAGTCAGCTAATTTTCTGATCATGCAGGAACAACTGTCACGCCTCGCCCCGCTCAATAAACCGATTCTCATTATTGGTGAACGTGGGACGGGCAAGGAACTGGTCGCAGCAAGACTGCATTTTCTCTCTAAACGCTGGAAGCAGCCTTTTATCAAGATTAATTGTGCTGCTTTTAATGAGGCCTTGCTGGAGTCACAGTTATTTGGTCACGAAGCCGGTGCTTTTACCGGGGCCAGTAAACAACAATTGGGATTTTTTGAGCGCGCTGATGGTGGCACCCTGTTCCTTGATGAGCTCGCAACCACCTCAATGGCTGTTCAGGAACGCATTCTCAGGGTAACGGAATACGGAGAAATCGAACGCCTGGGGGGCACCAAACCCATCCAGGTCGATGTCAGGATTGTCGCAGCAACCAATCTTGACCTGCCAAAACAGGCCCGGGAAGGTAAGTTTCGTGATGACCTGCTCGACAGACTGGCCTTTGACGTCATTACCCTGCCGCCCTTGCGGGAGCGCCTGGAAGATATCCCGGTGCTGGCCCGACATTTTGCCATCAATATGGTCAAGGAACTGGAACGCGACTATTTTCCCGGTTTTACTAAGTCAGCAGCTAAAGCCTTGTTGAACTATCCATGGCCAGGCAATGTCAGGGAATTAAAGAATGTTATTGAGCGCTGTGTTTATCAGTCGGAAGATCCGGACAAACCGGTCAGGGATATTGTATTTGATCCTTTTGCCTCGCCATATCGCCCCGACACGGCTAACCCGGCCACTGCGGATAAAACAGAACGAACCCAGGAGTCTGGCGAAAATGTCAGCGAAGAAGATTTTGATTTTGGGGCAATTGGCTTCAAACACCGGGTGCAGGAATTTGAAAAGAAAATTTTGCGTCGGGCACTCAAACAATGCCAGTTCAATCAGCGTAAAACAGCCAAGCTGCTGGACCTGAGTTACGACCAGTTACGCGGCTACATGAGAAAATACGACCTGAATAATTAATCAACAAGCTATCCATACTATCCATAACAGCTTAAGAAGATGTTTTACCCCGGCGCTTGATCCGGTAAACAACACTGAGAATTACCGTTACGATGATTCCAGACAGCATCGCCATCACCAGGGGAATCAGTGCACGAATACTGGTAGTCAGGTCCACGGTAATGAGATCAAGCATGAAGATGATTAGTGCCGGGGCCAATATTTCTTCCTCTGGCAAGACATACCAGGGTGTAAAGATAATGGCGAGCAACAGACTTTGCAGCAGATAAGCCATCTCGCGCCATAAATAGCGCTTCATGACTTTCCATGAGATCAGGCTGAAGAGGATGCCGGCAACCAGATAAATGCTCCAGGCAATATAATAATCCTGACTATCCATCCTGCTTATCCATTGCGACTATCCATCAAACCTGACCATTTGCCCAATCGACTATGTGTTCTTCCAATCCATCTTCATGAACAAACTCTTCCGAGATGACTTTACCGGTCACTGTTATATCTTCTGCTATCATGGCATTCCTGCTACCGCTAATCAAAGGATGCCAAATCGGTAGAGACTTGCCTTCATGGAGCAACCTGTAGGCACAGGTTCCCGGCATCCAGCTCAGATCGTCGAGGTTTTCTGGCGTCAGAATTACACAGTCTGGCACAAGTTTTTGACGCTTATTGTAAACGCTGCAATTGCATTTTTCCTGATCCAGGTATCTACACACCACACGCGTATAAAAAATCTCACCGGAATCTTCGTCTTCCAGCTTATGCAGGCAGCACTTTGCACAGCCATCGCAGAGCGATTCCCACTCTTTAGAGGACATCTCGGCAAGGGATTTGCTTTCCCAGAATGGGCGTGATTTTTGACTGGAAATAATAGCCTCCTGAATGGACTATGGAAAAAACGGGCAAACGAAATAAAGCCTAATCGCCATCGAACAAAACCTGGCCAGTGATGACAGGAGGTAACTGGACGAAATAACCTTGTTCGCGTATTTCTTTCAGTACTTTAGCCGCATCTACTCTGGCGAGCTTTTTGTCTGGTGTAATTTCCAGTGACATCACCTCTTTTAATTTTCCCAGTCGTTGACGTAATTCTTCGGGAATATTGCTTTGAGCTTTCGCAAACGGCACATAGACATAAAGTTCAGGCTCACGACTGCCTTTAAAAATACTGCAAATCATTGCTTCGGAATCTGTCATGTCTTGCTCATCACCTGTACCAGCTCAGGCATTAAAAGAGAGTAACGCCAACCCATAAGCTGTTCCGGCAATAATGCTTGAGCATCTTGTTCAGTTGAGACAGTTTCTTCTTCACGCATATTCTGCAGAATAGTGATAAGCCAGCGTTTTCGAATCAGCATTTCTACCGGCATATTCAACTCCAGAGCTTTTTCCTCAATGAACTTCTGCCCCTGCCGCAAACGGACTTTGGCTTTGCCTTCAAGAGGCCTGGGCATTGGTTCGGGCAGAGCGTCATCAGCAGCAGCCTGGGCCATACCTACCAGCGAAAGAACCTCTTCCCCTTCATGATGCAGAAAACTGGTGCTTATCTCGTCTATGGCTTTCAATTGTTCCAGCGACGCCGGCGCCAATCTGGCGATATCGAGAAGACTTTTGTCCTTGACTATCCAGTTTCTGGGTTTATCTCTTTTGCGGGCACGCTGTTCACGCCATTGGGCCAGGTATTTGAGGATATTAAGTTGCCTGGCATCAAGTTGCCAGGCACCACGAATAGCAAGATAGTAATCAGAAAAATCCGAACTCAACTCCTTACGATAGAGCGTCAACAACGAATCACACTCTTCCCTGAACCACTCCAGTCTGCCGCTCTCCTGCAATGCCCCATGCAACTGCTTGTATATTTCAGGCAGATAGGCCACATCCTGAGCCGCATAATGACACTGTTTCTCCGCCAGCGGACGTTGTAACCAGTCTGACCTGGTTTCACCCTTGGGAAGATCAATACCCAGCATATTCAAAACCAGCGACTGGTATGAATTACCAAAGCCCTGATTAAGAAAGGCTGCCGCAATCTGGGTATCAAATACTGGCTCGGGAATCAGTTGCATCGCAGTCATAAAGACCTGCAGATCTTCCGAACATGAATGAAAAATCTTGGTAATACCCTTATTGCTCATCAACTCCCTGAACGGATCCCAATTGGCAATCCTCAGAGGATCAATCAAGTAGTTACCTGCTCCCGCATTTAGCTGTATCAAGCCAACTTGAGGAAAAAAGGTTGAGGTTCGAATAAACTCTGTATCCATTGCCAGGAATGAAGAATTACGCCAGGTTGCGCATAATTCATTCAGCGTCAGCTCATCCTCAACCAGAATATAGCTTTCATTTGCCTGTGAGGTGGCTGTAGTTTCAGTCACAATTCTTGATTTCCTTAACCAGCCTGATTCTTGTTAATTTGTAGTCGACCTGCAAACGAGTGGATCAGCGTCCCACCATCAATATATTCAAGCTCTCCGCCCACCGGCACACCATGAGCAATTCTTGAGATCCTGATATTTCTGGCCTGCAGCGCCGGCGAATTGAATTGCTCGGCAATATAGTACGCAGTTGCTTCGCCTTCTACCGTAGGGTTGGTGGCCAGAATAATCTCGGTTATGTCACTACCTGCCACCAGATCAGTTAACTGCCCTATTCCTATCTCATCAGGGCCAATGCCATCTATAGGGGACAGGTGACCCATGAGTACGAAATACAGCCCTTTATAGGACGCTGTCTGCTCTACAGCAAAAACATCTGCCGGGGTTTCAACCACACAAACAGTTTGTTGATCGCGCGCGGGATTCTGACATATTCGGCATAGTGACTCCTCGGATAAAGTCCGGCACTTTTCACAATGCCCAACGCCATCCATAGCCGCCTGCAGTGCTTCGGCCAGAACCTTGCCGCCGTTACGGTCTTTTTCGAGAAAATGCAGCACCATACGCTGAGCAGACTTCGGACCAACACCAGGCAAGCGGCGAAAAGCTTCTATCAACTGATCTATTAGGGGGCTGTAATTCATACCAGATGTTTTAGTATTTCCCTAGAATGGGAACTTGAATCCTTCCGGTAAATTTAATCCGGAAGTCATTCCGGCAAGTTGACTCTTGTTGTTCTCGCCAACTTTACGAACAGCATCATTTACAGCGGCAGCAACCAGATCTTCAACCAGTGATTGTTCTTCGTTCATCAAAGTGCTATCAAGCGCAATTTTCTTCACATTGTGCTTCCCATTCATGGTTACCTTGACGAGACCGGCGCCAGACTCTCCAGTCACTTCCTGTTCTGCAAGCTGTTTTTGAGTTTTCTCAAACTGCTCCTGCATTTCCTTTGCCTGTTTAAGCAAATTATTCAGGTCTGTCATAATTTCCTCTTTTAAAAATAGTGTTAACTAGTATTGCTTGGGTGACGTCGGTTCAATCGTATCAGGCTGAATTACGCCGGAAAACCGCTCCAGAATTTCTTTCACCATTTCATCGTTTTCAAAATCGATTATCGCGGCCTGCAATCGCTCCTGCTCCATACGCTCACGCCAGGCAGAAGGAGTTTCAGCATCAATTTTACCGGTTTTAATTTCCAGCTGAAGATCTTCCTGAAAGTATTTATCAAATGCGGACTTGATTCGACGCTGCTGCTCTTCGTTAAATACTGACGTCTGACTTTCATCAAGAATCAAAGTGATGTGCCTGCCCTTGACCTCTCCCAGCAGGCAATTAGCAGTAATACTCCGGGTAATGCCATCAAGGCCAAGCTGGAAAAAAAGTGGAATCCACTGATCACTGGAAAGAGTCTGCAGGCTCAGCCTGTCCTTGCTGAGCACGTCGCTTTTTTCTGCAAGCGGTTGTGCTGAACCTTTTTCTGGCGAAGCATTCCCAGCCTGCGTCTTTACCCCGGTTACGGCGGGCGAATTTGCGTTCTCTGCACTCGTCTGTATAGCCACTGACGGGGCTTCAGGCTTTGCCGACTGTGTGTTTGCTGCCTTTGGCAGTGGCACGTCCACACGACTGCTTATGAGCCTGGAGTGACCCGTAATAGCTTCATTTACCGGGGGCTTTTTTTTTACCTTGTCATCAGTGCCCTGCGTATCAGACGCAACTTCATCAGCTGACAGATGTGTCTGAGGCACTATCGGCACGCCCGCTGGCGCGAAAGCCAGCATACGCAGTAAAGCCATTTCAAGGCCGGCCCTGGCGTCAATGGCAAAGGGCAGGTCCTCACGGCTTTTCAATGCGATCTGGTAATAAAGCTGCAGGGTTTCTGCCGCGATTGTGCCTGCATGATCCAGCACTCGTTGTCTGTCACCCTGCGAATTATCAATACCGTCAGGCAATACCTGGGCGATAGCAACGCGGTGCAAATAAGACAACAAATCGGCAAGAACACTGGAAAAATCGGGAGCATGATCAGCGGCAGCATCTATAATTTTCAGCATTGCTGCAGCATCATGTGCGATAAGCGTATCCACAAGTTCATGAATCACGCTCTGGTCTATGGTGCCAAGGAATGCTCTTACCGCAGTATCGGTTATATCACCTTCACAATAACCTATGGCCTGATCCAGCAGAGTCAGGCAATCACGCACACTGCCCTGTGCCGCCCGCCCCAGCTGCCACAAGGCCGGTTCCTCATAGGGAACCTGTTCTTCATCAAGAATATGCTTGATATGTTCTACCAGGCGTTCCGGACTGATATTTTTCAGATTGAACTGCAGACAGCGCGATAACACGGTAATTGGCAGTTTTTGCGGATCGGTGGTAGCCAACAGAAACTTTACATGGGGAGGGGGTTCTTCCAGGGTTTTTAACAGGGCATTGAAGCTGTGCCCTGAAAGCATATGGACTTCGTCGATGAGATAGACCTTGAACCGTCCCCGTGTGGGCGAATACTGAACATTATCAAGTAACTCCCTGGTATCTTCCACTTTGGTTCTGGATGCCGCATCAACTTCAATCAGGTCGATAAAGCGTCCCTGATCAATTTCTGTACAGGCACTGCATTCGCCACAGGGTTCAGAAGTTACCCCCTTTTCACAGTTTAGGCAGCGAGCGAGTATGCGTGCAATGGTGGTTTTGCCGACTCCACGCGTACCGGTAAACAGGTAGGCATGGTGCAGGCGATCATTATCAAGGGAATTAATCAGGGTTTTAAGCACATGTCCCTGGCCAGCCATTTCCCGGAAATTACGGGGTCGCCACTTTCTTGCCAGTACCTGATACGTCATAAGATGCGACTATTATTCGTTTTAAGCTGATAGCTCTTTGGAAGGCGTTTATCAGCGAGGATTTTAATGGAGGTACCTCCTGCCAGCCACACCCCGGCACATGAGTCAGCAGTTACCGTTGCTCCCTTCCGGGCCTGGCGGGGTTCACAGCCTATCATTGCGAGGGGACCGACAAGAGATACCATAAAACTTTCCGGTGCTATTACCGGTCAATCAACGATGGTAAACGGTTTGTTGATTATTTCAAAGCCTACGCGTCAAACGAGGCGCATTATGTGTAAATCACCTGTCGGAATCAACACCCTGAGCAGGAAAAATCAGGGAGACAGGGAAACCGGGGTCACCTGGAAGTGCTTTTCTCTCAAAAGTTCAACCACACTGCCCTCACCCAGCAAGTGGGCGGAGCCTATAACGACAAAGTAAGTGCCCTGCCGGGCATTGACGTACTGCGCAATTTTGTCCGCCATATCTATATTGCGACGCGTATAAAGCGATCCCATAAGGGCTTCCATTTCAACCTGCTGGGCGGCACTCAGGTCAGTACTGTCAAATTCAGCAAACAACATTTCTGTCAGCGGCGCCTTGTCTGCACAAAGCCAGGCGTCAACCAGTTTTTCTATCTCCTCAAATCCACTTTCAAAAGTATCAATTGTGTAAGCAAGATAGGTTTCTGCATTCAGTGCTTCAAGAAAGCCGATTTGCTGTTGAATAGACTCCAGCTCAAGAATTTCAGCCTGGGCCGGTTTTTGAGCCAGAAAGTAACTCTCCAGACCATATTCAGGCAAAAAGCCCAGTGCGTTCATCTGCAAGCTGGACAGCATCAGTGTCAGAAACCATGGCTGCATACTCATAAAATTATCCGCTGGCAGCCCCATATTCCCCATCACACGACGAAACTCATCAAGTACCTCTGTCGATACAACATCAGCGAGGGTCTGTCCAGAGGGTAACATCCCGCGTGTTTGCATATTCATCAGGACCTCGGGGTCTGCTAAAGAGTTGGGATCAACTTCAAATACCAGGTAATCCGCAGATCTGTAAGTATTTTCAATCTCTTCAGCGAGCGGATAAAACTCGGCCTTGCCTACATGGATAGATCCAAATAGATATATTTCCGAGCCATTTTCCTGCAAAAGAGGACTTTCAACACGCCACAGCATAGAGGATGTCGGGTCAGTGCATGATGCAGCACTTTCGGTCTGGACAGTCACCTGAGCCAACTCAAGCCCTTCAATCCTTGATGAAAGCAGCCTCTGCTCCAAATACGCCCAGACTGTCTGCCAACCGCTATTTCCATTGACTACATCATTGAGCTCCACGCCGGCAAATGCATCATCAATAACTGATGCATAAGTGTCCCAGGTAAGGTTACTTGACCAGGCAGCCATACGGATGACCTGACTATCGGGCAAGATCGAAACGCGTTCCCTGAAACGAAGCCCCAGCTCAGGATGCTGATAGTCAATCTGCATTGCCGTCCCGTCAGAAGACATGCGTGCTGACAGGACTTCCAGGCCCTGACTCCGGATACCCTGGGCCAGCACCCTGGCATAGGCATTCAGGTCGTCAAAAAAAGTCTCTGTTAACAGGCGGATGAACAACTGCTGGCTGTCATGTATACCTATAAACAAGGGCGACTCATCTGGCCCCTTGTCAGCTGGAAAATTCGGTTTCAGACCTTCAGGTGCCTGTTCACGGCTGGTGATAAGATTCCATTGCGGTGCAAAAGCCCCGCGTATCCCAACAGAGTCATTGCGGTAAATTGAGCTGCTGTTGATAGCCTGCGGCAATGCCCAATGCGAAAGTCCCAGGAACAATACCAGAAGCAGCCAGCCTCTCTTGATAATGTTTCTTTTTATAACTCGAGTCATGAAGGACCTGTTCCTGTTTATAATTTTGATTACCTGTTTAACCTGACCGGTATTTTAAGTGAATTCCAGCAGGAATTCAGAAATCTGTCCAAACCTTGTGGACATGCTTGTAGGCATGCTTTTGGCATTTTAAGAAAGACGAGGGAGAAGAATAACCCGGATTTGAGGAAGTGCTGAACCAGCATCAGTGAATACCCGTTCTTCCCTGAACAGGCATTGGTAATCTAACACATATTTTAGTTAAAACAACAAAAATAAATATAAAATAACTATATATATCATATCGTTATGACATCATTTTTAATCTGTTTCGACATCAGTTTACTAAAATCATGATGCGCCAGGGATTGCAGCCCCCGTGGAGTGAGCATGAGAATCCGGTCTGCGTTCAAGACCGTTTGCGGACGATGAGCTACCATCAGACAGGGAATTTGCATCTGCTTCAGGCTATTGTTGACTGCTTGCTCGGTATTGATATCCAGATGACTGGTTGCTTCATCCAGAATCAGCAGCGACGGTTGCTGGTAAATCGCTCGTGCCAGCATCAGCCTTTGTACCTGACCTCCGGATAAAGCGCTGCCCATATTTCCAACCATGGTATTGAACTGCATCGGCATCCTGCTTATATCTTCCAGAATCATGGCCTGCCTTGCTGCCTGTACCGCTTTTTCATGATCAGGAGACGGATCAAAAAATGCAATATTTTCCAGAATACTGCCTGACAGCAAACTGTCATTCTGCAAAACACCGGCGACCCGGCTTCGATAACGCTCAAGACCGTAATGGGAGACACAGACATCATTGATCCGTAACGTGCCTTCCAATGGCTCAACCAGGCTCAATACAATCTTTAGCAATGTGGATTTTCCACAGCCCGTTGGACCGATTATTGCGACGACTTCGTTGTTTTTAAGGGTCAGAGAGACATCGCTGAAAAGAAGCGGTGATTCCGGGTCATAGCGGTATCCAACCGCATCCAGGCTGACAGCGAAAACGGGGTCATGATCTAAGCCGATCGCCAGGATATTGCCTTCATCCGGCTCGGCTTTGCTAAAAGCAATATCTGCCAGGCGTTCAAGATGTATATCCAGCATTCGGAATTCAAAAAGCTTGTCCAGCATTGAAAATATACTGCGGTAAAAATGATCCTTGAAACTGATAAACGCCATCAGCATGCCCACCGAGATTGCCCCATTCATCACTGAATAACTACCTGCCAGCAGCAAAACAATATTTTCAAGGCCAAGTAATAGTCCCTGGAAAAACTGCACATTAAAGCCCAGTTTCTGTACCTGTATTCCTGAACTCATAGCCGCTGCAAAACAGTTTTGCCAATAGCCCAGCCTGGCTGATTCACGGGTATATATTTTTATGCCCTGAATGGCGCTGACATTTTCCATGAATACAGTATTTTCCAGTGCCCTGTCATGTATCCATTCTTCATTACGGGTATACAATTGACGGTAGGTAGCCAATCGTAACAGCCCATAAAAAATTACCGCAATCAGCGCAATAGCGGTTAGCAAACCGTCATAAATAAACATCAGCAGCAAGGCAAGGAAAACCATCAATCCATCTATAAAAATTTCCACAATTCCAGAACAGAGAAAATCCCTGACATTGTTCAGAGAACCAAATCTGGACACAATGTCGCCAATATGTCGGCGCGAAAAATAATCCAGCGGTAAGTGCAGCAAGTGTCTGCACAAGCGAGTGGCAAAATGAAAACTCACTTTAGAGCTCATGTATAGCACCACATGTGCTCGCAACAATTCCGTTAGTTGCCTGAAAATAATCAACAGACAAAAACCGGCAGCAACAAGCTTGAGCAGATCCATATCATAATTAACCAGAACATCATCAAGAATAATCTGGGTATAGAAAGGCAGCGCAATAGCAAAACCCTGCATCAGAAGAGAGAGCATGACCAGTTGCAGCATATGGCCGGCCAGACCCGGCGTATGAGTCCAGAGCTCATGCAAAGGTAATTTTTGCCTTTCATCCTTCCGGGTAAACTGCGGCGTGGGTATCATTTCCACTGCTACACCAGTGAAATGTTTGTCCGCCTCTTTGTAAGTAATTTTTTGTATGCCAATGGCAGGGTTATGTATTTCGAGACCAGCCACTGATGCCCTTTTCAGAACTACAAAATGATCCATATCCCAATGCAGAATTGCCGGTAATGCAAGGTTTTCCAGGTCTTTCAGTTCCGCGCGTAAAGGACGCACGGCAAGGTTCAGTTTTGGTGCTAACGCCACAAAGGCCTTCAGACTGATGCCATGCTGTGAAACCGGATGGCGTCTGCGCAAGGTATTAATATCAATTTTGTGCCCATGATAACCAAGAATCATAGCCAGGCATGCCAGCGCACATTCACTACGTTCTGCCTGTAATACCAATGGCAGCTTGCCTTTACGCCCATCTGTAAGCGCAGTCATCTGGAATTTCCCTTGATAAAAAGGGGCTCAAACAGCCATTCCAGCAGGTTTCTTTTTTCCAGAACAATGTCTGCTTTTATTTGCATGCCGGGACGTAATACAAACTGTTTCCCGAATGCCTGTATGGACTGATCTGCGAGAATTGCACTGACCTTGAAATAAGGCTCATTCATGTCGACCACTGCCTGACTTTCTTCCGGTAACAGTACAGAACCGGAGATTTCCTTTACATGCGCATTCAGCATACCGAACTTTTGAAAAGGAAAAGCCTCTACGCGCAAGATGATTTCCTGTCCCGGCTCGATAAAGCCTATAGAACGCGAGGGGATATAAAGCTGTGCTTCAAGAATTGTATCTTCGGGCGTGATAGCGACGAGAGACTGCCGGGGTACAACGGTCTGCCCTGAATGGGAATACACAACGGAGATGGTGCCAGTGACCGGAGAAATTACCTGCCTTTCTCTTTCACTGTGAAGCTGGAGAGTTTGCTTACGTAATTCCGACAGTCCTTTTTCAAGTTCCGCCATCTGTTGCTTATACTCAAGCATGACAAGGTATTTTTCATGATCAAGCTGTTCGAGCTGGCTCTTGCTGTTAGACAGGGAAAGTCTGGTTTTTTGTAAAGCATTCTCCTGCCGGAGGTTTTCCATTCTGGCTAAATCAAGATCAGCGTTACTGATATGCTTTTTATATGACAACGCTGACAGGCGAACCACTTTTGAATGCTGTAGCCTGGCAATCTGTTCTTCGTTGCTGATTGTGTCTTCCAGCTCTGCAATAGATATTATCAGGCTGTGTTGTTCCGAATCGAGTTGCTGCCATTTTGCTGGATAAGCTGCGCGCTTGTCTTCAATCAGCTGTTCCAGAATCTTTTGCTGAAACTCGTTTTCTGCAAGCAGCTGCTGTGATATATCCATGCCATCAGAAACGTTATTGATGCCCTGAATTGTCAATAAGGCCCCCCCTTTCCCCACCCTTCCCCCAAGCTCGGCCCCCAATACCTCTATTGTCCCACCGACCGGCGCCCTGACCTTTACCTCCCCTTTATTTGCAACTATTGCTCCAACAACCACCTCTTTTCTGCTGTATTCCCCTTGTACCAGAAACCACAACGCACAAGAAAACAAACAGACGAGCAAGAAAGTCAGTGTGATCAGGGCTGGAGCCCGCAAGGCCATACTGCTGCCCCAGAAACGCTCTCCCTGATGATCCAGGGCTTCCTGCCTGAAAAGTTGACCTGCCAATGACTCTCTTCCCTGGTTCCCTGTTCCCTTGCGTCCCTGCGTCCCTGCTTCCCTGCTTCCCTGCTTCCCTGCTTCCAGCAACTATTTTAAAATCACCTTCAACATAGACCTGGAATCAGAAATTCGCAAAATCCTTTTAATATTAAAGGCTGTAATATGGCTGATAATCAAACACATATGCTACAATTCAGTCTCTATTTGAAACTGACTGACGCCGATTGAAACAGATTTGAGTGTATTGCCATGAATAAATTGATGAGAAATACCGTATTTGTCATTACCTGCTTATTTGCTACCCAGCTGTCAGCCCACCATTCATTCGCGATTTATGATTTCGAAACCCAGGTGCCTTTTGACGGTATTGTTGAAACCCTCAAATTCAGAAATCCCCACATTGAAATGACATTGAAGACCATCAATGAAAATGGCGAAGAAGTCATCGTTCATTTCATTGAAGGTGCACCGGCAAATATGATGGTTAGAAATGGCATCAAACCTGACCAGATGAAGCCAGGGTCAAAAGTACACGCGGTAGGCTCGCCTTTAATTGAAGATCCCAGCAAATTTTTCCTGCGCTCGATACGCACAGAAGACGGCTCTGAATATTCAAATTAAGAATAATAAAACTAACCGAATAAGGAGCTGGCCCGCTATCTGCTCCTGTTTCAATAACAAAATACTTTAATTTTCAAAACTAGGAACCCACTATGACCAATGCTAATGAGCCCTGGGGCAATACCGTTGATGTTGAATTTGAAGATGACATTGCTTTTGTCTTTTTTAACCGTCCGGACAAAAAGAATTGTATGAGTCCCACCTTGAACCGGGAAATGTATGCAACACTGCATGCTCTGGAACTGGATGATCGCTGTAAGGTAGTGGTGCTTACTGGTCGCGGCGCCGCCTGGTCCGCTGGTATGGATTTAAAAGAATATTTCCGTGAAACAGACAATGAAAGCGATAATTTTAAAATGCGCATTCGTGAAGAAGCGGCAGCCTGGCAGCAGGTCAAATTGCGTTACTACGGCAAACCTACTATCGCCATGGTAAATGGCTGGGTCTTTGGTGGCGGCTTTACGCCGCTTGTTTCCTGCGACCTTGCGATTTCTTCTGATGACGCCACCTATGGTCTTTCTGAAATTAACTGGGGAATTCTGCCCGGCGGGAACGTGACAAAGTCTGTCGCTGACACCATGGGGCAGCGTAATGCCCTGTACTATATTATGAGTGGTGAAACTTTCCAGGGACAGAAAGCGGCCGCTATGGGGCTGGTCAATGAGTCCGTCCCCCATGACAAACTCAAGGAACGTGTTGTAGAGCTCGCCAGGGAGCTGATGAAAAAAGATCCTGTGGTGTTGCGCGCAGCGAAAGAAGTTTTCAAACGTGTCAGGTACATGGACTATGAAACAGCCAATGATTATATCTATGCAAAATCTGACGGATCACTTTATCGAAGTGGTGCGGCATTCCGCAGTGGAGCAATGAAAGCGTTTCTCGATGAAAAGAAGCTCAAGCCTGGACTGGACACTTACAAGCAGGAAGATTAGTACTGTTTTACCCTCTCACATAATTAATAATCAATAATTTATTAAGCCGGCTCTCAAGCCGGCTTTTTTTATTCAAAAGGAAATCTACCCCTGGACCAGCCCGAGACCAATAATATAGGTCAAACTGACCACCAGAACGCCCAGGATAAAGACTTTGAGAAACCCGAAACGCGGACGCCGACGGATTTCATATTCTTCCTGGATGATCAGATGCCGGGGAATCTTTTTATCATTAAATACCATAACTGGCCCTCCTTAACCGTTACTTATTAAAACAAAGGAAAATGCTATTGCGCTGTCTGAAAAATGGCAAAAATCTGGCTTTTTAGTCTTACTGACCTGAATACTGAACAGGTTCACCACTTCGGGATGCGAGACTGTACTCATCACAACAGGAAATCATGCATTAAAAGACGCAGTCCCTTCCAAGCGAAGGCCTTGCCAGAAATGGCTATAATGGTGAAGTTGCTGAAAACATTGATGATGCAGGAAACGATAAGAAAAAGCCGACAGCCTTTAGGCACGGCAAGTATACAGATTTAATGATGCCCGACAGGATTTATATATAATTTTGTTCTATTTTTTTAGTAGCGGAGAAAATTACTGAATTCCAGCGGTCCAGACATGACCGGTAACCTTTTTTGAACAGGAGCAATAATCTTGCTGAACATGGATTTTTCCGAGTTTGTCGTTATGGATACCACCATAATGGATTGGGTTGCCAGCCCCAAAGCCGGCGTTTGGCGCAAGCCGCTGGCACGTGAAGACGCAGAACGAGGTCATGCCACCAGTATCGTAAGATATGACGCGGGTGCCAGCTTCAACAGTCATAATCATCCTTTGGGAGAAGAGATTCTGGTATTGGAAGGTACCTTCTCGGATGAGACCGGTGATTTTCATGCCGGCACCTACTTTCGTAATCCCAAAGGGTTTGTGCATGCGCCTTTCAGTAACCAGGGATGCACTATCCTGGTAAAACTCCACCAGATGAATGCTGAAGATACACAACGAAAAGCCATTGAAACTGATAAAGCTCACTGGCAGCAAGAACATGGCACAGAGATACTTGCACTGCACTCTTTTCATGAAGAAAACGTGCTGCTACTCAAGACCGGGGAGGAATATCAGTCACCGCTACTTAAAAATGAAAACGGAAAAGAAATCTATGTCGTAAAGGGAGCTTATTCAGATGCATTTGGCTCTTACAAAGCGGGGACCTGGGTACGGCTTCCTCCGGGCAGTGAGCATGCGCCCCTGATTGAAGCTGAATCCCTGCTCTGGATCAAGCAAGGACATTTGAGTGCGTGAATAGTCCCAACGCCCACGCAAGCAAAACACTGCTGTTAGCCACTGACTTTGTCTGAGTCTATGCCTCTGGCTCTCGCATGGCATTGTCTTTTATGTCTTCGTCAGCATTGTATTTTTTCAACAATTTTCCCACCCAAATTAATATCAACAGGGCAGGAATCACCATTACAGTAGTCAACACGAAGAAGATGGTCCAGTTACCCCCCAGTCCATCCACGATAGCCCCACTGCTGGCTGCCAGAGTAGTTCGTCCGAAAGTGGAAATGGACGTCATCAAGGCAAATTGAGTCCCGGTATAAGTGCGTGAAGCAAAATAGGAGATAAAAGAGACCGCGCAGACTGTGGCAAAGGCCTGGGTGAAATTATCCACCAACAAGGTAACGACAAATAACCAGGGCTCTGGCCCTACCTTCGCCATCAAGGCATAAAGCAGGTTAGACGATGCCATGGCAATGCCCCCTACCAGCATGCCGCGAACAATACCAAAGCGGGTGTTGATGAAGGCACCTATAAGTGAGAAAACAATCGTGGCAAAACCGCCGAGAAATTTTGAATACAGGGCAATTTCTTCAGTGCTAAATCCCAGCTCAACATAAAACACCAACGACATGCGGCCGAGCATGGCCTCCCCGAGCCTGAAAGAAAAAAGAAAAATCAGAATCCCCAGTGCCAATTTGAATCCGCAGCGCTGAAAAAATTCAGTAAACGGGATTAATACCGTTTCCTGCAACCAGGTACCCGGTCCTTTTTCCACCCCCCCACTATCGTATTGTTTTTCTTTGGCTTCCTGTTCCAGAGGTTCCGGTGACAGCATCACGGCTACCATCAGCAGAACGACAAATCCCGTCAAGGCCCGATACACCTGAGGCCATTCCAGTCCCATACTTTCCCCGCCCAGCCAAAGTGCCAGCGTTCCGCCAATGAAGGCATATCCGGAATACCAGCCTGCCGTGGCAATGGCTGACGCATAGGGAATTTTTTCGTCCATTTCCTCCCGTTGGAATAACATGACCCGGTAGGCATCGATAGATATATCCTGGCTGGCAGACACCACGGCTACCCCCAGGGCAAAAACCCCCACCAAAAATAGATTATTGACGGGGTCCGCTGTACTCATTAACCACATCATGACGACGAGCAGACTCTGGCAGAACAGGATCCAGGAGCGACGTTGACCAAACATCTTGAACAGGACAGGCAGGCGAACCGTATCAATTAGAGGCGCCCACGCCCAGTTAAAAGCATAAATTGCGGTAATGGCGCCGATATAACCGATAGCCGAACGACTCTGGCCTTCACTTTGCATCCACAGAGTCAATACTGAACCATGCAGCACCCAGGGAAAACCGCTGGATATCCCGACCATATAGGCAACAATGAAACGACGATCCAGAAGTGTACGAAAGGAATGGGAGCGAGCTTGCATAGAAGATCTGGTCTGGGAGCCGTTATTAGCAGGAAAACCCTAAGGTAGCAAAAACCACACGCGCTGACATCAAATCAATGCTGTCTTTACTCAGGATCAATGATTTCTACACTCAACTCACCAAGATTTTCAATTGTCGCCAGCAGCTTATCCCCGGGCAGGACAGCGCCCACTCCGGCCGGCGTGCCGGTAAAGATGAGATCTCCAGGCTTAAGCAGATATAAGCGCGACAATTGGGCAATGATTTCATTGCTCTTCCATATCAGCTGACTCAAATCGGCATCCTGTTTCAATTCTCCATTTACCCTTAAAGTAATACGACCATTTTCCATACTGCCTACAGTGCTGGCAGGATAGATAGTCGAAATCGGGGCGGAATGATCAAAGCCTTTTCCCGTATCCCACGGGTGACCGAGTCCCCCGGAAGCTGTCTGTAAATCCCTGCGGGTCATGTCAAAACCGATGGCATAACCGTAAATATAATTCGCAGCATCCTCCAGAGAAATATTCCTGCCCTGCTTGCCAATAGCCAGCACCAACTCTGTTTCGTAATGGTAATTGTTCGTTCCTGGCGGATAGGGAATGCGGGATGCTGTGGTGGCGGCATCCGCCGGTTTCATGAAAAAACAGGGAGGATCGCGTTGCGGATCCGACCCCATTTCCCTGACATGAGCGGCATAGTTTTTCCCGACACAATAAACTCTGTGGACAGGAAATGTCTGCTGGGTACCAGACACAGGAATGACCGGGATCGCTGATGGCGCTATAACATAATTCAAAACAACGCTTCCTTATATATTCTTGTTAATAACAGTTGGGGGAGCATATCTTATTCGTTTAAAAAGAATAACTATATTGAGAATACCCCGATAAATATACCTGCTCTGGCGATTATAGCGGTTGCAAAAATTTCATGGTATAAACAACATCAAATGTAATACATATTTCCGGCAGGAATTTTTGTAGTCTATCCATCATGTAGTCTATCCATCATCATTCCCATTTTTTACCTTCAAAGTAAGCAATACTATGAAAGCAGTATCCATAAAAAATTTAGTCAAAAGACTTTCCGGACTGGGTCTGGAATCTCTGGGCAACTTGTACTCAAAGAACAATATTCCAAAAACAGAACAGATAGGTAATTTATGTAACGCCCTGCTCGGCCTAAAGGGAGAAGCATCATCCATTGCCCTGGCAGAAGAAATACTTGCTGCCTATAAATACTTTGATCTTGATGAAAAAATAGAATTCTTTCAATTCCTGGAAAATGATCTCGCCGCAGATGCGCAGAGTGTGCAAAACGCGATAAACAAATTTCAGGAACAGCAGACACAGGATAGTATCCAGGCAATTCATAAAGCCAGTGAGTCCCAAAGACTGGAGTTGTTCAGGGCCTTGAATATGGCAAGCATGGGAACACAGTCCCTGATAGCCATGCGCGAGGATATTTTGGACACCTTGGGTGACAACCCTGGCTTTCGTGCCGTAGATAATGATTTGCTGTATTTGTTCAGAGCCTGGTTTAATCGTGGTTTTCTCGATATCCGACGTATTGACTGGGAAACCCCTGCGGTAGTTCTGGAAAAGCTCATTGAATATGAGTCGGTGCACGAGATTATGGGCTGGCCGGATCTGCGCAGGCGCCTGCAGGAAGACCGTCGCTGCTTTGGTTTTTTTCACCCTGTCATGCCATATGAGCCACTGATTTTCGTCGAGGTTGCGCTGACCAATGAAATTAGCAGCAATGTTTCAGAACTGTTACAGGAAGAAGTAAACGAGGCCAGCCCTGATTCCTACAACACCGCTATTTTTTATTCCATCAATAATTGTCTGGAGGGACTGCGGGGTGTTTCATTTGGCAATCTGCTGATCAAACAGGTTGTTGAAAAGCTCGAAAGAGAAATTTCAAGTATCAAAACCTATTCGACTCTCTCCCCCATACCTAATTTTTCTGCCTGGTTAAAAAGGGAGGTACAACAGCTGGAACTGCAGACTCTGACGGAAAACAGCAAAGAACATATCCGCGGACTTCTTATCAACCCGACGGTTGAGAGAATGCAAGATCCGGAGCTCAAGGATACTCTGTTATCCCTTTGTGCTTATTATCTGCTGAAAGTAAAAAGCCGGGATAAGCCGTCTTGTCCAGTGGCCCGTTTCCATCTCGGCAATGGAGCAACATTGGCTAAAATCAACTGGCTTGCAGATGAGTCGGAAAATGGCATGAAACAAAGTGTCGGCCTCATGGTGAATTATGTTTATGATAAAAATACCCTTGCACATAATCATGAGCGTTACGAGCAGGAAAATACCGTCGTTTGCTCAAACGATGTGAAACAATTAGTGCCGGCCTAGGTAATGGGCCAGGAAAAAAAAACGGGGCTTAAAGCCCCGTTTTTTTTTGATTATTACTGTATGAAACGTTTAACAGATTACGGAGCGATGGTGCTACTTCTATCAACGGCGTCAGACTCCTGACCGACCATCAATTCATGCGCATAGTTAGCCTGCTGACAAATATATTCAAACAGTTCAGTTCCTTCTGACCAGCGCAAATTAAAGCCTCCTGTATAGGGAGCCGTGTATGCACCAGGATCATCAATAGTAATTGTGTAATCAATGCGATCAGAGTTATATCGAGTAAAACGTTCGATAGTATGAAGCTGTTCTGTATGAGGCAAACCACGTCGGCCAAACCAGAAGTCCTCATTAAAGCCAACACTGTCTATTACCAGAGTATCACCTTCCCACCAGCCAACAGAATGTCCATAGTTACTGGGCTCAATATCAGCCGGATGAGAGCGTCCATCCATGAACACTGTTCTAAAGGTATGAGGACCGCCTATATCAAAAATAAACAATCGATTCAGTTCCGGGATTTCGACAAATTCAACACCATAGGGCGTGAGAAATTGTCTGGAAAGACCCGAAGCCTTGCAACGTGCATGGGGCTCAAGCTCATGTCGCTGACGATCATCGTATAAAGCCTGTGCCCATGGTTTAAAGGGAACCACTTCCACTGGTGCGATTGGATCGAAAATGCTGAACATGGGAGTCCAGACGCCTTTCTGCTCCAGGCTTGCACCACCTAGAATTACCCTGTTGTCAGAATTTCTTGGCGCGGGGCCAAAATCTTCCTCACTACCGCCTCCAGGCTGGGCAGACACTGATATGCTCAGGCTAAGAGCCAGTAAAGAAAATACCCCGCTCAGGGTAGCGCTTAGTTTAGGTTTTTTGTAAAGCACGGTTAAGCCTCACTTGGTAATAAATAACAGATTAATTCTGTTGGCCGCTGCCAATACTAGACTCTGCATCCAGAGTCTGACCAGGAGCTCCACCGGTACCGGTCAGGGTAACGTTACGTGCATTTACCCGAGAGCTGCCATTTCTGGCAAGAAAGCCATTCACAGTAATCTGTGTGCCAATGCTCAGGGTATTGCGACGCCATCCGCGACGCTGCAGGCCATGGGGAGGACCCAGTTCTGCACCCCAGTTGACCACTTCGCCGGTCTCTTCATTTTTTACATTCAGATAAATCCAGACATGGGGGTTGGTCCATTCAACCTTGGTGACAATGCCCTGCAGCACAATCGGTTTGTTGGAATCAAACTCGGCCACAAAAGAGTGGTGAGCAAACAAATTGCCAGCAAATAATACTGATGCGGCAAATACAATTTTAATCAGATGTTTCATTTCAGTTTCCTCGGTTATTGCCTGTTATGTTGGCATAAAGAAAATGGGAGCTCTTTTCCACCTAGCCAGCTTAAATCCCAACTGGCAGTCCAGGGCCTGGTATAGGCGCCAGGATCTTCGATATTTACTTCATAATGCAATGTATCGAAATCGGTGCGGGTGAACTTTTCCACCATTGAAAGTCGACTGGTATGGGGTAAGCCGCCATTGGTGAACCAGAAGTCTTCATTAAATCCTGTCGTATTAACGACCAGTGTGTCGCCTTCCCAATTACCTGTAGAACGCCCGTAATACAGTGGATTATCGTCATCACCACCTACCTGGCCAGAAGGATCCCTGCCGTCAAGGTAGATCAGGCGATAGTTTCTATTGCCGCTGCCAAGCAGGACAAAGATACGTTCATTCTTTTTGTCTTCAATCAGTTGAAAGCCAAGATCGGACTGGTACTGCCGTGGTCCACCCGGAGGCTTGCAGTTCAGGTAAGTTGGATCATCCTGTAACTCACGTTGTTGACGATGGACATAGCGTGCCAGCGCCCAATCCTGCATTGGCGCAACACGGGCAGCATCATTGATATTGTCCAACAAACCATACTCGTTCATTGAAACGCTAACACCGTCTTCAACCAGCGCTTTTTCACTGGGATAGCTCCAGATACCACCAATACCACCAGGGCCTGCACCAAGCGCAGGTTTGTTATCTTCAGGCCATCGGGGAACCGGCCTTCCTGCCAGTGGTTTGGCCGGAGCCTGTGAGGAAACGGTATAAACCAGACGTCCACTATCAGAAAGCTGAACCTCGTCTCCCCATATCTGTCTGCTGCCATCCCTCGCCCTCATGCCGGCCACCGTTATTGCATCACCGGGTGTCAATGAGGTCTCTTTCCAGCCGTTATCAACGAGGATGCTTGGGTTTTCCAGCTCTATAGCCCAGTTGACCGACTGGTTATTGTCGGTAACATTCAAAAACACATGGACGTGAGGGCTACGCCAGTCAACCTTGGTCACGATACCCGTCAATTCCATTGTTTCTGAGGAATCGAACTTTCCATGAATCGGATGGTGAGCGCCGGCAAGTGCCGAAAATGTCAGCCCTATAGCAGCCCCAGCGGCTCCGATAACATTTATTACATTAAGTTTTTTCATCTTGAATCCATCTGCAACAGTGTTTATCGCTACTTTTTCAATCTAGATTATTGTTTTATTGCCTGACAATCTCAAAGTCGCCTCTACCGTTACTACTTCTCCAGTTACCAGTAATGGCCCTTGAAGGTAGCTCCAGATTTTCAATAGTCGCATCGATGGTATAGCCATCGGCGCTAATTTCCACTGACCAGTCTGACGGATCCAGCTCAACATTGTCGATTTCAATATTGTCTGTACCAGGATTAATCATCCCGGTGACTTCTTCACCGTTCCAGTCCATAACAATCAGGACAAAATCACCCAGGGCTGTATTTCCAGACCACTCACCGATCCAGGACCCCTTCAGAGGATGGCCTTCCTGGGCCTGTGCCGCAGAAGACAGAAAAAACACACCAATAATTACAGATAATCCTTTGATTAATCCTTTGTACATTGATTGAAACTCCAACTGATATTTTTAAAATGATACACAGATTTGCTACTTACTTAATCTGCCATGGCTCCAGTTATCTTTAGCTCTGGTTATTATAATTATTATCGGTACTAACTATTATTTGTTTCAGCGAGCATCTTTTCTTCGTTGCCTGACCCCGACTTTATCATATTTTTTAGACATGAATAGTATTTTACTTATTCTTTACATAATTTGTGATCAGTTGATTTAACAGACTATTTTCATAAAAAAGCCCGGACACTATACTCATGTCCGGGCTTGGCATTTGCCCATTTTTTTATAAAGACTATCTTATTCTAGACCGGTTGCTCACGGTGATACGCCTCATTGTTCGGCGTGTGATCTCCTGCAAGCCAGCGCTTCAATTCACTATGCGCCTTTGGTAGAACTTCGGCATTGATCTTGTCTACATCCGGGTGATCAGTACAGAACTCCACAATCAAACCATCCGGGTCGATTATATAAAGAGAATGGCAGTAGCCATGCTCCAGAAAATAAAATTTGTCTTCAGGATAATCTGAATCCTTAACGCGCTGAACCATTTCATCCTGAAGATCCTGCTCCACTTTCAAGGCAATATGCCGAAAACCGGAAATGGGGAGATCTGGACCAAACTCGGCATCATCTTCCTTGGTGGCAAATTGGAAAAAGGCTAAAGCACTCTCATCGGCAATACTGAAAAAACAATGGCAGTACGTCCTTTCCTTACCAAATAATTCGGTCTTTTCACACCAGGTGGCAGTTAACGGCAACCCCAGTAAATCCTCGTAAAACTGTCGCGTTCTCTCGAGATCTTTCACCACATACGCATTGTGGTGTAGACGCGACGGTAACTTGCTTTGTGCATTCATGAAAAATTCCTCGTTTGATGCGTTAAGATTCAGGTGACAATAATATGTTACTTAAAATAGATTCTCAAAATTGAGATGGGGCTTTATGGCTGTCTTACAGCCTTGCCCATGCAGGGCTGGCAATTCTGCAGGGTTTTAGGGATCTGTTTTATCTGCGGCCTATCAACCGTCTATTAACCCTAAACTAACCCTAAACTAACCCTGCATCTAACCCTGCATCAACTGTATATCAATCCTGCAAGCCCTACTTGCTTATAGTTGCTTCTGATTGCTTTGGCTTACATCCAGCTTTTTAAGGCCTGGCAAGCTATTCACGAATGATGCTAGCGGTTCCCTTTCAACGTTTCAACATAAAAGTTCCAGCAGTTGCGGGCAAACAGCGGCCCGGCCAGGCAATATTTACCGGTCTCTGAATAACCACCGTTTAATGAGAAGAGAGACGACTTCTGGCTGATCAAGAATCACCATATGCCCCGCCTCAGGCACTATCACTAATTCAGCGTCAGGAATTTTCTGCATTATTGCCTGATGTTGGACAATCGGGCTCCAGGTATCTTTTTCACCGACAATCAGCAATACCGAAATTGGAATATGCGCCAGATACTGGCTTTGATCGCTGCGTCCAAGCCCGGCAGTGATATGAGCAATAAAATCATCAAGGCTGTGTCGCCGAGCCATCGTTTCAATACAGTTTCTGGTTTTTCTGTTTTCCTCTGCCTGATAACCAAGCATGAGATTCGCCCAGCTAACGGCATACCTGTCCATGCCGATACTGGCAGCCTCTTCAACAAGGCTGCTACGCTGTTCACACTCCTCATCATTTACCGGATGAGCCCCAACACTGAGCATAATCAGGTTTTCTATTCTTTGCGGTGCCATATGAATTAGCTCCAGGGCCACGCGACCACCCATTGAATGGCCTGCAACAGAAAATCGCTCCGGCGCATCGGCTAACACCATGTCTGCCATCTTCCTGAGGGAATCTATGCCTCTAAAATCCGGGATGCGAACATCAATGCTGTCAGACAGGGCTGCATGCTGATATTGCCAGGCATCCTTGTCACAAAGCAGGCCCGGAAGCAGGTATAAAACAGGTTTGATATCCATAGATGATTGGTATTGGCTCGCTGGTAACGAATGCTTGCTTCAAAGAAGGAAACTGGTGAAACAAAGGATGCCTGGAACTATAAGGCGGCGAATTATAATGGCAAAAAATATTTAAACAAAGCCGCCCTTTGCTACGTAATAACAGAAAGGCATGAAATAAACAGCCAAAGCATTTATGATGCTGCGATCAAGCACAAGGAGTCAAAAAATGAACAAAGTTCTCGTCCTTTATTACAGCATGTATGGTCACATTGAAGTGATGGCAAATGCCATCGCAGAAGGGGCCGCAAAAGTTCCCGATACCGAAGTAACCATCAAACGGGTTCCGGAGCTAATGTCCGAAGAAGCAGCCAGAAATGCAGGGGTTAAACTTGATCAGAGCGCTGAAATAGCCAGCCCGCAGGAGCTGGCGGACTATGATGCGATTATTTTCGGCACCCCCACCCGTTTCGGGAATATGACAGCACAAATGCGTAATTTCCTCGATCAAACCGGTGGACTGTGGTTTGAAGGTAAATTGATTGGCAAGGTCGGCAGCGTCTTTACCTCAACCGCCTCACAACATGGTGGCCAGGAAACGACTATCACCTCGTTTCATACAACATTGCTGCATCACGGCATGGTCGTTGTAGGAGTCCCCTACTCCATACCCCAATTGACGAATATGGAAAGCATTACCGGAGGTTCGCCCTATGGTGCATCCACCATTACCGGAGGCGATGGTAGCCGGATGCCCTCTGACGATGAGCTCGAGATTGCCCGTTTTCAGGGAGAGCATGTGGCAAAAATTGCGGCCAAACTGGCCTGAATCAATACTCCCGGCCCTGCTTGTATCCTGGGCCGGGAATAAACGGGCATAAAGAGGGATCTGTTTGCTGGTATTTGCCTGCGGCATTACAATAGAACCAGGTTTTCAGCCTGTTTCACTATTTATACTGATTATTTCCCAATTCAAACGATATATTAGGCATATGATGACAATTTTCAGACTTTTTCCACTCAAAAAGCGATTTTCTGCCCTTTCGCTTACCTTTACGTCTCTGATACTGCTGGCAATGACCAGCCCCGCCCGTGCCCAGACCGAGGCTTATGACGCCATGGCCAATGCAGAGTCACAATGGGACTTCATAAACACCTATTGCACCGAATGCCATAATTTTGAGGACTATTCTGGCGGCCTGGATTTCACCACCATGTTTGTGGATGAAGTGCCCGAGAATGCCCATGTATGGGAAAAAGCCATTCAGAAGTTAAGGGGCAGAATGATGCCTCCCCCTGGCCAGGAAAAGCCCGCTGAAGAAACCCTGGCAGGCTTTGTGAACTGGCTCGAATCCTATCTGGATGAGGCCGCCCGGAAGGATCCTGTCTATCACAGTCTTTCCATCCATCGACTGAACAGAAAAGAATATGCCAATGCCATCAGAGACCTCACAGGGCTCGAAATCAAGCCTGCAGATATTCTGCCCGAAGATAATTCTCTCGATGGTTTCGATAATATTGCAGAAGCACTGAATGTAACACCAGCGTTCATTAACCAGTATGTTCTGGCTGCACGCTCTATTATGGAACAGGCCGTTGGCGATAAAACGCCCGCAACCGGCAGTACTACCTATTTCCCTGAAGAAGAGCTGCCTATCCGCATGCAGGGTGGTGGATCTCAACAGCAACATATTGCCGGGCTACCGCTGGGTACTCGAGGAGGCATGCTGGTTGATCACTGGTTCCCCGCCGACGGTGAGTATGCCGTCAATGTGGGAGACTTTAATCTCTTTGCCTGGATGTTTAACATCGAATTTGAAAACACCATGATTGTGACCGTGGATGGTGAAAAAATTTATCAGACCGTGGTGGGTGGCGATAAGGACAGGATAGCTCTGGACCTCGACCAGGCAGCGCCAATGGACGACATCAATGGTCGCACCAAGGATATTCGTTTCTCCACCACTGCAGGCCCCCATAAAGTAGGCGTGACATTTATTCGCCGTACCTTCGCCGAATCCGATGATCGTCTGGAGCCCCCAATACCGGGAACCTTGCAGGACAGAATACTCTCCATTCCTTCAGTAGAAATTCGTGGCCCATTCAATCCCTCCGGATTGAGTAGCACTCCAAGCCGTGAAAAAATATTCTCCTGTTACCCTGAAAACAGCGGGGAAGAAAGCCAGTGTGCCATGGAAATAATCACTGACTTTGCCACCCTCGCCTATCGCAGGCCGGTGACAGAGCAGGAAATGGAGCCACTGCTGGCCTTTTACAGGCAGGGTTTTGATATGGGTGGCTTTGAAGAAGGGGTTCGCAGGGCCCTGACTCGCGCTCTTGCCAGCCCCAACTTTCTGTACAGGACACAGACCCCGCCAGAAAGTCTGGAGCCAGGTGATGTGTACGAAATTGACGATCTGGAGCTTGCTACACGCTTATCCTTTTTCCTGTGGAGCAGCATTCCTGACCGCGAACTTCTTGACCTTGCCATAAACGGCGAATTATCTGATCCCGCTGTTATGGATAAACAAATCGATCGAATGATCGCAGACCCCAGGTCGTTTACGCTGGCTTCCAATTTTGCCTATCAGTGGCTTGGACTTTCCAAGCTGGATGAAATTAACCCTGACGGTGGTGTTTATCCCTATGCTTTTGGTGCCGGAGATCTCAGGCCTGATTTTAAAAAGGAACTCGAGCTTTTTATCGATGCAATTATTCGGGACGACCACAGTGTAGTGGATCTGCTGGATGCGGATTTCAGCTATATTAATGAACGTCTGGCCTTGCATTACGGCATTAATTCGGTAAAAGGTAATCGATTCAGACGTGTCGAGTTGGAGGATTCAACCCGGTGGGGACTACTGGGCAAAGGCGGTATCCTGATGTCCTCTGCCTATCCAAATCGAACATCACCGGTTTTGCGTGGGGCCTGGATATTGGAAAATATCATGGGTACCCCTCCCCCGGTGCCACCCCCCAACGTGGAGGACCTTCCTGAAAACGAGACCGGCAAACCGGCAACTACCGTCCGGGAAAGACTTGAACAGCATCGAGCCAATCCGACCTGTAATGCCTGTCATGCTGTAATGGACCCTCTGGGCTTTGCCCTGGAAAACTTTGACGCAGTCGGCCACTGGCGTGAAATTGACCGTTTCTCCAGAGACCCCATTGATTCATCAGGCGTATTGCCTAGTGGTGCCGGAGTCAATGGACCAGATGACCTGCGCAAATCGCTGACTGACAACCCGTCAATGTTTGCCCGTACAGTGACAACTCGTCTAATGACCTATGCTCTGGGCAGAGCAGTTGAAGCCGAAGATATGCCATTCGTACGCAGTCTGGTTAGAAGCTCAGCCGCTGAAGACTATCGATTTTCTGCGCTTATCAAGGGAATTGTTTCCAGTCCGGCGTTCCGATTCAACGCCGTTCCTGAAAGCGGAAATGATGAAAATATGGTCGCAGAAAATTAAAAAGGAAAAGATAAAAAAAGCCGGCTTAAAGCCGGCTTTTTTTATTGGTTTAAAAAGTAACTCACTAGTACTTGATGCATTGATTACAAAACATTGGACACAATTGTTTTGAATTCATCATCGCTAATAATAGTTTTCTTCTGAATGCCTAACGCCTTAACCTGGGTCAGAATTTCGGCTACTGCTTCATCGCTGTAATCACTGATCCCCATTCGCTCAAGACTATAGGTTACCGAACGTTTACCACTCTTTTTACCCAGTACGATATCACCATGGCGCCCTGTAAGTGCAGGATGAGTACCAAACATGGCCAATGGCTCTTCCAATACCAGATCAACACCAATACCGGACTCACGGGTAAAGTTTCGCGACCCACCGACAGGTTTGTTGGCAGCGATGGGAATATTACTGATCCTGGAAACCAGGTCGAAGAGTTCAGGAAACTTCTTCATATCATAATCCATCTTGATGCCGTACAAGACTTCCAGGGCCAGAACCAGCTCTTCCATGGCAGCATTACCGGTTCTCTCGCCGAGCCCGTTAACACATGAGTGAACGACTGTGGCACCTACTTCGACAGCGGCCAGTTCAGTAGCCACACCCATGCCAAAATCATTGTGGGTATGGATTTCTACTGGCAGGTTAGTCATCTTCCTGACTTTTCTCACCAGATATTTGATCGCTTCTGGCAATGCACAACCCATGGTATCAACGACACCCACAGAATCCGGAGGGCAGTTATCCATGACGGCATTCAACAGGTTTTCGAGATCATCTTCACGGGCTCGAGTGGTGTCATAGGGAAAGAAAACCGTATGTAACCCGTTATCCTTGGCATACTTGATGATCGGGGCTGACTTCTTGTAAACATCTTCCCAGGTCCAGCCAAACTGGTATTTCAGCTTTGGATAACCAATGGGCACTTCAATGATCACGCCATCTGCACCACACTCAATTGCAGAATCAATGTCACTTTCCATGGCACGGGCAAAAGTGTAAATTTTTGATTTCAGACCAAGAGAGCAAATCTCCTTAATCGCCTTATAGTCATCAGGTGATACCGCTGGCATTCCAGCTTCGATACGGTCTACCCCTACTTCAGACATTTTTTCTGCTATGGCAATTTTGTCTTCAGGACTGAAGACAACGCCAGGCGTTTGTTCGCCATCACGCAGGGTCGCATCATGGATTTCTACTTTTTCAGGAAGATCAAATGTTGATGTCACTTCATCAATCACATTATAGGGACTTACCCACCATTCACCTTCCTTAAAATATTCAGCTGTCATGTTTACACCTTTGTTTATGATCGGAATTTATGATCGAATTTTCTTTCACAATAAAAAACGGCGCCCAGAATAATGTCTGGTCCCGTTCCAGTCAAATGCGAACTTCGATTTGATTATATTACAAATCCACACATATACCTTACTCGGTCTAATGGTTATAATCATTTGCTTCGTTTTACCTAGGGGAATAATAAATAATGACTAAAATTCGCACAGCCCTTGTGGGCAGTTACGCTCAGCCTGAATGGTTGATTGACCGGCAAGCACTACGAAATCGACTCCCAGCCCGTATTCTCACTGGCGATATGTGGAAGATTCCTGAAGCAGACCGCCAGGAAGCTATGGATGATGCTGTTTTAAGCATCCTGGATGACCAGGAACTGGCTGGTATTGATATTGTTACTGACGGTGAAGTGCGACGTGAAAGCTACTCAGCCCCCTTTGCCAACGCTCCTGAAGGAATTGACCGCGAACGTGTGGAAACTCTCATAGGCAGGGCCGGAAAGCCGAACAAGGTGCCACTCATTACTGGCCCGCTGAAACTGGTTAGCCCGGTGCATGTTGAGGACGTAAAATTCCTGAGAGCCCATACCGATAAAACCGTTAAGATTACCATCCCCGGCCCTTTTACCCTGTCTCAACTGGCTGTTAGTGAGTATTACAAAACAGCTGAAGAAGTTGCTATGGCCTATGCTGATTGCCTCAACGAGGAAATTCATGCGCTGTTTGAAGCTGGAGCGGACATAGTTCAGTTTGATGAGCCTTACCTGCAGGCGCGCTATGATGACGCCAAGGAATATGGCGCCCGTGCAGTCAACAGGGCACTGGAAGGCGTAAAAGGAACAACAGCCCTGCATGTATGCTTTGGCTACGCCGCCATGGTTTCTGAAAAGTCTGGCGATGGTTACTCCTGTCTGCCATTGGTGAATGACATTAATGTTGACCAGGTGTCCATCGAAGCTGCGCAACCAACACTGGACCTGGGCGCCGCTCTTAATGCCTTGTCCAGTAAAGTCATTATGGTGGGCGTATTGAACCTTGGTGATGAAACCCCGGAAACACCTGAAATAGTCGCGGATCGTCTCCGCGCTGCTCTTGAATTTGTCCCACCGGAAAGAATTATTGCAGCACCGGACTGTGGACTTAAGTATCTGCCCCGCGCATCAGCACGAGCTAAATTAAAGGCCCTTGCTGCAGGTGCGGCTATTGTTAATGCAGAACTGAGCTAGAAAATCTCAAGTTACAAGTTACAAGTTACAAGTTACAAGTTACAAGTTACAAGTTAAAAAGAGGCTGTCTTCCTGATCCAGGAAAGCAAACATAGTCTGAATATTTTTCTTGTGACTTGAAACTTGCGACTTGCGACTGGATTTCAAGCCATGATTGAATGGGCCAGCATTGGACATCGGCGCAACTCAAATTCGATGTCTCTGGCTGCTTCCTGTAACTCCGGTACTATCTGTTCAATCATCTCCTGCTCCGAGGAGCGTGCCGAGGCCGTTGAGCAGGAAATAGAAGCGATTATGTTATTTTCTTCATTAAAAATAGGTACCGCCACAGACACCACGCCGAAATCCAGCTGGCCATCTGTTGAAGAATAGCGATTCTTCCTCACCTTGTTCAAAATATTTTTCATTTCCTTCTTGGTCGTCACCGTCTTTTCAGTCAATGCATCCAGATGTACGTCACTAAAATACTGTTCAACCTTTTCTTTATCTGAATAAGCCAATAAAACACGCCCGGCTGAAGTGGCATACGCAGGAAAACGCGTTCCCACTCCGGCCACTATTCGAGTTAACTGCTTGGTGGAGACATAAACAAGAAATAGCGCATCCAGTCCGGACAGCACTGCCAGCGCAACGCTGTTATCGGTTTTATCTCTTACTCTTTGCAATGAAGGTCTGACCACTTCCTCAAGATTCATGGATTCAATATAGGCAGTACCGAGTTTGAAGACATGAGGGCGCAGCAGGAATAATTTGTCCTTTTTCCCCACATAGCCCAGATGTTGCAGAGTATTCAGACAGCGGCGTACTACAGCAGGATTCAGACCGGTCTGCACAGACAGCTCGCTCAGGGTCATTTCCGGCTTTTCTCGGCTAAAAGCGGTTAATACAGCCAGCCCCCTGGCCAGAGAATTGAGATATTCACCATCATTTCTGGGATTTTTTTCTACCATTGTCTGACTCCCCTTTCCGACCTGTAAATAAAACCGGATACTCTTCTGGCGAATTATTTAAGTTATTGGATCTGATGTGCATGTTATTATTTGCCAATACTATAACACCAGCTAACCTCATCAGGGATGCCAACACATCAAAATTTTTACAGGGTGACTTTGTTATCTCTCACCATGATCCAGAGGAAAGAGGATGATCAAACCAGGATTTGAATTTATTTTTAGTGCTGAAGGCAAACTGGCTGCGCCACTGCAATTTGGTGAGACCCATGAGGGTCCCAGACGTATGATTCCTATCCTTGATGGCACATTCTCCGGTCCTGATATTAAAGGGACTTTTATTTCAACCGGCGCCGCCGACTGGCAATTGACTCGTCATGATGGCGTTACCCAGGCAGAAGCAACCTATGCAATACAAACTGACGATGGCGTTATTATTCAGGTGGAAAACTATGGCCTGCGCTTTGGACCAAAAGAGGTAATGGAACGACTGGCCGCTGGTGAGGATATTGACCCCAATGACTATTATTTTCGGACAAATCCCCGCTTCAAGGCACCTGAAGGTAAATATGACTGGCTTAACAAGGGCATTTTTATTGGCACAGGAGCACGTTATGCCAACTCTATTAAATTATGGTTTTTCAAAGTAACGTAATTCCAGAAAACAGGAATTTGGATTTTATACAAAGAAGGAGAAACTGATGCCCCTCAATCTAATGGAGCATTATCTGGTACTTACTGATGATATGGAGGCAACAAGGACGTTCTATCTTGATGTGCTGGGTCTTCAGGATGGATTCCGCCCGGAACTGGGCTTTCCAGGCTACTGGCTTTATCTGGATAGCACGCCTGTCCTGCATATTGCCGAGTGGCTTACCTATACAGCACATTCGAATAAAATGGGTATTCCTGTTACAACGCGCGGTGACAGTACTGGTGCATTTGACCACATTGCATTTAATGGCACTGGTCCTGAACAAACCATAGCGTGCCTTGAACAAAACAGTATTTCCTATGAGCGCAACGATGTGCCTCATGCTGGCCTTGTCCAACTCTTTCTGAATGACCCCAATGGCATCAAGATAGAACTGAACTTTTCCGTTTGAATTCAGGTGGTGAAGACTATTATTCCTGTCTGACGCGATATTCTCCAACCATCAGATGTTAAGGAAAAATCAATATAAAATTCGCCAATAAATTGTGAAGGGTTTGCTTTAACGCCAAATTTTGCCTTCTCTGCATCTACAGGCGCCATATACAATGTGGCATAGCATGTTCCTTTTGCTGTGGTTTCATCAGACGCTTCAATAACTATATTGCTGATAATATGACGCGTAATTCTGTCATTGGGACGAGCCTGAAAAGCAGCAAGAATTTCTTCTCTTCCATGGGTAAAATTCTCAGGGTCTGTGGGGCGGGCAAAACTTGCGTCCGGCGTAAATAAATTACAAAGCGACACATAATCCCCACGATCATTGAAGTTTGAAAATTGATTAACAATACGCGTGCAGGCTTGTTCTATAGACTGTTGTGCATGAATGTCCATTAACGCTACTCCTCTATTAACTTTCTGTGTATGTGGTTTGAGCACTCTCTGGTTGTTTATAGCGATTGTTGTTTGCCGTCTGGTTAATGAATGATACCAACGCTGTGAATGTTCAAGCTGTTCTGGAGGTACTCACCATGAAAGAACTGCTTCGGCCAATAAATGGAGATTTATTACCCGGCTCAGGGCTTTTAAATAAAGAATAGAACCAGTATCGAACCAAGGATCAGGCGGTAGATAACAAAAGGTAAAAACCCCATCCGATTTATAACCTTTAGAAATCCGTAAATACATAAGTAGGCTATAACCCCTGAAACAAAAATACCATAGAGTAATTCACTCCAGTTCACCATTTCCTGACCAAGCAAATCAAGCGTCAATAACAGGGCTGCCCCAAGAATAACGGGTATCGACAACAGAAAGGAAAATCTGGAGCTACTGTCCCTGTCCATATTGCAAAACAGCGCTGCGGTCATTGTTATGCCTGACCTGGATGTGCCCGGTACCAGTGCCAATATCTGCGCAAGGCCGATAAACAGAGCGACTTTCCAGGTCATTGTGAATAATGTTTGTGTTCCGGAGGATTTTTTATCGGCTATAAACAACATAATTCCAAAAAAGATAGTCGTGAATGCAATTACATAGGTTTCTCTGAGATATAAATCAACAAAATCCTTCATCAGGAATCCCACTACGATCACCGGAATAGTGGCCAGAATTAATAGCCATCCCAACCTGCTTTCCACAGAGGCTTGTTGTTTGATGACATGAATAAACCATGACCTGGAGATCAGGAGCAGGTCATTTCTGAAATAAAAGAGTACAGCTGAAAGCGTGCCAAAATGCACAGCCACATCAAAGGCAAGTCCCTGATCATCCCATCCCAGTATTGCTGAAGGAAGTATCAGATGTGCGGAGCTGGAAATTGGGAGAAATTCAGTGAATCCCTGAATCAGTGCAAGAAAGGTTGCGCGTACGACATCAAAATCCATAGCGTTGAATATCCAGTTCAGCCCTGAGTCACTTTATCGCGCAAATAGACGGGTCTCACCATTTCGGGCGACTGGATGATGCCGTCTTTAAAATAATCTACAGCAATTTGAGCAATAATCCCTGCCCTTGGATAGAGATCACTTTTTATAATTGTCAGGTTTTTTCTATAGTTTTCAGGCATTCTATCGAGATAATTCATGCCGCTTCCAACGCCAATTAAAGCAACACCTTCCTGCAGCTCAGACTCAGGAAGCTGCTCTGGCTTGCAAAGTGCCTCTTTACCCAGTAATTCCAGACCAGTACTGTGAACATCATACATTCCCCAGTAAATTTCATCGATGCGGGCATCCAGAGTACTGAATACTATTGCCTGCTCCTGCTGACCTTTCACTTGATAAGCAAGCGCAGCAAGGGAAGATACCGGAACTACCGGTAAATTGGCTGCCAAGGCTATGCCCTGTGTTACACCAGCAGCAATTCTTAAACCGGTAAAAGAACCTGGTCCCTGTCCATAAGCAATGGCCTGCAGGTCTGTAAAATCAAGGGATTGTTCTGCCAGAAGGTCTTTTATCATTGGCAACAGGCGTTTGGCGTGTTGCCGTGGAATGACTTCAAAAGTTTCAGTGATCAAGCCGTTCTTGATCAAAGCACAGGAACAGGCTTCGGTAGATGTGTCTATTGCAAGAATTGCGGGCATCATTAATCTGCATAAAAAAATCCCCCGCAGCGCATACTGCGGAGGATTTATTATTTAAGAATCAACGAGTTGTGTATGACCAACTGGTAATTCCAGGGTTTATGGGGCTAATAAAAAACGTCCTTTAGTCCCACTAAACGATCTATTTTTATTTCTTTTTAGCAGCTTTTTTGGCGACTTTTTTCTTGGCCACTTTCTTTTTGACGGCCTTTTTCGCTACTTTCTTCTTGGCAGCCTTTTTTGCTACAGTTTTTTTGGCGGCCTTTTTCGCTACTGCTTTCTTCGCGACCTTCTTCTTGGCCGCTTTCTTGGCTACTTTCTTTTTAGCGGCTTTTTTGGCGACTTTCTTCTTGGCAGCCTTTTTCGCTGTTTTTTGCTTTGGAGCTACCTTTTTAGCAACCGTTTTGCGTTTGGCGGAGGCCTTCTTTGCCTTCTTTTTAGCCACTTTCTTCTTGGCAGCCTTTTTCGCTACTTTCTTTTTAGCGGCTTTCTTGGCGACCTTCTTCTTGACTGCCTTTTTCGCTACTTTCTTTTTAGCGGCTTTCTTGGCGACCTTCTTCTTGACAACCTTTTTCGCTACTTTCTTCTTGGCGGCCTTTTTCGCTACTGCTTTCTTCGCGACTTTTTTCTTGACCGCTTTCTTGGCTACTTTCTTTTTAACGGCTTTTTTAGCAACTTTCTTCTTGGCAGCTTTTTTTGCTGTTTTTTGCTTTGGAGCTACCTGTTTAGCAACCGTTTTGCGTTTGGCCGCAGCCTTTTTCGCGACTTTCTTTTTAGCAGCTTTCTTGGCAACTTTCTTCTTGACCGCCTTTTTCGCTACTTTCTTTTTAGCGGCTTTCTTGGCAACCTTCTTCTTAACCGCCTTTTTCGCTACTTTCTTCTTCACGGCTTTTTTGGCGACCTTCTTCTTGGCCGCCTTTTTCGCTACTTTCTTCTTGGCGGCTTTTTTGGCGACTTTCTTCTTAACCGCCTTTTTCGCTACTTTCTTCTTGGCGGCTTTTTTGGCGACCGTTTTCTTGGCTGCCTTTTTCGCTACTTTTTTCTTGGCGACCTTTTTGGCAACCGTTTTGCGCTTGGCCGCGGCCTTTTTCGCGACTTTCTTTTTAGCGGCTTTTTTGGCGACCTTCTTCTTGGCGACCTTCTTTTTAACTGCTTTCTTCACAACTTTTTTCTTGGCCACTTTCTTTTTAGCCTTCTTGGCAGCCGCTTTGGCTTTGGCTGCGGCTTTTCTTGCTTTAACCTTTGCCTTGGCGGCAGCTTTTCTTTCGGCAACTTTAGCTTTCGCTGCAAGCTTTTTCGCCGTTGCCTTGGCTTTAGCTTCGGCTTTTTTCTTTGCTGCCGCCGCTTTGGCAGCTTCCTTCTTTAATTTGGCGGCAAGTTTTTTGGCATCTGCTTTCGCACGTTTCTTGGCCCATGAGGCTTCAAACTTCTTAAGGGCTTTTTTAAGATCCAGTTCAGATTTTTTCTTAAGAGAATTCTTGTAGGAGGCTACAGCTTTTGCCTGTTCTGCTACTTTCGCTTTGGCTGAGTCGGCGGCTTGTGCCTTGGCCATGGCTTGTTTGGCCTTAAGGACTTTAGCTTTTGCCGAATTTAACGCTGTGCTTGTTTTTCTAACTACTGCATTAGCACTGGACGCTGCTTTTTTAGATTTCGCAGCGCTCACTTTCTTTCTAGCAGCGCTAAGAGCTTTTGCCTGTTTAGCCATTTCTCTTTGCGCTTTGTTCAATGAAGTTTTAGCCTTGCTTGAAGCCGAAACTACACGACGTTTTGCCGGTTTATTTACAGCTTCTTTTGTAGCTGCACCAACTGCTTTTTTCTTCGCTTTGGCAGTAGCCATAGATTTATTCTCCTAAAAACGAAAAGTTAACGACTTGATATTTTATTTATTGCAAGTTGTTTCAACGTTCGAGTGGCAACATATCATAAAAATTTTAATTTTTACAACTAAGATTGTTGATTTTACTAAATAAATCTTACAGTTATTCCTGAAAAAAACAGTTCAATATTTTATTTTGTAACCAGCTCTGAAAATCTTTCCTTGAGTAATGATGTAAAAAAATTTTACACCAATAATATTGTGTCGATCATATTTCCAGTGATTGCTTGATATCTTCAACTATTTCGTTAATTGATCTTGTGCCATCAATTTTTATAAAGCGAACTTTTCCAGCTTTCTTTTCCATTTCCTGGTAGAAATTAACCAATGGTTTTGTTTGCTCATGGTACAGTTCAAGCCTTTTCCTTACTGTACCCTCTTCATCATCTTTTCTCTGAACCAGAGGCTCTCCGGTTTCATTATCCAGCCCTTCCTTGACTGGTGGATTGAAATCCAGATGATAAACCCTGCCTGAATCCAGATGGACTCTGCGACCACTTAAGCGCCTGACTATTTCATCATCCGGCACATCAATTTCCAGAACTATATCAATTTCAACACCGGCATCTTCCATGGCCTCAGCTTGCGGTATTGTTCGAGGAAAGCCATCAAACAAAAAGCCTTCTTCACAGTCTTTTTGAGTAATACGCTCCTTAACCAGCCCTATAATAATATCGTCAGTTACCAGCCCACCACTTTCCATTACTGACTTTACTTTCATGCCCATATCAGATTCTGCCTTCACCGCAGCACGCAACATGTCACCGGTTGATATTTGCGGGATACCATAAGTTTCAGTAAGGAATTTGGCTTGAGTACCTTTACCGGCACCCGGGGCGCCCAATAAAATCATTTTCATTATTTTTATACTCCTGTTTAAACGTTGAACCATACACGGTTGGTCGAGGCAATTAAATACATAAGCAAAAGAGCCTTTTCATCACAATCACAAGATCCATTTTGAGCCTCAAGGGGTTTCTTTGCTTTTTTTAATTTTCTGCCAGTACTGTTCCATTACCTCAATAGACAAGGAATGTAATTCCACGCCGTCAGCAGCTACCTCCCTTTCCAGTGCACGGAAGCGATCTTCAAATTTATTAGTCGCTTTTCTGAGGCAGGCTTCAGCATCAATTTTGATGTGTCTGGACAAATTAACCAGACTAAAAAACAAGTCTCCCAATTCATCCTCGATTTTACTCTGTGATTTTTGAGCCAGCGCTTCTTCCAGCTCCAGAGTTTCCTCACGAACTTTCTCAAGTGCCCCTTTATATTCGGGCCAGTCAAAACCGGCCTGAGATGCTCTTTTCTGGATTTTAGCGGCTCTTGTCAAAGCCGGGAACCCAAGCGGTATATCAGCCAGTATACTGGTATCTTGCGCTCCTTTTTGTTCACGCTCACCCTGTTTGATTTTTTCCCAGTTTGTTTCTACCTGATCCGGGGTAATACTTTTTTTATCACCAAAACTTTCTATAGTTGCTGCAGGGAAAACATGGGGGTGTCGCTGCAATAGTTTGTTACCTATCTCCGAGACGATATCCTCAAAATCAAAGAGTCCCTGTTCCTTGCCAAGCTGGGCATAAAACACAACCTGAAAAAGCATATCGCCAAGTTCATTGGGTAATTGGGCATAATCTTTACGTTCAATGGCATCGACCACTTCATAGACTTCTTCCAGCGTATGCGGAGCAATTGTCTGAAAGTTCTGCTTCCTGTCCCAAGGACAGCCATTTTCCGGATCCCTGAGCATGGACATGATCTTCAACAGTTCTCTAATGTCGATGATTTTCTCCTTAATCTATGCCAATCAAGATGGCTGTACCTGGAATACGCTATTTATTTCCATCGACAAAAAGCGCCATTGCTTCAACGTGTGCAGTTTGAGGGAACATATCCATTACACCGGCACTGGCCAGTACATACCCCTTTTCTACGAGGTATTCAGCATCACGGGCCAGCGTAGCGGGATTGCATGAAACATAAACAATACGTTCAGGGCGAATGTTGATTATTTCCGGCAATACTTCCAGGGCTCCAGATCTGGGCGGATCCAGCAGAACCTTGTTTATTCCGCGTTTAAACCAGGCCTGTCCTGCCATGGGCTGGGTTAAATCTGCACTGAAGAAATCTGCCGTCTTGATATTATTGGCGATGGCATTCTCCTGGGCTCTTTCCACCATTTCCCGGGAACCTTCAACACCAGTCACCTGGCTGCAATACCCGGCAAGAGGCAAGGTGAAGTTGCCCAATCCGCAAAACAGGTCAAGTACGACGTCAGTGTCGGCCAATTCAAGCAAACCAATTGCCTGGGCAATCATAGCCTTGTTAATTTCGGCATTAACCTGGGTGAAGTCAGTGGGATGAAAAGCCAGATTCAGGCCAAACTCCGGCAAACTGTAATACAGCCTGTCTTTTCCATCAGCGGGATAGATTTTGTGAACTGTTTCCATGCCCCCTGGCTGGAGATAAAGAGCGATTGATTTTTGCGTGGCAAAAGAGAGTAATTGCTTCTGATCATCTTCAGGCAAAGGCTTTAAATGACGAAAAATAAATGCCGCAGAGCAGCCTTCGTTATCCGGATCACCGGCCGCGACTTCTATTTGCGGAATGTCGCGGTAACTTTCCAGCCCTCCAATTAAAGTTGATAACTCAGGTAACAGATCCGCGATACGTGGATCGAGTACCTGGCAACTACTCATATTGGTAATAAAGGAGGAATTTTTTTCTCTAAATCCAACCAGCACCTGCTCTTTTTTGTGGACATAGCGAACTGCCAGTCTTGCCTTGCGCCGATAGCCCAGCACCGGACCGGTTAATGGCGGTAATTTCTCAAAACCTGCCTCAGGCACGGCATGGGCAAGCCGTTCAAAGAGCGTAGCTTCTTTAAAGGCAAGTTGAGCAACAGGATCAAAGTGCTGCAGACTACAGCCACCACAAATTGATGCATATTCGCAGGCAGGATCTATTCGATCCGGGGAAGCTTTCAGGATCGAATCCAGCGATGCTTCATCAAAGCTGTCCCGACGTGACGTTAATAGCGCCTCAACGGTTTCACCTGGCAGCGCCTCGGTTACAAAAACGACTTTACCTTCATGGTGTGCGATACCGCGTCCTTCATGACTGAGTTTTTCAATCTCGAGAACTATCGGTGTGGTCGGCAGTTTTTGTCGACGTCTTCTTCTCATAGTAATGGCTTCAATAATGGAAAGGTCAGAGTTTTACTCACTAAAAAGACCTGAAGAAAGATAACGATCGCCCCTGTCACAGACAATGGCCACGATCACCGCGTTTTCCAGTTGCCTGGATAATTCCAGTGCTGCAAACACGGCACCTCCTGAAGAAACCCCACAGCAAATACCTTCTTGCCTTGCCATATCAAGCATGGTTTTTTCTGCATCTTCCTGGCTGATGTCGATAATTTGATCAACGCGTTCTTTTTCAAATATTTCAGGTAAATATTGTTCAGGCCAACGACGGATGCCGGGTATTTTTGCGCCTTCTTTGGGCTGCAGACCGATAATCTCTATGGCAGGATTTTTTTCCTTTAAAAACCGGGACACGCCCATGATTGTGCCAGTAGTCCCCATGGAGCTGACAAAATGCGTAATTAAACCATTAGTATCACGCCAAATTTCAGGCCCGGTATTTTCAACATGGGCGGCAAAATTGTCAGGGTTGGCAAATTGATCCAGCACTATGCCCTTTCCTTCGGCTTTCATTCTGTCAGCCAGGTCTCTTGCTCCCTCCATACCTTCCTCAGCAGAGACTTCTATCAGCCTGGCACCATAGGCTGTCATGGAGTCTTTACGCTCCTGTGTGGCGTTTTCAGGCATTATCAGCACCATTTTATAACCCTTGATAGCTGCAACCATGGCAAGCGCAATGCCGGTGTTGCCACTGGTGGCCTCTATTAAGGTATCACCTGGTTTAATATCACCACGTGCCTCCGCCTTGCTGATCATGCTCAGTACCGGACGGTCCTTTACTGAACCGGCCGGGTTATTACCTTCAAGTTTCACAAGCACGGTATTGCTGGTTACTCCGGGTAATCGTTGCAGTCTTACAAGGGGAGTATTACCGACGGTATCTTCAATTGTTGGAAAATGCATAAAACAAGATCCTGTTTGATTTAGGGAACCTCTGATTTAGTTCGCCTGAACGTTGGTTGCTGCTATTTGAAAACGGCGCTAATTCTATCTCGTGAAGCTGATAAAGCCCACAGGCGGCGTTAACGCCGTTTGAACAGGCTTCTGCTGCGCAAAGGCACTGATCCGAGGTGAATATTCAGGATGCCGCGTAATATGGCTTTCGCCGCTTTTCGGGTTTCAGGCGCGGAAAAATCCCTGCGATGAATTTTAATCAGATCAATGCCCCGAAATATGCCTTCTGCACTCCCGCTATTGCCAGACACGACACTGGTATCCTGCACCTCAATAAATCCACTCTGGTCCTGGAAATAGTACCAGTGCTCAGCAACGACAGGTTCAAATGAATGTGCCTCGGAAGTAAAGTCCACGCCATAACCCAGGGTGTCCAACAGCGAAAGCTCGAATTGGCGAAGCACCGGCTCAGCTGATTCATCACCGGCAAGGTTGCACAGTGCCTCTTCATAGTTTACGAAGAAACCCGGATCCGCCTCATGGGACTGGAATAACCTGACAATAATCTCGTTTATATAAAGTGCGCTGAAAAGTTTTTCGCCTTTCAATGACACCGGCCCCTGTCTTAATTCCACGGATCTCAACGTTTTCAATTCGCCTTTCCCTGAAAGCGAAATATGCACAGGCGTGAAAGGCTGCAACAAGCTTTTACTTTTTGAGCCTGCGCCACGCCCACCTCTGGAAATTGCACTGATGCGGCCATAATCCGGAGTTAAAAAATCCAGTATCAGGCTTGAATCCCGAAACGGTCTGCTATGGAGCAGGAAGGCAGGCTGCATTTCAATTATTCTGGACATGCATTCACTATCACCCGGTTGCCTGAATAATGACTGGCGTTACCGAAACCTTAAAATATAGAAATAGGAGAATGAAATTTTATGATGAGTCGGGAACTCAGGAAAGGTCATCGTAACCAAGACTTTTTAATGCCCTTTCGTCATCCGACCAGCCACTCTTGACCTTCACCCACAGGTTCAACATTACTTTGCTGTCGAGCAGGCTTTCGATATCTTTTCTGGCCTCCGAGCCAATCAGTTTCAGGCGGCTGCCACGATCCCCTATGATGATCTTTTTTTGCCCGTCTTTTTCCACCAGAATCAATGCACTGATATGAACCAGATTACGATTATCCCGGGTATCCACCTTGTCATCGTAACGAAACTCCTCGATCTCCACAGTGACTTCATAGGGCAATTCATCACCTATCTGGCGGGTAATTTTTTCCCGAATAAATTCAGCCGCAAGAAAGCGGGCATTACGATCGGTAAGCTGCTCTGCAGGGTAATAGAAATCACCCTCGGGGAGATATTTCTCAAGACTGGCCTCAAGGGCATCAATGTTATGGTCTTTCAAGGCGGACAAGGGAAATATTTCATTGAATGGATAAAGTTCAGACAATTCCTTCATATAGGGCAATAGAATGGTCTTGTCCTGTAACTGGTCTATTTTGTTTAACAGCAGGAGTACAGGCGTTTTGCTTTGCTCGATTTGCTGCAGAACCAGATCATCTTCCTCGGTCCATTTCATTCGATCTACCATGAAAAGGATCAGATCCACATCCCGCACAACACTATGAACAGTCTTGTTCATATAGCGATTAATGGCTTTATTCTGACCACTATGCAGGCCCGGGGTATCAACAAAAATCATCTGGGTGGTTGGCGTGGATTTTATGCCTAACAATCTATGTCGTGTGGTCTGCGGTTTACGCGAGGTGATACTGAGCTTCTGACCGATCAGGTGATTCAGTAGTGTTGATTTACCAACATTGGGTTTGCCTACAATAGCAATCAAACCGCAATGTGTTTTTATCTTCGCTTCATCAGAAGGAACGTTTGTCATAGAAATAAGCCGGGAATACTCACAGACTCAGAGCCTTTAAAGCGGCGTCAGCGGCTTCCTGCTCAGCCTCACGACGGGTTGACCCAAAACCTGTAACCGGTTCAGGCAAGAGACCTATCCGGCACAATACAGCAAATGTTTGCTGATGATCCTTACCCGCCACATCAAGGACTTCATAGTCAGGGAGCGCAGCCTTGATTCCCTGCAGATATTCCTGCAAACGGGTTTTTGCATCTTTGGTCTGGGACTCAAGATCCAGGTTATCCAGCCTGCCGGCAAACCACAACAACACAGTTTTACGGCAAGCATCGAGATCAGGTCCCGCATCAAGGTAGATAGCAGATATCAGGGCCTCAAGGGCATCAGCCAGGATCGAATCGCGCTGCGCACCGCCACTTTTAAGTTCACCAGAGCCCAGGTTAAGAGAAGCGCCCAGATCAAGCTCTCTGGCTATCTCTGCCAGCGTGGAGCGTTGCACAAGGTCGGCGCGAAGTCGGCTCAGCTGCCCTTCCTTGCCTTTGGGAAAGCGCTGATACAACTCTTCCGCGATGATAAAGCCGAGGATCGAGTCTCCAAGGAATTCAAGTCGTTCATTATTATCCTGACCACTACTGCAATGGCTGAGTGCCAGCTTGAAAAGTGCCTCATTTCTGAAGCTGTAGTGAATTTTGGAGATGGCTGAAGACACTATTTTTCGATGCGATAATTGAATTTTACGACCGCGTCTATGTTGAGAAACATCGGGACTCGTGATTCATACTCTACGGCAATATACTCGACACCATCTACTTCCACCTGGTCAAGGCCATCACTTTGGAAACTGCCGCCATTGGTTTGTGCGGTGCGAGTGACATATCGTCGAATATCCCGTAACGGCATGTCTTCCAATTCGCCACTTTCCTTGAGATTTTCAATGGCATTTTTTATTACCATATTATCCATATAGGCTGGAGAAAGTTTTAAACCGGCCATGATCAAAACGCCCAGCAGCGTCATCACAACGATTAATGCGTAAAGTGATGCGCCTTTTTGATGGGCCAATTGAATCAGTGGCTGCCCATTGCCTGATGTCAGTTTGCTTGATGTCATTATCCAATACTCCAGATTCGAAGATGATCAGGGATTATCAATGAAGCGGTTCTGGCTGAAACTGGGCAAGGTAACACCCGGTTCCTTGTGCATCCATACTGCGACTGCCTTTCCGACGATATTATCTTCCGTCACCGGACCCCAGACCCTGCTGTCACTGCTGTTGTCCCGGTTGTCTCCCATCATGAAGTAATGCCCTTCAGGGATAACCCTGCCTTCTGGCCACAACCAGGAACCTGGCCTGATGTAGGACGGTGAAGGCGACGTATAAATATCATGGGAGATACCGCCAACTTCCTCAAGAGAATAAATCACTGGTGGCCGCCTGTCGTTGATGAAGTCCACATATTCCTGTTCCAGTGGTTCATCATTGACATAAACGATCTTGCCATCATAACGAATATGGTCACCAGGCATGCCAATGACCCTTTTGATGTAGTAATTGGGGTCATGGGGAGGAATAAATACCATGACATCGCCCCGTTTCGGGTCATCTATATCGATAATTTTGGTGCCTATCACCGGCAATCGAATACCGTAGGCAAATTTGTTAACTACGATGAAATCACCAACATTGAGCGTAGGTATCATCGATCCGGTGGGTATCTGGAAAGGTTCAAACAGAAAAGAGCGTAACAGCAGAACTGCAAAAATTATCGGAAAAAAGGATTTTGCATAATCCACCACTACCGGCTCGCGATAAAGGACGTAAGCTTCCTCCAGACCCTTTCTGTTAGGAAACTGGGTAGCATCACTCCTGCCCTTTTCCTCGTTGCCTGATTCTCCGGTATGGATGTAATTCAGGAACACCGTGAAATCCTCTTCACTGATATTTTTTTCGGAAAGCTTCTGTCTTACTTTCTCATCCCTGGGTTTCCTCAGAAAGAAAATATCAAGCAACCAGATCAGACCGGCTACCAGTGAAAAAAGCAGTAACACTAGTGAAAAATCAAAACTCATATGGTTATTCCGGCTACTTTAGCCGCGTACTCCTGCATTGAATTATTGAAGGGTGATCTATAACTTGCCCTATGGGCCAGGATTCTTATGTGTAGTACTTTATTTATCAACTTTAAGTATCGCTAAAAAGGCTTCCTGGGGCACTTCAACATTGCCCACCTGCTTCATTCTTTTCTTGCCGGCTTTTTGTTTTTCCAGCAGTTTCTTTTTACGGGTAATATCGCCACCATAACACTTGGCCGTTACATTTTTACGCAAGGCTTTCACCGTTGTCCTGGCGACAATTTGTCCTCCGATTGCGGCCTGAATCGCCACATCGTATAGCTGTCTTGGAATGAGTTCCTTCATTTTCTCAGTCAGCACCCGGCCCTTGGAATGCGCCTGATCCCTGTGCACAATCAACGCCAGCGCATCTACTGTATCACCATTAAGCAAAACATCCAGTCTTACCAGGTTTGCTGGCTGGAAACGGATAAAGTGGTAATCCAGCGATGCATAGCCACGACTCACCGATTTTAGTCTGTCAAAAAAGTCCAGAACGACTTCATGCATGGGAAGCTCGTATTTGATTGAGACCTGATGTCCGACATATTGCATGTCTTTTTGCACACCGCGCTTCTCAACACACAGAGTCAATACATTGCCGACATATTCCTGGGGTACCAGGATGTTGGCTTCAACAATGGGTTCCCGCATTTCCTCGATGTTGGACATTGGCGGCAAACGCGAAGGGCTTTCAACTTTCAATACCTCGCCCTTGTCTGTAAGCACTTCAAAGACGACTGTCGGCGCTGAAGTAATCAGATCAAGGTCATATTCTCTTTCAAGACGCTCCTGGACAATTTCCATATGAAGCATGCCCAGAAATCCACATCGAAAACCAACCCCCAAGGCATCTGAATTTTCCGGTTCATAAACCAGAGCGGCATCATTGAGCGTGAGTTTTTCAAGCGCATCCCTGAAGCTGTCATAATCGTCACTGGATACCGGAAAAAGACCTGCATATACCTGTGCCTGAACCTTTTTGAATCCTGGCAGCATTGGCACATCGGAAGTAGAGGCATGGGTAATGGTATCGCCGACCGGTGCGCCCTGAATTTCCTTGATGCTCGCCTCAACAAAGCCTACTTCTCCGGCTTTTAATTCCTTTTGCACCAGGCGTTTCGGTGTGAATATACCGACGTTATCCACGACATGGACTTTGCCCGTTGATTTGGCAATGATTTTATCGCCTTTCTTGATAGTGCCTTCCCTGACTCGCACCAGAGAGATAACTCCCAGGTAACTGTCAAACCAGGAATCAATAATGAGCGCCTGTAATTTGCCCGCAGTATTGCCTTTGGGTGGTGGGACATCCCTGATTATACGTTCAAGAATTTCCTTTATCCCCAGCCCGCTTTTCGCACTGGCAAGCACGGCATCATCAGCGGGAATACCTATAATTTCTTCTACTTCCTTTTTGACACGCTCCGGTTCAGCCTGGGGCAGGTCCATCTTGTTGAGCACCGGAATAACTTCCAGCCCCTGATCAATGGCCGTGTAGCAATTGGCCACCGACTGGGCCTCTACACCCTGTGCAGCATCCACCACCAGTAATGCCCCTTCACAGGCCGCCAAAGAACGTGAGACTTCATAGCTGAAGTCCACATGGCCCGGTGTATCAATAAAATTAAGCTGGTAGGTTATGCCATCATCCGCCTTGTAATCCAGCGTGACGCTATGCGCCTTGATGGTAATGCCGCGTTCGCGCTCTATATCGAGGGAATCAAGCACCTGTTGCTGCATCTCGCGGTCGGCCAATCCACCACATAACTGGATGAATCGATCTGCGATAGTGGATTTACCATGATCGATATGAGCGATAATGGAAAAATTGCGTATGTTGTCTAGATTACTCACCAGAAAAGTAAGCTCTTGAGTGGCTGAAAAAAAAGCGCAAGTCTACAGCAAGAGCAGGATATTCGCTACGTATTATGCCGGTGACGCGACTATTCCTGCGACTCAGGCATGCTAACCGTAAGAAAGAACTTCCTGTCGTTTCGTTGAACCAGTGCGGGGATGACCTGATCCGTCGGCAAACCTGATACCACGTCATTGAACTGCTCAACGGAGCCTGTTATCTGCCCATTTAGACTGAGCAAAATGTCACCCGTCTGAAATCCTGCCTGCCGGCCAACCTCGCCCACAACATTAACTACCAGTACGCCAGGTTCAGTATCAGGCCGATTAATATCGGTAATCATCAGACCAATAGGGTTTGAATCGCCAGTGTTGGCACCGAGCTGTCGGGAGTTCCCTGTGGCCAGTTTTCCTACCTTCATCTGTAATGTCTGCGCAGCGCCATCGCGGATTATATCAACCATCGCAATCTCATCAGGTGCTGTCAGACCAACATGGAACGGAAGATCGCCACTGCTGGCTATTTCATTACCATTAAAACGCAGGATAATATCTCCGCTTTGAAAGCCGGCTTCTTCAGCAGGACTGCCTTCTATGACCTGGTTAACCAGGGCGCCTGAAGGTTTCGGTAAATTAGCCTCATTGGCAGCTTCCTGGCTGACATCATTAATGCCTACCCCCATCCAGCCTCGCTCTACGATTCCCTTGTCCTTGAGTTGACCCACAACATTTTTGGCAACATCAACCGGAATAGCAAATGACAGGCCCATGGAACCGCCTGTACTGGTAAAAATCTGGGAATTAATGCCAATAACTTCACCATCAAGGTTGAATAAAGGCCCCCCGGAATTGCCCGGGTTTATGGCAACATCGGTCTGAATGAATGAAACATAATTACCACCGGAACCGTTGGGAATATTTCTTCCCATATAACTGATAATGCCCGCCGCCACTGAAAATTGCAGTCCCATTGGAGAACCGATGGCCAGTACCCACTCGCCTACTTTCAGTCTTGAAGAATTCCCCAGTTTTACCGGTTTCAAGCCAGTCGCCTCGATTTTTAACAGGGCAAGATCCGAGCTGACATCGGAACCGATCACTTCAGCATCAAATTCGCGGCGGTCATTCAGGGTTATGGTTATCTCTTCGGCATTCTCAACCACGTGATGATTGGTAATAATGTAGCCATCCCGGGAAATGATAAAACCTGAGCCCAGCGCAGGCCTGCGCTCTAACTCACGTAACTGTTCTTCCGGGATCTCGGGAGCCCTGTTGCCAAAATAGTCACGCAGGAAATCTTCCAGCCTTTCCCCGCCTTCGCCCCCGGCACTGGCGCGGGACACGGAATTAACATTGACGATGGCTTCGGCGTTATCCTCCACGAGCCTGGTAAAATCAGGAAGCCCCTGGGCATAAACACCCGCTGATGTCAGAAGTCCCATTATCACGATAAAGAATGTGATTGTTGGCAGTTTGATTTTACTTTTTAACATCATTATCTAGTCCTGATCTTTACTCAATTGAATTAAAGGATTGTACGTAACATCCGCGCATCCAGTTTGAAACATTTTACCAGTACTCGTCATCAATGGTACTGACAGGTAACGAACCAGCAGCATTCCCCCCGAAAGAGCAAAAAAAGCAGCCAGAATTACCCATATTTCATTTATGCGATAGTTGGTCATAATGATTTGGGCGACTGCTGTGGAGACTACCAGCAGCAGGATCGGGACAACATATTGCAAAAGTGACATACAGATGAGTTTGAAATCATCGATGGCAACAACGACGTCGTCACCGGTCTGAATATTTTTCTGGTTACTGACAGGTACTTGCACGGCAATAGTGGCGGCCTCCCTGGTCATTGCCCTGTTGAGCAACTGGATGCCGCACCCGGAGCTGGCTGCACAATGTTCGCAGTGGGCGGGGTCGCGGGATCTGAGATGAACGAAACCCTTGCCGGCGTTCACAACTGACATATGTTCAATGGCCATGCGGGTAAACTACCGGAAAGTTTTTAAATGACAACCCGCGATCATATCAGGCAGATATAAGCGGTAAAACGGGTATAGGGGATAAACGCGTATGAGGCAGTTCGTTTTAATCGGGGGCAAATATCGCCGGAGTTCCACGATTCTCCAGAGTTTCATCCAGCTCTTCGGAAACTACTCTCTCCAGACGTCTCATTTCTTCAGCATCAAGTGGCGCCTGAACGGCAACACGGGTTTGTGTGGAAGGGTTAAGTTCACCGGTGAGCTCTGGCAATGAGTTTGATTGTGTATCTGATCCAGCCAGCTCGGCATTATTGACTGAAGCTGTGGGAGAATCACTGACCATAACCATGTCTGCCGTAAACAGGACCGCCAGCGCTACAGACGCCGCTATTGCCCCCTGGCCGAGGACTTGCAGGAAACCTTTTTTGTTCAGGCCTGTTTTGTTTGCAGGCAGTTCAGCTGATGGTACGGCGTCATTTTCCAGTTCCGCCTGAATTCTACCCAGCAGGTTACACGAAGGGGAACTATGAATTTCCTGCTTACAAGCCGAACTGATCACATGATATCGATGCCATTTTGCTTTTAGATCGGAAAGCCCGGATTCATCAGATAATGCAGAGCCCGTCTCTTGAGGTCCAACATCACTCTCATCCATTTCTTTTAGCAGACGACGCAATTCGAGTTGATCTGTCTCGTCATCCATCAGGGCAGAGAGTGATTCGTATAATTTATCGGTCATTGATTCCTCGGTGCTTTACTATATCTGTTTAACCTTTCCAGCTTTCTTTCCAGCTTTCTTTCTAAACGTAAAAATTTATCATTAAATTCAATAAGTAACGTGGAATTGCCAGATATTAATACAACCTTTATTGAATATTTCCAAGGTTTACCTGTTTTTGTTACTTACTTGCCTTACTTAAGCCTGTTTAGCCTATTTAGCCTATTTAGCCTATTTAGCCTATTTAGCCTATTTAGCCTATTTACCTTTTGCACTTTTTACGGCTAATCAAGTGCCCGATAATTACTAGACATCATGATTGTGTAAAAATTCCCTGATTTTGCGTTTTTTTTACATTTTTCAGTATTTATTTGAAAAATATAAGTTCGCTCCTAGTCATTGTCCAGTAATGGACGAATTTTCTTGTCCAGCGCTTCCCTGGCCCGAAAGATCCTCGATCTTACGGTGCCTACCGGACAACCCATTATGTCGGTAATCTCTTCATAACTCAGGCCGCTGAATTCGCGCAGGGTAAAGGCTGTGCGCAGATCCTCAGGCAGCTCCTCCAGAGCTTCATTGATAACCCTTTGCAGGTCCTCGCGCTCCTGATTGGCTTCAGGACTGCCAATGTCAGTTAATGCCCGGTTATTTTCCATAAACTCGGCATCTTCCACATCTACATCGGTTGCTGGAGGCCGGCGGCCACGGGCAACCATATAGTTTTTTGCGGTATTAATAGCAATACGATACAGCCAGGTATAAAACGCACTGTCGCCACGGAACTTGGGCAAGGCGCGATAGGCTTTGATAAACGCTTCCTGCGCCACATCTTCAACTTCTGCAGGGTCTCGAATAAAGCGCCCTATCAAACCCAGGATTCGATGCTGGTAGCGCAGAACGAGTAAATCAAAGGCATGTTTGTCACCATTGAAGACCCGGTCTACGAGTTGCTGATCTGTATTTTTGGCGTCTTCCTGTGCTTCTTGTACTTCTTCTGTGGCCAATTGCCTGGCTCCACTCTAGGGTTTATAAAACAGAAGCCTGGACTTTACTGCTAAACAGATAGACAGGCTTAAAGGTAAAAAGTTCGCCATGCCCTGGCCGGGAAACTTTATGCGTTAATATATATTTTTTATTGTATCTCACAAGGTAGAATAGCGTCAGAACCTTCATGCTCTTTTACATTCATGCCAGATAACTCAAACTCCTCTTCCAGTCGTGACACTGATGTTTTAATAATCGGCGGTGGTGCTGCGGGTTTAAGCCTGGCACTGAAGGTGGCCGATCAGGCCAAAGTCACGATTCTTTCCAAGAGCTCACTGGACCAGGGGTCCACCTACTATGCCCAGGGTGGCATTGCGGCAGTCCTCGACCAGCACGACTCACTTGAGTCCCATGTGGAAGATACCCTGATTGCCGGCGATGGTTTATGCAATCCGGCAATTGTTGAATACACCGTTTCACGGGGCCGGGAATGTATTGAATGGCTGGTAGAGCAAGGCGTCAAGTTTACCCGCGAACGCGCCACAGAAAAAGCGGCTCCGGCAAATTACCATCTCAGCAAGGAAGGCGGTCATAGTCATCGACGCGTTGTTCATGCCGCAGATGCCACAGGCCGCTCGGTGTTTGAAAGTCTTTCCGCCCAGGTCATGCAGCATCCCAATATTACTTTTCGCATCAACACTGTTGCTGTTGATCTGATTACCACCGACAAACTTGGATTATCAGGCAATCGCTGCGTTGGCGCTTATGTACTCAATGAAGTGAGCGGCAATGTCACCGTTTACCGGGCCCGTTTCGTTATTCTGGCTACCGGTGGCGCCAGCAAGTCATACCTGTATACCTCCAATCCTGACGGGGCCTGTGGGGACGGTATGGCGATGGCCTGGCGCGCTGGCTGTCGTGTTGCCAATATGGAATTCAATCAGTTTCATCCAACCTGCCTGTATCACCCCAAGGCAAAATCCTTTTTGATTACCGAAGCAATCAGGGGTGAAGGTGGCCAGCTTAAGTTACCCGATGGCTCACGCTTCATGTTTGACTATGACAGCCGCGGCGAATTGGCACCAAGAGACATCGTCGCCAGAGCCATAGACTCTGAAATGAAACGTCTTGGCTGCAGCTTTGTTTATCTGGATATAAGCCATAAACCGGATGAATTTATTCTTGATCACTTCCCCACTATCTACAAAAAATGTCTTGAGTTTGGTATCGATATTACGCGGGAAAAAATTCCGGTTGTACCTGCCGCCCACTACAGCTGCGGCGGGGTTATGGTGGATATGAATGGCAAAACCGATGTTGGTAATGTCTACGCCATTGGTGAGACCAGCTTTACCGGACTGCATGGGGCCAACCGGATGGCCAGTAATTCGCTGCTGGAGTGTTTCGTTTTTGCGTTTGCCGCAGCCGAAGACATCCTGCAAAGACTGGATGATGTTGCCTTGCAGGAGAATATCCCGGTGTGGGATGAAAGCCAGGTAACTGACTCCGATGAAGATGTGGTGATTTCCCATAACTGGGATGAAATCAGGCGTTTTATGTGGGATTACGTGGGCATCGTCCGGACCAACAAACGCCTGCAACGCGCGCAGAATCGAATCGAGTTACTGCAGCAGGAAATACGCTGGTATTACAGCAAATACACCGTATCCAGAAACCTGTTGGAACTACGCAACCTTGCGCTGGTTGCTGAACTCATTATTCAGTCGGCGATGAACCGCAAAGAAAGCCGTGGCCTGCATTACACACTGGACTATCCCGACAAATTGCCCACCGCTGAAAACACAGTGCTTGTGCCGGATAATTTTCTTGGCGGGCAGGAGTAGGCTTTTTCCTTGTACCTGCTGCCTGTTTCCTGGTTCGTGCTTTTTGCCGAATCAGGTATGGGAAAGAATTTTGTCTACTATTGGCTGCAAGGAAGAATCAGCGACTGGTACTCTCTTCATTAGCCACATAAAAATATCCTGATCCTCCTGTTCCAGTAATCTTGCGTACTCTGCACGCTCATGTAGCGAAAGCAGTGGCAGCACATTTTCCGCAAAAGGCACCAGAATCAGATCAAGCTCAAGCATGCCGCGCCTGCTATGCCAGTACATTTTTTTTAGATCGATGGCGTCAGTCATCATACAATTATTTCCTTAGTCTTTATGCGGTTTAATCATCTGTTTATTCAAAAGATGGCAACCCTTATACTGGCATTCTCTTCATTTAATTCGCTAAGGACACTTATACCCTATGTCATCCATGCAAGATTTCCATGCACCGCTAAGCTCACTGGAACTGCTGCAAATAAGCGGAGAGGATAGCGGAAAATTTCTCCAGGGTCAGCTCACCTGCGATCTTGAGGGTTTGGCAGCAGGCAGTTGCCAGCTGGGTGCTGCATGTAACAACAAAGGCAGAGTGTATGCAAACTTTCGTCTGTTAAAACTCGACAATGATTATTTCCTGTCCATGCAGCCAGGTGTCATGGAGATTGCCAGACAAACACTGCAAAAATATATTCCTTTCTACAAAGCACAAATGACTGATGCCAGTGCCCGGTTTACACGCTTTGGGCTGGCTGGCAAGCAGGCCGAGGAATTACTGAAAAATGTATTCCCTGCGCTTCCCGAACCAAACGGCTCTGCCACTATTGACGGCAATATTCTCATTAATGTCAGCGACAATTTGCCACGCTACGAACTGTGGCTTGCTGACAGTGACAGTGGCGAACTACAGGCCCGGATTGAAGCCCTGCCCCGCCAGGAAAAAACGGCCTGGGATATTCTCGATCTTGAGGCCGGCATTTTATTCATTCAGGATGATCAGAGCAGTCTCTATACGCCTGAAGAGTTGAATCTGGATCTTGCCGGCTTTGTCAGTTTTCACAAAGGCTGCTACACCGGTCAGGAAATTGTGGCGCGAATGCATTTTCGTGGCAAAGCCAGCAAGCGTTTATTTCTGGCGTCAATAGAGAGCGCTTCTCCCGGAGAAGATCTTTCTGTTTATGATAATGCTGATAAAGCCCTGGGCAAGGTATTCAATCTACTGCCTTTGAATGACACTCACTGTCTCGGGCTGATCATACTCAAAACCGACACCCCTGTAGAGGACAGCTTTAGACTGGGTGAAAAAGAGGCAAATATCGCGGTCGGGCTACGTCCTTTTTCCCCAAATTAAATAGACTATCTGGCCTCCCACAAAGGCCATTTCAAATTTTGCCTGGCGCGTATTTACTGATATGTTGTATGGCTGAGTGTTTCACAATGGCAGGTTGAACCATGCTCCAGCTCCCGCTCTCGGACGAGCTAAAAAAAGAACTGATTTTTATTGTTGATGATGACACGGCAATTCTGCACCTTATGCAGCAGACTTTGCAGAAGGAGGGATTCAGCAATATAAAAACCATTCAGGATTCCAAGGACGTCATTACCGAATTTATCAACAACCGTCCAAGCCTGATTTTACTCGACATCAATATGCCGGGAATGAGCGGCTTTGATGTGGTTGCAAGCCTGAAGAATCTCGAGAAAACCTCCCTTCCTCCCATTGTTTTTCTTACCGGTGACAATAGCAACGACCTGAGGGTCAAGGCTTTCGAATCCGGCGTCCTGGATTTTATAGGCAAGCCCTATAATCGTCTTGAACTACTTTCCCGCGTCAAAAACCTGTTGGCGCTGGATATTGCCCACCAGGAACTGGCGGATCGAAACATGTCCCTGGAAAAAATAGTCAAAAAACGCACCGAAGAATTGGAAAAAACCCAGTTGCAGATGGTACAAAAACTGGGGCGTGCGGCAGAGTATCGGGACAACGATACCGGCACCCATATTCTTCGCATGAGTTACATCTCATCCCTGATGGCAAAGCATTTAAATTTCTCTGACAGCGAAATCAATAATATTCTCTACGCCAGCCCGATGCATGATGTGGGAAAAATTGCGATTCCCGATCATATTCTGATGAAACCGGAAAAGTTTAATGATGCCGAATGGGAAATCATGAAAACCCACACCACCCTGGGCTATGAACTTCTCAAGGGCGATTCCCCCCTGCTGATGCTTGCCAGCGAGATCGCCCTCTCCCACCACGAGCGTTGGGACGGCACCGGCTATCCCAATGGCCTTGCCGGCGAAGCCATTCCGGTTTCCTGTCGTATAGTCGCCATTGCCGACGTGTTCGATGCCCTGGTATCAGATCGCCCCTACAAGGAAGCCTGGGCAGTAACAGATGCCTGTGACTTTATCAACGAGCAGTCAGGCAAACAGTTTGACCCAAAAGTGGTCGATAAATTTAATGTGTTACTGCCTGAAATACTCAGGATCAGAAATGATTTCCAGGATGAAGTTGCCTGAGTAGATTAGATTGCTGTCAGTGTAAAAGTAGGATTGATGAATGAATTTGCAGAAAAGCAGAAATATGGAAACTAAAAACACGCTATCAAGCGATATGGATGCCTGGTTTTTATTCTGCCCCTAAATATTATTCTTTAATTTCTTTCCTTATATTGCTCATTTTCCATGACTGCTATCGGCCAGAAGCAGACGTTAAGGATTGATAATATTAGCATCCATCCATTCAATAAATTCAGGATTATAGAAAGGAGGGTAAACTTCCAGCCACCTTTCCCTAAGTTCAGCTGGAGTTGAATTCCATGATTCCCTTCTGGCATCAACAGCCAGTTCCGCAAGGTCCAGTAAGCCAGCATTGTATTCAGACCACAGATACTCCCAGTTAATAATCTGAAATTCCAATGCACTCATTAGTCTTCCGAATTCTTCTCGGGTTAACTCTTCGCCAGAACGATACCTGGAACGTGTGTCGCCAATAATCGGATTCTCGATTGATAAGCGGGGGCCAGATTGACGCGTTTGAAATCTTGCAGCTCTAGCCTGTGCATCAAGAAATTTTATCTGCGTTTCCAGCAGGTCATTGTTTTGTTGTAGCTCTACAGCCAACAAAATTATTCCAGCAATAACACCAAGATTAGCTGCAAGCATTAACCATTTGTTAACACTGTCCATGTTCATAGTTTTAGATTCTTATTTTTAACAACTGCTTTCGGCCAGAAGTAGACATGTAGTTCGTTTATTTTTTATAAAAAACTGAATGCTTTTCATATATCTTGTTTTGGTTATCAAAAGCCCTAAATGTTTGAAACATCTGATTGCCATCTTCGCTTATGACTTTCAGCCTGGAACTGATTTGTACTCCATTTACTAATTGAGTAACTAACCACTTTCTTGTTGATATACGGGATTCGATGATTATCTCACTTTCGCTAGCCCGAACAATTCCACCTCTAGCATCCCATGTAACTTTGCCCGAACCTGATGTGCCATCTGATAAATCAGAACTACTTTCCATTTCGATCATTCCATTATCAAGAATTCGGTAAATTTCTGTTCTCTTGATCCAATTCGGGAGTGGTGCATTTTCAGAATTAGTAGATTCAGCTTGATTTAACTCCCATGTGCCAATTGTTGGGTCGGACAAATCATTTTGTGCGATAGCGAGATTATTGCCACAAATATTGAATATGAGCGAATATAGTAATGGTGGAAATATTCTATTCATCATCTTCATTGTCTAAACATCACCCCTCAAGCTTCTGCTTTCGGCCAGAAGCGGACGAAATTCTTTAATTAATCGACTTAGTAATTTCAATCTGGATTCAAATACTGATCTACCCAGTATTTCATGGTTTCGGCACTGGGGCTGTCCGGAAACATATTCCAGCCGTTAGAACCAAATACCGGATTACCTGCGGCAAATGTTCCAGGCCCCCAATAAGCCCCTAATTCATAAAAAGTAAAAGCTGCCTTGCCATGATCAAAAAGAATACTGATCCAGCCATCCATTAATTCTTCATGAACGGCAAAGTCAGTAGCGCCAAACTCTTCCAGAATAACCGGCTTGTTTAATTCATCTGATAAAGCCAGGCGGTCTTCAATAAATCGAACGCCCCATTCAAAAGGAGTGAGTGAGCCATCACCCCCGGTTCCACCTTCTTCATAGGGATACATGTGGTAGGCGGCAATGTCGATATCAGGGTTTTCCAGAATTCTTCTCATATCCGGTTCATTGTAAGCACAATAAATATGCCCCATCTCGGGCGAATTGCATTCTGTCGTGAAGTGTCCCTGAGCTCCTACGGAAACCAAATGCCGGTCATCGATACTTTTCACAAAAGCGGCCATTTCATCAATCCAGAGCTCGACCGTTTCATAATTGCATTGGCTTTCAGTATCTTGTTCAAATGACAGTATTTGACCGCTGCCTTCACTTTCGTGATAGCAGCCGGCCTCATTCAGAATATCCCAGGTCATTATTGTTGGGTCGTCTTTATACTTAACGCCCGTGATTGAATTTTCCCGATTGAGGAGATAGCTTACCCAATTCTTATAGGTTTGTTTGATATCTTCGCGTGTATAAAATTCACCGTGGGAGTTGCCTCCATGCCAGACGACATACTGATTAATACCGCCCCACCACCATTCCCAATTGTCCAGCAGGTTGAATATGATTCGAATATCATTTTCACCAGCAAGGGCAATTAGGCGATCAAGGAAATATAACCCAGATTCCGATTCATTGTAGGCAACGCTTTGTGTGTTGACATCCCAATACTGGTAATAAGGCCTGTTGATAACATTGGGGTCGGTTAAATCCAGAGGCTGTCCTATCGTCTCAACGGAATCGTCATCAATGGATCCGACCTCAGAGGACGACCAGATTCGTAATACATTAATGCCATAGTCGACGGCGTGTTCTATAGCGCTGTCTTGAATGCCGTTATCGGCGAAAGCCAGGGCCTGCTGGGAATTCATGCCGGCTACATAAAAAGGGTCGCCATTGAGCATCAGGTTTTGACCATCACGGTAGACAAAGTCTTTTTCCCATGAGACATCACCAATGTCTACACGCATGGGAACGGAGTTCAAGTGCATGTCATTGGGTTCATCATCAAGCGTATAACCAATATAAATACGATGATTCCCTGGAGTCAGTTCGCCAGAGAATATTTCAAAGGTTTCATTAGCATTTAAGGCATCAACTTCGATAGCAGGCGCAAGTTTTTTTATGCTTAGGCCCCATGGCTCAAAAAATCCATCGGAATTTTTGTATGTCCAGCTGTCAATATCTCCTATAGACCTTATAACGATAAATATTCTTGCCGCTTTCCCTAGATCATCTTCCCTCGGAGTTATAGCTCCGGCAATTATGACCTCATCGTATTCCTGAAACTCATCAACCTTGTTTGTATCACTAGCATCCGCAACACCACCCCGAAAAACAGCAGAGCTGGAACCGCCTGCAAGGGCAATAGGGCGTTTTAAAATTTGCTGACCCGCTATGCTCGATAACGTATCCGGTTCGGCGGAAAATATAAGTTGAGATTGGAAAAAGAGAATTAATAAGGAGAGAATACTGGCTAAACGTTTCATTGGAAAATCCTGAAATAAATACTAATTTGCATCAGCGTTAAAGATTAAAAACTTAAAGAAACCTGCTCTGTTATCAAGGTTTTGAAATTAACTATGTCAATCTAGTGAACACTACATTTTTACCATATATAGTAGGTATAAAACTAAATGTTTCGGAAAAATCAAAAACGTCCGTTTTGGGTCGTTAGCGGTCATTATTGCTATGCAGCATATATTTGTCGAAAAAGATCCGCTTTTGGGGTAAAAATATCACTCTATTGCGAAATTTCCAAAAGGTCTGCTTCCGACTGTGAGTTCAACCGGTCAACGCAGCACAAGCATTAAATCTAGCAGCCGGTGTTTCATATTCCAATGTTTTTCTTGGCCTCTCATTTAGTTCTCTCGCGATCTTGTTCAACTGCGCTTGGGTGTGAATGGACAGGTCAGTGCCTTTCGGTAAGTATTGCCACAGTAAGCGATTGGTATTCTCATTGGACCCACGCTGCCAGGGACATTGAGGATCACATAAATACACCTTGATGTTTGTTTCAAGTGTGAAGCTTTCATGATTAGTTATTACACTTCCGCGATCCCAAGTCAGCGATTTGTAAAGTTCTTCTGGAAGCTTGTGTGCCTGTTTAATGAGCGCTGATACAACAGTGTCTGATTTCTTATCCTTTACTTTTACTAGCATCTACTTAAACAGGGACACCCACTTTTCTGTTATTTTCTTGAGTTGAATCGGTTTTGAGCATCCGGGCCCTGATGTAGCTTTCACAGTTCAGCGACTTTTTCGTCACATTGGTGTTGTTAACCTTCCAGCCTTTCATCAAATAAATACCGTCGACTATTGGAGGATTAATAATATGATAAGGAAATTGAGCAATATGAGCAGGAGTTTGAGACAAATATCGTGGTTTACTCTGTCGGTTCTCATGATTGGCTTTCCACTTTTTAGCCAGGCAGCAGAAGCGCCTGGTGGGATAACTGTCCTTGTAAAAGATCAACTCTCTGAACGGCCTCTCTCAACGGCGCAGATCACGATCACGGAACGGGAAACCAATTCCACACAATCTGCAGAAACCGATGCACAAGGTCGAATCGTCGTTGAACAGCTCGACCCAGGTCTGTACTCGGTGAACGTTGCCAGAAGCGGGTACGCTTCCTCATTTGAGCCAAGCGTACGCGTCATTACGCGTAAAAATATACAGATTGAATTCGAATTGGTTAGAGAACAGGCAATTACCGAAGTGGTGGTTCAATCACGGCAAGCAGACAGGTTTTCTTCAGCTTCCAGTACTTATCTCAATAGAGAAGCATTGCGAAGCGCTGTTGGCGGTGGTGCAGATCCTCTACTCTCGCTGGACGGATTACCCGGTCTGGCATCTACCGGTGAATTCGCAAGCTTTAGCGTGCGCGGCCGTGGACCAAGAGATAACTTATTATTCGTTGATGACTTTCCCTTTGATAAAGTGATCCACTTTGATGCCACACTGGGAGAAGACGAAGATATCGGTGGTGGCGGCCGTTTCTCGGTATTCGCACCGAACGTTGTTAGTGGTGCAGAGTTCTCACCAGGTGGCTGGGGCCCTGCATATGGTGGCCGCGCTGCATCGTTACTAAAACTGGAAGTCGCCGATGGTAATCCAAGCCCGTCAGCACATCTGCGCCTTGACCTCGCCGGCTTTGAAGTGGGATACGACGGCCCTGGTATTACTGAAGCCTCAACGATGCTCGTCAATGCCAGGCAACTGGACTTCGGCTCTTTATTTGAAACTATTGAAGAACTGGACATTGGAGAACCTGTCCTACGAGATATCATCGTAAAATCAGTCATACCGATCAACCAGGACCATACGTTCGAACTTCTGCTAATGGATACACACGAAGACTATACTCGCGGCGTGACTCACGTTAATGAGTCGCCCAATTTCGAAGATGCTGCGCTGCTGGATTTTGAACAGGATAGTGATCTGTACGGTCTGACATTGAGATCATTGATTGGTAACGAAGCAGTCTGGACCAACAAGGTTTACTACCGCACAAGCGACAAGATCAGTTCAGAGGGTGAAGCATTTCCTGATCTCGTTCCTGAGGGATCTCCCGCGTCCAGTTTTCCGGTGCGGGAAGACATTATTACCATTGGTGAAGAGGAGACAGAGATCGGCTGGCGAAGCGACTTCGAGACGGTGAATCGATGGGGCGTGTTCAGTGCCGGTATACGAGCAGCGCAAATTGAACTGGATTACGACACCGTTCTGGACGGCGACTGGACCCGATTTGTCTACGACGTCGATGATTTTAGAGCAAGTCCGGATCAGCGTTTTATCCTGCAGACTCCAGCCAATACCAACTCCTCTCTCAATCAAAAAGAAACAAACTATGCAGCTTATATAGATCAGGTTTTTGAGCACGGTGACTGGGATATCCGCACAGGCGTGCGGTTCGACCGCGACGGCTTTGCCGATGAAAGCTTCGCGTCTCCGCGATTCAGCGTCAACTGGCGACCTGATAGCAAGATGAGATATTTTGCGACTGCAGGATTATTCCATCAGTCACCACGGTATTTAGACCTTGCCGCCAACGCGTCGAACACCCTTGAAACAGAAGAAATCACGCACAGCAGTGTCGGTTTTCAATATTTCCTGAATAACGATTGGTCATTGTTAACTGAAGTCTATTATCAAAACCTGGACAAGCTGGTGGTAGATCTTGATCAGGTAAGCGGCACGTTTGCAAACATTGGTGATGGCACTTCAACCGGCGTCGATATCGTTGTCAATGGCACAATTCGCGAAGGCCTTTATACAACAACAACCTACTCATACAACGATGCCGTGGTCGACCGCAAGGATGGTCGTGGTGACGTGGCTGCCGATTTCAGCCGCGAGCATGTCGCTACCCTCGGCCTGACCTGGGAAATCAGTGATCGCTGGAAGGTGGCCGGGCGTTACAAATTTCTTTCCGGAAGGCCTAGCGACCGCTTTATTATTCACTCGGACGTGCTTGGCGCCGGACAACCCCTACGCTACTCGAAAGAGATCACAGAGCGCAATGTTGGTCGCAATAGCAGTTACAGCTTGATGAACGTTCGTGCTGACTATCGGCGCGCATTCGGGCCCATAGATGTCACAGCCTTTCTCGATATCATCAACGTAACGGCAGCATCGTCGAGCGACGACTCCAATTTCGACTACCGACGGGGCGTTGAAGTGGAAGACGAAAACGAAGCCGAACCGCTAATAGGTCTGCGCCTGGACTATGCCTGGTAAATACGCCTCGCAATAAAGGAACATAAAATGGGACATACGCTTGAGGCACCACCGATCAGAGTGTTGATTGTCGAAGACAACCGCGATATTTGCGGGAATATTGCCGCATACCTCGAGAAGCATAACTATGTTCTGGATTTCGCCTATGACGGTATAAGAGCAATGCACCTGGTATTAACAAGTACGTTCGATGTGATAGTTCTGGATCTGATGCTGCCAAGAATGGATGGCCTGAGTTTCTGCCAGAAGCTGCGAACTGAGGCGGAAGTAGATACTCCCGTACTAATGCTAACGGCGAGAGACACACTTGATGACAAACTGAAGGGGTTCAATGCAGGTGCCGATGACTATCTGGTCAAACCATTCGCATTACAGGAACTCCATGCGCGACTGCAAGCGCTCTACAAACGTAGCCACCGAAAAACCAGCAAACTGTTAACTGTTGGTGACCTGACAATGAATAGATCCACCCTGCAAGTACATCGTGCCGGACGGCAAATTGATCTCTCCCCTGCTTCTATGAGACTACTTCAACGCTTGATGGAAAAAGCGCCATCTGTTGTGGCTCGCGATGATCTCGAAACTTTGTTGTGGGCTGACGAACGCCCCGATGGTGATGCGCTACGCTCACACTTGTACAAGCTGCGGCAGGCTATTGATAAGCCGTTTGATATCCCGCTTATTCATACGGTGCATCGCTTCGGTTACCGAATTGCAGAGGATACTCCATAATGTACCGGTACAGTTTACGCAAGCGTGTCGCCATTGCATTTGCAGTGTGTGTTGCTGTACTGAGTGTGGTCTGGGGGTTCGCTTTCTATGCTGCAATCAGATTGAGCGAAGACCGGGTGTTGGCGCAACAACTGGAACATGCTGCTGAAAGCTATCCCTCTCTGCCGACAAACCTTCATGGATACGATGATATTGGCAGCTTGCCGGAATCACTCAAAGAATGGGCGCAGACAAAGCCCGAAGAGGGATTGTACGAATTCAATGCTGAAGAGTTGCATGTCGCGGTAATACCTGCCGATAACAAACAGCAACAAGCATTTGTGGTATTCGACGTTGCCGGGATAGAGGCGGCGTCGTCGGAGGATTGGTGGTGGCTGCTCATTATTTCCGGCGTCGTGGGTACGCTTGGTGCGCTTGGTTTTGGACTGGGAATTGTTGTGATGCGCAGGGCTGTCGCTCCTGTCGCGCAACTCGCCAAAGTGGTCGCGGATATCAATCCGGAAAAACTGTCGGCCGACGATCATAAACGCATAGATTCCAGCCGGTTCGGCGATGATGAGGTTGGCGTGCTCGCCAGGACCATTGAGAAGACTCTTGAGCGAATCAGCGCATTTGTTGAGAGGGAGCGATACTTTATCGGTTCAGCCAGTCATGAGTTGCGCACGCCAATCACAGTGATATCAGGTGCACTTGAACTGCTGGAGCAAAGCCATCTGACTGCGACCGATGTAAAGGCGGTGGATCGAGTCAGGCGTGCTACGCTTGATATGAAAACCACCATTGAAATGTTCTTGTGCCTTGCTCGCGAAACAGACGACGGATTATATGACGAGCAGTTTCTGGTGATGCCGCTGGTGAGTCAGGCGATAGAGCAACAGCGCTACTTGTTGAACGATAAGTGTGTGGAGGTTGAAATTGACTTAGTCGAGGATGAGGTCGATGATTTCGAAAAACCCAGAGTCTACGGACATCCACAGGCTTTTTCTATTGCGGTCAATAATCTGGTGCGAAATGCGTTCGAACACACTCTCTACGGACAGGGACCGATTACGATTCACGTCAAACAGCATGAGCTATTCGTTACCAATAAGTTGAGCAATGACTCTGATGGGCAGCACATACCTACCGGGATGTCTTCACGGAATGGGTATGGTCTGGGTCTGGGAATCGTTCAACGACTGTGTGAGCGGAACGGCTGGTCGTTTTCCATGAACGCAGATGAGGCGCGTATAGCCGCCCGTCTCTCATGGTGACAACAGCAGACCCCAATGCTCTAAAATCAGATATCAAGGGGGGCTAAATCCTGTAGATTGTAAACGGTGTAAACAGGGACACCCACTTTTCTGGCAATCATCCAAATCACTACTACACTGGGTTAGAAATTCAAATTAATTGTTGGTTATGACCCGACCTCGATCTACCCTCGTGTCCCTGGAGGACACGCCCTATTACCACTGCATCTCACGCTGCGTCAGGCGCGCGTTTCTCTGTGGCCAGGATCGATTTAGCGGAAAATCATTCAATCACCGCAAACCCTGGCTGGTAAAGCGGTTCAGGCTGCTGGCCAGCGTGTTTGCCATCGATATCGCGGCCTATGCTGTCATGTCTAATCATTACCACCTGGTGCTGCATGTGGACGCGCACCGAAGCAAAGGTTGGTCGGATGATGAAGTGATCGACCGTTGGCTGACGTTGTATAAAGGACCGGACCTGGTAAGGCGATACATGCAGGGAGAACTTCTGCATCAGGCTGAGATGAACAAAGTCCTTGAAACAGCCCAGACCTGGCGTGACAGACTCTCGGATTTCAGCTGGTTCATGGCCTGCCTGAATGAAGTCATCGCCCGCAAAGCCAATGCTGAAGACGCCTGTAAAGGCCGATTCTGGGAAGGACGCTTCAAATCCAAGGCCTTGCTGGATGAGACAGCCCTGCTGTCCACCATGGCCTACGTGGACCTGAACCCGGTCAGGGCCGGCATGGCACGAAACCTGAAAGATTCCAGCTTTACCTCAATCCAGGACCGAATCAGGGAAGTGGCAGGACACCAAACCCAGGCCAAGCCACCTCTAATGGCCTTCTCTGAAAGCAAAGTGCAGGATGATGGTATCGATACTCTCTCCTGCCACCTGAAAGATTATATCGAGCTGGTCGACTGGACCGGCAGGATCGTCAGGAAAAACAAGAGAGCGTTTATAGCGTCCACGGAACCCAAAATACTTAAGACACTGAAATTAACAGCACAGGACTGGGAATACCTGGCCCTGGGCATCCAGAAACGTAGCATCAATACTATTCACGGGCTGGAACGACTTAAAGCTCATGAAAAACAGCAGCCTAAAACACTGGCTGCCTGATCTAATACCCTGAATACAGGCAGACCTGCCTGGAATAACTCCTGTCTGATAATCCTGCCTGAACATCCAGACCAAATGGTTTTTGCTTTGAACCGCTTGGCGAATTAGCGTTTTTCGATTGGATGAGTAAAGAGTGGATGTCCCTGTTACTTTAACTTGGCATATAACGATGTCACTCTCTAATTTCCCTGGAGGCAATATTGT
>CBFICR010000007.1:0-73186 GCA_965661105.1 Pseudohongiellaceae bacterium | reverse complement strand
GGTCACAATTTTGGCAGCGCCAAGACCGGGCAGGGTAGTATCCCAGTCTTCAAATAGCCCATCCTCGTTAAGAAACAGGAAGTTGCCCTGGCCTCCAACGATAGACAGCATGGCAACAAATAACTCACCATCAGTGCCTACATCCACAAGGTCGGGTGACACTTCGCCAATGATGGAGATGAAATCACCAGTCACGAAATCGGTGGTGAATATTGGTGTGCCATTATCAGCGTAGGCGCCCAGCCCAAAATTCGCGCTGCGAGCCTGTCCGCCAAGGGTTTTGATTTTAACGGCGGCAGGCAGGTCTTCGGCGGGCCGTTGTCGGGCAGGCTCGAACTCAACCGCTACATTCAGGACAAAGCTGCCGCTTGAGCTGCCGTCATGGGAAACAATGCCCACATAATAGGTGCCGGGTTCTGCTGTATACTCCAATAAAAACTGATTATCAGTACCGCTATCATCATCAGCTAGCAGGGCTGTTGCCTGGTCATCATAGAGATAACCAAAGGTGTCGAGTTCACTGACCGTGCTGATGGAAAGTGTACCGGCGGCCGGCATGTCAACACGATAGTAAGTTGCTTCACCACTAATGATTTCTCCAAACTCCGGTGTATTGGGGGTCACTGAATTGGCATCAGAAAAGTCAGCGGTAGTTACTGCTGTGGCGAATTCCACATCCACTTCAAGTTCAACACTGCCTACATCAGAGTCTGTAGCGCCACTGACAGCAATATAGTATTTACCGGCAGACACGAATGACTGCAACAGGAACTGGTTACCTTCACCGCTGTCGTCATCTATAAGCAGTTGATTGCCTTCCTCGTCATAGAGAATGCCGAAGGTATCCACAGTGCTGACAGTGGTGATTGTCAGCGTGGCTTCACCCGGCAAAATCACAGTACGATAAAAACTGCTGCCAGCGCTTACATCGTCAATGACCGGGTCCAGAATAAACCAGTTCACGTTGGGCGCATCAATGGCAGAAACATCCAGCGAAGTATCGGGTTCCTGGGGCTCTTCGGGTACTTCCGGCTCCTGAGCAAAATCCAGCGTAGCGGTTACGCTATAGTCACCTGTGGCAAAGGCGCTGTTAAATCCCAAACTTACATAGTAGGTTCCAAGTACATCCGGGTATGCCAGTGATAAGGGGCCGCCACTACCCAGATTGTTGGTAGTGATTAATTCAATCCCATTATCGTCGTACAGTGCGGTAATCAAATCCTGATCGGCAGTCGCTGTGATGCTCAAGTCTGCCAGGGCGGGGGAATCGATGCGCAAATATACAGTGTCTGCTGCTTCTATGGTGCCCAATTGCGGAGTGTTGGGAGTGATGGAGGTGGCGTTGATTTTAGACAGATCGATCTCTCGCGGTCCTGTGGCGGTAAATTCATTCACCACGCTATAACTGCCACTGGTGGAAGCATTGAATCCGCTTACCTTGAGATAATAGGTGCCCGGGGTGATCGCTTGAGAAATCTGAAAGTTTAATCCGGTAGGCCCACTGTCATCATTTGTGTTAACCACGTTACCATTTTCATCCAGAAGTTCGGCCTTGGTGTCCAGGTCGCCGCTGGAAAACACGGTGAAGTTTCCCGGCCTGTCAAAAATGAAGAAATAACTGTCGGTAGCACCGCCAACCAGTTCTGCATCTGTCGAATTATTGGTTGATGAGAACGTCGCGCCCGGAATGGAAAACGCCTGCTCACTGGCTTCCTGTAATGGCGCCATATCCAGCGTAAGTGAATCAAAGAAAGCCAGTCTGGCTGGTATGGTAGATTCAATGGTGGAGATCAGGCTCGTGGGTATTCTGTCTGCGGCATAACGCAAGCCCATCCACATCACAAAACTCTCTGCAATATCTTCCCGGCTGGGATTGTCTCTGGCATAGTCGCTGATAAATTCCGGATCTGATGACTGTGCGCCAAGCCAGCCGGCATTGTTTTCATAACGTAGATCAAGGGAAGTATGAGACAGTTCATGGGCGACGGTTTCTTCAAGAATACCATCAGCAATATAACCGTCCTGAATGGAGCCGGTATGAATAAGCAGGTTGTTGTTGCCGCCTCCGTATGGCTGGTCTCCCATGTGGATAGTGACTGTATCCAGGTCTCGCTTTAGTGCAAAAGGCATCTGGCCTACTACATTGGCAAAGCGTTCTGCTTCGAGCCGGGCTGCAGCGACTGAGCCAAATTCAGTATTTACCTGGATTTCAATATTTTCCATATCGCTGTAGCTGGCCTGGAAAAGAAAGGCCTGGAAATTAATGAAATTGTCTACTCGACGATCAAACTCATTGCGTGTTCCCTGGCCAGCCTCTGTCAGTGCAATAAATGTAGAGGTGTCTGAAGCGGTTATGATGTCCGGGTTGGCAAATATAGTGCCACTGAAGGGAGGGGCTGCCATTACTGGCGTTGCAATAAAAACAAATAATGAAGTGATGACATACTTAGGGATAGATGAGGCTATGAAAGGCAAGGCTCTGGAAAGCAGGGACATGAAAAGCTCCGTAGATTAATGCAGAAATTTGAATTTGGTTTTAGAGTCTCTATGAATTACGAAGATACTACTTTGTGTGACATGGCTGACAGAAAACTCCGGGTGCAGGTGAAGCTTAACTTTTTCGAACTAATACTGAAAGGTTTGGCCTGGGAAAACACTGAATATTCACAAGTCCTGACTGCCTGAATCACTGGAGAAAATCAGTGAGCGCGTGCCGGCGCCTGTGTCAGAGGCAAAATAGATATTGAGATAATTGGTCATATCGGGCCAGTAGTTGCGCAGCATTTCATGACGCACACTGGTGATTTCTGACAGCGCAGAGCAGGGCGCTTCCTGGTAAATAAAAAAATATTCTGCTTCCAGTTCTCCGCCAATCAGTGTCAGTGGAATTTTTTTGCCTTTGCTGTCCCAGAGCATGAAGCTGTTGCTCAATTCAATACTGATTCGTGCCTGGGCTTCGAGATTGTCGAGGCCGCCCTGCGCCTGCAGATGATTGCCCAGCGTATGTTCCACATCGTGAGCAAAAGTGCGATGCACGATTTCCAGCAGCTCGCTACGCGGGTTGCAGGTGATGGTGGTGAGTACGGTTTTTTCGCGATGGGCTTGCGAGCTGAGAGGTAATAACAGCAAGCTGCAAAGGATGTATAAAAACGTACGTTTCAAAATAGTCTCGCTGGGCTGAAAGCGTGATATCAGCAACTCAATTTTACAGTTGCTGATATTCAACAGGCTGGACAATAGCACCGCGTGCTTACTCGCCAGCTTCTTCAAGCGGAACATCAGTAGAAGGTTCTTCATCGTCGCCGGTCTCGGCTGATTTTAATTCCACCAGCATATCCGCCATCAGATCCCGCTGCTTGTTGTCACCTTTATACAGTTCGATACGGGAGCGCTGGATTTCCCGTGGCAATTTATTGTTGCCAATGTCTGCATCGGCAATCTGCTGCATCGGGTCCACTTCCACAGAGTCGATTTCCTTGTGTGTAATCAGTGTATGTGTGACCGCATGTGAATCGTAGCGCCAGATTTCTGCCGGAATCATTTTGCTTTCACTGCTGCCATCCGCATAGTTGATTTGCAATGGAATTGGCATCACCAGGCCGCCGATGTTTTCGAAATCGAGAAAATAAATCAGCGAGCCATCGGCGATGGCCTTATCCAGAACTTCGAGTTCCCAGTCTTCCAGACCATCACGGAAACTGGTGTAGTCATTTCGGTCCTTGTTGGACACCGTGAATTCATCGTTTTCATTATAGAAATCATTCAGCTCAGGAAAACGATCCACGCGTTTTTCAATGTCTGAATTGCGTAATTGCGTCAGCGATTCCGGATCTTCATCGGCGTCCTCCTTGTTCAGGGGAAACTCGATCTCCGGATCCTGGGTGGAGACTTTGTATTCGCGGATATCATTAAGTGCGATATCCACATGATCGGTAGAGTAAAACCAGCCGCGGAAGAACCAGTCCAGATCAACCGCCGAAGCATCCTCAAGCGTGCGGAATAAATCACTGGGTGTGGGTCTTTTAAACATCCAGCGTTCACTGTACTCCTTGAAAGCGAAATCAAACAGGTTGCGTCCCATTACCGTTTCCCGCAACACCACCAATGCGGTTGCCGGTTTCGCATAGGCATTGTTGCCAAACTGCAGAATCGATTCTGAGTTCGTCATGATCGGTACCTGGTTTTCCGACAGCATGTAATCCACGATGTTTTTCGGGTCGCCGCGCCTGGAAGGATAGTCATCTTCCCATTCACGTTCGGCCAGAAACTGCAGAAAGGTATTTACGCCTTCATCCATCCAGGTCCATTGTCTTTCGTCAGAGTTAACCGTCATGGGAAAATAGATGTGACCAATTTCGTGAATAACCACCGAGATCAGGCCGTACTTGGCACGGCGTGAATAGGTACGCTCGCCAGTATCTTCATCTTCTACCGGACGATAACCGTTGAAGGTAATCATCGGGTATTCCATGCCGCCGGATTCCCAGGCATTCACGGAAATAGCCACCGGGTAGGGGTAGTCAAAGGAAAACTTCGAATACACATCCATCGTGTGAGCAACGGAATGTGTCGAATATTGTGACCACAGGGGTTCAGCTTCCGGTGGATAAAAGGACATCGCCAGCACTTCTTCATGTGTAGCGCCTTCCTGGACATGGGTCATGGCATCCCAGATGTATTTGCGCGAACTGGCCCAGGCGAAGTCACGCACATTTTCCGCTTCAAAGCGCCAGGTCACCATCTCGTCCGTGCCTTCGGCCTGGTTGGCCTCGGCTTCTTCTGGCGTGACGATGAAGACGGGGGTGTCGGATTCACGCGCCTGATCAAGACGATTGCGTTGCTCGGCGCTGAGCACCTGGTTGGGGTTCTGCAACACCCCGGTGGAGGCGACGATATGATCGGCGGGTACGGTGAGCGATACGTCGAAGTCACCAAATTCCAGGGTAAATTCGCCACGGCCAATAAACTGCTTGTTTACCCAGCCATTGTAATCAGTATAGGCGGCGACACGGGGATACCACTGGGCCAGGGCAAACTGATAGGTATCGCTGTCGCGAAAATGTTCGTAGCCGCCACGGCCGCCCATGATGTCGGAGTCGGTTATATTGTGTTCCCAATCGATTTCGAAGGTGACTGACTGTCCGCTGCGCAGGGGCGTGGCCAGGTCAATACGCATCATGGTGTCGTTGATGGTGTAATCCAGCGCATTGCCATTGCGCAGGGCGACGCGCTGAATCTCAAAACCAAATTCCCGTTCAGCCGCATGTTGTTCCAGACGCATGCCGGCGAAAGAGATGCGGTCGCTGCCGGTGGTGCCGGTAGTGCGGCCAATGGAATCATTGCGAAAGCGATTCTGATCCAGTTGTACCCAGATATAAGGCAGCGTGTCCGGTGAGTTATTACTGTAGGTAATGCGCTCGCTGGCAATGATGCGCTGGTTGTCTTCATCCAGGGTGGCTTCAATTTCATAATCCGCCTGTTGTTGCCAATAGCCAGTGCCCGGTGCGCCGGAGGCGGTACGGTAAGTATTCGGCGTCGGCAGGATCTCATCCAGTTGTCGGAATACATCCTCGAAAGAGCCTTTGGTTTGTTTGGTCTGACTGAGTGCGGCGGGAGAGGAAAATGCAATACATAGCAGGGTAGCGACAGTCAGTGGTGTTCTGAATAATGATTTCCCGAACAATAAATGAAAAGTGGGCAGTGAAAAAATAAAAGTCTGCGCCTGTGGCTGCTTGGTGATTGGATTGTTTGACATATAGTGATCCCTGTCTGGATATTTTGGTGACTCAGGCCTGAGTGTCGATAAACCTGACGGCTGACGAAAGTATAACGACAAAAAGACACGTGGGGTATTCATGAGCGAGTAAACGTTCAAAATATCATTTCATCGCTCAACTAGTTTTTGTTTGTTTAAGCCTGGACAATTTTTCATTTTCTGGTTGCCCGGGAATATGTATCGATATGGCGCAAAATCAGCCCTTTTCAGACATAAACGCACAATCCCGGTGCAACATGTTTCCAGGAAGTCATTATTTTCAGGAGTATCACAATCTCCTGTTAACAAGCCACTCAATGCCATACATAATTAGTGCCAGTTTTATATTCCTGTCAAAAAAGTTTTTAAAATGAAGAAGAGTTTTCAGCTCTTTTTTTTAACAGCGGAGTAAGCAATGCCATTTATCAGAATAGTTGGTCAAACACTGACATCGATTATTTTCAGCGTGTTGTTCATCAATACGAACGCAGCTGAGCCAGATTGGGACGTTATTAATCAGGAAACCCTGGCACGCTTTCAGGACATGCTTCGTGTCGATACCTCCAATCCGCCAGGCAACGAAACCGTGCTGGTTGAACAACTGGCAGACATTCTTACTGCTGAAGGCATTGATGTGGAAATCTACAGCCGTGATCCTGCGCGCGCCAATCTGGTAGCCCGACTGCGGGGTAATGGCAGCAAGCAACCGCTGCTGTTGATGGCGCATCTGGATGTGGTCACCGTTGATCCGGAAAAATGGAGTTTTCCGCCATTTGGCGGCACGCTGGATGACAAGTGGATTTATAGTCGGGGCGTGGTCGACGACAAGGACAATCTGGTGGCTTCACTGATGACCATGCTGTTGTTGAAACGCAGTGGCGTGGCGCTGGACCGTGATGTGATCTTTCTTGCCGAGGCTGGTGAGGAAGGGGGTGTGCAGTGGGGTATCGAGTTTATGACCAGTGAGCATCCCGATGCTATTGATGCCCAGTACTGTCTGGCCGAAGGTGGCAGCGTAACCCGCGAAAACGGTGAGGCACTGTTTGCCGGCATCCAGTCCGGTGAAAAGAAACGCCGCACAGCGGTGCTCAACGTGACCGGCGTGGCTGGACATGGTTCGGTCCCCACGCGCAACAATGCCGTGGTGCGCCTGGGTCAGGCGATTACCGCCCTGGCGGAATGGCAGGAGCCTGTTCGTTTGAGTGATACCACGACCACCATGTTGGCGCGTCTTGCCGACATTTCTTCCCCCGAGGCCGCCGCCCGCTATCGGGCTCTGCTGAATCCGGGCTCTCGCGCAGCCGAAGAAGCCATGCTCTGGATGCTGGACAACGAGCCGGCTACAGCTGCACTACTGCACAATACCGTTACGCCAACCATCATGAATATTGGTTATCGCTACAATGTTATCCCTTCTGCAGGCAGCGCTTCCCTGGACGTGCGACTGTTGCCGGAACAGGATTTTGACAGCTTCCTTGAAGCCATTGCCACAGTAGTGGACGATGAAACTATCGAAGTGATTTGGGATGATGCCCTGGTGCGCCCAAGCGCCGCAGTGAGCCTGGATACCGAAGCATTTCGTGTTATTGAACAGGTTTATGGTGAGCACTATGGCGTGCCCGTGATTCCGAGAATGAGTACCGGCGCTACCGACATGAGTTATGTACGTGCCATGGGTGTGAGTTGTTATGGCGTCGGACCCGGTATCGATCGCGAGGATGGTCCGCTGGGTTATGGGGCTCACAGTGATCAGGAGCGGATACTTGAGCAGGAGCTCTATAAATTCGTGCAGGCCTACCATGAAATTGTCGTACGACTGGCTGCGCAACAGTGAGATATTAATTATTCGATAATGATCAAGCGCGAGCCAGGTTCGATGTAATCCTGCCAGGGCTTTCAGACGTACATAGTTGTATATTAATACAGGTCGTCACCCTGGCTATCGGAGAATTTTGATCATGACTAAACAGGCTGAACTTAGATTAGTCTTTCCATTGCTTTTCATAATGGGTTCCTGCCTTGCCAGTCCCTTCGCCTTGGCCCAGTCTGAAATGCATGCGGCAGGAAGCGGCGAGCCAAGCTGTGCGCCCTGGCTGGATCATAAGCTTAATCAGTTGCATTCCAGCCAGGTAATAGATCTGTGTGCTCAAACAGCCGGAAAGCCGGTACTGCTCATCAATACTGCCAGCTACTGTGGCTATACCTACCAGTTCACCGGCCTTGAGGCGCTTTATCAACGTTACAAGGACCGGGGCCTGGTAGTAGTCGGCTTCCCTTCTGATGACTTTAATCAGGAAGATGATGATGCCGCAAAAACAGCGGATATTTGTTACATCAACCATGGTGTAACTTTTTCCATGACTGATGTCATCAATGTTAAAGGATCCGATGCGCATCCTGTATTTCAGCATCTGGCCAATGAAACAAAACGACCCAACTGGAACTTTAATAAATATCTGGTCGATAAAGACGGTAATGTTATTGAACTGTTCCGCAGTGGTGTTGAGCCTGACAGCAAAAAGCTGCAGGCCGCTATTGAGTCAGTACTTTAATAGAACGAGCAAGCTCCGCAATGGCTCACCACAAGGCTAGTCTGCCTGAAAAGATCTGTCAGCACTGTCAGCGCTCTTTTACATGGCGCAAAAAATGGTGGCGTTGCTGGGACGAAGTGAAATATTGCAGTGAACGTTGCAAGCGTCAGGCCAGATCCAAAGTCCCCGGCAATCTTTGTGCAGCGGCCAGTGTGGAAGATGAATTCTGATTGAAATTTCCGTTGCATGATTCCTCTTACATGCGAGCCATACGCGCGGTTTGCCTTCACATGACATCCCTGTTTCCCCGGATTTCTTCGTTTATTTTATTTCACAATTAACTTTATCCCCTTCCACTTTTCCTCTTAAGCCTTGGTTGATGATTCAGGTCCGTTGTGTTTTTTTAACGGTTACGGTGAATTCATGTCCAATTGACTAATGTCAAAAGTGACCTTGCTTACCTGCCTGATAATTAAAAAAGTAAGTGGTTTATTCGAATAAAACCCCACTTTTTCAAACACAAACAGCTAACCTGAGCAGGAAGAGATTATGAGACTGAAATTACTATTAGTTGCGCCTTTATTTTTTTTCATATCACACGCAAGCGCCGATGAGGTTGATGGGTCCAGCGTTACTACTTTTGAAGATGGCACACCGGCTGTTGCTCAGGAGGTAAATGCCAATTTTCAGGCCTTGATAGATGCAATTAATGATAATGCAGCCCGTCTGGCATCGCTTGAGGCGAGCAACCAGAATAGTAACAGTGTATCGGGGAAGACATATCAGCTAAATTCCATCGGCATTATTAACCGTGGTGATGCTGCAAATTATTCCTCTACTGCCAACCTCACGGATCAGTATACGGCTACCTTTAACAGCAATGGCACATTTCAGGTAAGTGGTACAGAGAATGATGCGGCTTTAAATACTGATAATAATGAACTGACACTGTTGATCCAGAATGAACCGGTCAGCTTGACAGGAACCTGGGTACAAACAGGTAGCACCATTACAACCAGTGAAGATTTTACTTTTACTGTATCTGCGGATGGCAACGTAATAGTGTTTAGTGAGTTTCTCTATGGTCCCTATGAAGACGCCGATGAGTCTGAAAGTACACTCGTTATAGGTGTCAGGACAAACTGATTAAGAGCGTTGCAGCTGAGCATTATTTCTCCTGAGCGAGAGCCAGAAAGAAATAATCAATTCCTGGTGGAGATTTTATGAATATTTTTTTAAAAAACATTTCACTAGTTGTCCTGCTGACAACTTTTAGCGCTTCAGCCAGTGCTCTGGTCTGGGGCGAGAGTAATTGGGGTGAATCCAACTGGGGCAGCCAGCAGGTGCATGAGTCTGTCCCTCCCCCTGAGGGTCCGGTGCCACCAGCAAGCAGAGTCAGGGGAGTTTCTTCGACTGATGCCGGTTTTGCCGCGGGAGCCTATTCCGCCTCTGGTGAGCCAGCCTATGGCAACAGTTTTGTTGCAGATGACTTTATTACTATCATTGCACAGATCAATCCTGATACTTCTGATGTAGGCACTGACGGGCAACTGATTGTTGTTTTGCTGTCCCTGATAGATGGCAAGCAACAGTGGTCTTTTCTGAACAGCGATGGAAATTTTGAATCCTGGGACCTGAAACTTGGCAGTCTGGGTGCTGCAGAAATAGTCGAGCCCCTGCTAGCGTCACATTCAATTATCATTTTTGAAGGTAATCTCCAGGCTGGTGCCCACAGGATGGCAGTGGGTTATATGGCCAATGGGGGCGCGCTGATTTATACCCCGAAGGCGATTAATATCGTTATCAGCGATTAATCTGTTCTTTTGTAAGGGAAAGCAGGCATTTTCTATGGCAAAGTGTCTGCTTCTTCCTCGATTCGTTTTATACTATCCGCGCATTGATGGTCAGGTTTCTCTCAAATTCCAGTAAAACCTGAAAATCTATCAGAAAATCGGGATGGCAATTTACAAGGTAACCATGATGAAAAAAACAGATGATGAAAAAGTACAACGCCGGGCGGTAATGGCCGGCATGGGAGCGGTGGTAGCGGGACTTGCTGTCACGGCGGCTTCACCTCAGGCCCGGGCGCAAACAGGGGCGACAAGCTTTCAACCTGCACGCCATGCTGATGATGCCTGGTTTGAACAGATTCCCGGAAACCATCGGGTTTTTATTGATACTTCCACGGTATCAGGCGGTCAGGATGCCTTGCGTTATGGCATGAATATCCTCAATGCCCATGAGAATGCCTACGATGGAGCCGATGAAGATTACGCCATGATTATTTGCTATCGACATGGTTCAACAGCCTTTGGTTATGGCGATGCGATCTGGGAAAAGTACGGTGAATTACTCAATGGCCGCATGCAGCTCACTGATCCTGAAACCAAAGAAGTGCCAAAACGAAATATTTTGAATATTGCCAGCGGACCATTTGCCAGAGCCAGTATCCCTTCCATGGTGGATAGAGGAGTCCATTTTGCAATTTGTGCCACGGCGACCCGTGGTATTGCCGGTATGATCGCTGGCAGTACCGGTCAGGAAACTGACGATGTGGTAGCCGAGATAATGGCAGGTGCCATTCCCAATGCCCGCTTTGTGCCAGCCGGTGTTATGGGCATGACGCGAGCCCAGGAATACGGATACAGTCTGTTGTATGCGGGATGAGTGAAGTATTCAGGGCTTCCCGCCCGGTCAGAGAAAGCTCTGCGGACGGCCTGGTAGATACCGGACTGGTCTATGCCCACAGCATAGCCGCGCTGGTCTGTGTGCTGTTCGCGATTCTGTTTGGCATCGTCATTTCCCTGCAATTCTTCCTGCCTGATGCATTGGGCTCCTGGCACTCCATGGCCTGGGGTCGAATGCGCTATGCCCATACCCAGGGCATCATGCTGGGCTGGCTGGGCAATGCCTTCCTGGCCTTTCTCTATCATGCTATACCGGTTCTCACCGGCCGAAGGGTTTTCAGCCACAATCTGGGTCGCTGGTTATTCGGGGTATGGAATTTTGTCGTCATGCTGCCGGGCTGGTTGCTGGTGCTCAGTGGCGTCAGCCAGCCTATTGAGTGGGCAGAATTTCCGCTTGTTATTGATGTCTTTGTGATTACGGCCCTGTTAATGGCAGGCATCCAGTTCCTGCCACCATTTTTCAAAAATGGCCTGGAAGATCTCTATGTATCGAGCTGGTATATCATCGGTGCACTGGTGTTTACCCTGCTGGCCTATCCCATGGGCAACATCATTCCGGAACTGGTGCCGGGGGCAGAAAGTGCTGCCTTTACCGGTCTCTGGATTCATGATGCTGTGGGGCTGTTTGTCACCCCGCTGGCGTTGGCGATTCTTTATTTTGTGATTCCTGCGGTTACCGGCAGACCCATTTTTAGTCATTTCCTTTCCATGCTGGGATTCTGGGGGCTGTTTTTTCTCTACCCCCTCAATGGCACCCATCACTATGTGTTCTCGGTGATTCCCATGGCGGCCCAGTTGGGGGCAATTGCAGCCTCCGCATTACTGGGCGTGATCGTGATTATCGTGGTCACCAATCTGCTGATGTCCTTGCGTGGATCAGCCATGCTAAAAAAAGATATCGGTTTGCGCTTTGTTCTGCTAGCCATAATCTTTTATCTCATTGTCAGCGTGCAGGGTGCCTTGCAGGCACAAATGTCACTGAACCAGGTGGTGCATTTTACCGACTGGGTCATTGGCCATTCCCATCTCGCCATGCTTGGCTTTGCCACCTTTGCCGGTATTGGTGGCATTATTCACAGCTGGCAACGAATCCCCTGGGCGCGCTATAACGCGGGTGCACTGGCGCTGTCATTCTGGCTGCTGGTGATTGGCATCAGCATCATGGTTATCGATCTCACCATTGCCGGCCTGGTGCAGGCCGAACTTTGGCAAAACGGTTCGCCCTGGTATGAGTCGGTTCAGCAGTCCAGACCTTACTGGCTCATTCGCTCACTTTCATCCATCCCCATTGTGGCCGGTTTCATCCTGCTGTTTTACGGTTTGTGCAGTGGGGAAAAAGGCGCAGGTGTAAAACTGCTGGCGAGTCAGCGCGAAGAACAGGCCCATGGTAATACCGGTGCCGGGCTGAATGGCAATGAAGCTGCAGCGTCGCCGGCGCACTTTTTACGCATGTCCTACCGGGTCGCGGCTAGTGCCGCCATAGGTTTTTTCATTCTCTCAGTGATGTTGCTGGGCGTCTGGCCCGGAAAGGAGCTGGACCAGCAGATTGCGGCCATGTCGCCTGCTGATCTTTACGCCTTGTCTGACTCGGAAGCCCGCGGCAGAAAAATCTATGCGCGCGAAGGTTGTTCCTACTGTCATACCCAGCAGATACGTTACACCGATGCGGACATCAAGCGCTTTGGCGCACCCACGCTGGCCTGGGAAGGTCAGTTTGATACACCCCATATGTGGGGCACCCGACGCGTTGGGCCAGACCTGTCGCGCAGCAGCGGCACCCGCAATCGTGACTGGCATCTGGCGCATTTGTTCGCGCCCCGCAGTGTAGTGCCCTGGTCAATCATGCCGTCCTACAATGCCTTTTTTAATGGCAGTGTTGATCAGCCTAAACAGGAGGCCCTGGATCTGGTGGCGTACCTTGAGTCACTGGGCAGAGCAAGGGAGCTGGCATGGCCTGATGCGGATGAAAATGTAAGGGCGCTTTACCCCGAGCATAAATGGGCGCAAATGGCTGTGAGCTCGCCGTCGCTGAATGCGCATCCCGGGTTGGCCCGGGCATCAGGAGAAACCCCGATACTTGACAGTGGCGCTATGCCAGAAGGTCAGGAAACAGGAAAGAAGCTTTGGCTGACTTTATGTACAGGTTGTCATGGTGATAACGGTACCGGGAATGGCCCGGCAGCAGACTGGCTGCTACCACGACCGACGAATCTGACTCAATATGCTTTTACTGAGCAGCGTCTGGCGCAAGTGCTCTGGCATGGTGTGCCCGGCACAGCAATGCCGGCCTGGCGGGATATCCCGGTAAATGGTCTTAATGCGCTGGCAAATTATGTGAAAGCGTTTACTGCACAAGAGTCAACACCACCACCAGCGCCGGGGCAATTGCAAACCGGGGAGCAGGTTTATCAAAATAACTGTGTTCAGTGTCATGGAGCTGACGGTAGCGGTCAGGGTTTTGCTGCCAGCCAGTTGCAAATAGCCCCTACCGATTTTAGAAATCAAAGGCCAACACTTGGCGAAAGTGTGCGGGTATTGAACAACGGGGTGGAAGGTTCTTCCATGGCGCCCTGGACCGATCGTCTGTCAGAGTCCCAGATACGGGCAGTGAGTTATTACCTGCGTCAGTTTTACGAGGGCGAGCCATGATCATCGATATCATTGTGCTAAGCTCTTTGGCGCTGGCATTGATCTTTTTACTGGCCTGGGGAATGCGCAGTGAGTTGCGTGCCCGCATAGAGAAGCCCAAATACCTGTTTCAGGCGCAACTGGATCAATTCGAAAAGCACTATAGGCATTCCCCTGAAAAAAATGACTCGCCCGATAACAATGCCGGTAATGAAAAACATTGAATAGCGGTCAGGTAGCATGTAAGAAGTAGTACAACCATCAACAGCGCATAAGGCAAGAGGCGAAAGATAAAAACAATGAGCGAACGTAATATCAGTCATGGCGTGATACTGGTGCTTGGTGCCACCAGTGTGCTGGGACTTTTGGTCATTCTTTATGGTCTCTACCGGCAACCGGAACAAGTCGAGCCCGCCTTGGCTCCACCGGCAGCCACCGCGGCTTATGGTCAGCAATTGCTCAGGGAAACCACACGTCTACTGGGGCCCGAACAGCCGGACCCCGCCATGCGTTATTCCGGCAATGGTCTTGACTGTGCTTCTTGCCATCTTGAGTCAGGTACCACACCAGGCACCTTGTCATTACTCCAGAGTGCTACCCGCTACCCGCGTTTTTCCGGTCGTGACGGCGGGGAAGGGGATCTCAGGGATCGCATCAATGGTTGCATGCAGCGCAGCATGAACGGCAAGCCTCTGCCCCGCGACAGTGTGGAAATGATTGCCATGGAAAGTTATATTCTCAGTCTGGGTCAGCAATACAAAATTATGAGTGAGGAGAAAACCGAAGCTGTTGAACCTCCGGCTTTTGTTGAACCCCAGAGGAAAGCCAGTCTCGATGCCGGAAAAATAGTTTATGAGTCAAAGTGCCAGATTTGTCACGGTGAAGACGGATTGGGTTTAATGCAAACGACCGATGTGCTGGATGGTTATGTGTTTCCGCCACTTTGGGGGCCTGAAAGTTATAACAATGGTGCAGGCATGACCCGGGTACTGACCGCTGCGCGTTTTATCAAGGCACGTATGCCGTTGGGCTTGCCGGATCTCAGTGATGATGAGGCCTATGATGTGGCGGCCTATATCAATTCCCAGCCACGTCCCATCAAGGCATCCCTGGAAGAGGATTTCCCGGAGTTGTGGCGTAAACCGGTAGACAGTCCCTATTTGCCTTATGCCGATCCTTTTCCGCAGGAGCAACATCAGTTTGGACCGTTTCAACCAATACGTGATTATTACGAACAATTGAATCCGCAATAGGCCTGATGGCCGTTGCCCGCACTGAAAGCCTGGGGAACAGAAAGTCAGGATTGAAAATATCATCAAAAAGAATCAACCGCTGAAAACGATTGCCAGCTAAAGAAGGAAACCTAAAATGCATTCCATAATGAATCCAATAGTGAAATTATTAACAGCCATTACCCTGTTTACACTGGTGGCGTGTGCAAGCATGCCTGAGCCGGTCTGGATCGATGTCAGAACGGTAGCGGAGTACACCGACAATCATATTGACGGGGACCTGAACATCCCATTGGCCACGATTGATGTTGAAACATTCGCTGCCGCCTACGGCAAGGGTGATGAAATCAACCTTTATTGCCGCAGTGGCAATCGTGCCGGTCAGGCCAAGGAAATCCTGGAAGCTGCAGGTTTTACCAATGTGAATAATATGGGTGGCATTGATGATGTCCGGGAATTACGTAATCTGGCAGAGATGAGCAGTTCGCCCTGAGGCATCTGTTTTAAAAGTGTAATTGTGAAATGGCAGAGCCGCCTGGTGAGTGTGCGCTGCCATTTTCCTGCTAGCCTCGGGCCTGCCTGGCTTCCTCCCTTTCTATTAATCTAACTCGCTACCTGTCAACCTGTTATCTATCCACCATACTGTCGGGTTCGATTTCATCAGCCTGATGAAAGACATTCTCGCCGGTCCAAAGCGCTTCAAGTTCTTCCAGGGTTTTGCCTTTGGTTTCAGGGACCAGACGCCAGACGAAGACAAAAGTGATCAGGCAAAAGGAGGCAAAAATCAGATAGGGCAGTACCCCGTTAAAGGTCTCATTGTTGAGCTGGCTGCCATTAATAACGGGAAAGCTGTTGGCCACGATGGCGTTAAATAACCACTGGGCTGCAACGGCAATAGACATGGCGATACTGCGTATGGTGTTGGGGAAAATTTCTGACAGCAGAACCCAGACCACCGGTCCCATGGACATGGCGAAGGAGCCGATAAACAGCAGAATGGACAGTAAAGAAATTATACCCAATTGACCGCTGTAAATAGTCAACGCCAGAATGCTCAGGCCCAGGAACATGCCGGCGATCCCTGTGAGCAATAATGGTTTTCTTCCCCACCTGTCGATAGTGAAAATAGCGATGAAGGTGAACGCCAGATTGACGCCGGCGGTCCATAACTGTTGTTTCAGTGCGTCTTCAGGGCCGTAGCCCAGTGCATTACTGAAAATTTCAGCGCCATAATAAAGGATGGCATTAATACCGGTGGTTTGTTGAAAAATGGACAGCATGATGCCCAGAAATAATATAAACGCGATTCCTTTCGAGGCCAGGGTGACTTTGTGATGTTCCCGGGTTTGTGAAAATGACAGCTTGATATCTTCAAGCTCGAGTCTGCCCTCTTCTGCGGTGGATGTTATTTTTGCCAGCACATCTGCGGCCTGGTCGGTTCTTTGTTTTAATACCAGCCAGCGCGGTGTATGGGGAACGAAAAACAACAAAACAAAAAACAGCCCGGCGGGAATCAGTTCAGACCAGAACATGATTCTCCAGCCCTGTTCGACATTCCAGCGATGCAGGTCATTTTCATTAACTGAGGCAATAAAATTTACACTGCCATTACCAATAAAATAGGTGGCCAGAAACACCACAAAAAAACCAATGACTACCGCGAGCTGGTAATAGGAAACCATTTGTCCGCGTTCTTTTGGTGGCGAGATTTCTGCTATATACATAGGGGCTGCCATGGACGCCATGCCAACTCCGAGGCCGCCGATAATTCGGTAAATCGAAAGTTCCAGCAGTGAATTGGCCATGCCGGAGCCCCAGGCAGAAACTATAAAAAGCAGGGCCGAAAGCAGCAGGGTATATTTGCGACTGATCTGTTTTGTAAGATAACCGCTCGCTAAAGCGCCAAACAGACAGCCATAGATGGCGCTGCTGACTGCCCAGCCCTGCTCTGCGCTTGTTAAATCGAAAAACTCGGTAAAGTAGAGCTGGCTTCCTGAAATAACCCCTGTGTCATAGCCAAATAATAATCCTCCCATGGCTACTACCGCTGTTATAAACAGGATGGTAGTTCTGGAGTATTGCGGATTAACTGCTGTCATAGCGTGGCTGCCTTATAATTTTATTATTGGGCTATTGGACAAAATGCAGGGTAGAGAATGAACCTGTCTGAAGCAAGTAATAAATCCGGCCGGCCGGAACAGCAGAAGAAGTGTTAGACTTATGTCGACTAATGTTCAGCAGCAATTAATTTTTGGAGCGTATCGCGAAGCAACACAATGCAAGTAGTCATGGATATCGGGGGGACGAACTGTCGCATAGCGACCCTCGATGAAAATCATAGTCTGAAAACTGTTGAGTCATGGTCTTGTCCGGAATTTTCCGGGCCTGCCGAGGCGCTTTCATCCTATATTGAAATGCATAAACTTGAGGTGAAGAGTGTATGCATAGCCGTTGCCAGTCCTCTGGTGGATAACCAGGTGACCATGACCAACCTTGATTGGTCTTTTTCAGGCCAGTCCCTGAAAGAACAGTTGTCACTAAAAACGGTAACTATCATTAATGATTACCATGCCATAGGCTTGGCTATCCCCTTACTGGCAAAAACCGAAAAGGTGCAGATTGGGGAGGGCAGTATCGAACCTGATAAATTGGCCCTGATATGTGGTCCCGGCACCGGACTGGGGGTAGCGATGCTGGCCAGAACTGCGAGTGGCTGGCAGGTCCTGCCAGGGGAAGGTGGCCATATGGACTTTGCGCCCAATACCCCCTATGAACAGGAAATATGGCGTATTTTTCATCGCAAGTATGGGCATGTCTCTACCGAGAGGATTTTATCCGGCCCCGGCCTTATAGAATTACATGCAGCTATCTGTGAAATAGACGGTATCGATCTTTCACCAATGAATGCACAACAGATAAGTGATTCAGCCATTGCTGGTAATAGCACAAGTTGTCAGAAAACACTGGATCTTTTTTGTGCAATGCTCGGCTCCTATTGCGGTAGCCTGGCGTTGGCCACGGCATCCTTTGGCGGCGTATACATTGCTGGCGGGATAGTGCCCAGATTTGTCGATTATGTAAAAGACAGTGAGTTTCGAAATCGTTTTGAGGACAAAGGGCGCTACCGTTCCTATAATCAAAAAATAGCCACCTACATTGTGACCGCGCCATATCCTGGTCTACTGGGTGCCGCTGCTTATCTACGGCGAACGGATCACTGACCGAGCCATTTGCTGACTGCCCAGCGCTTCCTACCTGCTGTACTCAAGCCCAAAACCAAATGGAAAAAGTTCTTCTGCAGAGTCAAATGGCACGTCGGCGTGTTGTTGAATAACACTCTCCATGGTGGCCGGTAACTGAAAAGGCAGTTTTCCACCAGGCTTGATATTACCCACCAGCACTTCCATAAGCGCTTTATCGCTAATACCAAAATTACCAAGTATGGCATGGGCTTTATCGATAATATTGGTCAATATGGCCGGACGATCAAGGTAAACCGTGACGATGGTAGGGACAAGTGCCGCAGTCTTTTTTATCATTTCATAATCAGTATTACCGTCCCTGAATGATAAATCCCCTTCATGCTGCATGCGCCCAAAAACATAATCAGGGTGCAGAATCTGGTAGGGAGCCTGGGTTCTTATAATGGCAAGATCTGCTTTTTCGGGATCATTGACGATTTCAAAACCATAGCTTCTGGCAATGTCGTTCTCGACGCCATGCAGATAAAGAGCGATTTTCCGATCGGTCAATGGCAATACATTATTTTTATTTTCAAGCAGGACCAGTGATCTGCCCTGTACTTCTTCTGCCCTGTTTAATCGTTGCGGACTACCCACCGTGCTTTTCGCCGTTTCGATATTGACCAGGGCTTGTTCAAATAATCCCAGGGCAAATTTTTGCACCAGTATCTGACGTACAGATTGATTGATACGCTCTTCACTTACCAGCCCCTGTCTGAATGTTGAAGCAAGAACATCGGTGTTTTCAACGCCACCAAACTGATCTATGCCAGCATTTATCCCTTTAGCAAAGCGCTGCTCTATGCTCAGATCCATCACCCCCCAGGCTGATGAATGATTATGGAAACCCTGAACACCATTGGCATCCCTGCCGGTTATGCAGGCTTCGCCGCAGTCTTTGGTGATACCCCAGTCTGACAAAATCACCCCGGAAAAACCGTACTGGTTTCTGAGCAGGTCCGTCAATAAAAAGCGATTAAACCCCGTACCAACCTGTTCTATTGCGACACCCTCAATGGTTAAATCCCTAAGAATGGAATAGGTCGGCATTACCCCGGCGACATTGGCCGCAAAGGCTCCTTCAAAGGGGATAACATGATAGGCAAAATTATTGCCGGGAAAGACGGCGTAGCGACCGTAGTAGTTGTGACTGTCAAAACCTTCCGCAGCGGCGCCATATCCGGTCCAGTGTTTTACCACCAGAGAAACGCTTTCTGCATGGATGCCTTCACTGCCATTTTGAAAACCTTCAACATAGGCCTGCACCAGTGCTTTGGCCAGATTCGCATCCTCACCAAACGTCCCGTTAATGCGTGACCATCGTGGTTCAGTACTGAGGTCTGCCTGTGGCGACAGTCCCATATGTATGCCTACTGCCCGGTATTCCTGGCGTGCAATATCGGCAAATTCTTTTACCAGGGCCGGATCCCTGAGTGCGGCAAACCCCAGTGTTTCCGGCCATTGTGAAAATCCGTTATTGGCTACCGAAGCCCCTTCAGTAAACTGGAAGTGGTGGCGCGGGTCGGTACTGATGGTGACGGGAATTCCCAGCCGTGACGATTCGGCCAGTTGTTGTATGCGATTATTTTCAACGGCTACTTTTTCAGGGGTGGCACTTATGCGCGTGATCAGGTGATTGATATTGCGATCATGAATCAGGTCTTCTGCCAGCGCAATATCGTAATTTTCCCCGGCAGGAATTTGTGACTGATCCATCGGCAGGGTGCCATGCAACATGGCCCCTGCTTTTTCCTCAATGGTCATCAGACTCACCAGATGGTCTGCACGTTGGGCAGCTGAAAGGCGCCAGTCCTCGTAGGTGTCCAGAACGCCATTCTTGTTATGATCCTTGAAAAAAAAGCCATCCGTCTGCATCAACTCAAGATTCTCTGTACCAAGTTCAGGTTGTTGCGCAAGAACAGGTGAGGCCAAAAACCCCAGAGTAGTTGATAAAACCAGCAGGTGTGCCAGTTTCAAAAAGCGGTGATATTCAGCGCTCATTGGCAAACCGTTAGACTGCGTAAGTCTGTTTTTCATTCGTCGATCCCTTGCCCATATTCGCCTACCGGAGGTAGGGGGTTGGCTTGCAGAGGCGCTATGGGCTGCTCTGCAATTTTATTTTTCAGGTAATCTATAGCTGCCTGCAATTGCTGGTCTTCCCCCTTGAACAGTGCATGGGGCCCGGCCACGACTTCGATATCCGGGCTTATGCCCCTGCCTTCAATTAACCAGCGTCCGTCGAGACCGAACTGGGCAGATTCTGCTACCCGGGAAATGCCGCCATCAGCCAGCCGATTGCGGTCGGCCAGCCAGATGCCAGCCCCGGCGGTGCGCTCGCCAATCAGAGGAGCCAGCTCCAGCGCCTTGATACCGGCGGCAAAGGTTTCACCGTCGGAATAGGTGCCGGCATTAATCAGCACCGCCAGGTGGCCTCGAAAGGCTTCCTGCATGTTGTAGCCATAGCTTGGCGTGCCTTCAGCATTACCCCAGAAGGACCAGACCTTGCGCAGCAGCTGTTGCAGGATAATGCTGTCGACATTGCCGCCATTGTTATCACGCACATCAATAATCAGGCCATCAAGGTGATTCTGGGCGAAGTATTCGCGGGCAAAATGTGCCACATCAGCCCCACCCATGGCGCGTAAATGCAGGTAACCAATTTCGCCATCGCTGGCATCCATCACCTTGTTGGCCTTGCCGAGAATCCAGTCCCGGTAGCGCAACATGCCTTCGTCGGACAGGCTGACCGGGACGACTATGTGCTCGTAACTGGTTTCACCTCGACGGGTTTCCAGCAGTACCTGTTCCCCGGACTGATACATCAGGGCCTGCGCCAGCTCGGCGCGATTGGTGATGGCCTGTCGGTTGATTGCAACAATAATGTCGCCAGCGTGAATGTCGATCCCGGGCTGACTGAGGGGGCCAAGGCTGTCCGGTAATTCGGTTTCACCCTGATAAATCTGTACGATTTCGAGTCCATCATCGGCAGGGACATAGCGTGCCCCGAGACTGGCGAGCTGACCGTTTTCATCATCTTCCGGGATGTCTCCATTACGCACCTGGGAATGCAGGATACCAATCTCATGAGCCATCTGGGTAAAAAGATTAGCCAGTTCCTGTCGATGTCCGATGCGGCTGGCAAGGGGAAGCAAGCGGTCGCGCACGGCTTCCCAGTCGACTCCACGCATACGTGGATCAAAAGCAAAATCACGATGCAGGCGCCAGCCATCAAGGAAAAGCTGCGACCATTCACTGACCGGGTCAATAGCCAGACGCCAGCCCTGCGTTCGTAGGCGATATTCCGCCAGATCTTCCGGTGCTTTAGTACCCGTGGGCACCAGGGCAAAGGAGGGAGAAGCACCGCTATATTGCAATAGCAGCGTGTCAGCACTGGTGGCTAACTGAAAGCTTGCCACTGCTTTGGCGAAAAGTTCGGGTTCTGGAGAGTCGTTGCTGATAGTCAGACTATATAGCGCACTTTCCTCTCCTTCCCGGCTCAGGTAATAGAGACGCTCGGCATCCACCTGGAGAGAGGCATAATTCCCGGGTGCTAACGGCACGGTATAAATATTTTGGCTGGCCTTGGCCCAGTCAATAGTGACATCAGAATTGTCGGTTGCCTGTTGTTCTGCGTCACTATCGGTTTGTTCCGCTTCAACCGGATGCAATTCATCAGGAGCCTGGAATCCGAAGCGGCTGGAAGGGTTCAGCTTCAGGGCATAAATGCCGACCCGCTTGTCAAACTGCACGCCCATGTTACGGTCTCCCCAGGGCGAACCCGGGGTCGGATCAAAGTGCCGTTCTGACAGGAAATAAAGCCAATCCCCGTCCCGGGAAAAAGCAGGCGCGTAGGATGCATACTTGTCGCCAGTCAGTTGAACGTTGCTGCCTGCCTGCAGGTCATGGACCCAGACTGTAGAACCATTCGTTCGTGTGCTGGTGGTGGTAAACACCAGGTAACGGTAGTCAGAGGAAAACTGTATATCGCGAAACGCGTTATCTTCCGGACCGGGTCGCTCCAAAATCAGGCTGTTTTCACCAGTTAGCAGATTGAACTTCCATAGACGGGCTTTTTTATCATGATGGACCAGCCACTGGTCATCCGGAGAAATTGCCAGCTCCCAGCGATGGGCGTCGGCATTGCTGGTGAGTTGTTCACTGCTGCTGCCATCTGTGGCGAAGCGCCAGATTTCTCCACGTTCCTGTCTGTCGACGATGGCATAGGCCTGTTCGGCCTTGCTATCCAAACGGGCACTGCGCGCCCTGCCTTCACCGGGTAACAAAATATCAACGCGACGTCTGGCACTCGTCCCGGTAACAGTCAGTGCGCCACGGGCGGTAAGAGCAACTCGTTCGCCACCGTTGGCAAGACTGGCGCCGCTGAAATATTGCAAGGGCGTGTCGATCCAGCGGCGCTTGCTGCGTTTTTCGTCTGTAACAAGGTCGATGTTAATGAGTTCTTCTGAATTTCGCGCCAGATCATAAGCATAAATATCGGCGCCACGCTGATAATGGATTATTCCATTTTGCAGACTGGCATCCAGCAGGCGCCAGTTCCTGAAATTACTGTGACGACGAATATCATTGCCGGTGTTATCCATGGACCAGATATTGTCTGAGCCGGAGGCGTCGCTGATGAAGTAAAGTCGCCCTTGCCAAAACATCGGGTTTTCAATGGGGCCTTCAAATTCTGCTGCCATGCGGATGGCTTCCTCATCGCTGCCCATCTCAAAACGCCATAATTGAGACATGCCACCACCGCGATACATAAGGGCGTTGTCACTGACTGTGCTCATGCCATGGCGGGTGAAGAACAGGGTGCGGCCGTTGTCAGAAAAAGTACCGGTGGAGGCATAGCGCAATGGAATACGTTCTATGTCACCAGATACCGGATCCACCAGACGTAATTCCAGCACGCGGCTGCTGCCTTCCATATTGCGACTGGTAAAGAGAATCCGGCCATCCGGAGACCAGCCTCTGACACTGACAGCCACGGATTCAAAGGTCAGTTGTTTAGGGCTGCCACCTGCTATTGGCATTACATAGACCTGGGCAATACCATTGAAACTGGCAACGAAAGCCAGTTGTTCACCATCCGGGGAAAAGCTGGCATCTGATTCAAGTTCAGCATGAGTTGTCAGGCGAATGGCCTGACGGTCATCAGGGTCGAGACGCCAGAGGTCACCTTCCGAGGTAAATACCAGGCGGCCACTGTGAGCGGTGGGTGAGCTGTAATAACCTTCCACTGCCAGTACCGAATAAACGGGTATGCATAGATATAGCAGGAAAGCTTTAGTGAAGAATGAACGAAAAGAGGGCATGAAAAGCTCCTTCGGTAATGGGGGGGCGCGATGGTCAGTTATGTGGTTTGCTACCTTGTATTGCTGGTGACGATTTGGAAAGCAGGCTTAAGCCTAAATTGTTAAAGGGGGACAGTCCAGAGCGCACTCGTTTATTTCATACAGATTAGGCTATTGACGCCAGACTGGAGATAACCGGGGATAACTGGAAGTTAATAATGAAGAATGTTTATGCAGCAATAAAATGCGAACTTTTATTCGAGACGAACGCGGTAGACTTCCTGCAGAGAGGTTTTTTTCGCCCTTGCCAGTGCCAGGGCATTGTCTGTCAGCGGAACCATGCCGTCCTTGACCGCCTGTTCGTGAACCTCCTGGGTGGTTATAGTGGCAGTAATCATTTTACGCAAGGCCGGGGAAAACTGCAGCAGTTCATAGGCAGCAATTCTGCCGAGATAACCGGTTCCGCGGCAGCCCTCGCATCCTCGTCCTTTATAAAACACCTCGTCTTCACTGACGCCTAATACCTTTCGAACCGCCAATTCAACCTCTTCGACATCAATACATTCAAGGCAATTCTTTTTCACCAGACGCTGGGCAAATACGCCGAGTAAGGTGCCATTCAACAGGAACGGATCGACGCCCATTTCCAAAAGGCGGGTTATGGCACCGGCAGCATCATTGGTGTGAAGGGTACTTAATACAAGGTGACCGGTTAAGGCGCTTTCCACTGCAATCTTGCCGGTTTCCTCATCCCTGATTTCGCCGATCATAATTACATCGGGGTCATGTCTGAGAATATGACGTAAAGCGCGCGCAAAGGTGTAACCTGGGACGGTGTTAACCTGAATTTGTTCAATGCCATCAATATGGAACTCCACCGGGTTTTCAACGGTTATGACATTCAGGTTTCGGGTAATAACTTCTTTTAATGCGGCGTATAGAGTAGTGGATTTTCCGGAACCAGTTGGCCCTGTGACCAGCACCATGCCGTAACTTTTGTGCATCATGTTGCGAAAAATATCCGCATCAAATTCATTAAAGCCAAGATCAGAAATAGATTTCAAACCGGCCTGAGAGTTTAATATGCGAATGACGGCGCTTTCACCTTCAACGGTAGGAATAATGGAAATACGCAAATCAACTTTGAAATCCTTGTCAGATACCTGGGCTCCTCCATCCTGCGGTAATCTGCGCTCGGAAATATCCATTTTCCCAATTATCTTGATGCGACTGACAATTGGATTTAATAGAGATTTGCTAAATGTGCGCACTTTTATCAACGTGCCATCTATTCTAAACAAAAGATCTACAGTTTCTTCTTTGGGTCGGATATGAATATCCGAAACATTCTTTTTTATGGCATCCAGAATAAACTTGGCAACCAGGCGCACGATTGGGGCGCCCGAGTTTCCTCCCTCAATTTCCAGCAAATCATTCTTTTGTTTGTTATCCAGATTAAATACTTTCTGCAGGTTTTCTGCGTCAGTAATATCCTTATGGAACGTCGCCTCATCATAGAATCGATTAATGGCAGCTGTAATGTCTTCAGTTGTGGCTACTGCCAGTTCCAGATGCATATTGGAAACGAATTGCAAGGTATCAATGGTTTCAGGATTGAAAGGGTCGTCCAGGGCAACTAACAATCGTCCATTCTGTATTTGTAAGGGAACAGCCTGATATTTTTCTGCCACTTCCCTGGGCACCAGCTTGATAGCATTTTGTTCGGCTTTGTATAGAGAGAGTTTTATAAAAGGCAGATGAGCCTTCTTCGCCAATTCGACCTGAATATCCCTGGTATCAGAGACGCCCATGGTTTCAAGGTATTCACCAATTTTTTTTGCGCGATTGGATTGCTGTGTTTTAACAAATTCATCAAGTCTGTCCTGGGAGAGCGCGCCTTCTGCCACCAGAATTTCGCCGATTTTTCTGGCCGGGATATCTTTGCTTGCTTCCTCATTTTCCTGCTTTTGTATGGCAAGAGCATGTTCAAGAGCGGCGGGCTCAATGACCTTGGCTTCGACGAGATAATCACCAAGTCTTTTTTTACGCTGCGTGGTTTGCAGTGTCAGGGCTTCATCCAGCACTTTCTCCTGAACGATATGCTGTTTTATTAATGCTTCCCCAAGGCGGTCGCCGAATTGGGATGTTTTAATTGAACACGCCGGGAAAAACAGGCGGATCACATGCCTGGTCTCTAAAAGTTTGTAAATATGAATGCCAGCGCGGTCGATGAACAGGTTATTCATTTTGCCGGTTATAGATTCATTGTTGACTAACACTATTTTGAATTTCTGGGTACTCAGGCTTGATGGGTTATCGCTGTCCTTGCTTAATGCCGGGGGCTGCTGGAGATTTACAGATAGCTTGCTGGTAAATATCAGATAGAGAGTTTCACCAAACAGTATGGATTTTGGGCCATCTTCCGTATTCAGTAAAAAGTTTTCACTGCCATAGTTCAGAAGCTTTAGCTGGCCTTTGGTGTTTTTCCCGCTCAGCAGGTGTGCCACTACCTCTGCATCCTGAAGCGCTTCAGTGCTGATATTTGAGCCGCTGTCGAGTTTTGGCAGGTCAATATTGTCTGTCTGCAATGAATCCATTGGAGTTTTGCTTCTAAAATTCTTTGATCGAGAGTAAGAATGAGTGGGTATTTTGTGCATATTTTGATGCGCTATTATGCCGCCAATTTATCTTTATAGATAGTTTCGATCTAGTCGAGGGTAACGGGAATTATATTAGAACGGTTGTGCCAGTACTTGTGTGCTTCATCAACCGTTATCAGTAACAGGGAGATTGCTAAAAGTTGAGACCAAAGCTCTGGTGAAACCGGTTTGATTTGCAGAACACTATTAAGGCCTGGTATATGCATGGCAAAGATATGGATGGCCTGGGAACCCAGCATGCCAAGCAGAAGTAATGGGTTTCCAAAAAAATTTTGCCGGAAAATCGAAATTCTTTCCGAGCGACTATTGAAGACATGAACATTTTCAAAAAGTACCATTAACAGCAGGGTAATATTCCTGGCTGACACCTCGTCGGTGCCCATATTGATTTGCCAGTAAAATACCGCGAAGGCCAGGCAGCCCATGACAATGGCGTTTACTGAAACTCTCTCAATCATAAGTCTGTTAAAAATGGGTTCTTCTGGATCTCTGGGTTTTTGTTGCAGTTCATTTCCTTCTTCAGGTTCGAACACCAGAGCAACATCCTGGATGCCATTAGTTACCAGGTTTAACCAGAGTAGTTGTAACGGTAGTAGCGGCAATGGTAATCCTGAAATGATCGACAGCATGATAAGTGTTATTTCAGCTGCTCCGGTAGAAATAAGTAAAAATATTACTTTTCGAATATTGTTGTAAACAATGCGTCCCTGTTTTATGCCCTGCACTATAGAGGCAAAATTGTCGTCGGTCAGAATCATGTCTGAACTTTCCCGGGCCATATCTGATCCGCGTTTACCCATGGAGATTCCGATATGGGCATGTTTCAGGGCTGGCGCATCATTAATGCCATCGCCTGTTACGGCTACGAATTCGCCCTGTTTGATAAAGCTTTGAACTATCTCCATTTTCTGTCTTGGTGCTACACGGGCATAGACATTGCAGCTGCGCACTATGTCATCAAATTCATTTCCACCTCGAAGTTGAGCTTCTGCCAATTGTGTTCCTGTGACAGTTGGATCTTTCGGGCGTGATCCACCCAGACGAGAAATGCCCAATTCTCTTGCCAGGACACTGGCGGTATCAGGATGGTCACCGGTTATCATGGCCACCCTGATATGGGACTGGCGGCATTCCTTTACTGCCGCAATGGCTTCCGGACGCAATGGATCAATCATGCCAACTATGCCGATCATCTCCATGCTGTTCAGGTAGGCATTGGGTTCGCCCGGTACTTCTTTCAGTATTCGATGTGCTATGCCCAGTACCCGATATCCCTGACGCGCCAGTAGCTCGGTTTGAACTTTCAGTTGCTCATTCTGTACAGATGGAATACACATTTCCAAAAGGCTTTCTACGCTCCCTTTCAGGAAGAAGTGGATGGAATCATCATAGTGATTAATGCTGCCAGCGAAGGCATTCTGGGATTCATAGGGGATACTTCCTGACTCCGGGTGCAGTTTGCGCAAAATTTCGGTGCGCAAACCAGCTTTCTCGGCGAGAACCAAAAAGGCGACATCTACAGCATCGCCATGCCCTTCGATTTGCTCATCCTTGAATTCAAGATAAGCTTCATTGGCCAAGGCAGCGCCATTAATAAGTAGCTGCAAATTCTGATTTGAAGAAAGGGTGTTGGTAATATCCTGCGCATTAATCTCACCATGAATATTCAGGCCTTCTCCAGAGATGCTATATTCATTGCCATCGGCCAGAATTACCTTTCGAATAGTCATTTCATTGACAGTCAGCGTTCCTGTTTTATCTGACGCAATCAGCGTGCATGATCCTAACGACTCAACAGCAACCAGATTTCTGATGATCACGCCTGCGTTGGCCATGCGGCGCATACCAATGGCCAGTGCCACAGTTATGGCAACCGGTAAACCTTCGGGAATAGCGGATACAGCAAGGGCCACTCCGAGGAAGAATACTGTCTGAAGATCTTCACCGCGAATCAGCGTAATGATAAAAATAATAAAGATGAGGATTAGCATGGCGAATGTTACACGCATGGTAAAAGCATGCATGCGTTGCATTAAGGGAGGCTGCGCGGAAGATTCTGCTGAAACGTCGCTGACTATTTTGCCAAACTCGGTTAACAGACCGGTTGTCTTGACTTCGCCTTTTGCTCTTCCCCGAAGCACCATGGTGCCGGCAAAAGCCATATCAAGCCGGTCTCCTACAGGTGTTATATCGGTGCTTAACGTTTGCAGATTTTTTTCGGCGGCTATCGATTCACCGGTGAGCATGGACTCATCAATTTGAAGATCCTGCAATTCCAGCAGTTTCAAATCAGCAGGCACTTTGTCGCCGGAAACCAGTGCCACGATATCTCCGGGTACAATTTCAGCAGCATCAATGACGACGGGTTTTCCATCCCGATAAACGGTTGCCCGTTGTGGTACCAGTTTCTCCAGTCCCGTGGCGGCTTTCTGAGCAGCATATTCCTGAAAGGTACCAATGCTGGCATTGAGTAGCAGTACCAGAAAAATGAACACGCAATTTATTATTTGTCCGAGAGAAAGGGATACGATGGCGGCAACCAGCAGCACATAGATGAAAGGGCTTTTATACTGATGAAGAAAGATTTGCAGCAGGCCAGGTTTTTTTGCAACCGGCAGGGTGTTTGGCCCATATTTCAGCAGCCTGGTTTCAGCTTCACTTTGACTAAGACCCTGCAGCATTAACGCATCGGAAGAATGCATATATTCCTTAATTCATTTTTAAAAAGTTAATCCTGGATTGATTCAGTCAGCCAGGCCTGCATATCTATAGAGAGTTTTTATAGTAACAAAGAGTTTTTTACAATGTTCTGGATTAAAGGAAGACTTATTGGTCGAGTAAACCGGAAAAAGCAGTAAAAGGATAAAAAATAAAAAAAGAATAAAAAAAAGGATAAAGGATAAAGGATAAAGGTGTAGTCAGCGTGGACGCACCTTTATCCTTATAGAGACGACTACTTTGATGTGGCTAGCGCAGAACTTAGCAGCGCTACTGCGGCTTCACGGTCACCGCTGTCAGGCCGGTTGCGTGCACCAGGACCGTTCATCACCGGTGCCAGAGCTTCATCCAGAGCTGTCTGCCCTTCAGCGTCCACAATGGATGGATCAGCACCGCGTTCCAGCAGATGGGCGACAACTTTTTCCCAGCCCAGTTCGGCAGCATTATGCAGAGCTGTGCGACCCTCGTTATCACGGCCCTGTATATAGGTGTCGAGCTGGCCGGTGAAAGTGCGGCTACCCGTTACCTGGGCATTGATATCGGCGCCGGCATCCAGCAACAGGTCAATAGACTTGATAGCGCGATCCTGAATACCGTCCAGATTTCCGCCCGGTCCTCGGCCATTGCCGCTCATGCCAGTGGCGTACATTAATGGCGTGATCTTGAATACATTGTGCAGGTCAACTTCGGCGCCATTAGCCAGTAACAGTTCCATGGCTTCGTGGTCATGACTGAAAGTGGCTACCATCAGGGCGCCGGTTCCGCCCCGCATATCATAGTCAGCAAAGCGGCCTCGACCCGGACCATTGGGACGAATGCGGGTCATCTGATGATTTACATCAACGCCCATCTCAATCAGGCGCCTGGCCACATCCAGTGCGTCATAGGTTTGTGAATCCGGTGCGCTTGATTCGACAGCGCCGCCAAAAAATCCTCTGGGCGTAAACGAGTTCATGTCTATGGCCAGATAGAGAGGAGTGCGACCATTCATATCCCATACATTCACTCTGGCGCCCTGGTCAATCAGGTACATGGCAATATCAAAGCTCTTGTTATCCAGTGCATTGATCAGCGGTGTCACTCCATCCGGGTTAGGCTGGTCAATATCTGCGCCTGCTTCAACGATACCTTTTGCACAACGATAGCAGCCTGAGCGCGCGGCATAGAGTAATGCGGTGAGACCACCGGTAGGACGAAACTGGGCGCGAGGTTCGGAAGTCATTTGTCGTGGCCAGTCATCATGCACCGCTTTCACGTTTACGTCGGCACCATGCTCAAGAAGTAATTCGGCTACGTCAGGGTTATTCTCGGCAGCAGCCCACATCAGGGCTGTCTGACCGCGGAAGGTTTCCACGGCATTCACATCGGCGCCTTTCTCAATCAGCATTTCTGCTATTTCCAATGAGCCGATATAGGACGCCAGCATTAGCGCCGTCTGGTTGTCCTGGTTGGGGGAGTCGGGATCGGCACCGGCATCCAGCAGTAATTTCACCAGTTCAGCATCCCCCAGTTTAACCGCTTCGGTTAACGGGGTGGAACCAAAACGATTGGTGGTGTCGGCCACGGCACCGGCATCAAGCAGAGCCTGCACAAGTTCATGGTCCACGGAGTAGCTTGCCCAGTGCAGAGCAGTAGCACCATCCTCTGTCGTTGCATTGATATCAGTCTCTGGCGAGGTGATTGCTGCCAGTGCGGCGTCGCGCTGGCCATCACGAATAAGGTCAATAAGGCTGTCCTGTGGAAAAGCTGCACATGACCATAAAGTCAGCAGACTCAAGGAACAGATCCTGATCAGGTTCATTGTTGAATTTTTTATCATGTCCAGAAACCTTATTAATGTAGACCAATACTTAAACAGTTTTACCACCGAAATTGGTGTAGTGCGCCCATAATCCTTTGGCTACGTCGTAAAGAAAGCGGTAGGGATCATTAAATTCACGGTCAATCTCATCCATCACGCCGGCCTCAAGCATGTCCTGGGCACTGCGGCCATTACTGACCAGTGTTGAACAGCGCTCCCACAAATGCCACATCATGTCGCGCTCGGCCTGGAAATCTGCAAGTGACATAACTGGACCATAGGCAGGGACAAATCGGGTTTCGGCATTTGCCAATGCCAGCAAGGCATCCATGGCATCGACCCGACCGCCGAGCCAGGCTCCGGTATACCAGTCCAGGGAAGGATCAAGAAAAGGCGAGGCGACATCCCCAACGGCAATTATATTTGCCTCACGCAACAACACGTAGGCATCTCCGCGGGTGTGTGCTTCCAGCAGATATCCATATTCAAGGGTTTCTGAACCGGCTGTTAATTCACCTACATCACGAAATGTATGGGTAGGGCGTGCGATTGTCGGTAGCGCTTCAACCCAGCGATCTTCTGCAGGAATATAATAGTCTGCGGATAGCCATTGACGCGTAATTTCATGGGCATGAATGGCTGCGCCTGCTTCTCCAAATAATGCATTGCCTCCTGTCTGGTCAGGGTGGTAGTGGGTATTGAACAGGGTGTGTACCCGGGTGTCGTCCAACCCTTCCTGCAGGGAAAGCAGAACTGATGGGGCCAGCGCTGCTGAACCACTGTCAACAAGTAACAGACCGGTATCTGTTTTCAGTGCGAGAACATTACCGGGGGCACCGCTGACCATGGTGACCGTTTCAGTCAATGTCTCGGTACGTAAGCGCGCCGCTTCCTGTGGGGTTGATGCTGACTCATCCATTTGCCCCGGTTCCTGTTCTCTCGAACAACTTACCAGACTCCCGAGCAGGGGCACTGAAGCCAGGGAAACGCCTGTCTTGAGTATCTGTCTGCGTTTGTTCATTTTGTTGGACTGTTGCATAGTCTGCCTTTTGATTATTCTTATACTTCGGCGATGGTTCCGGTACTGTTACCAAAACTTTCCTGGGGAATACCGAGTCGCTCGAGGATAGTCAGGTGCACATTGGCCAGCGGGGTGCGTTCCGGCAGGATGATGTTCTTGCCACCTCTCACTGCACCACTGGCGCCGCCCATAAGAATAGCCGGCAGTGGATAGTTGTCATGCTGATTACTGTTGCCCATGTTTGAGCCATACAGAAACAGCGAGTGATCCAGTATGCTGCCATCACCATCCGGTGTATCGGCAAGTTTCTGAACGAAGCGGGCAAAATGCTGCATGTGATAACTCTGGATACGGATCAGCTCTGCAATGCGTTCGGGGTTGTTGGTGTGATGGCTGGTGGGGTGGAAGCCGCCAGCAACATTAACCTGTGGATAGGTACGGTCGGTACCCTCTGCGGCCATCACCAATGTGGAGATTCTGGTCAGGTCTGCCTGGTAGGCCAGGGCAATCAGGTCAAACATCATGGTGATCTGGTCATCAAAGTCCTCGAACTCACCAACCGGGGCTGTCGGCACATCAATGCCGGACAAGTCCTGTTCGCCTGCCAGCTGCACACGTCGCTCAATTTCGCGTACCGTGTCCAGGTAATCAGACAGTAAAGCGCGGTCACCGCTACCAAGTTCTTTTTGCAGTACCCGGGTGCGATCGGCAATCATGTCGAGAATGCTGCTGTTCTTTCTCAGGATCATTTCACGCTCTTCCTGGGTGTCATAGGGCCCCATCAGTTGAATGAATACCTTGCGGGGATTGAATTCCATGGGCAGTGGTTTGTTGGGGGCTGAGAAAGAAGTGGTCACAGCATAAAAACCACCATTGCCGGCCGCGACCTGGATCGTGGTCTCTGTCGCCAGTTCCATGGAAGGCAGCGCTGTTTCCTGTCCCAGCTGCTGGGCAATGACCTGGTCAAGTGTTGTCGCCAGTTCCGGTGTTGAACCGGTCCCAGGACGGACACAGGAAAGCCAGGTCGCCGGATTCAGGGTATGTACTGAACCACCGGCGGCTGTGTTTTCAACATTTTCAAATGTGGTCAGGTACTTTTTCAGGGGATCCAGGGGCTCAAGAATACTGCCGAGCTGAAAGTTGTCACCGGAGCCACTGCAGGTCCATTTATCAACGTCCTTGCCCAATGGCGTATTGTTCATGATGGTGCCATGGGGCAGATAGAAGAAACCGGCACGTTTTTTCGGCATGGCGTCGACCTGGGCCAGAGCGGTACCTGCCGGTACCATGGCGTCCAGGAAGGGCAGTCCCAATCCTACTGCACCACTGCGCAGTAATGTGCGTCGGGACAGGTGTTTCTTGGTGAGGAAATGAGCCATTGTTTATCTCCCTGATTCGTTTGTTGCGAGCGCTACAGCCGACTCGTCATGGTTTTCTTCCGGACCCTGCATTCGAAAAGCGTCACTGTTAACGATGCCGGTAATTATAGAGGCAAAAGTGTAATTGTTTTCAGCTGATTCGCGTACAATTTCACGCACCAGCGGCATATCAAAATACTCAATTTCGCGATTCATGGCATACATCATCAGACGCTTGGTGATGGTAGCGGGCAATTGATCCTCCCTGCTGAGCAAATGTTTGCGCAGTTCGCTCGGTCCATTAATTTCTATACCGCTATTAAGCGTCGTAGAGGAATCAATTACGGCATTGGCCTGACGGTCAACGTCGCGCCAGCGTCCGGTAAGATCAAAATTTTCCAGTGCCAGTCCGGGCGGATCAATGGCGCCATGACAGGCCTGACAGGTAGGATTTTCGCGATGGACTTCCAGGCGCGCACGCACAGTTGTCGGGGCTTCGCCTTCGCGGATTGAAAGATCTACCTCGACATTGGGCGGCGGTGGTGCCGGAGGAGTGCCGAGGATGCGATCCAGTACCCAGGCGCCCCGCAATACCGGTGAGGTGCGGTCGCCATAGGAGGTTCTTAGTAGCGTGGCACCTTTGCCTAGCAGGCCCCAGCGATTTTCGTCTTCCAGGGTGACACGGCGAAACTGGCTGCCAAGTACACCTTCAATACCATAGTGACTGGCAAGGGAATCATTCAGGTAGGTCCAGTCTGCAGTCAGCAGTTCATGGACACTGCGATTCTCCAGCAGGACGCTGGCCAGGAACAGGCGGATTTCTTTTTCGAAGTTGGTTCGCATGCCATCGTTAAAGCCCCGTTCGGTTGGCTGAACCGCATCCAGTTCATCCAGATTGAGCCAGGCCAGGGCAAAGTTTTCAATCAGTGACTCGGCGCGCGGATCGGCGATCATGCGCAGAACCTGCTCTGCCATGATCTCGGGATCAGATAATTTGCTCTCGGAAGCCAGCTCAATCAATTCTTCATCAGGCCCCTGGCTCCAGAGGAAAAAAGACAGGCGGGAAGCCAGCTCCACGTCATTAAGCACTCTGGGTTCGCTTGAGGTAATTTTTAATGAGCGATAGAGGAAGTCAGGACTTGAGAGTATGGCCGTCACCAGTTCAATCACTCCGGAATCAAAACCGCCGGCTTCGGCGCGTCCGACTTCATAAAACGGCATCAGCCATTCCAGGTCTTCTTCAGTGGCGGGGCGGCGAAAGGCTTTGGTAGCCAGATTAAGCGCTATGCTTTCTGCGCAGGGGCGTTCTTCTGCCAATTCTGATGGCTGGCAGGTGAAAATCTTTTCCCGACTTTCGCTAAGGGAAAGACCGGTTGGGTTAAACGGCCCCTCAACTTCCACGCCGAGACCGATTCTGGGCATACCTGAGACTCTGCCATTACCGGTAGCATTGTTGCTGGCGCCCCAGGAACGTTCAATAAAGGTAATGATGACTTCGTGGGTACCCACTTCGACATCGGCGGAAAGCCCCGCCAGCTTTGCCAGAATGACATCACCGCCAACAACGCCGTCGCGGGTCGCTATGGCCAGATCTTCGGGGCCTCCGATTTCCACCCGGTTCACTTCCTTGCCATCAACCAGGATAACCATGGTGGCTGCAGTTTCCATGCCGCGGGGATACAGACCTGCATCAATATCAAGAATACTGAAGCGATACTCGCCGTCAGACGGGAAGAAGTGCGTGAATTTCATGCCGCCACGGGTTCCAAGAGGGAAGCCGTCAATGTGGTTGCGCGATACATCGCTGCCAAAACCGCGATCAGGCAAGGGATGAAATACATTGGCAAATTTGGGAACAGGCGCGCCTACTGCCTCAGTAGCGACCATTCGAGTGGCTGCTATATATTGTTCCAGGAAAGAAGGTGATGAACCCAGCGCATTGGCAATATTATCGAAACCTTCCACTTCGATTTCACTGGGCAGTAACTGTACAGGGTCAACTTCCACGGCCAGCAAATCTTCCACGATTGTACCGAACTCGGTTCGGTTAAGACGCTGAACCGGGACATGACCGATATGGATTTCTTCCAGACTGGAGTCAATAGAGGTTTCCAGAGAGCTGACCAGGGTGTCTACTTCAACCTGGCTTGGCTGCATTGCCCCGGTTGGTGGCATCAGGCGACCACGCAGTTTGTTGATCGCCATCTCCCAGGTTTCATGGTCCTGGGTGAGTTGATTCATGTCCATCAGGTCGAAGGCAATGCCGCCGGAGTAATCTTCAAGATTATGGCAGTCGACACAATAGGTTTGTATCAGGTCCTGGGCAGAGTCCTGTGCCATAGCTGCCTGGAATGAAAAGGTCAGGCAGATTAAAGGGGCACACAGGCTGGTTAGCGCTAATTGGGAAAACCCTGCCCAACGGCCTTGTGTTTTTTCTGACCTGATTGCTGTGTCAAACATTGTTGCTGTCTTGCTCATGTTTATTTCGTCACTGTGTTGTAAGTTCAGATACTTTGCATTTTCTATCGATTTTGCTTTATTTCGCATTATATAGAGGACACTGGTAAAGTCATACGTCATAAGATAAGACCGCAGATTATGCCAGTTTCTTCAGATCTGTCTGGTCTGGAGCGGTCCGGACTGTGCCTTTTAACTGCAAACAGCCCTGATTATAGAGGATTCCTGCCTACTGCCCTCAGAACTGGCGGATAAAATTCACAATACTTCCTCAATGAAATACACAATAGTGTCCTGCGCGGGTCAATATATGAAGTAATAGCCTATATAATATGAAGCAGGGTCAGCTTTTTGCCTTGGCATAAATCAAGAGCTTCCTGATAATAGGTAAATAGATAAAGGCAGCGCAAGGGAACGGGATTAATCCGTAACGGCAGAAGGACTTGAAGCCTTACAGATATCTCGAAAAACCTCGAAAGAAAGTCTGGATATAGTGGAGTCAACGACATGTTTCTTACCAAAAAACACCTGAGTCGACGCGCGGTTCTCAGAGGCGCTGGTGTATCACTGGCTTTGCCCTTCCTGGACGCCATGGTTCCGGCAAGTACGGCGCTTGCCCAGACCGCCGCCGCAGGTAAGATTCGCACCGGTTTCTTTTATATTCCCCATGGCGCGATCATGCACAACACGGCCCATGGCCCGGAACTCGATAGCTGGACCCCGAGGGGAGCTGGCGATAATTTCGAGCTCAGTAAAATACTGGCCTCGCTGGAGCCCCACAAAAAATATGTGAACTCTTTTGGCAACCTGGAAAATGCCGCCAGCGCAGGTTCCGTACATACCATAGTTCCTGCGACCTGGCTCAGTGGCGTGCGTCCTGACAGCGCGGCCGCCGGAGCCAGTATGTCTACCACGCTGGATCAGGTCATTGCTCAACAGATTGGTCAGGATACAGCGCTGCCGTCACTGGAAGTGGCCGCTGAAACCACCGTACAGGTAGCCGCCTGTGGAGGGGGCACCGGGGGGTGTTATTACTCTTCCACGCTGTCTTTCAGAAATGCTACCTCACCCCTGCCGATGGAGTTCAATCCCCGCAAAATTTTTCTGCAACTGTTTGGTGAAGGGGACAATGCCCAGGAACGGGATGCCATCATTCGCCAGAAAGCCAGTATTCTTGACCTGATCGCCGAGCGCACCAATGCTTTGCAGAAAACGCTGGGCCCCAGTGACAAGCTGTTACTGGATGGTTACCTGGATACCGTGCGTGAAATTGAGCGTCGCGTAAATATGGCGGCAGGGCAGGATTTGTCCGGATTTGATATACCCCAGGCGCCGGTCGGTGAGCTGGATCGTTTCGATGAGCAGGTGACACTGTTGTTCGATTTAATTGCGCTGGCCTATCAGGCCAATCTGACCCGTGTTGCTTCCTATATTATGGTGTCTGAGGGAACCAACCGAACCTATAACCATATCGGTGTGCCTGATGCCTTTCATCCGCTCTCCCATCATGCCAACGATCTGGAACGCCTGCGCCGACTGGTGCGCATTCAGACCTGGCATGTGGAGCAATTCAGCGCTTTTCTGGACAAGCTGGCCAATACGCCTGACGGTGAAGGTTCGCTGCTGGATAACTCGCTGTTCATGTATGGCTCCAATATGAGCAACAGTGATATGCATAATAATTATCCGGTTCCGAACATACTGGTAGGCGGTGGTGCAGGAACCATGAAGCTGGGTGGTCAGCATGTTGATCTGCCAGAGCGAACGCCGATTGCCAACCTGCATCTCACCATGCTGGACAAGCTGGGGATCGAAGTTGATCAGTGGGCTAATGCTACAGGCATCATTAGCGAAGTCTGACCCCGATCCTCATTATCAAACTGAAAACCACTAAAAGGATTATTCCCCGGCTAAACTTTCCAGGCCGGGAAAATTAAAAATCGATATGGATGTATTTTTTCAATCTCTGTTGCTGATTTTTGTCCTGCTTAACCCTTTCATTATGAGCGTTTACCTGCTTGCGCTTATTAAAGAAGTACCATTTGGGCAATTTGCGCGGATTATGACGCGCGCCGGACTTATCAGTTTTATTGTGTTTTTTCTCTTCGCCTGGCTCGGCGAAGTAATTTTTGACAACGTCCTGCAAATACGTTTTTTGGCCTTTATGATTTTTGGCGGCATTACATTTCTTATTATCGGTATAAGACTCATCCTTGGTATTGGTCCGCCGATGTCCTCCATTAATCCCCATTCAAGCGAGATAGCCGGCGCTATTGCGATGCCTTTTATTGTCGGCCCCGGTACTATCAGTGCCAGTGTTATTGCCGGCACCCAGCTTGGCCTGATCATGTCCAGTCTGGCTATTGCCCTGGGGCTGGTTGCAGCGCTGGGGTCCATCATCCTGTTCAAAAAGATCCATGATTACGTCCAGACCCGTAAAGAAAAATATGTAGAACGCTACGTTGAAATTGCCGGTCGAATAACCGCATTATTCACTGGTTCTTTCGCAGTAGATATGATCCTTAAAGGAATTGAACGCTGGCTCGCGGTTATTTAGCAGGCCCATCCAGTTTGGTAAATTAAAGATCAGATTTTAGTTGTCGTCAGGTAACAGTGAAAACGAGGCATTAAATAGACTTCTTCCATGCACAAATCATTATTTTCAATTTTCCTTATGCTGGTTTCCTGCACAACAGTTTCCCTGGCGCAGGAAGCAGTCCCTTCTGAACGGCTGCCCCGGGAAGTCCTCGATGTATTACCTCCATCTGCACGGGTGATCGGGATTCCCGGTGAAATGCGCATCAGTGATCGTAGTTGTCGCAATTTGCCGGCAACACAAGTCCGACAGCGAATTATCGATATTGCCAAACAGGAATGGAGTTGGTTCGGTGCCAGTGTGCTGGATATGACCAGCCAGGAAGAACTGGATGCCAATGCCGGGCGCAGTCGTCGCTGGTGGCGTACCGACTGGATGACTGAGGAAGAGGCCGGGCGTGTGTCTGATGATATTGCCGGTTACTGGGCTGCCGCACCGGACAGCAGTTGGCTGCTGGAGCGTCAAAATCAGCGCTGGCGTGAGCAGGGCATCACCGCCCGCTGGCGCGACTTCTGGTCGGCTGCTTTTATCTCCTGGGTGATGTGTGAAAGCGGGCTGGGGGAAGACGAGAAATTCCAGCGCGCCATTGCCCATCACTCTTACATAGACCAGGCCATTCGTGCCCGTGATGGTCTGGAGCCACAAGCTGCTTATACGGCCTTTGATATCGGTGAAGCTGAAATCCTGCCGGGTGACATGCTCTGCCGTGGCAGTCGTCCTGAGTATCGAAATCTTGATCAACGCCGTGGGCAAATGGGCGAGGGTGCACGCACCCACTGTGATGTGGTGGTAGAGCTTGATTCAGAAAATAACCAGATCAAGGTGATTGGAGGCAATGTCAGGGGGGCGGTTCGAATGAAATTGCTGCCGGCATCTGTCAATGAGGCGGGTTTTATAGAGCCAATGCCTTATGGAGGCAGGGAAATCTTTGCCCATCTGCAACTTGTCGCAGACAAGAATGTCACTCAGGTTGAAAACAATAAACTGGAGTTGGTTGGTGGCCCTTGAATATCAAATGGAGCTAAAAAAAATCAGCTCCATTTGATATAGAAAATTTATTCCTGAAATATTAAATACAGCAATAGGTGCCTAGGTAATTGTCATTCCAGTAAAAGCGTTGCAACATTTTTTCATTGTTTTTCGGGCCATAAAGCTCAATAGTGATGTTTATAAACTTATTTGCACCTCGATATTTTACAACAATAGGCTTCTTGCTAAATAAATAACTGCCGCACTCAATAAAATCTGTTTCCTGATATTTTTTTAAAAACTCAGCGTGAAACATAGTAGGCTTTTTACCTGTTGCCGGATCTGGATTGGCAATATTAGTTTCATTAATTGAGATTTTTACAGTATTTTGAGTTCTTGCCTTTGCTGTCAGGTCTGGCTCTTTGCTCCAGCTGCCATCTGCTTTCTTTTTAAATTTTGGAACCTTATAAGCAGCTTCTTTCTGTGTTTTTTTTGTGCAGGTAAATTCCACGCCACACTTGGGATAAAACCCTGGTCGTTTTGGGGTTCCTTTTTCTGCAATGGTGCCGTGGCTGGTCCAGGTTTTGCCATTTTTACATAAAATATCCGCTATGCTCATAATGCTCTCCTTAATAAAATAAAAATAATTTCAGTGTGCTCTCGAGCCAAGTATTTTAATTAATGAATCGATAGATGGCTTCTGATCATGTAAATCCTTTTGAGTGTTTGAGTGGGCGAATTTTTTTAATACTTCCATTCGCATTTCTCTTTCGTTCCATGAATTGATGCTGCACCATGATATTGAACTATCGGTAGTTTCGCAGCCGGGCAATGTGTTGGTGCCAATTATATTTGATGTCAGGAAGGGGGAAAGAATTGCTTCATCGTTTCGGTGGCCATTCTTGTCTCGAAAGATGTGTTGATTTTCTGTATTTAATTCCGAGTTTATTTTATGGCAGCCGTTACAGGTATTAAACGAAAAAATATAAGCGGTGCGACTATCAACGTTTTGTATATTCCATGGCCGCGGCTTATTTGCCATAAATTGCGATTTAATTCCCTGGATTTCTTTTCCTTCCTCGGTGTCAGATAGCTTGTAAGTGCCCTCAAGGATTTTGGTGGAATTAGTCTTTAGATAATCATTTAATGAGTTGCTGTTATTATTTTCTGATCGGAAATCGTCCCTTGGAGTTTGGGCTACCGGATGTAATTTTAACTTGCCCTTCTGAATAGTAAATTCACGCATTTCCCATTGTTCTGCAAAATCGGCAACTAACTCATTAGTTCTGACCTGTCTGAGATTGCCTTTTTTTGAGAATTCTTCGGTGATCTTTTCCAGCTCGATAATTCGCTCTTCTAGTGACATGTTTTTTCTACCAAGGGCGTGCCATTTTCTAGCCCAGGTTTGAAGGTCGCCTGATTTGTCTATACCTTCGGAAAAGCTGGGTAATCCATACTCCATAATGATAGTAAAGTCAGTAATAGAGTTGTCGCTGGAGACGACTTCATAGATAAGTCTGCCTTCGCCAAGTTCGAGAATTTCGTTATCTAGCTGGTTTTTTTTAAAACGCGTTAAATCTATTCTGTTTACTATTGCAATCAGATCAATCCTTTCATTTTTCCATGCATCTACTAGCAATTCTTCAACACCACTTCGCGATTCAGCAGTATCATTATTGAAAGATTGGGTGGTTGCCCATTCTTTGGCCCATTTTTCAAAAAAGTTATTCACTTTCTCTTCGCTTTTATACCCCGAAAGTCTTTTTATGACATTTTTGAAATTCCATGAGCCGGATTTTGACTGTTTTGACAGTCTAACTATTCTTGGGTCTGTTATTACCAGTTCTTTTGAGAAGTCTACTTTTCTATCAGCTTCATCTATAAAAAAATTCAGAGAGATTTCTTGTGACCCGAATTGATTGCTTACTGAAACTATTGAAGTGATTGCACCTGAAGGCTTCGGTGACCCGGCAATAACTCCTGACTCGGTATTGATGGTCAGTCCTTCGGGCAAGGCTTTAGCTTGGTATATAAGGTTTTTTCCGCTTGATTCTATTTGATATTGAAGCTCAATATCGGCTTCTCCATATATCAAATTATCATTGGGAATAATTGTTGGACTGCAGGACGAAATGTAAAGAAGCTGGATTAACAGTAATACTGATTTTTGGCTTTTTGGTAAGTTAATAACATCCATTTAATTATTTACTTTTTAAAGCTCTATTGTAAGGTAGTGGCAATATTTAATATTGCTCTGAAAATGATTTGGTTTTCCTGACCATAGCTTGCAAATGGTCCAGTTGTATATTTCTGTCATGTTTCTTTAATATGTCTCAATTGAATGTATTCTATGTATAAATTATTTTCCACTATATATTTTCTCAATACACTATAGTTCAATTAGAAGAGCAGTAAGAAGTGCAGTAAGAAATGTGCTTAAAAATTAAAAGGATTATTGAGAGCAGTAAGGTATCTTGTCAATACCTTGAAATCAGTGTGACATCTATGCAGTTGACCGCAGGTTATAAGCAAGTATCTGGAGCGTCATTTAGTGGATTTAATAAACAACATATTCAAAATCTGCCTGCAGGTAGTTTTTCTATTTGCAGGCTCTTATCCTTTATTAGTACAAGCCTGTGCGGAAGATAAGTATCCCGGCCAGTATGCAGGTAATTACCTGGCCGAATACTCTGCAGATCAGCCAGTACTGATTGCAATAAACAACCTAGGTGCAGATTTGTTTATTGAGATCGAAGCCCCTAACCTTGGTCGACTCAATTCGCCCGGTGGCAGAAACAGTAATGATTACCTGTTTCTCGAGACGCTGGCACAGGAACAGGCAACTGAACTTTGCCTGTACTCATCCTTCAGGTTTTCTGCCCCACCTGATTACCGGATAAGGGAATTTCCACTCGATCATCCTGATAGCGAAACTCTGGATGAGTTGCGCAGCATTAATCAGGCAGCTGTAAGCTGGGAAAAAGGTGGATTTCAGGACGTTGAAGACGCTGGAAAGATTTATTCAACTTTAGTTGACTCAGATCTGGCAACACTTATCGAAAACCCTGGTTTTGCATTCGATATGATTTATTACTCGGCACTGACAAATTTCAAGCAGCGCAGATATTCCGCGGCTGAGGAGCAACTGTTAAAGCTGCAGCAGGCTCCTTTTAGTGAATTTGATTCTGCTTATCGTGCCACTCTGCAACTGGGCAAGCTAAAGGTCAGGCAAGGAGAATTTGAAGCCGGTGAAGCGCTGCTGGAACAGGTTCGAAATTTTTTGCTGGGGTCAGTAGCAACAAATCCCGCCCTTGCTTTTGATATTGCCGATGCCGACACCATGCTGGGGGAAGTCTATGCAACCGCAATGCAAATAGAGCTGGCAGAGGCGAGGCTGGTTGAAGCAAGGCAATATGCCCGGCCTGATTTCCAGTTGCTCGGTCATGTGAACAACAATCAAGGCTATCTTTCTGTTAAAAAAAGTGAAATTGAGGGGATTGATCAATCTCTCAAGGTTGAATACCTGCAAGCTGCTGTTCAGCGTACTCTTACTGCTTCCTATTTCTACACGGAAGCCGGAGACATATTTTCACAACAAATTGCTGAGAATAATGCGGCAGTGGACTATGTCAGGGTTGGAGAGCGCCGCAAATCCTTACTGCATTTTTCCAATTTAATCGCCATGCTTCAGGAAAATCCCAACCCGGAGGGGCGCGCTTTTTATTTTGCGAATATAAGTAATTATCAGGCAATCCTGGGTCAGTACAACAAAGCCAGGGCTTATATACAGGAAGCCATTCGTCTGTCAGAAGGGTCGGATTCTCGCCAGATTCCCGGTTATCACTGTCGCCTGGGTACCTTGCATCGCCTGCTTGGTAATCTTGATGATGCTTTCGATTCCCATAATCAATGCCTTTCACTGGCCATGGAAAAAAATTGGCCTGAACATATTACTGAAGCTATGGTGCAGTTAAGCGTTGATCACAGTCAGCGCAATCAGGCTGGTGAGGCACGACGCTACATAGAGTCAGCCCTGGCGAATGTGGGTGACTTGAGTGACCCCAATATACTCAAACGTCTTTATACTCAATATGGTGAAGTATTGTTGGCAGCAGGAGAATTCGCTGCAGCAGAGCTTGCTGTTATCAACTCCCGTAATACCCCTATAGATGGCAGATACTTCAATGATCATATCGATGCACTTTATCTGGCACAGCGAATCAGTGAGGCCCGGGGTGATTATGACAGTGCGGTCGCACAGGCCAATGAAACATTGCTTGAGATCGAGGCATTGTATTCGCAGCTTGATCCGGAAAAATTAAGCCCATCCTGGAGCAACCAGACCAACAAGGTTTTTCAACATTTGTCAGATATGTATCTGTCGCGTTACCAAGCGACGGATGATAGAAGCTATCTCGAAAAGGCCCTGTACACAATTGAGCGATCACGTGATCCAGCTCTTCGACAGCATCTTAGTGTGAATTTGTCACATGATGTTGCTTCACTGATCAACCAGGAAAAAATTCGCTTGTTTAGCGAGATTTCAAACAATCTTGCCATGTCTGACTCACAGAGATCGATCCCCACGCCAAAAATGGTGGACTATTATCACCAGCATGATCTGTTGTCGTTAGCACGTTTGAATAATATTGAGAGAATAGACGTTCCAGAGCCGGTGTCTCTATTACAGGTGCAGGCATCTTTACCGGACAATCAACTGGTGCTTTATTATTTTCTGGACAATGAAAAACTTCGCCTGCTGATTATTGATGCCAACACAGTTCATCTCGACAAGTTTATAGATGCCTCGCAGGTGAGTTCTCTGGCACTGCGAGCCGATCAGGCGATAAATCTGGTTGATGATACTACGCAAGTAATCCTCACACAGTTGTCTGAAATATTACTTCCCGATCTTGGCGAATACCCGAATGCTGAAGAATTGCTGGTTGTTGGAAGGGAAGAGCTGCTAACTCTGCCATTCTCTGCCCTGTCAGCGACCAGCAGCAGCTATCAGCCATTAATAGAAAGCTATGCTGTAAAGATGCTGCCTTCTCTCAGTAGTTATTTCATGGAAAAGCCCGTTGCCGAAGCTCAGTCCAATAACAGGATTGCTATTTTTGCAGACCCGGTATTTTCAAATTTACAGCTGGGCACTGTGGACAGGTTTAGTACTGGCCTTGACGATGTCAGGGGATGGTCGGATACGCTTCAGCCGCTGCCATTTTCCGCGCTGGAAGCAGTGAATATCAGTAAGCGTTTTCCCGGCAAGACTGACGTATTTACCGGAACGCGCGCGTCCAGGGAAAATCTGGGGACAGAAGTGGCTCGAAATGCCAAGGTTTTGCACATCGCTACCCATGGCTATTTCAAATCTGCGGAGGAAGACAAACTGGGACTTGCCCTTGCCAGCGTTGATGAAGCGGGAAATCCCCAGTCCGGTTTTATTACACTGACAGAATTATTCAGCTATGCCTTTAATAATGAACTGGTAGTGATCAGTGGTTGTGAAACCGCGTTGGGTCAGGCGCAGGCAGGTATAGGGTTGAACAGTCTTGCCAGGGGATTCCTGGTGCAGGGAGGCAAGCATGTCATTTCAACATTATGGTCTGTTTCAGACCGCGCGTCGGCTACCTTTATGTCTCTTTTTTATTCGTATCTGGATCAACAACAAGACGTATCAATAGCCCTGCAGTTAGCTCAAAAGGAGATGAGTAATGATTCCCGTTACTCTCATCCCTTCTATTGGGCGGCCTATACTCTCACTACGACCAGTCCTGACTCCTCTCTTACTCTTTAGCTGAATTACAGTATATAAAGGGTAATCTGGCAGTAATCCTTTTTAATTCGGGATTCCTCTAATATACTTCGTAAATTCAAATAGTTGCACTGCAAGGCTATATTTTTGCCAATGGAAAGTGTCACATCTTCTGACCTGGTGACAGGTATATACAACGGCGACAAAAATGCTGAATCACAAATGATTCAGAAATACAGTCGCCAGGTGTTGTATATCCTGGAAAAACGTTGCGGTGATCCGGACCTGGCCAGGGATATCTGCCAGGACACCTTTGTGGTGTTACTGGAAAAATTTCGCAAACAGATGATTGATGATCCGGAGAAGCTGGCAGCCTATATTCAGCAAACTGCGATCAATATCCTGATTGCCAGCAAACGCAAGGAAGCGAGGCGGCAAACCTTTGCCGACAGTGAATTGATTGATAACTATATTAGTAGTGCCGGTAGTCCGGTAAATGATCTTGAGAAAATGCATATCAGGAATTCTGTCAGGGACAGTATCCTGAATCTCAAGAATAGTCGCGACAAGGAAATTCTTTATCGCTACTACATACATGAACATGAAAAAGATGAAATTTGTCAGCATCTGGATATAGATTTCAGGCATTTTGACAAAGTGATATCCCGCGCACGGACCCGGTTACGTGAAGTGCTACAAACTTCCGGTAAAGAAGATATCCAGGGAGTGACGGGATGATACAAATGAAATTGTTGGCTTCGGTAATATCTGTCATGAGGTGTCAGCATGCAGATAGATAAAGCGTATATAGAAGAATTTGATGTGATCAGACGTTATCAGCAGAACAAGCTCAGCGAAGAAGAGCTGAACAGTTTCGAGATATACATTCTTGAAAACCCCGACATCATCAATGTTCTTGAGCAGGAAAAAATTCTTCATGATGCATTCAGGGAGCATGAGCCTTTATTGAAGCCCGGTAAGGAAAAGTCGATTTCCTTGTTTGCAGGGCGTGGTATGGCTCTGGCTGCGTGTCTGGTATTGGGTGTCGTTGCAGTATTCAATTTTTCCGGTAATCAGTCTTCCTACGAACTTCAGCCACCGGTTGTACTTGAGACATTCAGAGGCGCGGCAGATAACACGGTACAGTTGAGTGGACAGCCCATTCTCCAGTTTCAGGTAGATATGGGGCCGGCAGAATTTCTGGACAGTAATTCATTTACCGCAGAACTGGTGGATGCCTCAGGCAGCAGCCTGTTTCGTTCAGCCGGTTTGAGTGTGGATGCCGATGGCTGGCTGTTTTATAGTCTGGATGCTCAGGCTGAAACGTTGCAGGGCAACTACCAGCTGAAAGTCTACCCGGATGCCCAGTCAAGTAATGCAACATCATACTCGCTGGAATTCACAGTGCCCTGATAGTCCATTCTTGTTGTAAAAATCCCCATCGTTTTCATTCCTTTCTTTTTATTATCTATAAAATCCTGCTGCGACATTTACTGATATCCCGGCAGTAAATAGCAGGGACAAACTGACCAGGGATGGTCGCCCTGTCAGATTTGTTTAAATTATTAACAGTTTTTCGGTTGTTAGCAGTTTCTGTATGCCAAGGAACCTCTGATTAAGTCTAGTATGTCTTAAGCGGTTATCTGAACCGCTACGATGCCAGGCGCAGTCCGCCGCTCATAGCGTCACTATTAGCAAGGACTGCAACAACGCAGCGTGGCGGTTCAGGCCCCGCCCTGAAGGCCAGAGACACACTAGACTTAATCAGAAGTTCCCTAACCCTGGCTACAAATTAGCTTTATACAATGCCTCGGCTCTCTAATCTGCCCGGAAAGTGATTTATCCGGATTTGCTATTTCGGGAACTGTTTCACACTTGAAGAGGAATTCTGGCACAACGGGAAATACTCCCATTTTTTCAATTAGCAATCATGCCTATCCTCCCGAATCCAGCAATCATGCTGATTATGGCAAAATGATATTATTTGCTTATATACTACCCCTGTGGGAATAGCTTGTTGTGAAGCTCACATTCACCGGCAGGTATAAGGAAATATAAAAATAATAACCGGGAACAGGATAGATCATGGCAGTTCTGAAGGTCTCAAAACCAGCTGATGGCAGCCGCGTCCTCCAGTATGGCGAGGAATCCCTGCTGATCGGTCAGCCCCCGGAAGTCCTGAAAGGCCTGCTACTTAATAAGATACCGACCTTCAATACCATGGTGCTTACCGACAGCAAGGAAAAGGATGGTTCCCTGCTCAATAATCTTGAATTTCCTCTCTATTACTTCCTGTTCATGAGCAATGGACTGTCTGATGGCAAGAAAATCAATCTGGTGGGATGTGCAGAAGATATTTCAAGAGTATTTCGATTATTGAGGCTGACTTTGCTGGGGCCTACGCAGGCTGAACTTGAAGGCTGGGGCACCCCTAAACGAGTGCAGAGAGAGTGGCTGGAATCCTCAAATTATCTCGCTCTTAAGGATGAGAGAGGCCAGGTGAGGGAGGTGGAAAGCTTTTTTAATGTGATCCCCTTTACCGATGGTCAGGCGGAGGCCGGTTCATTTACCATCATTCATTCGGGCCATGACACATACACGGTATCTTTTAATGGGGATTCACTGGATGTGGACCTCAATGAAGATGAGAATATTGACCCGCCCTATCAGATGCAAACTGATTATATTCCCCGTGACCTGGTCAAGCTGGGACTTGAAATTCTGGGAAGCGCTTCGGGTTTTACTGCCAATGAGCCCTGTACCGGGCTGGCGCTGTGTTATAACGGCACCTATATTCTGATAGATTCGCTGCCTTATCTGGATAAACATCTTTATGCCAGAGGCATCTCGAAGAACTCTGTTTCAGCCGTTTTTCTGACCCACCTGCACGATGATCACTGCGCCATGTTCCCGCTTATTCTTATGCCCCACAAGGTAGAAGTTATTACCACGCGTGAAATCTTTGAAATGGCCATAGAAAAACTCAGCTGTAATCTGAACTGGAAAGCTGAGGTGGTGCGCGAGTACTTTCAACTGATAGAAGTGGTGCCAGGTCAAACACACAAATACTTTGGTATGGATATAACTCCCCACCTTACTGTGCACAGTATCCCGACCATTGGTGCAACCTTTTCGGTTCAGCACAAAGGCTCGAAACGGGATATCTGCCTGATTGGCGATAACCATGGCATGAGCTCAGTCAGGGAAATGCAGAAGCTCGGGATTGTCAGTCATAACACCTATGAGCATCTCGACAGGATTTTTACGGATCGTTTTGACTTGCTGGTTGCTGATGGCGGGGCCGGGGCAATCCATGGTGATCCCGTGGATGCACTGAATTCTGATTCGGACAGGGTTGTGTTTGTACATGTGGAACACCTGGCGCATCAGTTCACGACCACCTTTTCACTGGCCAGTTCCGGCAAGCGTTACATTGTCGTGGATGGTGATGACTCAATTTATACCTCATTGATGAATCAATATTTATCCAATTGGCTCGGTGAACCCTTTTCAGATCGCTGGGCGCGTTCTATCCTGGCAGAGGACCAGGTGCGACGTTATAACAAAGGCGATGTCATTCTGGTCCAGGAAGAACGTACCCGGGGTTATGTGTATCTGATACTTACCGGCTATTGCGATGTGGTAATGTTTGACGGTACCGAATTCCAGACCATTGCCAGTCTGCAAGCCGGTGAAATTATTGGAGAAATGGCCATTGTTACCGGCGCCCTGAAACGCAACGCCAGTGTGGTAGCAAGCTCTCCTGTGACGGTCATGGTTTTTTCTGAAGAAAACTTTAATGACTTTATCGTGCGGGAAGGATTTCGCGAAAAATTACTTAAACGCTGGGAAATGCGTACTGAATTGAAAAAACTGCCGCAGTTTTCAGCACTCATTTCCACAGTTCTGGAAAAAGTTTCATCCCTCTGTGAAGTAGAAATAATAGCCGCCGGGGAGGAACGAATGGTTGATGATGATTACTGGTATATTCTGGATTCAGGCAAGGCCAGCTTTGAAGGCATTCCGCTTACGATAGGGGATGAATTGGGAATCAGGCCTTTTTCAGGAAAAGTAATGGGTAAGTTGCAAACTGAAACGCAGTGTCGCTTTATCCGGTTTGCCATCCAGCCGCTTTCCAGCCTTTTACAGGGCACGCCGCAATTGAATTACCTGCTGCGCAAGTACCGTGTGAGCCAGGATGATCCTGCTGTGGATTGGTTGCGTGGGGCAGTAACGACTAAATAGTCGCAAGTTACAAGTTGCAAGTCTCAAGCAAAACGTCGAGTCGGTAATGCTGGTGTTTGTTTAATGGCTTATAATAAATCCTTCAAAATATTTACAATCGCTGTCTTCAATTTTCAGGTTATCTACCCGAGCTGTAGCGGGGCCAATTTTCAACCAGGTCAAAAATAACTCAAGCGTGTCTTCATTAGCTTCTGCTTCAAGATAGACACTGCCATCGGACTGGTTTTTTACAAAGCCGTTTATACCCAGACTATCCGCAACCTCTTTGGTGGAGGCTCTGAAATACACTCCCTGGACTGTGCCGCAGACAGTGACATTGATATGTTTCATTATTTGTTCAACGTGCCTGTTTGATTTCTGCATCGGTAAGTTTATCCAGCTGGCGCAGTTTTGGAAAAACCATGTAGCCGCCAAGTGCAACCACAAAGGCCATGCCGGCCCCGGCCAATACTGTTGTTACCGGCCCAAATACAGCAGCAATGGAACCAGCCCTGAAGTCACCCATTTCATTTGATACGCCGATAAACAGCATGTTTACAGCGCTGACCCTGCCACGCAATTCATCCGGAGTAGCAAACTGGATAAGGGTAGTACGAATATTGACGCTTACCATATCCGATGCCCCATAGACCCACAACGCCACCAGGCTAATCCAGAGCGTTGACGACAGGGCGAAGGCAAGGACCGAAGCGGCAAATATAGCCAGTGAGATAAACAGCAGTTTTCCGGCATTACGCATGGGCGGCAATTTTGCCATCAGCAATCCCATCATTACGCCTCCCAGGGCTGGCATAGCGCGCAACAATCCCAGTGTTTCCGGCCCAACTTTCAGCACATCAATGGTATATACCGGCAGCAGCGCCATCACACTGCCAAGAAAAACGATCAGCAGGTCAAGTGAAATACTTGGCAGGACGATGGGATCAGCCATCACATAGCGGATGCCATTCAACAGCGGTTTCAGGCCTCGCCCCAGTGGTTTGCTGACGGGCAGTGTGGGTAGCAGAATAAACATGCAGGCGCCGGACGTGGATAAGGCGACCAGCGCCCAATAGGTCTTGAAATCAATCAGGGCAATCAGCAGGCCGGCAGCAAAGGGGCCTATGGTTTGTGCCGTAGTCCAGACTGAGCTGGTAATAGCGACAGCCCGGGATAAGTATTCACTGCTGACAATGTTCGGCAGGATGGCTTGCGAGGCAGGGGAGTAGAACGCTCGCGCACATCCATGCAGGAAAATTAAGGAAAAGATAACACTTCGATTAAGCTCATCACCATTCATGCTTATGGCGAGGCCAATGTAGACAAGTGCCTCTACAAAGGCGCAGCTAATGAGAATTTTTTTGCGCGGGAAGTGATCCACTGCCCAGCCACTAAAAATGAACAGCAGGATCATTGGCAGTATCTGCATCAGGCCTACCAGAGCCAGATCAAACGGATTACCGGTAAGCAGGTATATATGATAGCCAATCGCAACGGATAGCATGCTGCTGCACACGGCAATCAATACCCTGGCAGACAGGTAGAAAATAAAAGTACGATCAGCCATCAAGAGGTGATTCTTTGATTAATAAATAGTGTGGCGCTTTGCTGCTGTAAATTACTTTGCCGCGGTGACTTCTATTTCCACAAGGGCGCCGGGAGAGGCAAGAGCGGTAACGCCGAGCAGACAGCCGGTATGCTGACAGCCACGTTGCTTCAGGTTGCTGGTCATATGATCATGAGCCTGCATCATTTTATCCATGTCTACGGTATAAATATTCAGTCGTACGACATGGGTAAAATCCATACCTCCCTGTTCGAGAATAATAGCGATGTTGTTCAGTACCTGGTCAATCTGTTTGGCCATGTCGCCAGGGAAAAGAGTATTGCCATTTTCATCGCAGGACGTCTGGCCCGCCAGAAAAAAAGTGGCTTCTGCATTGCTGACTTTATTGCCATGGACAAAGCCCAGCGCTTCCTGCCAGGTCCAGGGATTGATAATTTCTCGTTTCATAGTAATTGCCTTGTTTTTTTGAATGGGGCTGAACGGGTCAGGATTTTATGTTTCTGTCTTCATTTGCGCATCCAGCATCCGGTTAATACCCTTGCTCAATAGCCTGTCCTGATTATGTTTCCTCTCAAGATAGTAGGTCAATGGCGTGTAAAGGATGAGCTCCAGTACACTGAGAATATAAAAGAAGGAGGCGCCAAAAGGAATCACGGTACGTGTGTTTTTCCAGATACTGATATCGCTTTCAAGGTTGAATGATAACTGCAGGGTGACATAGATAAAAATGCCCATGGACCAGCGCAGCAACGATAAAAAAGTTCGCGTTGCGCCGGCATACCAGTCAAAAACCAGCAAGGTTCCCCCGCCATAGGAGACAAAAATCAGCAAAGCATAAAACAGCATGCCTGCGCTACCATCTATTTCGTAGGCGAGCCAGGCGAAACCCAGTGCGATGCAGATAAAAACGCCAAACAAAAACCAGCGGATATATTTCACTGTTGACTGCACCAGCAGCGGAATCAGAATCAGGATGCCACTTGCCACGGCCAGGAATTCTGCCTGAATAAGGTAACCCAGAATTTCCAGGTTGATGCCAAACAGATAATGTTCCTCTCCCATGAGCAGGCTGTAGTTAAAAAGGGAGGCGACAAGAAAAAGAGGGAGGGCCGCTGCGAGGCAGTAAAACAGTAATCTTTGTTGATGTGGCGCTTTGATCAAGAGCCTTCCCCTGTTGGAATAACGCGTTAACTGTCCTGCATATCTGTAATTGGGATTATCTGAAATCTGATTGCAAGATGTTAATTCTGCTAAGAATTTTTCAATTATGTAGAAGGCTTGTCGGCTTGTACAGCACGTTCTCCCCGCCCGCTGGTAATTCCACGCCAGCCGGCTGGTGAATAGTTGGTCCCAGTGCACTGGACTAATCCTTTAGGTTAGGGAAAGTGCATTCAGCTATCCTGATGGCCCGGGACAAGTATATTGCTTCCCCTTTTGCTAGAATCCTGAATACAGGTATGACTGCAGCAACCATCCGTTTTTTACAGGTTAATTGATTCATATGAGACGAACGACACTACTATTAATGCTCTGGCTTGGCCTTTTATCTCAAGGACTAGCGCAGCAATCAGCGAACTCTGATTCAGGTTCTGATTCAGATTCTGATTCAGCGCTGCTATCCATACAGCATGAGAGCCTGCTAAACACTTACTGCAGTGATTGTCACAACAGTGAAGACTGGGCTGGCAGCGTCGCCTTTGACCTGATGTCCCTGGATAACGTTTCAGCAGAAGCTCCGGTCTGGGAGTCTGCGGTGCGCAAACTGCGCGGGCGCCTGATGCCTCCCCCTGGCAGTGATCAGCCAGATCAGGAAGTAATCGACGGCTTTGTTAGCTGGATGGAAGACAATCTCGATGAGGCTATCAGTCTTAACCAGGATGTCATGGCAGGGCATGTCCCGGTGCAGCGACTGAACCGGACAGAATATGCCATTGCCGTAAAGGAATTACTGGGTATTGAAATCGATGCTGCGGATTATCTGCCCATGGATATCGAGGTAGATGGTTTCGATAATATTGCCGCTGCCTTGAGTGTGTCTCCTTCATTTCTTGAACAATATATCAATGTGGCCAGGGCGGTATCCAAAATGGCAGTTGGGCAACCGGTACCCAAGGTCGCCAATGTCTATTATCAGGTGGTCAGTGGTGACCAGGATACTTATGAGGAAGGCTTTCCTCTGGGGACGCGTGGCGGCATCAAGGTTACTCACAATTTTCCTGCTGATGGCGAATACCGTCTTAATATTCTCGACCTTGATGTGGGCCTTTATCCACGCTCCATAGAAACCCGACAGACACTGGTTGTGCTGGTGGGCGGTATTGAAGTGTTCAGGGAAAATATCGGCGGACCTGAGGATTTTGCCCTGGTTAACAAGGGCGGTGCTCCGGCCAGTAATCTTATTATGGAGCGCTTCAAGGATATTCCGCTGGATGTGAAGGCCGGGGTGCATGAAATTGTTGTCACCTTTATTGAGCGTGCCCGTGTTGAGACCGACGAACTGATTGGTGGCTTTACTCCCTATGGAGGCTTTGCGTTCACCGGCTCGCTGCGTGTGCCAAGACTGCTGGACGGTATCGAAATTATTGGGCCCTATAATGCCAGTGGGGTTTCCATGACCGAAAGCAGAGCAAAGATTTTTGTTTGCCAGCCGGAAACTGTGGCCCAGGAAATACCCTGCGCTACCCGTATAGCAGAGCAACTGGCCCATCGTGCCTATCGCCGGCCGATTACCCGGGATGATCTGGACCTGTTGCTGCCGTTTTTTGAAATGGGACGTGAAGGTCCCGGTGGTTTTGACGAAGGGGTTGAGCAAATGATCGCGGCCATCCTTGCCAGTCCGGATTTTCTTTATCGGGGAATCTCACCCATGCGTGATATTGGTGAGGCCAGGGTCTTTGCGCTGAATGATCTGGAGCTGGCATCCAGATTGTCCTTTTTCCTCTGGGGTCAGGGGCCGGATACAACGTTGCTGGAGCTGGCACAGGCAGGTGAACTTGCTAACGAAGAGGCCATAGCTGCCCAGGTCTCTCGTATGCTGGCGGATTCCCGAGCGCAGCATCTGGTCAATAGTTTTGCTCTTAAATGGCTGAACCTGGATGAGTTGACGGTAATTGAACCGGATCCATCCCTGTTCCCGGGTTTTGATGAGCAGATGTATGATTATTTCACTCGTGAACTTACTCTGTTTTTATCCAGTGTGCTGCTGGAAGATCGTCCGGTAATTGAATTGTTACAGGCAGATTACACTTTTCTGAATGAGCCGCTGGCCCGTCACTATGGCATCGAAGATGTCCATGGCGGTCAGTTCAGGAAAGTCACCCTGACTGATGAAAGGCGTTTTGGAATTCTCGGAAAAGGAGCGGCCCTGTTAAGAACCTCATACGGCGACAGAACTTCTCCGGTACTGCGTGGCGCCTGGGTGCTGGAGAAACTCATGGGGACTCCGCCAGCACCACCGCCCCCGAATGTTGAGACTGATCTGTCCGTGCCGGCAGGCCAGAAACCAACAACGGTACGTGCCCGTCTTGAGCAACATAGATCAAAGCCGGGCTGCAATCAGTGTCACGGGGTTATCGATCCTATTGGTCTGGCCCTGGAAAATTTCAGTGTCACAGGTCAGTGGCGCGACATTGACAGTCTTGCTGATGCGCCCATAGATGCAAGGACTGTGATGCCCAATGGCAAGGCTATTAATGGGGTCATCGAACTGCGTAATGAGCTGGCCAGCAGGCCGGCACAATTTGCCCAGGCGATTACTGAAAAACTGATGATGTATGCCATTAACCGTGAGCTTGAATATTTCGATATGCCCCAGGTGCGCGCCATTGTTCGTAACGCAGCGAATGAAGACTACAATCTTTCTTCTCTGGTGATGGGCATTGTGAACAGTGATGCTTTTCGACTGCAGGCACTGCCCCATGATGAAGCTGAAAATGCAACCCAGGTTGCAGTCGTGAGCGGGGAGTAAATTATGTCTGGAAAACATTTTTGCAATTCCATGCGCCGCGCTTTTATGACCAGAACGGTAACCGCGCTTGGCGCCCTGGCGTTGCCCGGAATATCAAATGCTGCCCTGGCCTACGCTGTAACACCGCTAGGCGACAGCTTGTCGGTGATCAATGGTGTTGGTGGAAATGTACTGGTATTCCAGGCCGATGATGGTCTTATCCTGGTAGACAGTGGCGCCATGAATGCCACCGGGTCATTGCAGGAGATACTCGGCAGCTTTGCTGCGGGCGCCAGGGTGAAGACTTTGTTTAATAGCCATTGGCATCTCGATCAGGTGGGTGGTAATACCTATTTTGGTGGTCAGGGTGCGAACATCATTGCCCACGAGAAAACCAGGCTCCACCTGGCCACAGACTATTATCTTTTTGAAGAGGACAGGTACCAGCCCGCGATGCCGGTAGCTGCCCATCCCGGGAGTACTTTTTATACCCAGGGCGAGTTAAATGATGGCAATGAAAAAATCAGCTATGGTTATCTGGAACTGGCCCATACCGATGGTGATATTTATGTTCACTTCAATAATGCCAATGTCATCGCTGCCGGCGATGTGATTTCTCCGGGTATTGACCCCGGTTTTGACTGGTTCAGTGGTGGCTGGATTGGTGGCAGGGTGGATGCTTTAAATCTTCTTCTGGATATCAGTAATGCAGAAACCCAATTTGTGCCGTCCTATGGCTCCGCTGCGGTAAGCAGAGCCTATGTTGAATCAGAGCGTGACCTTATGCAGTTTATGTACGACACCCTGGTTGATCAAATTCGCATGGGATTTGATGCGCAGGATTCTCTGGCCAGTGGCGTGATGGATAACTTGCCAAGACGCTTTGATGATCCCTACAGGTTTTTGTATGACGCACATAAGGGATTGTGGGCGCATCATAATAAGCTTGAGCCTAATATTGTTTAAAAACAGTTACAAGTTACAAGTTACAAGTCACAAGATAAAAGATAAAAGATAAAAGATAAAAGCTAATAGTGGGGCAGGGTTAGAGAATCATTATGGGAAATAAAGTCATTCAACTTTTTAAAACAATCATGTCGAAGCAGATGGGTGGCTTGTCTCTTGCCTCTTGCCTCTTGTCTCTTTCCCTTGTCGTTTCTGCTGCCGATTCTCTGCCGGACTTGATTCAGCAAGGTGAGCGCGAGCAGGCGCTGGAGATGATTCGTGTAGGGGCGGATGTGAATATGCGTCAGGGTGATGGCTCAACGGCTTTGTTATGGGCAGCCTATAACGTCGATGCTCCTCTCGTCGAAGCCCTGCTGTCCAGAGAGGCGGATCCCAATATCATGAACAATTATGGTTCCAGTCCTCTGGCTGAAGCGGTCAAGGTGGGTAACGTGGAGCTGGTAGATATGCTGCTGCAGGCAGGCGCTGATCCTGAGGCCGCCAATGCTGACGGCCAGACCATTCTCATGCTGGCTGCGCGTACCGGGGTAGTCGGTGTGGCTGAATTACTGCTGAACTACGGGGCCGAGGTAAATGTAGTTGAGCAGTGGCGTGGCCAGACACCTCTGATGTGGGCTGCAGGAAACAACCATGGAGAAATGACGCGCTTGTTGCTGGACCATGGCGCCGATGTCAGTGTGCGCGCCAGCGCCTTTGACTGGGGTAGCCAGATTACCTCGGAACCCAGGGCTCAGTACCGGCCCACCGGTGGCCTCACGGCTTTACTCTATGCTGCCCGTACCGGCTGTACTGAATGTGCGAGAGCGATTCTGGACGCAGGCGCTGACATTAATAAACCTTCACCAGACGCAGTTACCCCATTGATGATTGCCATTGATAACCAGCATTTTGAGACGGCAAAACTATTGCTGGAGTCAGGCGCCAATCCCCATCTGTGGGACTGGTGGGGCCGTACTGCGCTTTATATCGCTGTCGATATGAACACTCTGCGAGATCGCGCTGGCAACGATAACAGCGCAAGCGCCAGTATCACGGCATTGGATATCGCCCGGCAATTACTGGAAGCCGGGGTCAATCCTGATGCCCGATTAAATTTTCATCGACCCGGGCGCGGTGGTAACAGTGGCCGCTTTGTGGATGACCAGCTCACCACCGGAGCAACACCATTGTTGCGGGCCGCGAATTCCCATGATCTTGACGCCGTAAAACTGTTGCTGGAATTCGGTGCGGATGTGGAACTGCCAAATGTGATGGGTGTTACACCGTTCATGGCGGCTGCCGGTTTTGGTAATCGCCGCAGTACCTTGCGCGGGACTTTTGAGCCGGGAAGAGAGGAGGCAGTGATCCCGGTCCTTGAACTGCTGCTGGCGGCGGGTGCAGATATTAATCGCCGGGTTAGCGATACCCAGAGCCACAATGCCCGCATTGCCAGGATGTCTACCATGACCAATCGTCAGGGACAGACACCGATCTTTGCCGCTACCAAACAAAACTGGATGACAGTGGTGTCATGGCTGGTTGACCATGGTGCCGATATACATGCCTTGGATGACATGGGGAAAAATCTGCTTGATGCGGCCACTGCCGATAATGCCGGGGGCAGGGCGGACAGACTGGAAAGTGAAGCCATGATCACCATGGTAAAAAACTTGCTGACTGGCGATTAAAGATAACTGGCAGGAAAAAAATAAGGGGCAGGAAAGGGAGGGGATGTTGAAGGGCTCCTGCCCCTTGCACAAAAATTACCGTGCATGACTAAAGCTTGTCGCTTTAGATTCGCTTACATCATTGGGTTGGGAAAAACCATAACCCAGGCTAATGCGGCTGCAGTCAACAGTGGTGGCAACATCATCAGTAGAAACATATTCTTTACTTTCATCATCTCGTACTCCTTAAACTTCAATTTGGATATTGTTGGTTGGGTTCGTTCATTTATTCTTGTTAAGTAGATTGCAGGGACCGTGCCAACAACATGGGAAGAATACTAACCTTCTGAAATACAAAGATAAAATTGTTAATTGGTGAAATAAAACTGTTCTCAAACACTTGACAATGAAGGGATATTTGTCAAATATGGCAAAAATTATGACAAAGATGGCGGAGATGGCAGAGCAATGCAGTTAATCACTTCAGACCACCCGATGCTTAGCTCTCCCATGGCCGCCATGCTGGACGGCTATGACTGCCCGGCAATCCTGGTGTCAGCGGACTATGAGATTCTCGCTACCAATACACGCTATCAGGAAAACTTTGGCGAAATTGATTTTTCCCGGACCAATCGCTGTTTCCAGGTGTCCCATGGTTACAGTGTGCCCTGCGATCAGGCCGGCGAGGATTGTCCCCTGGGGGCAGCGCGAAAGTCGGGCCACAAAGAGCGTGTTCTGCATATACATCAAACTCCCCGCGGCAAGGAGCATGTGGATGTGGAAATGCTGCCCATCCACAACAGCGAAGGCGAGCTGATTTATTTTGTTGAACTACTGCACCCCGTACCTCTGGCCAGTGGCAGTATCAATGAGAAGGAACTGGTGGGTGAGAGCCCTGCTTTTAATAAAATGCTGGAAAACGTTACCCGGGTGGGTAAAGCCGATATTGCGGTGCTGCTATTGGGCGAATCAGGGACCGGCAAGGAACTGGCTGCGCGGGCCATCCATGAGGCCAGCGGACGCAAGAATAAGCCACTGGTGACGCTGGAATGTACCGGGCTAACCGATTCACTGTTTGAAAGTGAATTATTCGGACATGTTAAAGGCGCCTTCACCGGGGCAACGTCCAACAAGAAAGGTCTGGCTGAACTGGCCGATGGCGGCACCCTGTTTCTGGATGAAATTGGCGATGTTCCCCTGCAAACCCAGGTGAAATTATTGCGCTTGCTGGAAACCGGTACCTTTCGTCAGGTAGGCAGTGCGGAAGTAAAGCGATCGGATTTCAGGTTAATCTGTGCGACCCACAGAAATCTGAGTCAGATGGTGGATGACTCACAGTTCCGTGATGACTTGTTTTATCGTATCAACGTTTTTCCCATTCACCTGCCCTCACTGGGTGAGCGCATAGATGACATTCCGTTATTAGCCAGGGCATTGTTAAAAAGAGTGGCAGGAGGGAAGAAATTCAGTCTGTCGCCAGAGGCGGAAGATGCGCTCAAGCGGCATCGATTCAAAGGCAATATTCGGGAGTTGCGTAACATCCTGAGCCGGGCAATCGTATTAAGCGATACCGATAAAATTGAGGCGGATACCATCAGTGACTGTTTTTTTGACCGTCCCTCTGAAAATTTAACGCTGGCACACGATAAAGGCATGGTAGCGCCAGATGAAGACATCGATCTGAAAACACTGGAACGCAATTATATTTCCAGCCTGATGCAGCGCCATCATGGTGATAAGGAAAAAGTGGCGAGCATTCTCGGTATTAGCGTACGTTCCCTGTATCGCAAGGTTAACGACGAGTAAGAGCTTTGCCTGTCAAGATTTAATGGTCAGGAAACTTTTTCAAGTCCTATAGCGACTCCCTGGCCTACCCCAACACACATAGCAGCTATCCCTCTGTTTACCCCGCTCTCATACATCTGTAGAGCCAGTGTTCCGCTTATGCGCGCACCGGAAGCCCCCAGCGGATGCCCCAGGGCAATGGCGCCACCATTGGGGTTGATAAAGTCCGCATCATCGGGAAGTCCCAGTGCTCTTGCTGAGGCCAGTACCTGACAGGCAAACGCTTCATTAAATTCAAAGACATCGAAGTCCTGAACAGACAGCTGTAATCTTCCGAGAAGTTTTTGGGTGGCTGGTGCCGGACCAAATCCCATGATTCTGGGGGCGAGCCCAATACTTGCTCCGCCCAGTATTTTTACCAGCGGCGTCAGTCCGTATTTTTCCACGGCGGTTTCCGAGGCTATGATGAGTGCGGCGGCGCCATCGTTGATTCCGGAGCAGTTACCTGCTGTCACTGTGCCGCCTGCGCGAAAAGGTGTACCCAGTTTTTCCAGGGCCTCAAGGGTTGATTGTGGGCGCGGGTGTTCATCAGTATCAACAATAACAGCATCGCCTTTACGTTGTGCAATGGAGACAGGGCATATTTCTTTTGCCAGGCGACCACTGGCGATAGCGGCAGCGGTACGTTGTTGTGAACGCAGGGCAAAAGCATCCTGATCTTCACGGCTGATGCTGAATTCCTGCGCGACATTTTCCGCTGTTTCGCCCATGGAGTCGGTGCCGTAAAGTTGTTCCATTTTTGGATTAACGAAGCGCCAGCCCAGGGATGTCTCATATATTTCTGCTCTCTGGCTGAAGGCCCGGTCAGCTTTTGGCATCACCAGTGGTGCACGAGACATGCTCTCCACACCGCCAGCAATAAACAGGTCGCCTTCGCCTGCCTTGATCTGGCGTGCCGCCATGATGATTGCCTCCATACTGGATGCGCACAGTCGATTAACAGTGATTCCTGGCACTTCCTGTGGAAGACCGGCCAGTAACAGCGCCATTCGTGCCACGTTGCGATTGTCTTCACCGGCCTGATTGGTGTTGCCGAGAATCACATCATCCAGCGCAGACCAGTCCAGCTTCTTGTGTCGGGCCATCAGGGCCTTGATGGGTTCGGCAGCAAGATCATCAGTGCGCACGGCGGAGAGCGCGCCACCATAGCGGCCGAAGGGAGTACGAATATAGTCACAAATATAGGCGTTGGTCATTGCTTACAACTCATGTTTGCCATCAAAGAAATGCATGGTGAGCGAGAAAGTATCTATCTCGTCAACACAACCCAGGTTGATACGGCATTGATAGGGCGTGTTGTAATAGACATAGACACCACAGTTTTGACAGTAGGTGAAAGGGATGCCGAAATCTCCCCAGGTATAGGTGTGGATAGCATCCTCGCCTTTGGTCAGGCGAAGATTTTCCTGGTCAACCTTCATGGAATGTACGCAGGCAAGCCGTTTACAAATAGAACAATTGCAACGAAGACCTTCGGTAATTTCTCCGGACTCAAACTCAAATTGCACATCACCACAATGGCAGCTGCCCTTATAGGTTTTCATAAACAGTAAAAGATTCCTCAGCCTTCAATTATAAAATCGGCTTCTGTACTAGTCTGAATCTGTTCAATCGAATAGTTTCCGATGGTTCGCTTGAGTACCATGCCCTTATCAGTAAAATGAAAAACCGCCTGGTCAGTAATCAGGACATCAACAACATTTTTAGCGGTAAGAGGTAATGTGCAACGCTTTTTCACCTTGCTGTTACCGTCCCGATCACAATGGGTCATGGTCACTATAAGACGTTTTGCCCCGGAGGCAAGATCCATGGCGCCACCGACCCCCAGTAAGGGTTTGCCCGGTACCGCCCAGTTAGCCAGGTTGCCGCTTTCATCCACTTCCAGTCCGCCCATAACAGCCACATCCACATGGCCTCCGCGTATCATGGCAAAGGACGCCGCACTGTCAAAGTAGGAAGATCCAGGCAGGGCAGTGACAGGAATCTTGCCGGCATTGACCGGGTAGTCCATGGCGCCGCCACTGTCGGGCTGCGGACCTACCCCCAGCATGCCATTTTCTGTATGCATGATGATACCGTCATCGCTACTAATCAGGTCTGCCACCAGGGTAGGGATACCAATACCCAGATTCACTATTTCACCGGCATTTAGTTCCTCCAGTACCGCTTGCGCCATGGCCATACGGGAGTCATCCACTTTTTTCTGGCTGCCAGACACTGAGGCAGACGAACCAAGATCTTCGATGCTGGTATGAGCCTGAACCAGGTAATCCACGAAACAGCCGGGTGTATGAATGGTGTTTGGATCAAGGCTGCCGACGGGTACGATTTCCTCTGCTTCCACGATCACCAGTTTCGATGCAGTAGCTGCGGCCTGGTTGAAATTGTTTTCCGTCATTCGGTACTGGAGGTTACCTGCGGTGTCAGCTTTCCAGGCACGAATCAGACTGACATCGCCTTTAATGGGTGCCACAAAGACCATTTCTTTACCCTCAATAGTGCGCGTTTCGCGGCCCTGTGCCAGAGGCGTTCCTGCAGAAGTTGGGGTGAAGAAACCGCCTAACCCGGCGCCCCCGGCCCGAATAGCTTCCCCCAGTGTGCCCTGGGGTAATAATTCCACTTCAATTCGGCCATCCTGAACCGCAGCTACGGCTTCCGGGTTGCTGGTAAAAAAGGAACCGATGGCTTTTTTAAGCTGACCATTGCGTAACAGGCGTCCACCACCCAGCCCGGGTTCGCCAACGTTGTTACCGACATAGGTGAGGTTCTGAACACTGGTTTCTGCCAGAGCATGGAGCAGATGGACCGGGTTGCCGGTCATGCCGAAACCGCCAACAAGCAGCGTGTCGCCATTGTTTATCAGAGTGGCAGCTTGTTCAGCTGAAATTTGAGGGACTGTTTTCATGATGCATTCCTGAATATTCAGGTAATTGTACAGAACACCGAACAGCACACAAATGCAGTGATGACTATTCAGGGTCTGTCTGTTCTTCTGCCATGGCCTGTTCTTCTCGTCTGCGTTGATCGGCCCGCTGCAGAGCAAGGCGGATGGAAGGTTGCTGCGCCATGACTTCCTCTACATCCTTGCGATCAAGCACATAGAAAGTACAGGGCGTGACGCTGGTTACGGTAGCGCTGCGAGTCTCATCATGCAGCAGGGCCATTTCACCAAAAAAATCTCCGGCAAATAATGAGGTTAACTTTGAACTTTTGCCGTCTTTTTCTCTGGATATTCTCACCACACCACGGGCAATAAGATAGAGCCTGTCACCTTTGTCGCCCTGTTGAATAACGACTTCCCGGGCAGAAACACTAATGCGCTGCATTTTCTTACTCAGCAGCAGGAAATCATTTTCAGAGGTTTCCCTGAAGAACGGTACTTTGCGCAGTAACTCATGAGGCTCAACACCCAGACGCGTAATTTCCTGCCCCCGCAGCGCCCACAGTCGCTGGTAAAGCTCATCTTCCATTTGCTCGCCCATGATTTGCGGAATGGTGCCCTGACTGACTTCATCGTGGATAGCCTGGGCCTGGGCAAGGAGGATCAGGCGCATACCCAGACGTTCCTGCATGGCCGAGACAAATTCAGGATATTGTTCGGCCATGGTAATAAGGGCTTCCTCGGCATGAATCTTCCAGGTTTGATACTGATGAGAAACTTTATCCATTACCGACGACTTGATGCCGGTTTGGGTTTGCAGTTTTTCAAGATCTTCCAGTACAGCATTGCAGGCATGAAAATGTCCCCACGCTTCTTCATAGTTAATGACGATAAATTCGAGACGCAGGTTTTCCAGGAAAGTTGTTTTATTGAGGTATTTATCCAGCAAGTTATGCAACATTATCTGCAGGCGCCGGATCGGTAAAGAGTTATGAAAAATGCTTCGGTACTCACCATGGTAACGAAGCGAATCAATCTGTGATGCCAAAACGCTGAGCAGACTACGCAGCGCAGCCTCACTTAAGTGCCCCTTATTGTAGAGGTCGTTGTATTGGGCCTGCTCATTGGCATAGGAACGAAGATAGAGCAGGATAACTTCCTGCTTTGCGTCCATCTCGTCACTGCGCATTTGCTGTAGCACTGTCTGTTGTTCCTGCAGGGCGCTTTGACAATAGTGCTGAAGTCTGTGGGCAATGGAGCCTGAAAACAAACCGCCATGCTGGATTTCAGGAAGTCGCGAAAGCGCCAGCTGAAGTGAGTTTACTGTGCCCTCTGCCCTTGCTATGCGATCCGAAAGTGGCGGTTTGTTCAGGCCAAGTTTTCCCACCAGCCACTCTATACTTAGCCCTTGCACCAGCAGCGTAAACAATACTGCGCCCATCACCAGGGCAATAAAAACGTCATGCAGGGGGAAGTCAGGCAAACTAAGAACGATAGCCAATGCAATAGCCCCGCGTAGTCCTCCCCAGAACATGACATGCTGGTAATCCCTGCCAGTGGTGGCGCTTAAGGGTATGCGGTTGCTGACTGGAATCATGCCGTAGATAACTATTGCCCGTGACAGCAACATGCCCAGTATCACCCAGGCCAGTATGTCTGCAGACACCCATAGTTCAGCAAGGTTTACGCGCATGCCTACCATTAAGAAAATGAGGGCGGTAGCAACGTAAGCCATGTATTCCCAGAAGTGATTAATGTACTGGCGTACATAGGGAGAAATTTTTATCTTGCCCCAGTTGCCTAGTGTCAGGCCGGCCATGACAACGGCCACTACACCACTGACATGGAATATCTGTTCGGCAAGGATGAAAGAGGCATAGGCGAGAACTGTTGTCAGCGTTGTTTCGATATAAACATCAGTTCTTATCATGCCAACAACGAAAGATGTCAGCATCCCCAGTATCCATCCGACCAGCATGCCTCCCAGAAAAACCAGGAGAAACTCAAAGGTAGCTTCGATCAGGGTTATATTTTCTGAGCCGCCCTGCGTCCCCAGAGTGGTAATTAATATTGTTGCCAGAACTATTGCGGTTGCATCATTAAACAGGCTTTCCCCTTCAACCAGAATAGTCAGACGTTTTGGTGCTCCCAGGCGTTTGAATAGTGCGATAACGGCAACCGGGTCGGTGGCGCTGAGAATAGCACCCAGCAGGAGGGCGGCGGTAAGGGGTATGCCTGTGGCCAGACTGACAATAGCCCCGATGATGCCGGTAGATAACAGCAAGCCCGGAACGGCCAGAGTCAGCACTGGCACTATGTTGTGCCAGAGTTGCCTGGCATTCATGTTGAATGCCGATTCAAATATAAGTGTAGGTAGGAAAATATAAAGAATAATGTCTGGGGAAAGACTCAGATTATGCAAAATGTTCAGAATCGGTATGCTGTTTTCTGCCATAGCAATGGCGGCGCCGACAATAACCAGCATGACAGTAAAAGGCACGCGAACTTTTTTCCCTACGGCGGATATGGCCGCAGCAATTAACAGCAGAATAATTATGCCGCTGACAACATGTACCAGGGCGGAGGTTTCATGCATAACAACAACTTCTCAGTATTCAGTGCAGATTTATAGGATTAGTCAGAAAAACAAGTATTGATATAAGCTATTAAATAGGGGGAGCATTAAAAGTATCGACACAAGGCTAGTTAAATAACATATAAATAATAAAAATTTTCTGATATTTATGCCCTTGAAAAAATCCCCTTTGTTTAATCAAAGCCCAATGCATACGATATCTCAGGTTTGCTTTCCAGTATTCTTTCCTCCCAGGGCGGGTAGCTCCCATATTTTTGCTTCAGCATGTTTAAAAATATGAGTGCTTTCATCGGCACAAAAGAAGATTTCCTGTAGTAAGCGCATAACTGGGTTGTTTTGATTCTGTAATCAGTTAAAACCGGAATAAAGTCCCGTGAAATAATTTCTTTTTCGATGAAGAATACAGGCATCATCGCCAGACTATCTCCCTTCATTACTGCGGCTTTGAGCAATAAAATTGTATTGGTTAACATGCTGGGCTGAAATGATACTGAATGAAATTTATCATTGCGTTCAAAATTCATACTGAACTCTGGTTGAATATGATTATTGTGTGCCAAGCGATGATTTATTAAGTCTTCTGGATTTTCAGGCATTCCCCATTTTTCTATGTAAGCTGGTGAAGCAACAATAAGCCTTTTAAGCTGTAATATTTCAACCTCTTCCAGAATGTCACTATGGGGCGATGTAGGCTGGATGCTTAGATCATATCCTTCCTGCACAGGGTCGCAATAGCGGTCTTGTTGTCGAAGGTCGATTTTTAATTCGGGATGTTGCAGCTGAAAATCGCAAAGGTCGTTTGCAAGATAAGCTTGAATAAATGAAGAAACACAGCTCACTCTAAAAGTCCCGCCCAGGCTCCATTCGACCTTGCTTACATCAGATTTGGCCTGCTCAAGGTCTGCAAGAATTTGTATGCAGCGTTGGTAAAAAGCAGTGCCACCTTCTGTTATTGATAGTCTTCGTGTGGATCGTTGAAATAGCTGTAACTCAAGGTGATCCTCAAGTTGATTAATGCGTTTTGTGACCGCCGACTTCGCGGAATCCATTTGTCGTGCGGCTTCAGTAAAGCTTCCGACTTCAGCAACTTTGACAAAGGTTCGAATGCATTCAAGTTCGTTCATTGACCCATTGTTTCCTTTTAGTGATCAAACAAGGCATTTTTTTCCATATTATCATTATATTTATAATTAATTATAGTGTATTCCATTGACTATATTGGCGCATGGGCACTTCGGTCGATCTATAAAAATATGATTTAGGCCAAAAAGGCTTCACTAAAAATTCGGTTTTTTCAAAAAATGTTTGCAGCGTTGCCGCGATCAATATGTATAAATTTTTACTTTTGTAGGTGTCGTAATGGGAAAAATAATTCCAAGCAATAAAGAAGTTCTCGGGTTCAAAGGTTTACATTTATATCACTCATTTATTTCCAATTGTGCGATGCGCGTACGCATTACTCTGGAAGAAAAAAGTTTGCCGTGGACAAGTCATCATCTGGATATCACAAAAAAAGAGAACATTACTCCAGAATATTTCGGTATTAACCCCACAGGAGTAGTACCTACCTTGGTGGACGATGGTGTGGTGATTATTGAGTCTGATGACATTATTGATTATATCGATCAGAAGTTTCCTGAGCCGCCTTTACGTCCTGAGTCAGAGGAGGAGTTAGAAAGGATGTACTGGTGGATGAGATCGGCGATAGAAATCCATGTAAAAGGTGTAAAGACCTATATCTACTATCACAAGATGCAGGGAAAAATGAAGCACTCTGAAGAAGAGAAGCGCAATTATGAAAAGCTTCAAAAAAACAATGAACTGCTCAAATTCCATAAAAAAAGTAGCGAAGGGTTTTCTCCGGATGAAGCCAAGGTGGCAGAGAAAATATTGGATGAATTCTTCGCAAAAGCTGACTCCATTCTAAAAAATCATCAGTGGTTGGTTGGTGAAAAGTTTACACTCGCTGATATTACCTGGGTGCCTGTTCACTTCACATTAGCCGGAGCTGGTTATGACTTTAGCCGTTTCCCAGCAGTAGAGGCATGGGCAAACCGTATTGCGGAGAGAGAAAGTTTCAAGAAGGGCGTGCTGGAATGGTGTCCTGTTTTTTAGAAATCAGTAGCAAGGTAAATAATAATGCTTGAATTATATCATCATGGATCTTCAGTATGTGCCGCCAAAGTCCGATGGGCAATGGTGATCAAGGATCTGGAATTTAAAGCGCACTATATAGATATTCTTAAAGGCGAGCAGTTCGATCCGGATTACGTAAAGATTAATCCCAAGTCAGTAGTACCTAGCCTTGTGCATGACGGCAATATCATTAATGAATCAACTGTCATTATGGAGTATCTCGATCTAGCGTTTCCTGAAAAAAAACTGACACCTGAAAATCCAATTGAATACGTTAAAACCCGTTACTGGACCAAGGCGCTCGATGAGTTGCTTCACCCCGCTTGTGGTGTTTTAACCTTTGCCAGTGCGCATCGTCATATTGTGAGAAAAAACTTAAGTGAAAAAGAACTAGAAGAATTTCTGGCAAATACGCCAGATCATTCTGTGACTGTTGATTGGGCAGGTTACAAGAAGCAGATAGTGAAGTCCGGATTTGAAGCGCCAGGTGCTGCGGACAAAGTCAGACTTTACGATAAATACTTAAAGCAAATGAATGAGGATTTGAAAAAAACCGAATGGCTAGTGAATGACGAATTTGGTTTGGCGGACATATCCTTAACCCCTTATGTTAACCGGGTCGCCATGATGGGTATGGATGATTGGTGGGAAGGTCGATTACCTTACCTTGCAGATTGGTGGGAAAGAATTCAAGAGGTTCCTTCATTTAAGGCAGCGATTTTAGACTGGTGCCCAGAAGACCTTACTAACGACCTGAAGACTTTCGGCTCCCGGAGTTGGCCGGAAGTACAGCGCATTATAGGAGCTGCTTAATTGTCGTTTAACAATGTTATAGGAGTTTATAAATGAACAGACTTGAAGGAAAAGTAGTAGTCATCACTGGGGCGGCACAAGGTATAGGGGCAGCTTATGCTTTAGGAATGGCTTCTGAAGGGGCGAAAGTTGTCGTTTCTGATATTGCAGATACCAGTAAAGTTGTGGAACAAATCAAGGCAGCTGGTGGCAGCGCAATAGGTTGTCGTACTGATGTGACAGATAATGATTCCCTTGCAGCATTGGTGAAAGAAGCAGAAGAAGCATTTGGGCCTGTCGAAATTCTTATTAATAACGCTGCTGTATTTACTACTCTTAAATTAAAACCATTTACTGAAATTAGCGAAGATGAATGGGATGCGGTCATGAGAGTCAATGTCCGAGGTCCCTTTCAGTGCGCCAAAGCTATTGTTCCAAGCATGAGAAAAAACGGGCGCGGCAAGATAATAAATATTTCTTCAGGAACTTTTCTGCGTGGTGCCCCAATGTTTTGTCATTATGTTTCTTCTAAAGGAGCAATAGTCGGCCAAACACGCTCATTAGCAGCCGAATTAGGTGCCGATAGTATTCATGTTAATTGCATCATTGTTGGACTGACCGAAAGTGAGGGAGTAAAGCAACATGAGCAGATGAGCAAGATCACTAACCCGACATTACAGGCGCGTATTATAAAAAGGTCAATGCTCCCGGACGATCTGTTAGGTGCCATTTATTTTTTATCCAGTGAAGACAGTGACTTTGTTACGGGCCAATGCGTGAATGTAGATGGTGGTGCATTAAATTACTGAGTAGGAAACAGTAGTAGAAAAGGAAAATATATGAATAATGAAAAGCAATATGGGCACTGGATTGATAATGAATACGTATCGGCTTCGGATGGTGCTCTGATGGATTCACTAAATCCGTTAGATGACAGTCTATTCGCGCAGGTGGCGTTCGGTACCAAGGAAGATGTGGATAACGCTGTTAATTCTGCAGATAAATGTTTTCAAACATATTGTAATAGCAGCACTAATGAACGCGAGGCCTGGCTTTGTAAAGCGGCTGAACTTCTGGAAGAAAGGTATGAGCAGTTTATCGATTTACTAATTGACGAAGGAGGATCGTCGCGTAGAAAGGCTGAATTTGAGACCAATAAAGCTATCTCTTTTATTCGTGGGTCAGTAGGTATAGTGCGCCAGATGAGCGGAAAGACCCTTCCTACGGATTATCCCGGGCGTCTAAGCATGACATGGCGTTATCCACGAGGAGTAGTTGCCGTTATCACTCCATTTAATGTGCCTTTGATCAAAGCGGCGCGCTTATGTGCCAATGCGTTGGCGACTGGTAGTACGGTTGTCTTGATGCCCTCAGGTGTCCACCCGGTATTGTCTTTGAAATTCGCCGAGCTTATAGCAGATGCTGGATTTCCACCTGGTTCACTAAATGTGATTACAGGTAGCGGTTATAAAATTGGTGATGACTTAACCTGCCATCCAAAAGTTAAAACAGTAACTTTTACGGGCTCAACAGTGATTGGTAAGCATATACAAAAGCTTTGTGCCATAGAAAACAAGCATGTCACTCTTGAGCTAGGTGGCAAGAGCCCTTTAGTAATAATGGACGATGCTGATTTGCAGGAAGCTGTTCAAGGTGCTGTTCGCGGGATATTTATGCATCAAGGGCAAGCATGCGTAGGATCAAGCAGAATCTATGTGGAGAAGGGAATCTATCCAAAATTCATAAAGATATTTACAGAAATCGTTAGCAATTTGGGAATGGGAGATCTCCGTCATCCGGATACTATTATTGGTCCTATCATAAGTGAAAAGCAGCGTGAACGAATCAGGGGCCACATTGAAGATGCACGAGCAAAAGGCGCTGATATTGCTACCGGAGGAACCTGGGATGGTAATAGGTGTGCTCCTACAATATTGCTTAATGTGTCTGAAGAGATGGATGTTTGTAAGCAGGAGACGTTTGGCCCTGTTGTTAGTGTTTATCTAGTTGATGGATTTGAGGATGCCATGTTAAAAGCCAACGATTCTGTTTATGGGTTGAGCTCAGCTATTTATACAAGCAATTTGAAGAGCGCAATCGAATACGCACAACAAATTCAATCAGGAATGGTACACATTAATGGCCCATCAATAAGCGATGAAGCTCATGTTCCATTTGGCGGCCTTGGCGATAGCGGATTTGGCCGGGAAGGTACTGAAGCAGATCTGGAATCATTTACAGAGTTGAAATGGGTTACTTTAAAGGCTTAAAAAATCTTTCGCAGGAAAACTGCTTTTTGGTAGCAATATTTATTCTTAAGTTAAAAATTATAGCGGCCACATTATTGGTCAAAATTAGAGGGTGAAATGAAAAATACAGGTGAAAACATTATTCAGACAAGTGGCCTGCCGCCATTTTTCTTGCTGAATAATGCTGATGAAGTAGGAATTAGTGCACCAGCTTTACGCAAAGGTGATGCACTTCGTACCTGGGTACGTTCTTTGTCAGGTTTTCAAAAAGAGGCCATTGTGAGATCTGCACGCACAGGACAAACCTGGCGTCTGGTTTCCGATGAAGGTCCATATCTCAATGGTCATGATGCTGCACCATGTCCCTTGGCTTTCTTAACTACCGGAATGATCGCCAGCTACATGAATGAAATTCTCGCCCTGGCAAAAATTCAAGGTCTCGAAATACGAAAGCTGAAGTTGATTCAGGATAACTATTACACCATGAAGGGTTCAATGCCCAAGCGGACTATGGTGGGTGGAGCTGAACCGGTAGAGCTTCAGGTTGAAATTGACTGCGACCTGAATGAACCTGATCTTCGGAAATTTCTAATGAATGCCATTCATGCTTCGCCGTTAAATGGACTGATGCGTGGTCAACTTGAAAGCTTGTTTAAACTCGGAAAGAACGGTAAAGAAATAGCAACTGCAAAAGTTGCTGAACTTGAAGCTCCGCTGTATTCAGATCCTGGTGATCATTTTAGTAAAGCAAAAGTTCAGGGTATTCACGCAAAATTAGTAGAAGCTGTGGGCCCAACACCAAAAAAAAATGTTGTGCGAGGCACGGTTGCTGGTGGTTCTTCATTATCTGATGAACAAAATCGTAGATTAAATATTGGCGCAGTTGCTGTGCTTCGAGAAGATGGAATAAAAGAAATTCAACAAATGCAATATTCCCCCTACGGTACTTCATTCCGGTTTTTGTCGGAAGAGTCCCCTGTAAATGGAGGCCAGGGACGGGCTCCAGATGCTAATACATATATATCAGCTGGTATTGGTTTTTGTTTTATGACCCAATTTGGACGCTTTGTTTCAATGCTAAAGCTGGATTTGCCAGAATATAGAATCGTTCAGGATACGCATTTCTCACTAGGTGGTGCATCAGGTGCTACAGGGAAAGCTGGGGAAGCTGATCCGGTAGAAACGCACGTTTATTTGCAGACCGGTGAGTCAGATGACATGGCTCAGGAAATGCTGGATATATCAGAACAAACATGTTTTTTACATGCTTTTTGTCGTACCGATCTTAAAACCAAACTGAAAATAGTTCGCCTCTAAAATATTTTCCCAAAATATTTCAGTGTTAATTATTGGGTTTTATTGTCAGCAATAAGGTGAATATATTATGAATGAATTTAAGGAAGGGTGGGGCACATTAGTTGCAGCGACAATTGGAACTATGTGTGGAATATTCACACTTACAAATTATTCACAGAGTTTTTTTGTCGGCCCGGTAACAAATGAATTTGGCTGGAGTGCTTCACAATTTTTTCTCAGTTATACCGTATTGATGTGTTCAGGTCTTCTCACAGGTCCGTTTATTGGTTCTATTGCTCAGAAAGTAGGCCTTCGTACCTTGGGGATAATAGGAATTACAGGCCATTCCTTTGGTTATGTACTCCTCTCCTTTAATAATGGGTCATTATTGGTTTGGTATCTTAGCTGGGCATTATTAGCAGTAATGGGTGCAGGATCTTTGCCCGTCATTTGGACAGGAGTTCTCAATAACTGGTTTTCAAAACATCGAGGCAAGGCAATAGGAATTACAATGGCAGGAACGGGTTTGGGAGCGTTTTTACTGCCACCGATCGTTGAGTTTCTTATTTCTAATTATGGGTGGCGAGCAGCTTATCGAGGAATTGGTATAGGAGCGTTATTACTTTCACTTCCTGTAGTTTTTATACTATTTAAAGAAAAACCTGAAGCTGCTTTAGCGGGAGATAGTCTTACTGTATTAGGCAAAGAGCCAGCCTGGGGTATGGAGCCAGCTGAGGCTATGCGCACTATGCGATTCTGGATTTTAGGTGCTGTTCTATTTGTGACGGTGATTGTGGTTGCAGGTTTGTTATCGAACTTTGAACCCATTTTGAGTGAAAAAGGTTTTGAGCGTAGCGCTATTGCGATTATAGCTGCCGTGCTGGGTTTTACTGTTATTGTCGGCCGGCTTCTGGTCGGTGCCCTGGTTGATCGTTTTTGGGCGCCTGGTGTTGCAGCCTGTTTTTTCATTCTTCCAATGCTGGGTTTGTTGCTTTTAGTAAATACAGAAGTGACTTTTACCACGGGAATTATAATTGCGATTATGGTTGGGCTTGCGGCAGGTGCCGAGTTGGATTTACTTGCCTATTTGACTAGTAAATATTTTGGGCCGGCACACTATCCGGCAATATTTGGACTTATCATTGCCTTCTTTACGGTTGGTGCTGGTATTGCGCCACCCATATTTGGAGCGAGTGCACAAGCATTCCAGGGATATACAACAATTCTTACATGGTCTGTGGGAATGCTGTTGTTATCTATAGTACTTTTCCTGACTCTTGGAAAATATCCGGCAAATGAACAGTAGTATGGATAGAAAGCTTATAGACAAGAAAATGATAAAAACTGCACTTTTTGTCGCTGCATTAGTGGGAACAATATTGTTATTTATAAATCAATACGATGCTATTTTTGGAGATGCACCAATACGAGTGCTGTCCGCAATTTTAACTTATTGTGTCCCTTTTGTTGTGTTTATTAGTGGCCGTTTATCTAATAAGAAAGAACAATAATCAGGCTTTTCTTTTTATATGAGGCCTAAAATATTCAATGAAATCAGGAATTTAATATGAAGAAAAAGTCGTTATTAATTGAGAAGCTGGTATTGCTTTTGATGTTATTTACAGTAACAAAAAGTTTTGCCCAGGATGGCAATAACACTGAGAAATTTACAGTTACCTTACTGGGTACAGGTACTCCTATGATGAGTGTTGAGCGTTTTGGAGCCAGCACATTGGTAGAGGCGGGAGATCATAAGTTGGTCTTTGATACTGGTCGTGGTGCCACTATACGACTTGCTCAACTTGGGTTATTCCCGGGTGAAGTTGACGCATATTTTTTAACACATCTTCACTCTGATCACGTTAATGGTTTATCAGATCTTTGGTTGACAGGCTGGTTGTTTGGTCGAACAGAAGCGATGGAAATATATGGGCCAGTAGGGACCAAAAATATGATGGAGAAGCTCAGGCAAGCGCACCAGGCAGATATTGATATAAGGGTGGCAGATGAAAACTTTCCACTATCAGGTATAGCAGTTAATGCATATGAAGTATCGGAAAGTTTAATTTATCAAGAAGATGGCGTTCGAGTTACGGTTTTTGATGTTGATCATGGGGAATTGATAAAACCCTCTTTTGGCTATCGCATTGATTATCAAGGCAGCTCGGTTGTTATTTCTGGCGATACACGATTAAGTCAAAATTTAATAAAATTTTCACAAGGCGCGGATGTTTTAGTTCATGAAGTGATGTCTATTCCAGCTAAACTTTATTCCGAATCAGAGTACTGGCGAAGCATAATGGACCATCATACCAGTCCAGAGGAAGCTGGA